>JAFDZM010000042.1 GCA_018266915.1 Bacteroidota bacterium | reverse complement strand
ATTAGCTAATATCTATGCGTAAACTTTAATCCCCCACAACTTTTCCGACTGATCCGTTTAGTTTGCCATAATGCAGGTGATTGATAAAAGTGATCAATGCATCGGTAATCATCAAATCGCACCTGGCCTTTTCATTGTTATTTACTTGCCCGGGGTGTTCAAGAATAGTGCGCAGGCGTGCATAATCAATTTCTTTAGGATGATAATCGGCGTGGCAAAGGCCAAACTGAAGTACACAATTGATCAGCAGCACTCCTTCCAAGGTGTGTTTTGGATCGTCGCCTGGTTTTACCCATACGGGTTGAAAATTATGATACCTGTAAAAGCGAAATACACTATGCGGAAAATGAAAAACTCCCCCGTTTTTAAAGTCACCCAACTGCATCTTTATTTCTGCAGAAATGGATGTATCTCTATGAGTTTTGGTTGTCAAACAATAGGAGTTGACAGCCACAATCATCAATAAAAAGATTAATCCGCCTTTGGGTACCAACTGCGCCGGATATGTATTCAAAATGGTTTTCATAACTCATCAATTAATAGTTCCATATTTTTTGATTTAATAAACTCCCGGTCAAGAAGTAATTGGGAAAATCAGGTTAAAAACAGTTCCCTTTTTAGCATTTTTTTCTACCGTTACCTTACCGCCCATTAACTCGGCATACCGTTTCACCAAATTCAAGCCTAATCCGGTACCTGTGGTGTGAGATACATTGCTGGCTCTGAAAAATGGTTCGAACAATTTATCCTGCTCCTTCTCGGGGATGCCGATCCCGTAATCTTTTACCCATATTTTGCACGAATCTTCATTTATCTCCGTTCCTACTTCAATATGATCGGCGACATCGGAGTATTTAATGGCATTTGATATTAGGTTTACCAGGCAGTGCTCCAGCAGCTTTTCATCCAGGGATATGTGAGACGATCCTATATGCGTATACTTAATATCCTGCCAATCCCTGGTTTGATGCTTCATTTGACCGACCACATTTTCAGTCAAGCCTTTAAGGTCAAAAGAGGTTATAACCGGTTGTATTTTATGTTTATCAATCTTCTCTGCTGCAAGAAAATCATTAAGTATAGCGTACATATATGCAGCAGCGGTCTTGATTCCGGTCACCTCGTTTAATAGGCTTTGTTTGCTCAATGTATCATATTGACTTCCTATCAAATCGGCCGCAAGCATGATTGTATTTAAGGGAATATCAAACTTGTGGACAGCGGTTTCAAGGGACTTGTTTTTTGCTTTGGTTATTGCATGTTTATGATAGTGCGAATAATGTTTCATTGGATTTCTGTGCTGATGTTTCGCACCTGTGTCCAATAAATTCACAGATAAAACTTGTCCGAACCCTTTTTTTGTTCTCATGATCTCTCTTGTTTAAACACGTTCAAATAGCCATTTAATGGGCTTTACTTTTTGTTTTGGTTTCAGCTTGTATTGCTTTATACTCTTTTCTTTGATCATAGCTTTGGCTTCTTCTATATCATCGGTAATCAGGAATAGCTGATCATCATTCTTACCTATCGTGGTTTCACTTTTCATCAGTTCAATGTGGGCTAATAACTCCTTATGATATTCTTTTCCGAAAATGATAACCGGAAAGTGATCAATCTTATGAGTTTGAATAAGCGTAAGGGCTTCAAAGTACTCATCCATAGTACCATAGCCGCCAGGCATCACGACAAATGCAAAGGAATATTTTACCAACAGAATTTTGCGGAGGAAAAAATGCTTTACATATACCCATTTATCCAGGTAAGGATTTGGTTTCTGTTCAACCGGCAATTGAATATTACAGCCTACCGACTTTCCGCCCACCTCTTGTGCACCACGATTTGCAGCTTCCATTAACCCTGGCCCACCGCCGGTAAGAATGGTAAAACCCAGCCTGGCAAATTCTCCTGCGACCTTTTGTGTCAGTTCATAGTAGGGATGCCCTTCTTTAAATCTCGCCGATCCAAATATGGTAATACAAGGCCCCAGGAAATGCAGCGCCCTGAAACCCCGTATGAATTCAAACATGGTTTCAAATGTGAACTTAAGTTCCTTCCACCGGGAATGCGGCCCTTCAAGAAATATGATTTCGGATTTGTCCATTGTTACGGTGACCGGGTTTTTAATTGCTGGCCTCCAAAACAAAATTCGTCTGTGTAAGCTGGACTATACATGACAAGGATCAAACCCGCTTGTGATTTGAGTCACAATCTTTTAGATTATTCGACCGACTTTTGATTTTCTGAACAGATTAAATAAAACCTACGAAAATGTTACCACCATCCGCAGAAACCACTCCTTCTGCTAATAATTTCGGAATTAAAGGGTTAACCGCAGAACAAGTGTTAAAAGCACGGGAGCAATACGGCAGTAATATCCTGGTTTATCATAAAGAAAATGCCATCTGGAAGGCTGTTAAAGGGTTGGTTAGTGAACCTATGGTGCTTTTATTGTTGATTGCATCAGTCATTTACTTTGCAAACGGGGCCACAGGTGATGCAATATTCATGATCGCTTCAATTATTTTAATTTCCGCTATATCCTTATACCAGGATAAAAAAAGCAGGAATGCGTTAAAAAAACTTGAGAAATTCAATCAACCGCTTTGCAAGGTAATTCGCGATGGAATAACCTGCCTTCTGAATATTGAAGATCTGGTAATCGGCGACTGCTTTATTGCTGAAGAAGGAATTATGATACCTGCCGACGGCGAAATACTCCGGTCCAATGATTTTTTCGTGAATGAATCGGCGCTGACCGGAGAGTCGCTGCCGGTTTACAAAGGCCAGGATAATACAAACGATAATATTTATAGGGGGACGGTCGTGGTGAGTGGTTTAGCCATTGCAAAAGTGACCGCGATAGGTAATAATACCCGATGGGGACAAATCGGCAAAAGTCTTGAAAAAGTAAACGATGAACAAACTCCGCTTGAACTGCAAATAAGTCAATTTGTTAGGGTTATGGTCATTGCGGGTGCTTTGGTTTTTATAGCAGTATGGGTACTTAACTTTTTGCGCTCGCACCAACTCGTCGATAGTTTGCTCAAATCACTTACCCTGGCCATGAGCATTTTGCCCGAGGAAATACCCGTTGCATTCACCACTTTCATGGCGCTGGGGACCTTTCGGTTAATGAAAATAGGTGTAATTGTCAAGCAAATGAAAACAGTGGAGTCGCTGGGCAGTGCAACCGTGATTTGTGTAGATAAAACAGGCACTGTCACCGAAAATGAAATGAACATCGCCAGGCTTTGGGCTGAGTCATCACCGCGAATAACGGAATTTTCAAAGAAACTTGTTTCTGACGAAAAAGAGTTGATAACAACGGCTATGTGGGCCAGTGAGCCCATACCTTTTGATCCTATGGAGATTGCACTGCACGAGGCTTATCAATCAATATGCCCATATGACGCAAGGCATGATTATCGCATGGTTCACGAGTACCCGCTTGGGGGCAATCCTCCTATGATGACCCATATATTTGAAAATGATAAGTCAAGCCGTATCGTAGCAGCAAAGGGGGCACCGGAAGCAATTATTAAATTGTGCGGATTAAATCAGAATGAAAAGAGCAAAATCAACAAAATCGTTAAAGCAATGACCGTTGATGGTTACAGGGTATTAGGCATTGCTGAATCGATGTTTTCAGGTTATGAATTTCCATTATTGCAACAGGATATACCTTTTCGCTTTAAAGGGCTTATTGCATTTTATGACCCTCCCAAAAAGAATATAAAGTCGGTATTAACTGCTTTTTATAATGCCGGTATCGATGTCAGGATGATTACCGGGGATAATGCGCTTACGGCGATGGCCATTGGCAGGGAAATTGGATTCAGAGGTTACAAGGAGGCCATTACCGGTGAAGCGTTGATGAACTTACCGGATAAAGACCGGGACTTAAAAATCATGTCTGGTAAATTATTTGCGAGGATGTTTCCTGATGCAAAATTGGTGGTTATAAATACGCTTAAGTCAAATAAACAAGTTGTGGCGATGACGGGCGATGGGATCAATGATGCCCCTGCGTTAAAATCCGCGCATATTGGTATTGCAATGGGCAAAAAAGGTACCGAAATAGCAAGGGAGGCCGCGTCGCTTATACTACTGGATGACGATCTTTCAAAGATGGTTGATGCTGTTGCGATAGGAAGAAAGATCTATGCTAATCTTAAAAAAGCCATCCAATACATTATTTCAATACATATACCAATCATTTTGACAGTTTTTATACCATTAGTTTTGGGGTGGGTATACCCCAATATTTTCAGCCCGGTACATGTCATTTTTCTTGAGTTGATTATGGGACCTACCTGCTCTATTGTGTACGAGAATGAGCCAATGGAAAAAAATACTATGCTCCGGTCACCACGTCCATACACCACAACTTTTTTTAATTGGAAAGAACTTGCCACAAGCGTTATCCAGGGATTGATAATTACATTGGGCATTTTACTGGTTTATCAATTTTCAGTCGCTAAAGGTTTCAGTGAAACAAGCACACGATCGATGGTCTTTTTGACACTCGTCACAGCAAATATTTTCCTGACGCTGGTTAACCGTTCATTTTATTACTCAATTATCACGACCCTGAGAAGCCGTAACTATATGATTCCGCTTGTTATTTTTATTACTATCGCTATCACTATGGCGTTATTCCTAATAAAAAGCCTGGCTACATTTTTCGGGCTTGGCAGGCTTAGCCAACAGCAGGCCTTTATCAGCACCGGAATTGGGCTTATCTCGGTAATTTGGTACGAAGCTGTTAAATGGTCGAAAAGGCGTTGAATACCCGCCATATGAAGCTTAAATAGTAAGTGTATTTATTGAGGTAACTTATGTTTTTCAAAGTTCATCGTATAAGACTTTTACCAATTCAGGCCTAATTACCAATGCGCGATGTTTAGTTTGGTTTCCTCCAAATAAAAGGCCGCCAAATTGCAAGTGGGCAGCGTCATCAGAATTTCCTGTGATAAAATATACAGGAGCACCGGAGTTACCAGGGCCTAAATCCGCACCTGAATAACCAAGTTCATACACAAGTGGGGAGCACGAGTATGCATCCCAATCCGGTATATAAACAGTGGCCCTGTTCGGCAATGATGGCATTTTAAAAAACTGTTTTGAAGAAAGTTCGTCATCACCAACTATAAAACCATAAGCAAGCACTTCTTTGGGGATTGCCGTTATAGGCGTAAAGTTCAATATGAGTGAGTCTAACCTGTAAATTTCGCAACCCGGTGGTATGTTAATCGGTATAAAATAAATGTCATCGCTATTAGGATCAGCCTTTATATATTTAAGCTTGCTGATGTCTATTGCTAAAGATGTATCCCGCTGAGTGTTCTTTAATTCGGTTTTAACAAAAAGGGTATCGGGATAGCTTTCTTTTTTATCGAATGATTCAAAAAGCCAGCCATTGATGACGTGGCAAGCTGTAACCAGGTAAGTACGATTCCTTTTGCTGACAAAAAACCCCGTTGCCTGTACACAACTGCCCGAAGAACTGTACCCATATATCAAATAACTATATTTCGGCAATTTCGAGGTATCGATCCCAGCCCCATGTCCGTAAGCAATAGATAAATTGAACAGGATAATCAATCCTACATATTTAAACCTGTCTGACATTTCATTTTTAATGATTAAACTACCTACCTGCATTGTATTTACTAACTATCGCATCACGCCGATTTTTTTGGGCTGAACTTCTATGTTTTGGTTTTTTAAGGGAGTCCGCAACATAATGCAGGATAACCCGGGGCATTTGCTCCGGCAACAGGATATGATCAAAGTTTCCGGAATCGATGACCTTTAGCGGCAACATGTTAAATTCACATGACGAAGGTTCTTGCACCAATACAATACCTCCCGCTTTTTTATGCTGGTCGCACCATCAACCCCATTACTAACACCACCAGATAGAAAAATTCCTATTGATCTTTCTTTAAAATCAGCAGCAAGTGAGTCCATAAAAATATCGATAGCACAATTACGGGCCTCCTTTCTCTCTTGCAAATTCAGTACCTTATTCTTTATCGTCATGTAATACCCGGTAGGTAATACATATACCTTATTATTTTCAACCTGCATGTTATTTCCTCCCTCCAGTACTTCAAGTTTGGAGTGTGGTTGTAATATTTCCTTCAACAGATTTTGAGCATCTGCAGAAATGTGCCGGAGTATAACATAGCTCACACTGTCATTTAGAGTCCGGTCAAAAAATCTTAGCAAAGGCTCTAAATACTCCGTTGCTCCTCCGATTGCAACGATGTATTCAGGTTTCAATGTGCTCATGGCATTATTTGATTTACTTTCAAAAATAAAATACAATGGCACAGTTACCACATGACCATCATCATCCGAAATTTTGATAGCTGTCACAATCAACACGGAAATACAAGAAGAGGTATAGTTACGTGCTCCGGCATGATGTGCGAAATATACCTGCCTATAATCTCTTCGAAGTGAAAATGATGATTAACAAGTACCAACAAATCGGTATTCATCCCATGTATCAGGACATCGGTAGCTCTGAGAAGATTTTGCTCTTTGATATGATCAAAAAGTAACCGGCTATAACATATATTGGTGCAGATCACCCCATCAAAAAACTGACGCGCATAGTCCTTATCCATATCCGGGATACCTTTTTCCGAAATATGGGCAACCAACAAACTGGCGTTATATGAATCGCCTAATTGGGCCAAGTATTTCAGCACCTGGAATTTGCAATACCGGAGGTCGGCCATATAAACAATCCGTTCAAAGTTTATACTCTTCCAATTGTCTGGCACCAATAGCAGCGGACATGCAACCCTATTGAGTACCGAGTGAATATTGAATTCCTGTGCGATTTTACCATCGTCGCTTGCTTTAATTCCTTTTATCAACAACCTGATATCTTGCTGAATGACAAGTTGGACCACCTTTTGAGCATCGAAATCTGTTAAATCAATATAACTAACACTGGGCTTAAACTCGGATGTATTAGGTCTCTGAATTGATCGTTCACCCGGCGTTTCTGATGAATCCTGATCGACCTGTATTTGCTGGTCTCCGGCTAGGGCCAATTGTTTATATGGAGCAATAACCTTATTGAGTTTACCAACCAGCAAGTCCGCACTCATTTTTTGTGCAATATTCAAGGCTATCCCGGCGGCATTCTTAGCTGCAAATGAACCATCAGTAAGTAATAAGATTTTTCGCATAACAGGCGATTTCTGAGTATTGTAAATTTCGATAAATGACCGGGTGCCGATCAATGATTTTTGTCAGCTAAAACTGTGATCGAAATCATCAATTTGATGTTCGCATCATTATCTATCTGGTGGAATGTCCCGAGACGTTAGCTAAGCTGACGACAATCAATATTGTATGTGATGAAGGTCATAGAAAAAGGCTATGATTATCAGGTACTTTGAGTTATAACAAACAAAGCTGTAACAACCAATAAAGGTTATAGAAAGTTGATTTTAAAGCATTAAAAAATTTTAAAGCCATGAAAAAAATTAAATTCTTTTTAGTTCTGGTGATATGCCTGGCTGGCATGTCAATCCATTCTTTCGCTCAAATTACTTTACCCGAAGTCGTTATTAGGGCGGTCAAGTACAAATACCTGAGTGCGGTTGATTATAAAGGCGCTCCACAGCCTGTAAAAGTACTGCAGGCGACAGCTGCCACTTATAATGTTAAAACATCTGAATACTACGACGACGCTTATGATGGCTATTACATTACCTTTTACATTCCCAACGGCAAGATCCTGGCAGCATATGATGCCAACGGTAAGTTAATCAGAACTGCAGAAAAATACACTAACGTGCAACTTCCCAAGGCAGTGACAACAGCCGTAACAACAAGGTTTCCGCAATGGGCTATTGCCAAAGATGTTTATAAGGTACAATTTTATGATTCCAAAGGCGAAGCGAAGAAGCGCTATAAACTTCTTCTCGAAAACGGCGATCAGCGGATTAAGATCAATATCAACGAAAACGGAGAGTTTCAGGATTGACTTAATAACCAAATAACAACTTCGTTTTCGTTAATGAAATATTTTAAACCACCATTATTGGCATGTTTTGGGTTTTTCGGGTTTAATAAAAAAAACCTGTAATCATATGATTTACAGGTTTTTGACATAATCTAATAAGCTTTTTCAGCGGTGAGGGAGGAATTCAAACCTATCCCATTATGTGATTGATAATCTTATTGTTACAACTATTTTTGTCCATAACTCAACGAATAGCGTACTACATTCATGGCTGTAAATTCATATCTAAATAACCATTTTTCCGGGTATTCAAAAGCATAGTGAATGCAAATTTTTAAGTTCAGACAATCGGGTATACCCAAACGGGGTACTTCTCGAACCATTTTGGATAGTTTACGAAAATTAGCGTTGATTTAGATGATCCTTTATGGTACTAATTTTGAACCCATTCATTTGCGTCTTCAAAGAATTGCGTGTTTATAATTTGCGAAAAACGTCGATTGATCTATTTATCAACATTTAACAACTATAACGATGAAGTAAATAATCTAACTCTAAAACTTGAATCGATAAATCTGCAACGATACTTTTGGAACTCACTAAATTATAAACGGCACGTTTTTACGGCCTTCAAATCCCTGCTTTCGAGTGGCAAAATGAGTCAAGAAAAGATCAATAAAAATTATTCTGGTTCTGTATTAAATTTTGGAGAGCTATTATTCAGGCTTAGCCTCGACAGTGAAAAGCGTTGGCTAAAGGAAAATAATGTACCTTTTTATATCGGGGGTGCAGAGCTGAATGTAGCTACTGCCCTGGCTTTGTGGGGAATACCGGCTCAATACTTGACAGCTTTACCCGACAATGATATGTCGGCACAGATCACATCGTTTCTGAATGACAACGGCATAAGAACTCCGCATACCTATTATCATGGGAACCGTGTGGGATTATATTTTTTAACCAAAGGTGCCGATCTTAAAAATAACTCGCTGATCTATGATCGTGCCAGTTCAGCATTTGCAGAGCTCAAACCAGGAATGATCGACTGGGATAAAGTGCTCGACGGTGTAAGCTGGTTCAATTTCAGTGCTATTTGTCCTGCCATTAACCAAAACGTCGCTGATGTTTGCGAAGAGGCACTTATTGCTGCATCACGCAAAAACATCACCATTTCCATCGACCTTAACTATCGCGCGAAATTATGGCAATATGGCAAACAACCCCATGAGGTAGTGCCGCAATTAGTTAAATATTGCGACCTGGTTATGGGCAATATTTGGGCGGCTGAAAAAATGCTGAATATACCGGTCACATTGGATCTATGTCCAGATGTTTCAAAAAGCAATTATTTGGAGGCAAGTTTAAAGACTTCGCAAGAGATCATTGAAAAATATCCCAAATGTAAAGCAGTTGCTAATACCTTCAGGTTTGATATTAATGGAGGTATTAATTACTATACCTCTTTATACACTGACAGTCAACAATACAACTCTACAGAGTACTCATCTGATATCATTATTAATAACGTAGGCAGTGGCGATTGTTTTATGGCAGGTTTGATCTATGGTTTTTATAATCATCATACTCCTGATCAAACACTTGAATTTGCCACATTGAGCGCCTTTGACAAATTATTTATTGAGGGCGACACTACCAATAAAACTGTAGAAGAAATCAAAAATCGTTTAAATGAATCAGCGTCAGCTTGACATACTAAATAGCATTACCACACAGGGAATGCTTCCCCTGTTTTTCCATGCAGGTGCAGAAATAAGCCTCCAAACAACCAGGGCGTTATATAAAGCTGGCGTAAGGGTATTGGAATATACCAACCGGGGACCATCGGCATTTGAAAACTTTAAACAACTGGTAAAAGCAAGGCAACATGAAATGCCTGATCTTTTCCTCGGTATCGGAACTATAAAAACTGTAGCTGAGGCTGCTGATTTTATCGACGCAGGCGCCGATTTCATCATCGCCCCAATTGTAAATCCGGAAGTTGCACAATTGGCGGCAAAGCACGAACTGTTATGGTGCCCCGGCTGTATGACGCCAACTGAGATCAGCCTGGCGCAAAAGAATGGTGCCCAACTGATAAAGTTATTCCCTGCAAATATCTTAGGGCCTGGTTTTTTAAATGCTGTAAAAGAAGTATTTCCAGGACAATTATTTATGCCGACAGGTGGTGTCGAATTAAATCACGACAACATCAGCACCTGGTTTAAGGCAGGGGTTTGTGCTGTTGGTTTAGGAAGTAAATTAATTACGAGAGAGATTTTAGAAAAACAGTTGTTTGACCAATTATATAGTGATACGCAGAAGGCGCTGGATATTGTAAATGCCGCCAGATAAACAAAAACAGATGATGACATACGAGAAAAGAGTTGGAAATTATAGATGGGTAATTGCTACGCTGCTGCTGTTTTCGACCACCATTAACTATATGGACCGCCAGGTTATCAGCTATGTAAAAGATTACTTTTGCACACCTATAGCCAAAGGTGGTTTCGGCTGGACAGATAATCAATATTCGTATATCACCTCTTTCTTCACCGCATTTTATGCAGGAATAACCGTTATCGCCGGTCTTGTTATCGATAGAATAGGCACCAAACTTGGGCTTGCCATTTCGCTCATTACGTGGTCTGTATTTGGTATCCTTAATGCTTTTGCCGGGAGTTCGGTGGTGACGCATACTGCTGTGAGAAGCTTGTTTGGCATTGGTGAGGCGGGAAATTTTCCGGCTTCGATAAAGGCAGTTGCCGAATGGTTCCCCAAGAAAGAACGGGCGCTGGCTACAGGTATTTTCAATAGCGGTGCCAATATTGGCGCAATGATAGCCGCCTTGTTCGTGCCGTGGTGCCTGATACATTGGGGCGAAGCACAGGGTTGGAAAATGGCTTATATCATAACCGGCGCAGCAGGTTTTATATGGCTGATCTTTTGGTTTTGGCTGTATAATAGTCCATCCCAATGCCAGTTTGTTTCTAAAAAAGAATATGACTTTATCCACGAGGATGACCTGGCAGTGCACGTTGCTCCATCCGAAGATGTGGCAGTGCGTGAAAAAGTATCGTGGTGGAAGCTATTTAGATACCCACAAACCTGGGCATTTTTCTGGGGCAAATTCATGACCGACGGCATCTGGTGGTTTCTCCTGTTCTGGCTGCCCGACTACCTGAAAAAGCAATTTGGTATGAATCTCCACCAGATCATGTGGCCAACTTTCGTTGTATATGCTATTTCGATTGTGGGCAGCACGTATGGCGGCAATCTGCCGCGCATGATGATCAACCGTGGTATGCCGGTATCCAAAGCCCGGATGACTGCCATGTTTATTATCGCCCTCCTCCCCTTGCTGCTGCTCTTAACACAATATTTTGGTGATAAAGATGTATTTGGCAATTACGCATCTACCCTGGCAATAGCGATGATCTGCATTGGCGCTGCGGCCCACCAGGCATGGTCGGCCAACCTGTTTACAACCGTGTCCGACATGTTCCCGAAAAAAGCAATCGGCTCGGTAACGGGTATCGGTGGCATGGCCGGCGGCATTGGCGGCGTAATCATCCAAAGATTATCGGGTATACTCAACACCGCCTACAGCTCGCATCCGCAAACAGCTTATCTTATCATGTTTGTTGTATGCGCCCTGGCCTATATCACTGCGTGGGTAATCATCAGTATCTTAACCCGCAAACCGACAACCATTGACGTGTAACTATTGCGTATACGCAATCTTGATGACCAGTTTTTTGACCTGATCATAGCCATCAACTTTAATATTCGGCCTGTGCACATCCGCCGGGAAAAATAAAAAGAATTCTTTGGGGGTTGCGATATAGTAAGTTCCATCAGAAGAGTAATGTGCTACGTCCTTCGCTTCATTGTAAGGTTCCGTAACGGTAGCTTTGGAAAGAGGCACTACACCTATTTTCTCTTCGCCGTTTATAACGTATTGCAGATCGATGTATTTACGGTGTGATTCCCATTTAGAAGCCTCAAATGTTTTGGACGGTGCATAGGTAATGCTTGCATAAGCATTTTTGCCGTCTATCGGGTATTTACCCGGAGCCAGCGTAGCCAATTTGCTGCTGTCGCCGAGAAACTTAAAGACTTTATCCCAGGTAGCCTTGTTGGTTTCATATTGCTTTTTAAATTCCACTGCATCCACTTCAGGATATATATTAACCTTTAAACCATTGGCCCATACTTTACTTTTTACCCATTTGTCTGCATTTTTGCTGTTTGGGTTGGTTTGGGCTTTGGCCAAATTGCCTGTGAAAATCGCTGCAAATGCCATACATATTGGAATAACCCTGGATATTTTCATGCTGAATTGTTTAAATCGTTAACCAATTATACACGCTACCAACGCAAAAACACCCTGTATAAAGCTGAATATTTACTTTAACGTTGAAGTAGAAATATGAATCCATTACTTTCTAATTATACCTCAAGATTGTAGAATTGCGCATTAATAGTCATTAAAAACATAAGCCATTGAAAGTAATACATAGTGTACATTCTGATGATTTCAAAACCTACCCAACAGACCTGATCCGTGAACGCTTTTTGATAGACAACCAGGTGCAGCCAGGTCAGTTAAACTGCATTTACACGCACTATGACAGAATGATCGTCGGTTTTGCAAATCCGGTAAATATGGAACTTAAGCTACCTAATTACGATAACTTACGGGCTAATTACTTTTTAGAACGCAGGGAAATAGGAATAATAAACGTTGGCGGCGCAGGCTCGGTAATTGCCGATGGCAAATCTTTCAACCTGAACAAACTCGATTGCCTTTATATAGGCAAAGGAACAAGTAGCGTGAGCTTTGTTAGTGCTGACGCAAAAACACCGGCAGTATTTTACCTTTTATCATCACCTGCACATGCAACACATCCAACTACCCTGTTGACACACGTAGATGCTGTTAAAGTAACATTAGGTTCCGCTGCAACAGCCAATCATCGAACAATCAATAAATATATCCACCTTGAAGGCATAAAGAGCTGCCAGTTGGTGATGGGACTTACCATTTTACACGAGGGCAGTGTTTGGAACACAATGCCGCCGCATGTGCATGACCGCCGTATGGAAGCTTACTTTTATTTCGATGTGCCACAAGGTCAAAAAATATTCCATTTCATGGGAGAGGGTGATGAAACACGGCATATTACCATGAATAACTATGACGCAGTGGTTTCGCCGCCATGGAGCATCCATTCGGGCTGCGGTACATCGAACTATAGCTTTATATGGGGTATGGCGGGCGAGAACCTGGATTATACTGATATGGATGCGATCAGCATTCCGGATATTAGATAATCTTATCAACATTTACTTATATCGGTTACGACTTTCCTTTATGCGGAGTATAGCACCGTTTTGCCATCAAGGTTAATTTTATTACATTTAATTTTTATGTTTACAAAGATGATATACCAACTGCAACCGTTGGTATTGCGTAAAGAGAATTGAATACGATAAAATGAATTTTGAGGCAGTTACCATTAAAGATATAGCGAGGGAGTTAGGTATATCCGCTTCGGCAGTTTCCAAAGCGCTGAAAGATAGCTACGAGATCAGCGAGAAAACAAAAAAAGCTGTTCTTGAGTGTGCTAAAAGACTGAACTACCGTCCCAACCCTATGGCTCAAAGCCTCAAACGCGGCAACAGCAAATCATTGGGTATCGTGATTTCGAACATTGACAATAATTTCTTTGCACAGGTGATTAATGGAATGGAATCCGTCGCTTATAGTAAAAACTATAATGTGATCATGACTCAAACCCATGAGTCGTACGACCTGGAAGTTTCAAATGTAGAGCATCTTACCGTCAGGGCAATTGATGGCCTCCTTATCTCTTTATCAAACGAAACCAAAGATCTTGGGCATCTTAAAAAACTACATGACAAAGGATTACCCATCGTATTTTTCGACCGTGTGACGGACGATATTGAAACGCACAAAGTTATTGCTGACAATTTTAAGGGCGCTTACGAAGCCACCAACAGTTTGATAGAAGCTGGTTACCGTAAAATAGCCCATATTACCAGCTCACCCCACGTATCAATTACCGATGATAGGCTAAACGGCTTCAAGCTGGCTATGACTGAAAACAATATTCCTGTAAACGAACAATATATAAAGTATTGTCTCCACGGCGGACGGGATCTTAGTGAAATTGAAAAAGCATTGACTGAATTGCTTTGCTCCCCTGATAGACCTGACGCTTTATTCACTGCGGCGGATAGGATAACTACCACCACATTAATACTGCTTCATAAGCTTGGCTTTAAGATTCCGCAAGATATTGCGCTGCTAGGATTCACCAATACAGGGCTTGCTGAGGTATTGAATCCATCCTTAAGCTCTGTTTATCAGCCAGCTTTTGAAATGGGTAAAAAGGCAACCGAAATGCTTATCAGCCTGATAGAAAGTAAACGCCCGGTTACCGAATTTGAAAAGGTTGTGCTTCCAACAGAAGTTATCATCAGGGATTCATCAAAACCAATACTCATTTACAAATAACTTCTCAGGAATACTTTACTGTAACGTTTGAGTAAATAATAATCGCCCGATCGTTGGTAGGTGTCTGTTAGCGGATTACATTTGGCGCGCAGATCATTTTCTGTCAAATTATCATGAAGCCTTTTTTAGATGAGAATTTTTTACTGCAGAGTAAAACAGCTGAACATTTATACCATGAATATGCTGCCGGCATGCCCATCATCGACTATCATTGTCACCTGGATCCGGCCCAGATTGCTGCTGATATAAACTTCAGTAATCTTACCGATATCTGGCTGAGAGGCGATCATTATAAGTGGCGTGCCATGCGTACAAATGGCGTTGACGAACAATATATCACCGGCGCAAAAAGTGATTGGGAAAAGTTTGAAAGCTGGGCAGCTACGGTGCCATATACCCTTCGCAACCCATTATACCACTGGACACACCTGGAACTACAGCGCTACTTTGGCGTGCATGAAATCTTATCGCCTAAAACAGCTAAGACGATCTATGATGAGTGCACCCAGAAATTGCAGACTCCCGAATACAGCGTTCAAAACATTATAAAAAAGATGAATGTTGAGGTGATCTGCACCACAGACGACCCAATTGATAATTTAGAGCATCACCAAAAAATAAAGCAAAGCGGATGGAACGTAAAGGTCTACCCCGCCTTCAGACCAGATAAGGCAATGAATGCCGATGATGTAAAAGGGCTAAACGATTACATTACAAAACTTGAAGCAATAAGTGACACGGCTATTAATGATTACACCGACTACCTCGCTGCCCTAAAAAAACGCCATGATTACTTTGCAGCAAACGGCTGCGTGGTATCCGATCATGGCCTGGAGCAAATGTATGCCGAAGATTATACTGATGCAGAAATCGCTGTGATCTTCAAAAAAATCCGTGCCGGGCAATCATTGCAAGCTATTGAAATATTGAAATTCAAATCGGCTATGCTGTATGAATTTGCGATATGGGATCACGAGAAAAACTGGACACAGCAATATCACCTGGGTGCTTTGCGCAATAATAATTCGCGGGCATATAAAGAGATCGGCCCAGACACAGGTTATGACTCCATCGGCGATTTTACACAGGCACAGGCCCTCTCTCGTTTTTTAAACAAGCTGGATAGCACCAATCAATTAGCCAAAACCATTATTTATAACCTTAATCCTGGCGATAATGAGCTGTTTGCCACAATGACCGGCAATTTTAATGACGGTACTGTTGCAGGTAAAATTCAATTTGGCTCGGCGTGGTGGTTCCTTGACCAAAAGGACGGCATGACCAAACAATTGAATACACTTTCGAGCATGGGCCTGGTAAGCAAACTGGTAGGCATGCTTACTGATTCGCGCAGCTTTTTGTCGTATCCACGACATGAATATTTTCGCAGACTGTTATGTAACCTGTTTGCCGAAGATATCGAAAATGGTGAATTACCATCCGATATCGAATGGACCGGCAAAATCATACAGGACATTTGTTATTACAACGCCCGTAACTACTTCAAATTCTAAAACCGGCCGGTTTTCATCAATACTATTCCCAGTTACTAAAAACACTCCAACGTTGGAGTGTTTTTAGTTTGCTGTTTCCTTTCTTATTAGTACTCAGTGAGTAATTTTGTTGATTGTCAATTTGACATTATTTACCAATTAAGGTTTTATAACCATCTGCGAATTATAACAGAGAATGCTCATTACAAGAAGATGCTTTTGGATTATCACCTGCGTTTTGGCGGGATGGCTTAGTGCTTCGGCGCAAACACAATCCTACTCATGGCAGCATTTGCCGCAGGTGGCAAGGCCTCATTTCAAAAAAGACACTTTCAACATCATTAACTACGGCGCCAGGGCTGATGGTATCACCCTCAATACCAAAAGCATAAACCAAACAATTGATGAGTGCAACGCAAAAGGCGGTGGTGTTGTATTGGTGCCACAGGGGCTTTGGCTTACCGGCCCTATCGTTTTAAAGAGCAATGTCAATTTGCATATCAGCCGGGCTGCATTGCTGCAATTTACAGATGATAAAAGCCAATACCAGCTGATCGAAGGAAATTATGAAGGCCACACAGCGGTTCGCAATCAATCGCCTATCTCGGGCACTGATCTCGAAAATATTGGCATTACAGGTGAAGGAATCATTGACGGGCATGGCGAAGCGTGGCGAGCCATATCAAAAGAAAGACTCACCGGCCAGGAATGGGAAGCGCTTGTAGCTTCGGGAGGTGTTGTCAGCGAAAACGGGAAAGCGTGGTATCCGTCTCAAAGCTATGTTAACGGGTTAAAAACGCCTGACGCCGGGACAATAGCTGCCGGGAAAAACCTGAAAGATTATGAGCCGATGAAAGATTTCTTCCGTCCAAATCTGTTGGTGCTTACTAGTTGCAAAAAAATCTTGCTGGAAGGTGTTACTTTCCAGAACTCACCCGCATGGTGCCTGCACACGCTGATGTGCCAGGACCTTGCCCTGCAAAATGTACGTGTGCGAAATCCATGGAATGCACAAAATGGTGATGGCATCGATGTAGAGTCCTGCAAAAATGTATTGATAGAAGGCAGCACTTTTGACGCCGGCGACGATGGCATCTGCATCAAATCGGGCCGTGATGAAGAAGGCCGCCGCAGAGGGATGCCAACAGAGAATGTAGTTGTCAGAAACAATGTGGTCTATCGTGCACATGGCGGCTTTGTAATCGGCAGCGAAATGTCAGGCGGGGCACACAACATATTTGTGTACGACTGCACTTTTATCGGTACGGATGTCGGCCTACGTTTCAAAACCACACGCGGGCGCGGCGGTATTGTTGAGAAAATATATATCAAAAACATCAGCATGCGGGATATCAGAACCAATGCTATACTTTTTGACATGTATTATATGGGCAAATCTCCCGGTGACGATGATACAAACGGTGATGCGAATCGCATTCCTGTAACCGAAGCGACACCACAGTTCAGAGATTTTTATGTAGACAATGTTGTTTGTAATGGCGCCGAAAAAGCCTTGCAGATCAGGGGCCTGCCCGAAATGCACATCAAAAACATCAACCTGCAAAACCTGGTATTAAAAACGAATAAAGGCGTCGAGATAACAGAGGCAACAGGTATTTCACTAAAAAACATTTATCTCGATTGTAAGGATACTTCTCCCCTGATTAATATAAAGAATAGCGGCAAGGTGACATTCGATCATCTGACCTACGCCCGGGCGAAACTCTTGTTTTCTGTGGAAGGTAAGGGCTCATCGGAAATAAATGTTACCCACACCGATCCTACAAAAGCTACAACTCAAACTGCATTCGGCAAAGGCGCCGACAGCCATTCACTTACAATAATTAAATAGTGCGGGATGAAAAAGTTAGTCGTGTTGATCGTAAACCTGTTTATTGCTTCCTCGCTGATGGCCCAGTCTACAACTTATCCAACGCACTTTACAGTTGCACAGGATGGCAGCGGCGATTTCAAAACCATACAGGAAGCGGTAAATGCTGTTCGCGATCTATCGCAGGCGCAGGTTACTATCAATATTAAAAAAGGCATTTATCACGAAAAGCTGGTCATCCCTTCATGGAAAAGCAAGATATCATTAGTTGGCGAAGATAAATCGACTACGATCATTACCAATGACGACTATTCCGGCAAGCCAGTTCCGCAAGGAAAAGATGCCTTTGGCAAAAATAAATTTACCACCTACACTTCATACACGGTTTTGGTACAGGGAAATGATTTTATTGCGGAGAATCTTACGATAGAAAACGCCTCAGGTCGTGTTGGTCAGGCCGTGGCCTTGCATGTCGAAGGTGACAGATGTAAAATAAGCAACTGCCTTTTGCTTGGTAACCAGGATACTTTATATGCTGCCACTGAAAACAGCCGTCAATACTATAAGAACTGCTTTATACAAGGAACCACCGATTTTATTTTTGGCGAAGCTACTGCGGTATTCGATCACTGCACCATAAAATGTCTTTCCAATTCCTTTGTCACTGCCGCGTCTACCACCCCACGCCAGCAGTATGGTTTTGTATTTCTCGACTGCCAGCTGGTTGCGGATACCGGAGTCAAAAAAGCGCATCTCGGAAGGCCCTGGCGCCCTTATGCCAAAGTGGTTTATATCCATACAGAAATAGGATCACACATTGTACCCACCGCCTGGGACAACTGGCGAAATCCTGAAAACGAGAAAACCGCATTTTTTGCTGAGTACCAAAGCAGCGGGTCAGGTGCAAATGTTTCGGGCCGGGCTCCATGGTCGCATCAACTAACTAGGAAAGAAGCAGAGCGATACACACTTAAGAATATTCTTTCCGGTAAGGATGGCTGGAATCCGCAATAAATCATGATTTACTTTTTAAACAGATATGAGACTATCAACAGGTAATTTAAAAAACATAAACGTACCCGGTTTGCAAAAGCCCGGTATGGAAATTTTTGAGCTCCCCACAAAAGTCCTGCAGTTTGGTACCGGCGTATTATTAAGGGGACTGCCCGATTATTTTATCGATAAGGCAAACCGCCAGGGCATTTTCAACGGTCGTGTTGTTGTTGTAAAATCCACCGACACCGGTTCTGCCGATGATTTTGCCAAGCAGGATGGCCTTTATACCATCTACTCAAAAGGTATCGAAAATGGCAAGGAAGTAAGCGAGCAGGTTATTTGCTCTTCGATCAGCTGGGTGTTGTCTGCTGCAAAAGATTGGGCCGCTATCCTGAAGCTGGCAACAAGCCCCGATTTGCAAATAATCATTTCTAATACAACTGAAGTAGGTATCCAATTAGTTGAGGAGGACATTAATCAACAACCACCTCTATCCTATCCGGGTAAACTGCTTGCGATTTTATATGAACGATATAAAGCATTTGATGGAAGTGCTGTTAGCGGATTGGTAATTATTCCTACCGAACTAATTACGGATAACGGCAAAAAGCTGAAGTCGATAGTATTGGATTTAGCACGTTTCAATAAGCTGCCGGGCGAGTTTATAAACTGGATTGAAAACCACAATACATTTTGCAATTCACTGGTTGACAGGATCGTTCCGGGTAAACCTGCCAAAGAATTAGCCGCGGCATTAGAGGAAGAACGTGGTTATAGCGATAGCCTGCATATCATGTCCGAAACTTATTGCCTTTGGGCGATTGAGGGAGACCAGCGTGTTGCCTCGATATTATCTTTCTGCAAGGCTGATGGCCGTGTAGTAATAACCCCAGATATAGAAATCTACAGGGAGTTAAAACTACGCGTGCTTAACGGTTCACACACTTTGAGTTGTGCAGTAGCCATCATTTCGGGGCTTGACACAGTTAAAGAAGCGATGGATAACGCCGGGTTCTCGAAATTCATAACTGAGCTTGCTTATAAGGAGATCATTCCATCCATCCCTTATAAAATTGAGCCGGACGTTGCAGTTGACTTTGCACGCAAGGTGCTGGACCGTTTCCGCAACCCGCATATCCGCCACGAATGGCTCAGCATTTCGATGCAATACAGCACTAAAATTAAAATGCGTGTAATTCCTTTGTTACTGAATTACTACAAGTTAAAAAACACCGTACCTGCAAATATGGCGCTCGGGTTCGCTGCATTTATCCGATTTATGAAAATCGAAAAGCAGAATGATGGCGCATACAAGGGATCGATCAACGGCCGGGAATATAACGTCACGGACAGCCAGGCCGGTTACTTCGCCCAGGTATGGCAGAACGGGCATGCGGATCAAGTTGTTGAAAAGGTGTTAAGCAACAAGAACTTATGGGACACAGATCTTACCAAATTGCCCGGTTTTAAAGAAGAGGTTTCCAAAAATTTAAAAAGAATTATGGCTGCCGGAGAAAAGGAAATCACCACAACCGAATTACATCAGTTATGAAGCAAAAAGTAACCAAAATACACCCTAAAGATAATGTAATGGTAGCCCTCACCGACTTAAATGCAGGCGAGGTAGTGACCTATAACAATCAGACTTATAAGGTGACAGAATTTATACCTGCCAAACATAAGTTTGCATTGACCGACCTGTCTGCAGGCATGGATGTGATCATGTACGGCGTTTTAGTAGGCCGGGTGCAAAACCTTATTCCCGCAGGTGGTTTGTTAACAACCGAAAACATCAGGCATGCGGCAAGTGGCTTTCAAACAGGGAACAATCATTTGGATTGGGAAAAACCCGACGTGCAAAAATGGCAAAGCAAAACGTTTAATGGCTATCACCGCGATAATGGCGAAGTAGGAACTGCTAATTACTGGCTCGTAGTCCCGATGGTATTTTGCGAAAACCGCAATGTGGAAGTATTGCAGGAAGCGCTAATAAAGCCGCTGGGCTATGGCCGCAAAAAAACATATGAAATAAAAGCACAGCAACTCATTAATAAGATACGGTCCGGAGGCAATATTGATGATGTTTTGTACACTGAAATTGGCGAAGAGGGCCCTCTGTCAGGAAATCAAAAACTATTCCCTAACGTCGATGGCATCAAATTTTTAACCCATACCGGCGGATGCGGTGGAACACGACAGGATTCTACTACCTTATGCGGCTTGCTGGCCGGCTATATTACCCACCCCAACGTTGCCGGCGCTACGGTACTTAGCCTGGGTTGTCAGAACGCCGAAGTGAAGACACTCCAGGAAGAGATCAAAAAAAGGGATGCAAATTTTAGTAAACCGCTTTATATTCTTGATCAGCAAAAAACAGGAATGGAAACAGATCTGATGGAACAAGCTATACGGCAAACATTAGCAGGACTGATCCAGGCAAATGCCAACGTTCGCAAACCTACCCCGCTGAGCAAACTGGTCATTGGACTGGAATGCGGCGGTTCTGATGGTTTTTCGGGAATCTCAGCAAATCCGGCGGTGGGCTATACTTCTGATTTATTGGTAACCCTAGGCGGTACTGTAATACTCTCCGAATTCCCGGAGCTGTGTGGTGTTGAACAAAACCTGATCGACCGTTGCGTTGACAAAAACAAAGCGGAACGTTTTTCATCCCTGGTAAAAAGCTACAGCCAGCGGGCAGAAGAAGCAGGCTCTGGTTTTTATATGAACCCCTCGCCGGGCAATATAAAAGACGGCCTGATCACGGATGCAATTAAATCAGCTGGAGCAGCAAAAAAAGGTGGTACATCACCGGTAACTGATGTGCTGGACTACCCGGAAAAGGTTACCAAACCAGGCCTCAATCTGTTATGCACTCCCGGCAACGATGTGGAATCAACCACCGCTGAGGTTGGATCGGGTGCGACTGTAGTTTTGTTTACTACGGGTTTGGGCACACCTACCGGCAATCCAATTGCCCCGGTTATAAAACTAGCCACCAATACACCCATGTTTAAACGCATGAACGATATCATCGATATAAACACAGGCTCTATCATAGAAGGTGATGAAACTATAGAACAAGCCGGTGAGCGCATCCTGGACTATGTGATTGATGTTGCCAGTGGCGAGATCGAAGTCAGCGCTGTGAGACATGGGCAAAATGACTTTATTCCATGGAAAAGGGGCGTTTCATTATAATTTACTGATCAGGACACTAATCAGCAGCATGAGAAAGATCATTTGCATATCTATATTGTTTTTAACTATCGCTATTGCAGGCCATACACAGCAATTGCCTATGTCGCAGCGCATGGCATCAACCGCCATAAAACTTTGGAAGGACAGCGCATCCAATGCAAGATGGACCTACGAACAAGGCGTTGTATTCAATGGCATTACTGAAGTTTGGATGCAAACCGCTGACAAAAAATATTTCGATTACATACACAATTATATTGATGTGCTGGTATCTGATGACGGCACGATAAAAGGCTACAAAAAGGATATTTACAGTTTGGATAATATCCTGTGCGGCCGGTCGGTTTTGATGCTCTGCAATGTGTTGGAAAAAGAAAAGTACTATAAGGCTGCATTAACTCTTCGCGATCAGTTAAAAGATCAGCCAAAGACACCGGACGGTGGTTTCTGGCATAAGCAAAGATATCCTAACCAGATGTGGCTGGATGGCCTGTATATGGCTGAACCTTTTTATGCGGAATATGCAAGCGCTTTCCATGAAGATGCAGATTTTGATGATATCGCCAAACAATTCATCCTGGCTGAAAAGCATATGCGGGATCCCAAAACTGGTTTGTTATACCACGGCTGGGATCAAAGCCATAAGGAACGGTGGGCAAATCTGCAAACTGGTCTGTCTCAAAACATTTGGGCCCGCGCTGATGGCTGGTATGCCATGGCCCTGGTTGACGTACTGGATAAGTTTCCCGCTAATAATCCAAACCGCGCAACTTTGCTCGGCATATTAAACCGCCTTGCATCTGCTATAAAACAATATCAGGATCCCCAAACCGGGCTTTGGTATCAAATAATGGATAAAGCGCAAGAGGCCGGTAATTATCCGGAAGCTTCGGCATCCTGTATGTACGTGTATGCTTTGGCTAAGGCAGCCAGGGAGGGGTATTTGCCAGAAAGCTATTTAAAAGTTGCGCAAAAGGGATATGACGGCATTATCAAAAAGTTTATATCCTATGGCACAGACGGACAAGTTAACCTGAACGGAACCGTTGCTGTTGGCGGGCTCGGCGGACAACCTTATCGCGACGGCAGTTACAAATATTATTTAAGCGAAAAAATTGTCCAAAATGATCCTAAAGGTGTGGGTACATTTATTTTGGCAAGCGTGGAAATTGAACGTCTGGCACATATATCTGCTGGCAAAGGAAAAACAGTACTGCTGGACAGTTATTTTAACAATGAGCACCGGAAAGACATTACTGGCAAAGTAGAACCTTTTCATTATAAATGGGATGAACTGACCAATAATGGCTTTTCGTTTTTAGGACATATTTTTAACAATTATGGCCTCGAGACGGAAACACTTTATGAGGGACCTACAGCACAAAATCTTAAAAAAGCCAGCATTTATATCATCGCTGATCCGGACATTCCCAAAGAAAACCCGGATACAAAGTACATAGAACCAGCCCATGTTGAAGCGATTGCCGATTGGGTAAAAGCAGGTGGTGTGCTGGTTGTGCTAAACAATGATACCGGGAATGCCGAGTTCAAACACCTTAACAAACTAATGGCAAAATTCGGTATTCAATTTAATGAGGATAGCCGCAACCATGTACAGGGCAAGCAATTTGAACAGGGGGCCATTGATATCCCTGCCGGAAATAAAATATTTAAAACAGCTAAGAAGGTTTACATTAAGGACATCAGTACCCTACGGGTTACCCCTCCTGCAGAGTCGGCCTTAACTGATAAAAATGATGTGATCATTGCCATAGCCAAATATGGTAAAGGAACAGTCTTCGCTGTTGGTGACCCATGGTTCTACAATGAATATACTGACGGCCGTAAACTGCCCGCAGACTTCCAGAATTTTGAGACGGCGAATGATTTTGTAAATTGGCTGGTCAAACAAATTCCCGCTAAAAAATAGGTTGCTCCACTAAATGAAGGCTAATGCTTTGTTTTTATCGATACTGCTTGTTTGCAGTTTTTCAATTGCCAAAGCGCAGGCGCCTGAATTAAAATCATGCGATATTGTATGGAAGAGTCAAAGCAAAAACTCTGGCGAGTCGATGCCATGCGGTGGTGGGGATATAGGGTTGAACGTTTGGGTTGAAAACGGCGCTCTCTATTTCTATCTCTCCAAAAGCGGCACTTTCGACGAAAATAATACCTTTTTAAAATTGGGTCGTGTGAGAGTCAGACTCTCTCCTAACCCATTTAATGGCACAAATTTTTCGCAGCAATTATCGTTGGCCGATGGTTCTGTAGTTATAAACGGTACAAACGGCAAGCTCCATACCCAGGTTAAGCTTTGGGTTGATGTTTACCGCCCTGTAATACATGTAGGCATCAACAGCACTGGGCCTGTAAAAGCAGAGGCTGATTATGAAAGCTGGCGCTATCGCGACCGGGAAGCGGATGGACTGGAGAATAACCAGGATTCGCGAAAATGGGCGAAGAAAGGAGAAGTTAAAACATACAAGGATAATATAGATTTCAGAGACAACTCGGTATTATTCTATCATCAAAACAAAGACTCATCGATCTTCGATGCAACAGTAAAAGATGAGGGTATGGAATCGGTTAAATCGCAAATGTTTAACCCGCTTTATCACCTGATCTTCGGCGGTACGCTGAAAGGCGATGATATGCAGCCGGGCGGCACTTACCAGGGTAAATACCTGAATACAGATTTTGAAGGCTGGAAAATACAAAGCCGGCACGCTACTAAAAAACAGGATATTGAAGTATTCTTAAGTTCTGACTATGTTGATTCACCCCGGCTTTGGCTTAAAAAACTCGATAGCGTAGAGAACGATGCTGTACTGCATCGCAAAACAGCATTGACAGCAACACAAAAATGGTGGCAACAATTTTGGGATCGCAGTTTCATCTTTATCAATCCCGATAATATCGATCCTAAAAATCCCGACTGGCAAACCGGACGCAATTACCAGTTATTCAGGTATATGCTGGGCTGCAATGCTTATGGTTCCTATCCTACCAAGTTTAATGGCGGACTGTTTACTTATGATCCGGTATTTGTTAACCAGTCATATGATTTTACACCAGATTTCAGAAATTGGGGCGGCGGCCTGATGACGGCACAAAACCAACGCCTGGTTTACTGGCCGATGCTCAAAAGCGGCGATGTCGATATGATGAAGCCGCAATTTGATTTCTACCTGAGATCGCTGCATAATGCCGAGCTGCGCAGTAAGGTTTATTGGGGGCATGATGGCGCATGTTTTACCGAACAAATCGAAAACTTCGGTCTGCCTAACCGGTCCGAGTATGGCCTTAAACGACCTGCAGGTTATGATCCGGGTATGGAATATAATGCCTGGCTTGAGTATGAATGGGACACGGTGCTGGAGTTTTGCCAGATGATGCTGGAAACACAGCGCTACACGGGCAATGATATTAAAAAAGACATCCCCTTCATTGAAAGCTGCCTTACCTTTTTTAATGAGCATTATCAATACCTGGCAAAAAAGCGCAGTATCAAAGCTTTTGATGAGAATGGCCATTTGATACTTTATCCCGGTTCGGCTGGCGAAACGTTCAAAATGGCCTATAATTCCACGTCAACAATAGCCGCATTGCAAACTGTGCTTACTACCCTGCTACAATTACCACCTCAATATTTAACTGAAAAAGAGCGCACAGAATGGGAGACCATGTTGAAACGTATTCCACCCATTAATTTCAGGAAATTTAACGGACATAAGACGATTGCACCCGCTCAAGCCTGGTCGCGTGTAAATAATGTGGAGACGATGCAATTATACCCTGTTTTTCCCTGGGGAATATATGGGATAGGTAAACCTGATCTGGATGTCGCAATAAATACCTGGAAATACGACACAGTTGCACTGAAATTCAGAAGCGGTATTGGTTGGAAACAGGATAATATTTTTGCGGCGAGAATGGGTCTTACCAAAGAAGCTGCGGACCTAACAGTTTTTAAGCTGAAAGACTCTGAAAGACGCTTCCCAGCATTCTGGGGACCGGGTTTCGACTGGACACCCGACCATAACTGGGGCGGTTCAGGCATGATCGGTTTGCAGGACATGCTGCTACAGGTTGATGGCCAGAAAATCTACCTCTTCCCTGCCTGGCCAAAAGATTGGAATGTTCATTTCAAACTCCACGCTCCTGGCAATACAACGATAGAGGCCACGGTTAAAAACCATAAGGTCGAATCGTTAAAAGTATTTCCAAAAGAACGCGGGAAGGATATCATCAATATGTTTTAGCTTCTACCTGTCAAAAGGTATCCATGTTTCCATATTATTGTGGCCCCGGTTGTCCCATGCATAATAAGGTATTAGCCTGATGTAAGCAGAGCCATCATTCTTCGTTGAAACCTCGCGGTACAGGTTATTTTTCCAGCCATTTTCATTATGGGTGCTGGCCTCACCGGTCAGGCTCACTATATCGCTATTTTCAATTTTTATAGGTGAAAGTTTCAGATCTGTTTTAGCTGAAAGTGCAATATCAAATATCTTTTTACCCTTTGGCAGATCAACCGATTCGAGGCAATATACTATCGGTCCGCGTTTAACAGCTACCTGGTTGCGTGTTTCTTCTATCAGCGGGTTCGCTTCAATAAATTTCACCGGCATCGGCAACAGCAGTGTTAGTTTGTCACCTGATTTCCATTTGCTCTTCAATTCAGCATATGTACCCGGAGTTGTTTTTACGCCTGCAGGCTTTCCATTCACCAGCAATGTCGCATTTTTACACCAGCCGGGAATACGCAGAAAAATCGAAAATTCTTTACCCGGCATATTTTCAATCTGAATATTCACAGTGCCATCCCATGGATAGTTAGTTGTTTGTGTCAGTTTAACCGGCGTGCCATCTTTTAGCCTGGTCGATAGTTTATTACCTCCGTAAAGATTTAACCATAATCCTTTGTCGGATATATTATAAGCGTAGCTGCTTACCTCGGCAATAGTACGCACGACGTTAGGTGGACAGCAGTCCGAATAGGCAATATATCCCACCCTGTCCCTCGACCAGCGAAGTTTGTAAGGCAAAGCATCGTTCGAGCTTAAAGGATTAGTGTAGAAAAACCCTTTACCATCGAGACTGATACCCGACAACACACCATTGTACAGCGTTTGCTCAAGTACATCGGCATACTTTGCATCGCCTGTTATTTGCAGCATACGCCAGTTCCAAAACACATTACCAACGCTGGCACAGGTTTCATTGTGGGCCGTAAAATTGGGCAATTGATACTCACGACCATAAGCTTGTGCCACTTGCTGTATATCTTTCGGCTGATATGAGGTGCCATCCGGTGACACGCCATCGTACAGCGCTCCGCAACCGCCGGTTATATAAAGCTTATGATCTACCACGTCGTTCCAGATCAGGTTAAGGGTGTGCAGTAAAGTGGTGTCTCCCGTTTCAGCATAAATATCAGCGGCACCAGCATATAAATAGTTGGCCCTTACGGCATGGCCCATCGCCTTTGTTTGTTCTCTGAATGGAATACGGTCCTGGTTTTGATCTTCACCATTTTTCATCAGTCCACGGATGTTGATCAGGTTTTCGGCCAGCTCAAGGTAACGTGGATAACGTGTGGTACGATACATTTCGACTACGCCCATATAATGAGAGGGACAAATAGCATTCCGGGCTAGTTCTGGCGAAGCAGTTTTGTAAAAGTGATAGAGATAATCAGTCGCCTTAATGGCAATATCCAGGAAATTGCGTTTCCCTGTGGCACGATAATGCACACATGCGGCGGTCATCAAATGTCCGAAATTGTAGGTCTCAAAATTCATTCTGTCCTCAAAAGCCTTTGCTTCTTTCGGATGATTACGTTCATCAATGAGCGTTTGGGTATTGATATAGCCATCCGCGCGTTGCGCTTTGGCAATAAGAGCTATAGTCTGATCCATCAGCTTATCGATTTTAGGGTCATGCGTAGAGGCATATACCGCTGCTGCGGCCTCAAACAATTTATAAAAATCACCGTCCTGGAACGGCGCGCCTCCATGTGAACCCGTGTCCAATCCGGCAGCTATCTCAAAGTTTTGAATGGCATGGCCCATTTTGGGATCACCGTATATCTTCCATAAATTGGGTATCATGGTTTCCCTGCAAACCTTAAAACGATCGGCCCAAAAACCATTGGTCCAGGTAACGTCGCTCATATCAATCCCACTCAATTTTGCGTATTTACTGGCTGAAGTATTTACAAGCGACTTATTCTGAGCGAATACACCATAAACATAAAATGCTATAAATAAAACAATTAATACACTTATTCTAATCTTTTTATTCATAATATTGAACATCTTAATATTTCAATTCGACAATATGCACAGGTCCGAGTAATCCAGCTGGTAACAGTGGTTTGCCAGCGAGCCGGAACGGTGCGTTGGTCCAGGTAATCCGCTTTTCTTGAGGTAGTGTATTATCGCCTATCAGGCGGTTGGCCCAGGTATTACTCACGTCAATCCTGATCTTGTTCGTACCAGGTTTCAGGGCTTTGCTGATATCAACACGATACGGGTAGGTCCAGCCTGTTCCGCAATCTATCCCATTAACAAACACCTCCGCTATATTATCAACCCTGCCCAAATCAAGCCAAACATTGTTACTGCTTCTATTCCAGCTAAACTCCTGGCTATAGCTTGCTGTGCCCGAGTAATATTTGATTGCCTGGTTTTGGTTAGTACTCCAATCCTCGAGCTTACTAAAAATCACTGGTTCGGGCGGGCCACCAAAATTCCTGTCGAATTGTACAGCCCAGGTATCTTTCAACTTTTCTATTGGTTTAACGTTAGCCCAATTCTTGTGTTTTTGGGCTGATATTATAGTTGTGGGTTGTCGTAAGACCACGAATACCGACCCATTTGCATCTAATCTTAATGGCAGAATTGTTCGTCCGCTTTGTATTTTCCACTCTCCTGCTGTTTTTACCAGACCGGTCATCGGATCCCATAGCTCCGGTATCCTGCCAACGACTCTAAGCGATAATTTGATGGTTCGTTGTTGATTATTCTGGTTAGAAATAAAATAACTATCGAAACCTGCTACAGACCGGTGGTTCCAGGCAATATTTTCGGCATTATTACCAGTTGAGTCGGTAACGATCACATCTCTTGGAATACCCAGTTTATCAGATGTTTTACCCCTGTATGGCCCGATGAGTATTCTGCCTTTCGCATTCAATTTCGAGGCATTAAAAAGCTTGTTCGCAATTTGTTTTACTTCCTCATCATCCGATAATCCAGGAGACTTTTCGGGATGATCATTCAAAATAATGGTCGCACCATCATCTACGAGTTGCTTTATCTTTTTGATCACTGCCGGCGACATTAAACTGTTATCGGGCGACATAGGATGCGCTCCAGGTATCACTAAAACGCTATAGCTTGCTCCCCCGGGCAATACGATTCGTCCATTTTTTACAGAAGCCAGTCTAAGCAGTGCATCCGGGTTCATGGAATCATAGGCATAACCATGTAATGGATCGATCCATTTATCGGGGTTGACCATATTGGCTGAGCTGGTTACTCCTTCAGGTATTACACGCATCGGCTCATTTTTATTGGCCAGTCGCTCAGCCTCCGATTTCACTCTGTCTTCGCCGAATATGCCGGGTAATGTATTTACCAATCTGTCGGGTAAAATAGCCCTGCGTGGTGTTTCTTCCCCTGTAAAGACCGCTATATCTATAACAGGGTGGCCCATTTGCAGCATAGCCTGGCAACGTTGAACATATTTTATCCAGGCTTTTCCCGGCCGCCACCAGGTTTGATCACGTTGGAAGAATGAGCCAATACCATTTAGTGTCATACCAGGTTTACGGTCAAGCCAGGGGTTCAACACATCAACGTGAAATACAAATCGGTTGATACCCAAAGCAAAATTCCTGTCCGCCAACGTTTTCAACATGCCGGGATATTCATCCCACATCAATCGCAGCTCGGTAAATGCTTCGGCCTGGATAATATTCTTGCCATAAATATGACCGCCCGAGATGGCATCCAGGATGTCATTCGGCTTATCATGCGTTGGGCTTCGCAGCCAGAACTCACCCATTGGCAAATCTACTTTGCTGTAATGCAGCAGATCGTCGCTGGTCATTACCGGGGCGACACATTCTGCGCTGAAACTACAACCCTGGGCATGAGCCAGTTTAGCCATCGTACCAAAGAAATTATCTACTACGAGTTCAGCAATTGTTTGCCGTACATCACTCAAAACCTTTTCCGATACTTCGGCGCTTTGCACCGGCACTCCGGCCATTACGGGTAGATAAGGCACCAGATCATATCCCCGGCGTTTCTTAAACTCCTCAGCAAATACCGGCGACCAGTTTTGACTACCGCATTCCCAGCTATCTACATGGAAGATTTTCAGCACCTTCCTGGCCAGTTCAGGCCCTGCTTGCCTGACAGCTTCCCCAAACCAATGATCGAACTGAATTTTGACGGCTTCAGGGTTAAACTTATCACACTCCAATCCTTTGCCAGTTCCGCCGGTGGCATTCATATGTCCGGTAGAACTATGCCCAATTCGTAAAATAGTCCAATCACCCGAGGGCATGTTCCATTTCAGTCGGCCATCAGCATCGAGTTTATCGGTGATATCTATGATTTTATCTTTTGGAATGCAAAGTGCGTCCGGCACTTGTTCAACTGTGGTGCGCTTACTTACTCTCCACACCTCTCCTGTTTTTCCCTCGTATTGGTTGATTTGCGGTTCAGCTAATAACTCGATACCGCTCAATTTTAACGAAGGCTTCCATTTGGCAAAATCGAGGTCTTCAGAACCTGGTTCTGAGCCTTCATTATTGTATACGAAACGATAATATTTCGCTGTCGTCGGTACAATATCATTCGTGATTGGAGCATCGCCATCCTGCCAACCGTGCCGTGGTGGTATCAGGCGCGTTAAAGGCTTAAAATTCGTGCCATCATCGCTTGTTTCGATCAATAACCTTTCAGATTCATAATTGCTTGCATCAGTATGTATGATTATTGAGCGACAGGTAAACGGTTTGTCAAACGCAACTTGTATCCAGCAAGGCTTACTACTTTTAAAACTGGTCTTATTGCCAGGAACAGCCAAAAATTGCACATCGGCACCGGTGCTGGCCGTTATCTTAGGAACAATTGTTCGAGTCGAAACACCACTGCCTTCGGGAGATGGATAAGCCAGTATTTTGATATCCCGATAATAATCTTTGTAACTTTCAGGTCGCGCCAAAGTATCGTCGAAGATTTTTCCGCCTTTGATCAAGGTTTTTGTCCACACCACTTTTTGCATCGAAAGCTCGGGCGTTATCCACGGTCCACCGGCTACTGCAAAACCATCACAATCATGCATAGCCAGTTTAATGCCCAGCCTGTTTGCTTCCTGCATAGCAAATTTCGCCATCTCCCACCAGGGTTTGCTTAGTTGCTCAACCGGTGGGTTGATATATGGCGGGTTTGCCGGCCCTTGTATAGGCATCAGGTAAGCGCCGCCGATGCCTGCTTTTTTCATCGCTTCAAGATCGGCCTTAATGCCCTCACGTGATACGCTTGCCTGCATCCAGTACCAGAATGTCCAGGGTTTAGCTTCATCCGGTGGGTTCAGAAAATTCTTTTTAAGCTGATCAGAAATCGCTACCTTATGAATCGCTTGTGCGTGTACCGCGAAAACAGCAGATATACAAACGATCACTACCAGGATTATTTTCTTCATATACCTGCCGAATTGAATTTAATTTTCCTGGAAAGACTGATTGCTTTATCTGTATTGGCATTGCATGGGAACAGGTAGAAGTTATAGCTGTAATTCCTTGCAGGCACCCGGTATTTCTCTAAAGGTGCCCCTACCGGCGACCAGCTATCATTTCCCCCCACACCCATTTGTATCAAATCGATATTTAAAGTGATAAAACCGGCATCGACAAGTTTATTGGTATGTTTAGCAGTAACGATATTCTTTTCGGTATAGGGCCATGCGTTCATGCTCAACAGGCTATCGGTCGTAACCATCAATCCATTTGAGTTTTTATCCGAAAGGAACATCCAGCGCACATCGGTTCGGTTACCTGTTTCCTGTGGAACTACATAGGGCTCATTGAATTTATCTATTGACTGGCTATAGATGCCTGCCTCCGAGCCAGTGCGACGGTCGATATAGTTACCATACGGCCCACGTCCATACCAGCTGATATTATCATAACTACGTTTTATACCACACTGCATCCCCACTTCAGGTATATCAGGCAGACCGGGTTTTACAGTTAAGGCATAATTAACTTTTACGCCGCCGCTACCATTGATCAGATAATTAACCTGCATCCTGACACTGTCATTTATCATTGAATAGGTGCTTGTCACTTTAACCAGGCCTTTTGCAATCACTTTCGCTGATATGGTTTTGAATTGCGCCGTATCCTTATACCAGGGTTTAAGTACTTTATTTGCTTTCCAGCCACGACGATCATTGTCTGTAAGTGGCCGGGTAAAATGCGGCAGCAGCGGTGCAAATATTTGTTGCTGATTGTTGGCAACATAGGAATTTAAAGCGCCATTGGTCTTACTTATGGCGACTTTAAAGTTTTTCCCGTTCATGATATATGCATTCGGAGTTTCGGTCAAGGCAACCGGTGTATAATCTTTAACTTCATTTTTAACAATTGGTATATGAGCGAATGAGAACTGATCGCTTGCTATTTCATATCCTTTGGCTGCCCATGGCTCATTTTCGGGCAGACAAAAATGAATATTAGCCAGGTATTCATGCCCTGCTTTCATTGTGGGCAAATAAGGCGCCAGCGAAAACAAAGTATCTCTGAAAGCCGGCACATTAATGGATGGCAGTGCTTTTTCTGAGATGACCTTTCCGTCTTCCAGCATTTCAAGTTTTACTGTATAACAACCAAGTGATCTAACTGAATTCCAATTTTTTATACTAATTATTTTTTTCACAGTATCGACCAACGTACAAACAGCTGGCTGAAAAACATGCTTGCATTCATATATCTCAGGCTTAGGTCTGCCGTCAGCGCTAACAAGGCCCTTGATGGTAAAATCGTCATAATATTTCTCACCAAAATCACCGCCATAGGCATAGAATGGAACGCCTTTGGCATCCTTCTTTAGCAGGCCCTGATCCTTAAATTCCCAAATACAGCCGCCTATCACCCGTTTGGTATTACGCCATATATCCCAAAAATCCTTGAGGTTGCCGGTTGAATTTCCCATCGAATGCGAATACTCACAAAAAAATATCGGGCGATGATCGCCATTCTGTTGATTAGCAAGCAGTCCGGCGGTATACAAGCCGGGATACATACGGCTTACGATATCCACATAAGGCTCATCGATCGGATTTTGTAACCGGTGCGAGTGATCGTTCTTTTTAGGATAGCGTGGATCGTCAGGTGCAATAAATCCCTCTCCCTGTGGCGAGTCCTGAGCTGGTTCGTAATGCACAGGCCGGGTTATATCAAATTCATGTGTCCAGCCGGCCATTGCTGCGTGATTAGGCCCGTGTCCCGCTTCATTACCCAGGCTCCAGATGATAATACTCGGATGATTTTTGTCGCGCATCACCATTCTTGTCATCCTGTCCATGTAGTCGCCGGTCCATGCCGGGTCATTACTCAATTTTGAACCGAGGCCGTGTGTTTCCAGGTTAGCCTCATCGATTACCATAATACCGTATTGGTCGCACAGATCGTACAGGTAAGGGTCCATCGGGTAATGACTAGTGCGAATACAATTGAAATTAAACCGTTTAATGGTTTGTATATCCTTTAAAATATCTTCCCTTGATAAAGCCTTTCCCTTTATCGGATCATGATCGGGCCGGTTTACGCCATATAGATAGGTTACTTTACCATTGATCAGTAACTTACTATCTGTTTTAGAAAATTCAATACTTCTAAAGCCGACTTTGCAGCTTTTTACCTCCAGCGTGTGTCCTGTGGAATCTATTAATGAAAGCGCGAGTGTATACAGATTGGGTTCTTCAGTGCTCCACTTTTCCGGATTTTTAACCCTGGCTTCCATCAATGCAAACTTAACATTGCCCAGGCGGGGGTAAATTTCATTCAAAATGCTTTCCACATCTTTTTCCAACGGCTTTGCAAAAACAGGCTTACCATTTTTGTCGAACAATTGCGCTTCAAGTTTACATCCATACGCCCGCTTACCTGTTAAGTTCTCCAGCTTCGGCCTTAATTCAAAGGTGGCATCTTTGTAATCTTTGTCCAGTTTAGTTTGATAAAAGAAATCGGCAATATGCAGCGGAGGTTCAGCAAGCAGCATCACCTCACGGTGGATACCACTCAGACGCCATTGATCCTGATCTTCCAGGAAATAACCTGATGTCCAGCGGACAACCTGTACTGATAACACATTTTCGCCGGGTTGCAGATATGGTGTTATATTGAATTCAGATGGCAAGAAACTGTCTTCGCCATACCCCAAAAACTTACCATTAAGCCAAACCTTAAACCCCGAGCTAACGCCACCAAAATGCAGCACAATATTCATATTCTTCCAGTTTTGAGGAATGGTGAATGTACGCTGATAGTTACCCACGCTGTTGTCGGTAACAGGCATATGTGGTGGGTCGACTGGTCTGAAAGGATAAACCGCGCTTTTATAAATTGGCTTGCCATATCCCTGCATTTCTATGTTGGATGGAACAGTGATCTTCTTCCAACCCTGCACCCGGTTCAGGTAAAATCCGTTGGGTGTATCCGCCGGAGTAGGAGAATAAAGAAAATCCCACGAGCCGTTTAATGATATCATCCGCCCGGATTTTTCGCGGTCGCCGGTCAAAGCATCCTGCAGATTGCTAAATGAGTATGCGGTTGCATGGGCAGGGAGCCGGTTAATGCCATCTATAGCAGGGTCTTCCCATGGATCGAACTTATAAACAGATGGCAAATGAGGCAGCGGCGCAGGCGTTTCATCAACCAACTGGGCATGAACCAGCAATGGACATACAACAAACAATCCCAATAGCAAATAATAACTTAAACCCTTCATCAGATGGCGTCGTAATTAATGATGTAATCCTTTCCTTTCTCCAATTGGAGCTCGTAAACGCCGTCTCCTTTGCTGGTGATTTGGCCCAGCTTACACTCAGGAGTGGTTTTACTTTTGAACCGCAACACACCATGCCCCTCGTTACTGCTCACCTTTATCTGTTTTGTGCTGCAATAAACACTGATCTTACCATGAGGAGTCGGCACAGCGCCCTGCATCCATTGCAATGAACCAAGATTGGGCTCAACGATATAGTCATGATACCCGGGCGATGCTGGCTTCACGCCCAAATAGTATTTGCCCAAAAGATAGATCGGGCTGGCGCCCCATGCGTGGCACAAACTTTTTCCGTAAGGGCGGCCATACATGGCATAGTTTTCGGCTCCTTTTTTAGTTGGATTATATTCCTCCCAAAAAGTGGTTGCCCCCAGTTTGAGCATGCCACCCCAGTAATCCTTTATTTCTTTCAGCACATAGTTTTGCTCACCCATAGCGCATAGTGCCTCCAGTTCATAAAAACGCATGTACGGCGTATTGATTCCTGGCACGTTTTTGTTGAGCAATACATATTTTTTTGCGTCCTGCTTTTGGGCCTGATCGAAGTAATTAAAAAATATGGCGAACATATTAGCATAGCGCGTCACATTATCCGTTGGCTTACCATCAATGCGGCTGTGCACCAGGGCATGCTTCTGATCGTTCCAGTAATATTTAAATATCTTTTCTTTTATATCGGCAGCAAGGTCCGCATACTTAATGGCACCGGCATTGTCGCCGGCAATCTTCGCACATTCTGCAACTGTCTCGAGACTGCGGCAAAATAAAACCTGCTCGAAACTTACTTCCCCCTGCTTACTTAAACCATCGGCCCAGTCAATAAATACCCAATCGCCGGGCAGACCTTGTACAAGTCCATCACTATCGCGTCTTGCCAGGCAGAAATCCATCATGGTTTTCATGCCCTGGTAATTTTGTTCAACAAATGCTTTATCACCTGTGTACAGATAATAATCATTGATGCCTAAAAACCAATAAAATGTATAATCGAGTATCGTATTGATATGACTTGTGATCGGGTCTTTTCCTCTCAACGCCTGCAACGTGTGGGTTACCTCGGGCGAGTCAAAGAACAAGTAATAGTTCATGAGGTAGCTTTGATAAGCATCACCCGACCAAACCCAGCGGTCGCGTTTTATACCGTCAATAAAGAATTCGCGGGTATTCAGGTGCAATGTGTAAGCTGCTACATCCCATATTTTGTTAATCTCCGGATCGGAACAGGTAAAACTGCCCAACTGCTTAACCGGAGAATACTCATACAACATGGACACATTATTTATGCTGACGTTATCGCTATAATAAACTGTCACATAACGAAAAGCCCTCGAGCCTTTAAAAGTATAATTGCCACTGTTCTGATCTATAGCAACTTTATCTGCAAGCTCACATCTTCCCGTATCTGCTGCTTCGTAAGGCGATTCTCCGTAGTAAACATGAACTATCCCTTTGCCTTTTATGCCATTCAATTTCAAATAGCCAAAGGTTTCCTTACCAAAATCGACAAATAGGGAATGTGGTTTCCGTTCTATTTTAACCGCATTTTCAGGTCTGACAGGTAAATGATAGGTTGATGGAAGTATAGCCGGGTCGGTAAAATTCCAACTATCTGCGTGCATATATTTTGTGGCGGACACATCTGACGTTTTACCCGTAGCATCGATCCATTCTTTATCTTCATAAGTCACCAGCCAGGAGGTATCAGATACCAGGTGCGGGCTTTTCAGGTAGATAGCCGGTACACTGCTATCGTTATAGACCTTTAGACTAATACGATGTTTGCCTGCAGCGATATGAATGATTTTGGGATAACCTGGTATAGTTTTTCCGTCGAGACTAACATTGTATTGTCCTTCAACATATAAGCTGGCATCCTCCGCACCAGGGAGCACAAAATCTTTATGAAACTCCATCAAAGGATAAGGACTGTATAACTTCCAGAAAGGCGGAAGGAATGTGCCTCGCTCAGTTCGCCTTGTCTGCATCTTATTGCTTAACCAAACCGAATAATCTCCAGGATACCAAATCCACGAGGCCTGCTGTGCCTTGACGTTGTCGCAAATCAGCATCAGGCAAAGTAGGCCGGTAATTAATACAATCTTTTTAAGCTTGATAGCATTATTTTCTTTCATAAAATCAGTGTCCGTTAAATAGGATATATAAGCAGATCATCGCTACCACCAACGCTGCCCATGCAATTTTAACCCGCCTGGTTGTTGGAGAGATATTGGCCTTAACCATTTTGTCGCGTAAATAGATGACCGGGTTTCTGTCGGCCAGGGAAATGATGATAGCTGATAACAGTAGAAAAACAAAAATGTAAAACGACAGCATAAGATAATGCGGCCAGAAATGATATTTATCGGGCGTGAATACCCACAGATACAAAACGCCAACTCCAAGAGAGAAAGCCGACCCCGCAGACAAAACCAGGTTGACTGCAGTTCGGGTAGTTCTCGGCCAAAATACGGTGAGCAGGAAAACTACTGCTAGCGGTGGCGCGATAAAACCTAAAACCGATTGAAATATATCAAACAAATTAAGCCCCTTAATATTGTCGATTGCCAGCGCCACAATGATGGCAAAAACACAGCCGGCAACCACCGATATCCGTCCAACCTTTATAATTTGCTGATTGGATGCATTAGGGTTAATCTTCTTCGAGTACACATCCATCGTGAACACCGTACTCAGCGAATTGAGTGATGAACCAATGGTGCCAACAAGAACCGCTATCAGTACAACAATCACCAGACCGTTTAATCCCGGAGGGAAGAGGTGGGTAACCATGGTCATATAGGCCTCGGCAGGATCTTTAAGTCCTGGAAACAGGATAAAACACAATATTCCTGTAAGAATAAATAACGGTAATGATAGAATCTTCAGCCAGCCGATAAAGTTTACGCCTAATTGGCCCTGCTCAAGATTCCTGGCGCCCAGTACCGATTGCACCATGGCCTGGTCGGTACAAAAAAAAGCGACTGCTGAAACAGGATAACCCAGCAAGATAGCATACCAGGGATATTTTTTATCACTTGCCGGATGGATCAGGTTCCAGAAGTTATGAGGTACTTTATTGTATACCGCGGATAAACCGCCAGCTTTTACGACCCCTATAACGGTGAGCATCAACGAGACCGCAATCAGCAATATCATCTGGAAAAAATTCACTTTAGCGATAGCTTTCAATCCGCCTGCAAAAGTGAACAGCCCGGCAAATGATACGAGCGCAATAACCGATTGCCACATCGGGATCCCCAATATCTGCCTTACCAGGAAACCGCCTGCAAACAGCCCCAACGAGAGCCACGAAATAAGGATCTTGATCAGCGCGTACCATGCCAGTATATTCCTTGTCGATTCGCCATAACGGTTACCCATAAATTCAGGCGTAGTGCTCACTTTAGCCGCCAGGTATTTAGGAGCGAACACAACCGCCAGTAATAACAGGAAAACAAATGCATACCAATCGAAATTGACAGCAACAATACCCGTGGTATAGCCAATACTTGCAAATGCAAGCAGCATTGACGGCCCTACATTGGTTCCCCACATATTAAATCCGATGCTCGCCCAACCCAGGGACTTATTTGCCAGGAAAAGCGTTTCGTCCTTCTTTCCAGTTTTGACAAAACTGGCCCTATAGCCAATAATGACAAGCACTACCACATAGATCAGAACGATGGCATAATCAAGGGCCGTCAAATTAGCCCCAAGGTGTCCCATGGCCAATATCATACGCTTAACAATTCGGTTGATAGTCGATATTCGTTCATAACGTCAGCTATTTTTACTGGTGCGCCGCTTTGCAACGACCGGTCCATGGCTTGCAGCAGCGCGATGGTACCAATGCCTTCTTTGATATCAGGGTAAGCAGTTTCCCCGTTTTCGAGGCAATCAGCAAAGTATTCGAGATAGTTTTGGTATTCACCCGCGTGGTGACTTTGTCCCTCAAACCTGTAGTAATATTTTAATGCTTTATCGCCCCAGTAAATAATTTTTTCCTCACCAGTTTTGTCGGTCACGGCATAACGCAACTCATGATAATCAGCCTGTGATGCGCCTTCGGTGCATCTTAATATTACACTCATACCGCTGTCGCGCTGGGTTGGTTGGGTATAACCGGTATAAGCGCCGCTCACGCGTGCAACCCGGCCATCAATCGATTTAAAAATGAAATGCATAGTATCAGCATTTTTAAGACCTGCTTTCTTCCCATTGCTACTGATCATGCCATAACCCATCACCTCTTCAATCTCTGGTAAATACCAGCGTATAAAATCTACCGGGTGACTCAAACCGCCATATAACCATTTGAACGCATCTTCCAGTGCCCAGGGCTTTTCTAAAAACCACCGGTGATCGGCATGGTAGTGACTTTCAACGGTGATCAGATCACCAATTAAGCACTCTTCAAAATCCTTCCGCTGTCTTTTTGCCGGCTCGAAAAAACGGGAGCTTTGGCCGATAAATACTTTTTTGCCAGTCTTTTCAGCTAAGTCGAGTAACTCCTGAGCTTTTGATAAGTCGTCAATAAAAGGCTTGGTGCATACCACGTGTTTCTGATGCATAAGCGCCTGTTTCACATGTTCGGCGTGCAGACAATCGGGCGTATAGATGGCAATCACGTCAATTTCAGGGTCATCAAGCATTTCCTGGTAATTGGTGGTGTAATTGTGAAAATTAAATTCTTCTCCCCGTTGTTTACACAATTCGCTGTTCCTGTCGCACACCATTTTCAATTCGTATTTCGGGCTTTGCAACGCCGCCGACATGGTGCTGCGTCCTTCTCCTAAGCCTAGTATTCCTAATTTTAGCATGATCTGTTTGGTATTATAAATTGTTCACCGGTTTCAAAAACACCCATACCTCTCCCGGTCTGGTACCTGGTACGCCCACCTGGTATTTTTTCATCAGGGCGTTCCATTGCACCATTTGAGGGTTATTTTCTGTCGTCTTTGGATTTAATTCGTCGAGGCTCTCCCCTTTTGGAATGCTGATGACCAGAATCAGTTGCCGTCCATTCCTAAACCCAAGCAGTTGCTGGAATTGGGCATGGCAAAAACCTTGGGCCACTTTGGGCCATTTCTTAAATTGGGTAGAATGATATTTCAGGTATTCCTGCTGCATTCGCGGATTGTCGACCAGATTGGCAGTAAGCAGTATGTTATCCCATTCTTTGGCAACACTGGCTTTGCCACAATACCGCCTGCGATTAAAATCATAATAAGGGTGCTGATAAATTTTAAGTGAACATTTGGGGTATAACTTTGCAACCCGCCCTTCCAACCTCACCGGATCATTCATAAAGGCGTAGATAACCAGGTGATTTTTCCATTGATACAGAGCAGATGAAGGAATATGTGACGCTTTTAATACCGGGGTCAATAAACGGGCACCAGGTTGTGAACCTATCGGGCCTGTAATTTCTATTATTGAAGGTGTGCGATCTTGTGCCCGGCCTTCCGAAAAGCTGAAAAAAGAAGCGGCAAATACACAAAGTAAAATGTGCAATACTTGTCTCAATTGATATATTTTGATGATTGCCTGCATGCTTCTAAAAGGCTACGTGATTGATCGCCTCATTTCCAGGGTTGATGATTATACCATTCAGCAGATGTTTATAGGGTTGTTGTAAACCGGCGGATTGCTTTACGCTTTCTGCCACTTGCGGACCATTATTCTCCCAAACATTACCAGGACCATTGGCATTCTTAAGGAATTTTTCAGCCGGGCACCAATTATCTTTTACTGTAAAAAAGGACGAGCCTTCGTCTGTGTAGAGGTAGAACCAATGTTGCAGGTCGTGCGCATAAGGCACTTTGTAGATATCGTCAACGTAGTTACTGTCGATGACCGAGCGCGGTTGTGCCGACAAGGTATAAATGCCCGACACATCATACATGTGCTTCGCATAATGATGCACCTTATTGGCGCGAATGATATTATCACTCATTACATTGGCTGCCTTTGTCCACCCCCAGCCGACACTTATACCCGTATAGGAAACATCGCACACTTCATTATGCTCTATGCTGATGCCTTTTACATAGCCTGCACCGATGCCTACACACCCCCAGTCTTCGTTTGTGGCATCGTCAACAAGGTTATCGATGATGTGTTCGTTAGTGCAAACCTCACGGGGATCAGAAGGATTGTACGGCAGATGAGCCTCAAAACTCTCATCGGAAAAAAAGCCGATCAGTATCCCTGTACCGCCAATGTCTTTTAATAAATTACCCTTTATTTCGTCATCGTGTGTACCCAGCATAAAATCAAGCGCGGTTGAGGCTAGATGCGCAAATGTGCAGTCAGAAAAATTGATGTGATTGGCATAGCTCACCTCTACAGCTGCCGGTGGGCGGCCTACCCAGGCCTGATTTTCGAGACCGCTTTTTTCGGGCGTGCCTTTAATCTTAAGCTTATAAGCGTCGAGCAGGTACATTCCTGCCTGTAATGGCACATGCCCCTTGAGCGATGGACGGAGCCATGTAGTATTCTCGAATTTTATTCCTTTAACGTAAACGTAGCTCACCGGCCTGTCAGCGGAGCCTTTTACTTCCAGCAACTTTTCCAGTGAGGGCGCAATTACGTTAGCATTGTCCATATTATCGCCTTTGCGGGGCAGATAATAAACTTTGCCGGCTTTGATATCTTCATACCACTCGCCTGGCTTATCCAGAAATGCCAGCGAATTAACAAGGTAAAATGCCGAATTACCATTCATTTTATGATCCTTATCGATCACCGGCGCCGGCCAGGGATGTTCAAACTCTATGCGGCTCTCAGGCTGATAAAAGGTGAGCCCCGCTTTATTACCATCAATTGTTATCGATTTTATACGAAGATTGGCTATGGCCCACATCTGGTGGATAACCATCTCCATTTGATCAGGATTTTTTGGTAAACCACCTGCCGGGACGGGTATCCATATTTCCTGCCTTTGCTTATCCACTGATAATATACGGCTCATGTTATCATCGCAATCGACATCTGTCGTCCGAACAGCTTTTTTGCCATTTACCCAAAGCTGCCTGAAGAGCAAAGTGCTTCCATCTACCTGCGGCGCCGGCGCTTCCCATACTTTACCTCGTGCACCCGATGGCAAACCAGGAACAGGATCTGACACTTTATGCCAGTTATGAATGTAAAGCCCGCCGTTGATTACAGGACTTGCTCCAGGGGCATTCTCTATCACTGTTGGAGAGATCGGCGTACCGGAATCTTCCGGACGGACAAACAGGGGTTCATCCAGCATATATTCACCGTTTTTGATCAGGATATAAATTCCTTTTTCAATAGAAGTATCTTTAAGTCTCCGCAGTTCCCGCGCCTGGTGCAGTGCGGCTGCAATAGTGAGTTTCGGAGCCTCTTTTGTACCCGGATTTAAATCGTTACCATTTGTTGCCACCCATATTTGAGCAGCATAAGTTTGCAGACTGAAACCTGCCAGCAAGCAAATACAAATCGATATGATACAAAAACGCTTCAAACCGGGCTATTGAAAAATTGATTTAACGTAGGTTGTATTGGCTGTAAAATTCTTTTTGACATTACGCGGATCATTAGCGTCACGTGAGCGTTCGATCACCAGCCATCCGCTCCAGCCCATTTTATCCAGCGTGTTTTTTATTTTTTTAAGGTCGATCCTGGTATCGTTCTGCAACCATACACCATCCTCATCTGTACAATGGATCTGGACAATCTCTTTTTTGCCCAGTATCTCCAGCTCTTTGCTGATATCTCTGCCATTCTTTACGGCGTTGGCAAAGTTGAAATAGCTTTTGACAGCCGGCGAACCAATTTCTTTCAACAGCTTCAATTCTTCTTTCGCATCAAGTGAGGTTTCGAGTCCTATAACAACACCCGTTTCTTCGGCTATCTTACCCACAGCTTTTAATCGCTCTACAATAGCAGGTCTTAATTCGGGATTTTTAACAAGATCGCCCTGAACACCGAGTGGCAAAAAAACCACCTTAAGGTTCATCTCTTTTGCAGTATTGATGCAATCCTGTACTGCTCTAACAGCTGTGGGCCTTTGTGCAAACGACTGGGCAAAAAAACCGGTCATGCCCAGCGAGCATATCTCCAGGTTCATAGATTTGCTCGTTGCCAGGAATTGATTCCGTACCGAATCTATAGCGAGCTTATTATCAAAAGTCTCGCGATTGCCTAATCCGCCCATATCCACCTCTACTCCATCGGCGCCTATATCTTTGGCCAGCCTAAAAGCGCCCAATTTTTGCCGTTTTAATATCATCAGGTCAACCACCGCAACTTTGTAGCGGTGTCCATTTGATTGAGCGGCAACTTTTTCCGGAGATAATCCGACTGTTATAATTAAGCCTGCCAGGGCAGTTAAGAAATTAAGCGATAGTTTTTTCATAGTTATTTTTCAATTGGTTTTCTTCTCGCGCGGAGCCGACGCAAAGGCTTTTAATAAATTATTATAGCCCATGATGGCATCCTTCGGCAAATATTGGCCATGATCACCGAAAACATACATCATAGGCTCTTTTTCAATTGTCACTTCCGATTCATCAATCTTCCCGCTCTTATCCTCGACTTTACTTATATCCAGGCGGAAGTTTTTTGCCACAAATGCATAAAGTGCTTTGCGTTTTGAGAGACCGTAGTCGTGTCCCTCGTTGGGAAGATGCACGTTCTCAACCAGGTTAGCTTTACCGTAATAGCCGTACATCTTTTGCAGGTACGGAAAATCATGTTCAGGCATATGTGCCGTCCAATCCTTTCCATCCGAGATCAACAATTGCGGGTGCGGGGCAGCCATAGCAGCCAGTTCGACATTATCGGTTCCTCCGGCGCAAAAGAAAATAGGCATGCCGCTTTCGCATGGACAACCGCCAAAAAAGTAAGACGATACCGATACCACAGGTGCACTCAGCTTTATGCGGGGATCAAGTGCAGCCATTAATACGGTATGACTTCCTCCACCAGAGCCACCGCTAATGCCAACGCGTGCGGGATCGGTTTCTTTGAGGCTCAGCACATAGTCCAAAATGCGGATAGCACCCAAGGTCTGTACCACCTGTGCAATGCTGGTGCGATGATCTTCCGATTTAAATTGCAACAGCGATTCGCCCCATGCAAAAAGATCATAGCTATAGGCCATACAACCCATTCGGGCAAGGGTTGCGCATCGAATCTGGCAATCAGCCCGGTAACGCTGTTGCGCCCAATGCCCATCGGGACTGAGCATAACGGGAATTTTCCCTTTTATATGCAAAGGCTTATAAAGCGATCCGTTGATGTACAAACCCGGTAAAATTTCAATAGCGATGTTTTGAACCGAATATCCATTGTAAATCCTTTCCTGCGTTATAATTGGCTTGCTATTCGGCTTTGCTGGCAATGGGTATAAATCCAGCGCTTTGTATAAAGCCGTACGAAGTGAATCCTTTCTCTTTTCCCAGCTTGGAACATCATGATAAAGCTTGGCTATGCTATCCAGCTTAGTCCAACCATCCTGCTCCGACCAAACATTGTATTCATATTCCTTGAGTTTATAAGCGTTAGGACCTGTTTTATTTACCTTCATGTCCAGCGGTTTAAGCACATTGTCAAGGGTCTCGTCCACTGTGTTCCTGAAACGCCAGTCGGCATAAGTCACCGTCTTATTTTTTACCTGGTCCTCTGTAAATTTGATCTTTACATGAAATCTCCCTTCAATCTCCTCAAGGGTTTCCTTCAATGTCTTCCTAAACTGATGATCCGTATCCTGCTGGGCCCAGATGAGCACAGGCAGCAATAACATCAGTCCCGCCAGGATATATACCTTATAGTTTCTCATTATCTTCGTTATTAGCCGCCGGTGCAGTGTAACCAGGCATAGCAGGCCATTGACCATCTTTTATTTCCTTTAACTCCAGCTTCTTAGGGTCGATCACCACGTGCTTTATCCGTTTTCTTCGCCAGGTATAAACAATGTGCACCATGCCATCAGCAGTTTGTATTACTGAAGGGTAAGAGTATTGACTGATGGGCGAATCTTCAAGGATGGCAGCCGCATACCATGTTTTGCCGTCTTTTGATATCGCTACATTCAGCGGTGTGCGTGCACCTTTAACTTTGCCATCCGGAGGTAATACGTGGTTATAGACCAGTAATTGACGCCCGTCTTTCAAAGTCACGCCATCAATGCCCGAATTGTTATTAGGCAGAGCCGTCTTTTCCAGCGGCGACCATGTTTTCCCGTTATCCGACGACCAGGTTTGCAGTATCGCCCGGTTTTGGCTACGCACCAATGCTTGTAGTTTCCCGTCTTTATAGGACAGTATAGTAGGCTGCAAAGCTTTAAAAGTTTTGCTGTCATCAATTGAATTCGTCTTTTGCCAGGTTTTTCCTTTATCAGCAGACAATTCAAAATGTACTTTTGCCCCGCCATCTTCTGTTCCGGAAGGAGATAAAATATCGCCGTTAGACAGCGTAATCGGTTTGTTTTTAACCGGGCCAAGTATCCCATCGGGCAAGTCTTGCTGTGCTGACCAGGTGACACCCTCATCTTTTGATGATCTCACAAACCCCTTCCATTTAGCCGGGCTGGGACCGATTTTGTAAAACAACAGCAAATCACCACCCCGCACCTGGTAAAGTACAGGATTCCAGCAAGCATAGCGCAGCGATTCATTTTGAATGCCGTTGGCTACGTTAATGCCTTCGGTCCATTTGCCGTTTACATAGCGACTTACCCAAATACATACATCGGGATTACGTTCTTTCGTTCCTCCAAACCAGGCGGCTACAAGTCCATGTTTAGTTTCTGCAATAGTAGCCGCATGGCATTCGGGATAAGGTGCCTTTTCAAAAATGAACTCATCTGTTATAATACCGTGTTGCCACAATTTCAGTTGTGCCCGGCCGCTCAGCGCAAATCCGAGGATCAATATCGTGGCAATACAAAAACTCTTATTATACATAGTTATATCGTTTAATATTTTATCGTGAAATCATAATCACCTGAGCCAATCACTACTTTCGTTTTGTCTTTATCCTGCCCTGCATATTTGATTCCTTTTTCAGCGATCAATATTGCGTCGCCGTCATGTACATCCTTCAGCGTTTTAGCCGGCAAATAAACTGTCGCTGTGGTATTTGGCGGAATGGTTACCAGCCATTCAAATTGACCTTGTCCTTTTTTCCAGTTACTTTTAATTAACCCGTAAGGCGTTTGATAGGAGGCTTTCACGCTGTCTAAACCACTTATAACTGCTGGTTTCATAATAATGGTTTTAAACCCCGGATCACCGGCTTTCATTCCGGCAAGGCCCTGGTAAAACCATGCGATCAAATCGCCCAAAAGCATTACGTGGTTGTGGGAGTTCATTTGAGGATTGGCTGTATCGCCATTCCAAAGCTCCCAAATCGTGGTAGCACCCTGCTTTACCATATAACCCCAGCTTGGATAATCGTTGTTATCAGCTATACGAAAAGCAATATCCGGGCGACCATAGTCCGTCAAGCCCCGCATCAGCCATTGTGTTCCGATAACCCCGGTGCTGATATGCCCATTTTCGGCCACAAGTATTTTGTTCACAATATTGCTGAACACCTGCTTCTCATACATCGGCGGCACCATTTTAAAATATAAAGGCAGCAGGTTGGCAGTGACTGTATTGTTATCGTACTGTCCAGTGGCTTTATTGAGAAATTTCTGATTTAAGGCATCTTTCGTCGCTATTGCCATCGCCAAAAAACTCTGCTGATCGGCAGGCTTATTTAGTATTCCTGCAAAGTGCTGCATTAAATACAGCATGCGGTAGTAATATGCTGTCGCGATGATTGTGCCGTCAGTGATCCTGGAAGGATCTTTAGCGTGGATAAGTTCCGGCGATTCAGGTGGTACGCACCAGTCGCCGTACTTGTCTTTGGTCATTAAGCCACTCTTCAGGTATTTCTGGCGCATGTAGCTCAACCACTTTTTCATCGAAGCGTAGTGTTTCTCAATCGGCGCTTTGTCTCCGAATTGCTCATAGAGCATATTGGCCACCAGGATGTAAGTACCCGGCCAGGTCATGTTATCGCTGTAATAATGCCAGTATGCGGGCGCCACATCGGGAATTGAGCCATCGGGCAATTGTGCATCCTGTATATCGTCGAGCCATTTGGCGTACAGGTTTTCGTTGTCAAACACAAAGCTCTCCCCCAACGAGCCAGTTGCGCGATCTCCTAACCAGGGCATGCGTTCATTACGCTGGGGACAGTCAATCGGCATGCCTTTGTAATTGCTTAAAATACCCCACCAGGCGTTTTGATATATCCGGTTGATCAACGTATCCGAGGTTTCAAATTGCCCGGTTGTCGCCATATCATCTGATACCGCCTGGCCGACAAAATCATTCACACTCGGAGTTCCTGGATAGCCGCTTATCTCTAAATACCTGAATCCGTGAAATACAAATACAGGATGCCAGGCTTCTTCCCCCTCGCCTTTTAAAGTATAACTATCTGTGGCCTTTGCATCGCGCAGATTAGCGACATACAATTCATGATCCTTTTGCAAGGTTTCAGCATAGCGAAGCGTGACCTTATCGCCGCGATTACCTTTAACCCTCATCTGAACCCAGCCGGCCATGTTCTGGCCCATATCCATTATCCAAACGCCTGGCTTAAGCGGAGCGATGCTTATTGGGCTAATGGTTTTAACAATTTTGATCGGCTCCATCATACGCGCTTCCAGTCTTCCGCCCGGTGCAGCTACCAGTTGAGGATTTGCCCATTTACTGTCGTCATAACCGACTGTATTCCATCCGGTAAGGTCCTTTGTGGCATCGTATTCTTCCCCATCGTATTCATTGTTGGTTCTGATCGGGCCATCGGCTGTGAATTTCCAGCTATTGTCACTTGTTATCACTTTTTTTGTCCCGTCGTTGTAGGTAATTTCCAGTTGCAGCAACATCTTCGGAAATCCGAATTCCTTTATCTTCTTTGGCTTATACTTGGGACGCATTGTAAAGAAGCGACCGTTGCCTAATACAGTGCCTATCACATTGTTGCCCTGGCTGATGTTATTGGTAACATCATAAGTATTGTATTTTACCGCCTGGGTATAGTCTGTGGGTGCCTCAGCAAGCACCTCATCACCAATTACTTTGCCGTCAATATAAAGCTCATAATGCCCCAGGCCGACGACGTAAACGACAGCTTTTTTTATCGACTTATCGCTTTTAAATTCCTTGCGGAAATACCGCGCCGACAATCTTGAAAATTTGGAAATGCTATCCCATGGAAAACCGCCGTCATACCCGATCCATTTTGCCTTCCAATCTGAAGATTTTAGCAATCCCATGCTCCAAAATGCAGACTGGCTCCATTGGCTTTGCCTTTTTTTTGTCCAAATACGAATCTTCCAGAAACAGGCAGTACCACTGGCAAGCGGTTTACCAGCATAGGCAACCATTATCGACTGGCCCGAAGTAATCTTGTGCGAATCCCAAAGATCACCCTCATCTTGGTTGAGTTTTTCGGAGGATGAAGCTACAATTACCCTGTAAGCGGTTTGGACGATGTTACGTCCATTGCTAACAATTTGCCAGCTTAAGCGGGGATGCAAAGCATCTATTCCCTGCGGATTCTCCAGCATTTCGCAACGCAGATGTTGCAGGCCTATACGGGGGGATGCAAAATCTTTATAGCTGCAAGTTAAGATGCATACTAAAATCGCAGCGATATGGATTGCACACTTTTTCATCAATTATTTGCCCGAAAAGTCGAAATACAGGTTGAGTGCCAATGCATCCTTTATGTTCTTATCGTAATTGAAATACTGGTTTTTTGCACCACTCGCCCCCAATTTCTCAGGCTTTTGAGATTTAGTACCAATTGGGGCTATACCATGCATGAATGATATATCACCTGTGGGGAAAGTTGGTGCAACGTTGTAAGTCTTTTTGGGATATGTTGGGGTAAATAACCGCATAAACACATCCTGACTATTGCATACTATCGTGATTGGCTGCTCTTTAGTTTGCAGCTTCATCCAATACAAATTGGAGTAAAAGCCTTTAAACTCTGGATAGATCAGTTTGGTACTGTCTTCGCCTGTAATAGTATTGTTGTAAGCCTTGTCCCAAACATTCAGTGTAACGCCCTTTAAGCGGTTTTTCCAAACACGGTAAGGACCGTCGCCCATATAGGTTACACCCTTAACTTCTTTTTCAGGATAAGAGAAACTCGTGCCCAGCAGATCAGCCTCCTCGCCTACCGGCCAGTACCTAACCTCTAATTGCACCCACCCAGAAGGGTAAATCGTCCATTTTAATTCCTGCTCGGTAGTTTTCTTTCCAAACTCAGCCGCTACGACTAATTTGTTGCCTTCATAATGATTAGTCAGCTTTTGAAAGCCTGACTGATTCTGCCCCTCAGCCAGTACCGGACCATTGCTAAGCGGGATAGTCCCTTTGGCATTCTTTACCTTTTGCAGGATACCTGAGTTACGGTTAAACTCCAGTTCGATATCCTTTATTGTCACTTTGTAAAGCGAATCTGTCTCCTTAATAACCGGTTTGTCTTTACCATTAAGCAAAACCATGCGTTTGGTTATCACTTCATGGCTGCTTACCGGCCAGCTCCAGGTATACAATTCCCGTTTATGAGGGTCAAATGCAGTAACATACAGCACATCATAGCTTTTCCAGTTCGTAGGAAGGTTTACCTGCAGACATCCATATTGGCCTGGCTGTACATCTGGCGAAGCAATTGTGCCTGTCGCTGATGTTGATGATGACTTTTGATAAGGATTATTGAGCTTTGTAAGGCGATAACTGAAAGTACATTGCTTCAGGTTGGTAAAAGCAAAGCGGTTCTCGAGGCGTAATTTTCCATCAAATGCCGGTGTTATTTCCTTTGGCTCCAGGTGAACAGGGCACCAGATTTCCTTAATGGTATAGTAGCTGCCTTCCTTTTCGTGATATGGGCCCACAATACCATCAGGGCCATGATCGCCATCTGAATCAAGCAAACCGTTTTTGTCTGTGCGCACTACGGCTTCATCGGCAAAAACCCAGATAAAACCGCCTGCCGATATTGGTGTATGCCACATCTGTTCCCAAAAATCATCCAGTCCTGCACCAGCGCCACCGTCATACAGCCCGTGTAAAAACTCGGTCGGAAAAGCTACATCGTGGCCATGTATATCGGTATTGGTTCCGTAATCGTAATTGATATAATGCTGGGTATTGGTACCACGGAAAATAGCCCAGGGATGGATAAGTGGTCGTTTTTGAATATCCAGCTCATCAAACCAATGATCAAGGTCGAAATTAAAACCACCTTCATTGCCATTATCCCATATCACTATAGAAGGATGATTGACGTCCTTCGCAATCATTTCTTTAACCAGTTTGGAGCCTACTTGTGTGTCATAAATGTGGTGCCATCCAGTTAATTCATCCAGCACAAACAAACCCAGTGAGTCGCAGGCGTCAAGGAAATGATCATCAGGCGGATAATGCGACATACGCACTGCATTCATGTTCATATCCTTGATCATTTTCGCATCCGCAATACTCAGATTTTTGTTAAGCGCCCTGCCTGTTGTCGGCCAGAATGAATGGTGGTTTACACCCCTGAATTTGATCTTTACATTATTTACGTAGATACCATCATGTTCGCGCAGCTCAATAGTCCGGAAGCCAAAGCGTTGTTTTACTGTATGCAGCGGCTTGCCGCCAACGCTGAGCGTGAATACTACATTATAAAGATTCGGGAATTCCGGCGACCATAGTTTTGGCCCGTTAAAATGGGTTTTGATCAGTACAGACGAATCGCCGGGCTTAATCTGTGCCGAGAAAGGCATGCCAACCTTCTTGCCATCGATACTGTAAAGCTCTCCTTTTACTGTAGCTGCATTTTTTATATGAGACAGGTTAAGCTGTGCTTTAAAACTACCATCCGCCTTTGCATCGACAGCAATATGATTGATATGGCTTTGAGGAAACGCTTCAAGAAACACTGGTCTGAAAATTCCGCCGAATACCCAGAAATCGCCTTTGCGCTCGGCATCGTTCACAGTTGAATTTGCTGAGTATTTCGATACGGTTACTTCGAGCAGGTTTGGCTTATCAAAGTTCAGTAGCCTGGTTATATCGTACTTAAAACGATAGAACGATCCCTGGTGAATTGGCCCGGCCTGTGTGCCGTTGATCATCACTTTGGTATCCGTCATTGCGCCATCAAAAACAATATTGATATCTTTTCCTTTCCATGATGCAGGTATGCTGAACTGGTATTTGTAAAGTCCCTGTTCACGGCCCTTCAAGCTATCCTTGTCCAGGCCATAGTTGTATTTTCCAAAGCCCTGTAATTCCCAATTCGATGGCACCGGTATGGTAGTCCACTTACCTGAGTTTTGGCCGGCCGTACAAAAAAATTGCCAATTGACAGTATGATCGCTGCCCGTGCCGGAAAGGTATTGTACCTGTGTTTGCTGGGCGCATACAGCTATGGCAGGTATCAACAGCAAAGCACTTAACCAAATTTTAAGCCGGGTGTTTTTCATTTCAGGTCAGTATTTGTATAGGAAAACTTCAAAGGATTGTCGGTTCGGAAAGGCACAGCCGGCAAACCATTTTTATTATAAAAATTGGGTTGTGCCGCTTCATTCCATGCAAAGCGGACTATAGTTGGCGATGCCACTTCAGGTGAAGAAACGATAACCTTATCACCCTTAATAACTGCATTAGCATTGTAAAACTTGCCGTCAGGTCCCGCAATGGTGAAATTGTTTAGCTGCTTGCCGTCATGACTTACCAGTCCACCGCCGACATAATCAAAGGATAAAATAATCTTATTTCGTTTTACCTTCATTGCCTTATATTCAGGGCCAGAAAAAGCGATATCGTTTTCGCCGTAAGTTTTAGCTAAGGCCAATAATTCAAGTCTTTTGCCCACTACCCATTTAAAAGGCGGATGAATATTTTTGAGATCATCATTTAAATCGGTTGTGACGATCATACCGGTATGTGGTATTTTAAGGGCGATAGTTTGCGCCTCCCTGAATTCTGGTTCACGCTCTTCGGTATAAGGCATAATACCTTTGGCTTTTGAATAATAGTATGGCGCTATCTGGACATAATAAAAGGGCATTTTATGATTATGCCATAGTTCGCGCCAGCAATTTATAAGCGCCTCCATTTTATAGGTGTAGGAGATTGATTCTCCCAGGAAGCAGTTTGATTCGCCCTGGTACCACAAGAAACCACGAATGGCAAAAGGCGCCAGCGGCTCGATCATTTTATGATAAAATTTGCCCGGGTCACCGTCAATTTTGATGTTATTGGCTTTGAAATAGCTTACCGAATTAAAGGCTTCCGAAGACGCCCAGGGCTCAATGCGGCTACCACTTACTGCAGATGAAATAATGCCGACCGGTACCTTTAAATCATGATTCAGATTTTTGCCAAAAAAGTACCCGACTGCCGAAAAATCACGAAGAGCAGTTCCTTCAGCTATATTCCATCCTGAATGGGTGGAATCAGATTTTCTTAAATTCTTTTGTGTGGCCAGGAATATCCTTATTTCAGGATTATGCGCCCGCCCCAGTTCATCAACAGGTGAGTTAACTGTGCTTGTATCCGGTTTAGCTACCTTGCTGTTCTTGCGCATTTCATACTGCATGTTTGATTGCCCCGAGCAAAGCCATACCTCACCGACCAGTATATTATTTAGCTTAATGATATTGGTTCCTGATATGGTTAATGTTTGCGGTTGGGCTGAAGCTGGCATAGGGTCCAGCACTATTTTCCATTGCCCTGACTGGTCAGTCAGCACAGTTTTAGTTTGATTCGCAAAGGTGACAACAACCTTTTCTCCGATTGCAGCGGTACCCCAGATTGGAACAGGTTCATCGCGTTGCAGCACCATGTTATTGCCTAATATTTTAGGCAAAATAACTTCCGCTTTACTATTTAAACTATAAAGAAATAGCGTAACCAACAAATAGAATATATCGCTTGCCTTCATTGGTTAGTAATTGCTTGTTTTGAATGACTTAATAAAGAATACGGCTGGCTTTGCGGGGTTACCCGTATGATCTACATCATAACTCTGATCGGTTGGTGTATCTGCATTGGGGAACCGCCTGACGCCACCCGTGCGAAAGACTATCCGTTTTACGCTTGATACCGGGGCAAAAAACAAATTAGGCGACAGATCTTTTCCATTAATATTTATTGTATAGAAACGGGTGTCGGTATTCAGTTTAAGTATGATGTGATAGGGCGTGTTGGCATCATAATGCTTTAGCAGATCTTTATTACGATAGCCTGCTTTGGCAAAGAAAGTACCCGTTGAATCGAGTGTTAGCCTGATTGCTGCATGGCCTTTTGCATCCTGAAATTCTATATCAAGCATACCGGTATTATTTTGACCTGCTACTATTGCAAAATCTGCCACCAGCTTTTTCGATTCAGGCACAATCCGCTCGGCATAGGCATAATCAAACCTATCACGGTCATTCAGTGCAAGTGCTTTAGTGCCATCAGGCATTTTCTCGATGCCTACCTTTGCCCACTCCGGACTATATATATTCCACTTATCCAGCTCTTTACCCGCAATCATATCGTTAAATACTTCATCAGTTTGTTCCGAAACCTGATCAGTAACAGGTACAGGGATCGATGTCACCCAGATATCTTCTTTGTTCATGCTGTAGGTAACCCAAAGCTTGCCATCGGGTGGTGTTCCATTACCTTCAATGATCCCGCGTGTATATTGCGGGCCATATGATTTATAAGCCCCACCGTACCGCATAGTAGATATCTGGCCATTAACCAGTAACAAGTTGGTATAATCTAATCCGTCCTGGCTAACAGAAACAGCCAGCGGCCAGCGAAATTCAGAAGGGTTATAAACTGTTGCATATTTTCCATCGGATGTACGCTGTCCCCAAATCTTGGCATTGCTGGTTACAAAATGTGGCGCGCGTGTTGCATTTGCAGGCCAGGTTTTACCATTGTCAGTACTAATAGCAGTCAAGGCATATTTCCATAAACCCACCACACGCCCATCAGGCAGATGATAAAAATTGAAAGCCTTGTAATCTTTGTGCAGCGGTATCAGCGGATCTTTTCGATCTGTTTCTTCCACCCACTGCATCATCATCAATGGATTAGCCATTAATTCGTCACAGGCTTCTATAAACCCCTTGTCCTTACTGGTTTTATAAAAAGGGTACGATGTGTTCTTTTCGCTCCACTTTGGGTTGTAATGAATAAAATATATCGGACCGTATTTCCCGTCCGGGTATACTTCGCGCACTACGCGACCTATACCCCTACCATCATTCGGATCATCATGACCATCCAGGCAAATGCCGTAAAAACCAAGTACAAGCAGGCGCTTGGATTTGGCAACATAGAAACCCATGCGCTGGTGCATTACCGAATACAAGTTTTTAGCTACACCAGGATGTCCTTCTTTGATCGTACCGTCCGGAATTTTATACTGAGGAAAAACAACTGCTGGTTTTGACCATACCTGGCCATCTTTTGAGGTGATCAGCAAGGTCTGTCCCGGTGGCACACTCTCTCCTACTTTATCGCTCAGGTATTCCACATAAAAAGTATTGTTCCAATAACACAGCATTGGCTGGTGGTTATAGGTAAATCCAAAGCCATCGGCCAATTCGGGATGCTGGCGGTTTGCCCTGAATATCTGCATGCTGTGCACTCCCACCGCCGGTGTTAGTTCACCATCGTGGTAATCTACATTAACCAATGTCTTACCGGTATAATGCACAGTATCCTGCGCCTGCACCGCGTAAGCTGATAATGTAAAAAGCAGTATATAAACCAGCTTCTTCATGTTATTCCATATCTTTTTTTGACTGTGTATCCTTCAAAAGCAGGTTCAATTGCTTCCTGGTTACTTTAAAAATAGTACCATGTTTGTGGCCTTTCGGCACACTGATACTGTCGGATATATCTGTAAAAGTCTTAAAATCAGTAGTGCGCATAGCGCCATATCTTTTCAAACGGTAGGAATCGTAGTAGATCAGCCAATCTTTGCCGGCTTTGGTCATCGTAGGTCCTTCACTGTACATTTCTGTAAACCGTTTTGAAAAATTGGTGTAAGGCCCCAAGGGGTTATTACTGAATGCCACCAATATATTGCGATTGGGCCTGGTATTATCCTTCATCACCAGCACATAATCATTTTTGGCCCGCTTTACAATTTCGGCATCGATCACACTGAAGCCGGGATCAAGAAACAGCTTCGTCGGGGTAAAGGTTTTGAAATCCTTTGTGGTGGTGTAATATAGGCGATGATTGTTATTCTCATCTTCCTCACCTTTTGCAAAACGGCGTGGCACAGTGGACGCCCAAACAATTATAAAGCGGTCTGCCTCATCATCGTAAAATAATTCAGGTGCCCAGGCATTGATGGCTGTCGGCTCATATCCCATTACATCAATATGCTGCTCCGGCGACCAGTGGATTAGATCTGGTGAACTGGCATAACCTATTCCTTTATCATTCTTCCAGCCTGTTGTCCATACTAAATGATAAATACCATCCGGGCCTTGCGCTATCGATGGGTCTCGCATAATCTTGTCACCAACTTCAGGCTTTAAAAAAATGTGGTTCAGATCAGTCCAGTGATAGGCGTCATAGCTGTATAGCAAGCGCAATCCACCGTCTGCCGGCTCATGAAAAGAAGTAAACAAATATACGCTTTTTCGGGCATTGCAGGCGAACAAAAGCAGGCCCGCAAAACCTAAAAACACATATTTAAAATATCTTCTCATTATTACCAAATAGTCTGTTTTATATCGCATCGAGTATCAGCACCCAGTCATTGCCATTCTTCTTTTGACCGGGTGGATCAAACTTCATCAGTTTCGATTTTTTAAATGTTCCAATGGCTGTTACCTGTCCGTTACGAGGATTAAACCACGAGGCTTTTATTTGATTACCCTCAAGCTTTCCGGGATCAATTTGCATTGTCCTGCCATTGTAGGTATAGATGAATGCATAGTTTTTACCCCTTGTAGCGATTAGCCTGTCATATTTTTCACCCTGACCGGCTGCAATAAGTGACTGATCGGGCACGCGGTCAAAATAGGGCCTTGATAACATCAATTTTTTTAAATACTGCATTTGCTGGGCGCCCGGATCGTGGATCGATTGAAACCAATAACTCTTTGAGCCATAAGCGCTATGCGTATCATCTGATTGGTGCATTTGCATTACGTCGTTGTTCCCATAAGTATAGCCACAAGCACCTGCAAATACCGACCAGTAACCATACCGGCGCACATCGGCATCTGTCCACCTTGGCAGTGTGGTATCATGTAATCCATGCGGAATCTTTTCGTAGGACGGTTCGGCATCAAGCGTAGGTTTAACAGGAGTTTTTGCATAATCGGCCTGTACATAGCGCCAGTTATCTTCGCCATAATGTAAATCGTTTTTTGAAGTATCCTGGCTATAAGTACGGTGTCCTGACTGGAAGCAATTAAAACTCAGCCATGATTGGTCCTGAAACCATTTTGATGATTGGGTGCGTCCGCGAGGATGGTAAGTAATCAAATGCTCCGGATCGAGTGTATGTAAGGTATTACCTATGGTGTTCCATACTCTTGTGGAATCAGAACCTGCAATATCACCGCCATTCATCCATATGATGTTCGATTTATTCCTGTAGCGTTTGGCAAGGAATTCGGCATAAGCTTTTGCCTTTTCTGCACTGATATGAGATCCTTTTACGACAGAACCCCATACAGGAACAAGGGCGACATAGATCCCTTTTTCAGCGGCTTTATCGATTACCCAATCAATGTTATCCCAGTAGTCATATTCGCCATTTTTGCCAAAATCACTACCTGCAGTAACTTTGGGTAAGATGATATTTCTATTTGTTAAAGCTGAATCCCCATAAGCATTTACATCCCCAACACCATGCAGCACCATTACTTGTATAACATTAAAACCCTGCTTACTGCGTATATTTAGGTATTTTTCAACCTGGTCTCTTTTCATTTTGGTAAAAAGCAACCAGCCCGTATCCCCTAACCAGAAAAAAGGTTTCCCATCAGCAGTAAAATACCGATTGTTTGCCGATACCTGTAAAGCCGGCAAAGCTTTAGCCTCATCGCTTTTGTAATCAGAGAAAAGCAAGCAGGTGATGACGCATACAGGTATTAACCATTTAAGCATAATTATATCCGGGTTAACCACAGAATAGTTGTTCCGCTCTGCGGGCTTTTTATTTCGGTATTATTTCCACCTTTTACCGTACTGATGTCAGGCAAAACCTTACCACTCTGGGGATCGATCCACTGTACTTTATAATTTGCGTTAGCGGCCAGGTTAAGATGGATTGCATTGTTTGAGTTGTTATAAACAATAAAACCTTTAGCGTCATTGCCTAATGCCCACTGACTTTCAGGCTTTCCTGACAATTCAACAGGGCGCATTGTTGCTGCTGATGTTAAAAATGACTTATCGGTAGTCGCCGGCAATACAGGTAACGAACCTCCTGCGATAAATACTGCCCATCCGAAATGTTCGGAACCATCTGCTGAGTAGAGCACTGCTTTGTCCGGGTATTTCTGGCGATACTCATGCACCGCATGATAAACCTGCTCAAATGATGAAGCTTTGGGTTTAAAAATGCGCTCTTCCTGGCGTGGAGCAAGGCTTTGGCCGCCAAGCGGCGCATACACTTTACCATTCGCCTGGTAATACCAATACCTTATATCGATCACGTTGATAACCGACGATTTGGAAGGATCAGCAAGAATAGCATCCTGTACATCTTTAGTTGCACTCAGCCCAATTATCTCTTTCTTTTTATGTGTTGCTTCCCATTGTTTAACGGTCTCAACCCAAAACTGCATGAAATGCAAAGGTCCTGTAAATTCGGCGCTAGTCAATTGTATAACACCGGTGTTATTGGCGAAATTGTCAAGGCATTTATTGATATATGCGACATGAAGCTTACGTCTTTGCGGATTGCTCACGTCATAAAACTGTTCAGCCATAAACTGGCGTTTATCTCCGGCATAGTTCACGGGTTCAGGAAAGCCTGTGCTGTTTATATTATTGGCAGTGCGCCATGGGAAGTCGGTATAATGCGCGCCTGCTTCAATTATGTTATGCTGAAAGTAGTTTTGATGTACCAGTACAAGGCCCTTTTCATCCGCCAGATCGGCGAATTGTTTTAAACGGCTCCAATACCATGGATTATATTTGGTCAGGTCATATTTGCTCAAACCATCATAAGCTAAACCTTGTCCGCTGCGCGCAAATGGTAATTCATAAAATGGGGGCCAAACATCACCATCCATCCGGCGGATACGTTCATGATCATCACGCCTGCGATCATACCATAAACCATAGTTATGCTCCAGTGCAATGATGTTATCCTTCTTCATCCAGTCAGCCACTTCATTCAAATCATCTGTCAAGCCTGTTCCGGTGCGTCCGGGTACCCAACGGGTAATATCTGGTTTGGCAGTTTTTTCCAGGTAATCCGGTTTAACAGTTCCGTTCCACCAGGGAGCTTCAAAATGACGACCCTCAAGCAAAGTATTTCCACGCACCAATACGCCGTTCAGCACTTTCATTGCCGGGGCTTTCTCTGGTTGTGCCGGTTGTTTATAACCGATCTGGTCAATGGTTTTTGCGTTATATGCATCAATGCTGATCGGGTTTCTTTTTGGCGCCTGGTCTATCCAATCGCCTATCGTAGTGGCGGGTCTTTTCGCTGCAGCCATCAATGCCGCTGCTTCTGCAACTGTCGGACTACTTGATGGTTCTGTCTCAATTTTTAATATCGCTGCTTGTTTGTCGACGTTTTTATTTAAGCGGTCAGCCAATTGAGCATAATAGAAACTACGGGGATTGATGTTTTCATTTGATTCTGCCCAATAACCATCGCCGCCAAATTGTGCCCATGATCCAAACGACCAGTTTTCGGCCATCGGCGGTTTATAGCAATCGATATGAGCTGCGGTACAGTTCCATAATAAACTATTTGCTGCGCTCCATCCTGCACCTTGCCCGTCCTGCTCACGGTTTTTAAGGCTTAACGGCTGTCCGTCAATTCTAACTACATCAAACAAAACGCCCGAGGCCCAGCTATCCATTGCTCCGCTGGAATTCTTTGAACCTATCGACATACATTGCACAAAAGCATTGGGGCCGGGTGCACAAAACCCAGTCGAAAAATCATGAAATCCTTCCTCAGAATATAGTCGCTGAAAAAGTGTTTGGCCGCCCATAGTCCAGAACGTATAACGACGCTGTCCGCCTATTTCCGAAATTGGCGTCAGCGACTTACAATCCTCAACTGTAATACGGTTACCTGTTGCTAAAACAAACACCGCTGAGCCTGCAAAATGTTCAAATACCACCTGACGGACCCATGAGTCTGATACATTTGCCATAGTGATGGCCATCCAGCGGTGAGCTTCATCTTTCGGGTTTTTAGTGTCATATGCCGAACGTAGCGTGAGGTTTTCAACTCCCGCTTGTTCTATGCGGCCGGGCCATTCGTATTTGGCTATTTTTCCACCCCCGAATGCACTGTCGAGCGCAGTAGTAAGCGGTGCATCTATTGTTACTTCGTTACCGTTTATTGACTTTACGGTTCTATCCCAAAAAATATCACGCTCACCAGGTTTCCAGCCTAATGCGCTCAAACCGCCGCCAAATGTTTTGGTACCTAATAGGTTGATCCACTCTTCGGTACTTGGCCTTTGAATGATGATCTTATCACCAGCCTTTAAATTCTCTGCCGAAGCAACGTGAAAGGTAAATGCATTAACCGGCACATAAGCGTCGGTTATTTTAATTTCTTTTGATTCTTTCCTGTCGTTTTTTCCGGCTATTGCTATAAATGTACTTCTATCCTGCCCTGCTGCCACCAATACTGTACCGTTTGCTCCCATACCGCTGCCGCGTAATACGACGCCTGAAGCATTAATATGAAGACTGCCATTGACAACATAAGTGCCCTTATTCAATAATACTGCGCCGCGAATACCCTCTTTATCGGCAGGAAGAGATGCCACATAATCCAATGCTGATTGGATACGTAAGGTGGCGTCGCCTGCTTTCAGCGGAACAATAACCCGCACAGGTGCATCAGGAATTTTTTTTTTCGATGCCATATATCCGCAATAAGAGAAATCGGGTACCCGGTCGCCATTGCTTTCGGCATGGTAAACCAATTTGCCGTCTTTCTCAACAGCAACGGGAGCCGGAGGTTCTGACTTCTTTTTGGTTTTTTGGCAAATTGCGGGAGCATGAACAAGCATGCCCCCAACAATTAACGCGACAATTAAACCAACTTTCTTAATATTATTAAATCTGATCACAATTCAACGCTTGTTAATTCAACTCGCCATTAATCATGCGGTGCTCACCCTTCAAAGCAACTGTATTGAGGTATACTTCAATGTTAGTGTACCCTTTCCCATCTTTGGCAGGCTTACTTGCATCGTCTGCATTATGAGGATTTAAACCATGGGCAACTTCCCATGAATCCGGCATACCGTCGTTATCACTGTCTTTATATGGAGTACCTTTATAATCCGGATAACCACCTACCTGCCATGGCGCTGTAATAATACCCAACTTATAGGAGTCTCTGGGTAATTTACGCACTTTGAACTGAAAATCAGTATCGGTTTTTACTTCTTTATAGGCAATTTTACCGGTACGAACCTGTTCAACAATACGCTTATCAACAGCATCGCGAACCGGTAAAGTAGCGCCCACATTGGCAGTTACGAAATTGAAAGCTTGTTGTGCTGTCATAATGGTTACTGGCGCCATTGGAAATGGTGTAGCTGAATACATATACGGTTTGTATTGGCCGGCATCAGGTAATTCTTCAACCTGAACACCTCCTGCCCAGTTATCAGCAGTGATTTTTGGATAACCTTCCATTACGTTGCCAACAGCATACACACGTCCGAATACCTTTTCCTTAAGCTTGCTGCGACCTGATTCAGGTTTTACAATACGGTGCCCAACAGGCTCGTTCTTTGGTGTTACCGGGCCCGGTTTGAAATAATTATTGATAATGTTGTAGTTAGTAGTATAATCGCCCCCATCCATTGAACGGTGGTGCCAGTTAAATACTATATTATTGACAAAATTGTAAACACCATTCCATCCCACCGAAGGGTTACGGCCTGTATTATCTGCCCACAAGTTGCGTACAAGCGTACTGTTCTCGCCACCTGTTGTACTTCCGAATGCGTGGTTCCAATAATCGAGCGACTCAGCGTACATGCAATTTTGAATAGTTATATTAACCGTTCCCAGTTTTTCTTCCTTTGAGCCGTCCCCCGGATCGAACATGTGACGATACATCGAGAAGTTTTCATCTAAACCCCAGCTTGTAGAAGTATGGTCAACAATGATGTTTCCAACCGGGTTGCCTCCCAATGCGTCATCGCGGCGGCCAACATTGGTCTCTCCTCTTCTGAACCGCATATAGCGGATAATCACGTCATGCGTATTAACCCAAAACGATTCGCCTGCAACGCAAATTCCATCACCCGGAGCCGTCTGACCTTCAATAGATATGTACGGTGCACGTACGATGACAGGGGTCTTTAAATGTATAATACCTGCTACGTTGAATACGATAATACGGGCTCCGCCTTTTTCGCAGGCATCGCGTAAAGTTCCGGGGCCACTATCCGCTAAGCTGGTTACAACATAAACCTTTCCGCCACGGCCACCAAAAGTATATTTTCCGCCGCCCTCAGCACCCGGGAATGCCGGTATTTTTGCCTGCGGCAGATCTGTCGGGCGTGACGCCCATGGCACATATACTTTTCCTTTGCGCATATCAGCCTGTACAATAGGCCATGCCACCTGCCAGGCAGAATCGGAATGGCGATAAGCTGCCTTCATTATAGAATCGGATTCGGCTTTAACTTTTTCAGGTACTTGGGGATATTGTGCAAATGCCTGCTTTACAGAGAAAACAGAAATGCATAACATCAAAAGGTAGATTCTCTTTTTCATTTTGCTTCATTTTTTCATTTGTAATAAACTGGCTGTCGGAGACTACCTTTCATTGTGTAAAAATTGCTTTTATACACTTAGCGCGCCCATTACAACGTTTCAGAACTTTAGGTTATAAATATTTGGTTGTGCAATTATAAAATCAAATATGCGCGGCAAACAATAATGTTTAATATAATATGTTCGCATGTTTTTATAGGATATTATCTTGGCCTTATTCAGTAAGCTTAATAGGAGGAAATGTCACAGTTATATTACAAAAAAGCTTAAAAAGGGCCGCATTTACGGTCTAAACGCTACTTTATTAGCATATAATTTTCAATTTCAATTCTTTTTTTCGAGTTAATATCATACAAAATTTACAATAACCAACTGAGTTGTTAATGCCGATATTAAATCTGACCAACAAAAAAGGGAAACCGAAGTTTCCCTTTTTATGAGTTAAATTAACAGATATTATTTTAAAGGGTCAAAGGGCCCCCCCCAGGTATTATTCTGCTGTAGATTTGCATTATTCTGAAGGGCTGCCGTCGGGATACCAAAGAAGTAGTCTCCAGACTGTATAGCCAGGTTATAAGAATCCATCGTTTTAATATTTACAGTGAAGTTCTTGGCATACACGCTGTCTAACGAAGTATTCGCATCAGCGTCCCTCGTAGCTGTAAGATAATCTGAACTGGTTCCTGTATTATTCAGAGCAATGGTAACACCAGTACGCTTTATTCCATTGAGTGTACTTTCAAGAAGCTTCCTTCTTCTAAGATCCCAATAGCGCTTGCCTTCAAAAGCTAATTCTATCTTTCTCTCATTCATAATTGCAGTTATCATTTGATCGTGGTTCATGCCAGCCTGCAAACCATACAGTCCGTCTGAACCGGCTTCAATACCTGCTCTTTTTCTGATCGCTATCAAATTAGTGTAAGCTTCCTGTGCAGTTCCAAGATTTCCGATCTCAGCAGCGCATTCCGCCTGGTTAAGCAGCACCTCTGCATAACGAATCTCAATCCAATCGGTAGCTATATTTTGTGTGTTATCCAAAGAGACATTAGGATCAATAGCTTTCCGCAGATAAAAACCAGTTCCGCTAGGTGATGACGGCTCTGTAGACTTGTTTTTTGTTCCTGCCGTGTTCGTGCTATAAAAATATGTCCACAAACGGTAACTCGTATTACCCAACAATGGCCAGTTACAACCGTTATAAGCAATTGTCATGTTAAAACGCGGGTCGCGATTATCAAAAAAGGTCTGATCCGAGTAGTTGTACTTGGTCGAAGAGCCCGGAGCAAGGCCATCTAGCATAGGATAAGATTTCACAATATCCCATGTTGGCTGATTCGAGCCGCCTTTAGTTCCCAAATAGGAAGGGCGTGTTGCGTTATCGTAGGTATTAGGATCTGAGCCCTGGTCATCAGTTTTATCATTATATTCGGTTACCATTACCGCTTCAGTGTTGCTTGTGCCCTTTACAAACCACAAACCGTCATATGAAGGATAAAGCATATAACCTGCTCCACTAAGTATTTGAACCGCTTTGCTGTTTGCTGCATAAGCTGCCTGCCAGCGTGTCTGATCATTAGAGGGGTTAAATTGCGGGCTTGCATAAGTCAATAAAACCCTTCCAAGAAATGCAGCGGCAGCTCCGGATGTAATGCGACCGTAATCATTGCCAGTCCAGATTGATGGTAAAAACTTTATGCACGAATCCAGGTCGCTTTGAATTTGTTTAAAGCACTCTGTTGTTGTATTTCTTGGTAACAAATCTCCCGTTTTTGCTGCTGAGCCTATTGCAGGAAGCGGCGTAGTTACCATCGGAACCCCACCATACAAGCGTACAAGATCGAAATAGCGGAAAGCGCGCCAGAATAGAGCTTGTGCGATATACCTGTTTTTTGTTGACTGCGGTAAGGTGCTGGCATTCAAACCTGCTATAGTTGCATTGATGGTTCTTATCTTTCCGTAGTTGTTGCTTGTGCTTACCGAAGTGCCTATATCGCCAACATTTTCTATGGTTAAGGTTCCCTTTACAAAAGCATTGTCCGAATAAAACTCATCGCACATACCCCCACCGCTGCCAATAGCGCCGCCTGTGCTGCCAAACCAGGATGGTTGATTAGCAGTGTACAGATAATTGATATTTCTTATTGCTAGTGTTGAGTCATTAAACACCTCAGATGGAGTTGTGTATTGAAGGTCCTCTTTTAAAAGGGCCTTCTTACAGCCTGTAGCAAGAACTCCTATTGCTACAACCATTAATGACAGATTAAGTATTTTTTTCATCATTTTGAGATTTAGAAGCCAAAGTTTAAACCGAAAGAAATTGTACGCAGGTTTGGATAGCTGGCGTACGGTGACGATGGGTCACGATAACCATCCGGATATGGATTAAACAGGGTTAACAAATTGGTACCTACTACATATGCCCGAATACTTGCTATACCTAGCGCTTGTGAGTATTTTGAAGGCAAAGTATAGCTTAAATTAGCGCTTGTAATATTCCACTGAAAGGAGTTTACAAACCAAAAGTCGGAAGTAACCTGGTAATCAGCAGTATAATATGGAGCAGGATAAGCTGCGCCTGTGTTAGTTGGTGTCCAGTGATTAGCCCAATAAACAGGCCTGTTTTCGGTAGAAGTGGCTGCTGAGTTACCATCCAGGCTGGCTATTCCACCCCATGACATACCCATTATGACGTTAAGGCTTAGCGATTTATAAGATCCACCAAAATTAAATCCAAGCTGGTAATGGTTTGAGGCTTTGTGACCTAGAAATTGTAAATCCTTCGAATCAATTACGCCATCTCCGTTAACATCCTGAAAATTAATCATACCAGGTTGAATGGGGAGACCATTGATTTTAACATTATTCGGGCCTCCTGCTGCAGCCTGCCTCGCAGCAATTATTGCATCGGCATCAGCCTGGGTCCTGATAATGCCCAGTGATTTATAACCAAGCACACCCTGATCGCCGGACCTGCCTGTCAAATCCTGGAAAGTTCCCGCTAAGCCTGATGACACATCATATTTGATGTATTTATTGTCGCTCCATGAAAAGAACGGACTAATATTATAGGAGAAATCCTTACCAATTCTGTCTTTCCATGCTAAGGAAATTTCATAGCCAAAGGTGTTGACAATACCGTAATTTTCGGTAGATGGTGCTGCACCAACAACAACCGGAACGGAAGAAGTTAAGTTAGCCAGCATATCATAGTGGTGGTCCCAGAAATAATCGGCTGTAAGCGATAAACGGTTCCTCAAAAATTCCATATCTATACCATAATCAGTTTTTGTAACATGATCCCAAGTATAATAAGGGTTAGGAATACTAATATTGGGCAATAAGCCAATGCTTCTGTCAGCATTGTTGCCGCCAAAAACAGCGCCACCGTTGTTACCTGTACCGATTTTATAGTTAGCTGCATATTGGAAAGCTTGTGTATTGTAGCCACCCAGTGAACCAATTGAAGCGCGTAGTTTAAAGAAGTCTATAAAATGGATATTGTTCTTAAAGAAATCTTCGTGCGAAACAACCCAGCCCAAAGATGCGGACGGGAAATATCCCCATTGATTATTAGGCGGGAAGTAAGTATTCGCATCTGCCCTGAAGGCAACTTCAGCCAGGTATTTATCAGCATAGCTGTAGTTTAAACGGGCAGCATATGCTTCTTTTCCACCCTCACTTATCATAGTAGCCTGGTTTGACGATTGCGTTCCTGTAGTAAAGTTCTGATTGTCTTTACCGTTTAGTATTACGCCGTCTGCCTCGGCGGCAACTCCTTCATTGTAATTTTCTATCTGCTCATACAGAGCCACAAAATTGATCTCGTGCTTGCCAAATGTGCGGTCATAATTTAAAGTAACATCCCACTGATAATTATCTGCATAACCGGGAGTTAACCTGACACGGTCTCCATTCTTGATGGTAGGCGTCCCAACTATATCTCCGCCCGGAATATGGTTATTGTCTCCCAAACCCGAATACTGATAGTATACAAAGCTTGTACCATACTGTTTGCTAAAGTTGTTGTTGATATTTCTGTTATAAGTAGACCCTATTGACAAACCTCTTACACCGGGAATTTGATAGGTAAGGGCCGCTGTCGCATTCATAATAAAGTTGTTGGCCGAAGTATAGTTATCAGAGTTTTGCACGGCAAAGAAATTAATATTGTCTTTTGCAGTCCTTGCGCTCAGGTATACCGGGTGGCCATCAATAAAATACGACTGCCAGGGTGGTGCTTGAGTGAGCGACAGGAAGTCGTTATCGAGGCTTTCTGATGTACCGGCCAGTTTATACCAGTAACTTTTGCTTTTCGACACATCCTCACTTAACGAAAGGCTTAGTTTTAAACCCTTGGCAACTTTGGCATCCATACTACCCCTGAAACCGAGGTGGTTGGTATTAACGCCTGAAAAGTTGGAATTCTGATTTACATAATTCGCTCCTGCAAAATAGGTAACCTTATCGTTACCACCGCTCACATTCACGGCTTCACGTTCTACTAAAGCTGCTTTAAAAGCCTGGTTAACGAAGTTATTATTGTGAGTGCTAAAATATGCCAGTTCATCTGGTGTATAGTAGTTCAAGTCTTTTTTTGTAAGGTCGCCTCCTATATATCCGTCGGGAGTGATGCTGAAATTATTGGCCCCCTGCTCATAATCATTTAACCATGTTGCCATTTGCAAACCAGACATCATTTTAGGCAGTTGAATGGCGTCAGCAAGGCCGATAGAACTGCTAAAATTCACTTTAGCCGCACCGCTCTTGCCTCTTTTAGTTGTAACTATAATAACACCATTAGCCCCCTCTATACCATAAATAGCTGCCTCTGCGTCTTTCAATATCGAAATACTTGCAATTTCGCTCTGATCAAGCAAATTGAAATCGGAAAGCGTTCTTTTTACGCCATCGATAATATACAATGGATCCGTACTGGCGCCATTCTTTGCCAGGTAAATAGGATTTCGAATGGTAATAGATGCATTCTGGCCGGGTCTGGCAGTACCACCAGTTACGCCTACTGCAGCATTTGTTCCCCTTAATGCAGCCGCAAGGTTCGTGGTTGGTATATCCTGTATTTCCTTTAGGTCTACTGTTGCAACAGCGCCTGTCAAATGCGCCTTTTTCTGCGTACCATATCCTACAACTATCACTTCGTTAAGACTATTTGCGGTAGGTGTCAGGTGGAAGTCTGCATTTTTTTCTCCCACCCTTAGTGTTTTTTCCTGGTATACATAACCAAGAAATTTTACACCAACCACTACATTTTGCAGATTAGTTACTGTAATGGAATACCGGCCAAGAGAGTCGGTCATAGTACCGTTCGTGCTTCCTTTCACCTGAACGGTCGCCCCTGGAATCGTTTGATTCTTGTCATCGGTGACTGTTCCGCTTATCGTCCTGTTTTGAGCATGAACTATACTGCTGAAAAGCAGTAACATTGAAAATAAGAGGCAAATTTTTCTCATGTAATTAATATTAATATAGGTTGTAAATTGGCTTGTTATTTTGAAAATCCGGTTTATCCCTTCTGTTTCTGATTTTCTTTTATGCGTTTTTGCCATTCCTCGCCGGCTTTCTTCATGTCGTATCCCTGTGCAGATAAATAATTATTTATTTTACCCTTGTATTTGCCGAACCATTCATGCTTTTTTCCAGCCGATCCGGCATCGATTGCATGTTCGCGGGCCTCAGTAAGCAGCTCCATTATTTTCTGCTTTTGCACATCGGTTAAAGCAGGTAATTCATCAAGGTAAGCGGCATAAGTTAAGGGTAATATTTTATAAGTCATGGCATCCTTAACTTCGGTCACCTGTGCTGGTGTAAGTTCCTTTGATAGCTTATCTAAATACACTAAGTGCAATTGGCCCAACTCATTATCCATATTGCCATCAAGTTTGGCCACTTCGCTTTTAACTATTTCTTTATCGGCTGCAGCATTTCCTTTCACTTCCTTGACCTTTGCATCATGCGTGTCATGAATATTACTAAGATTGCGATATTGATCAATTATAATATTACATACACGTTTATATTTGGCAGAGTCGGTAATTCCAAGTATGTCCACTATTTTTTCAGACCGTTTGGTAATTACCTGCACGTAATCTGATTTTTCGCTATTTTTATTATCCTGGGCGTTAACAAGCGTCAGGCTTAGCAGGAATACAACACTTGTCAGAAGACATCTTTTCATAATTTTTGCAGATAGAACTTTCATAATAATATTTTAAATAATACCTGTAATTTTTGCTTATTATTTTGATAAATAATCAGGCAAAAACCACCGGTTTTAAATTTTGCCGACGAGTCTTAACAACGCCTGCAATAAAATTTATAATTATTAGTTTGGTTTATATTGTTAGATATAATAGCAACACTTTGTGAAGTGTGCATAAACAAATATCAGGCATAGGTTCCTTGCATTACTACCTGTATTTATCAACTTACTGTACGATCTTATCATAACATTATATATTGATTATAAGATTTTGTTTATATTGCTTTCTTTAAGCAGAAACATGTAAATTCTACTGATTTACAGATACCAATTATTGATTTACCATTGTATAATACTACCAGTTATAAACTTTAAATGATTTAATAAAAGATGAAGCCGCATTTTCTTAAGGTTCCGGTAAAACCGCAAACTTCGTTTAGCATTCGTCATGATATCCTACCAACGTTCAGGGGTATTTGGCACTATCATCCCGAACTGGAGCTGCACTATGTTATTAAAGGCGAGGGCGTACGTTTTATTGGGGATAATATCAGCAACTTCTCCGCAGGAGAGATTTTACTGCTTGGCGAGAAATTGCCTCATTGCTGGCGATGTAAAGAAGAATACTTTCAGCCAGACTCCGGTTTGAATGTCGAGGTAATTGTTATCCATTTTTTACCCGACTGCCTCGGAAAATACCTATTGAGCCTGCCAGAAGCTTACATGCTCACCAAGCTTTTTGAAACGGCTAAAAACGGCATCATTGTTAAAGGCAAAGCCAAAGAAGAGTTAAAGCAGCTGATGTACCGTGCGGTTCATGCCAATAACCTGGACAGGATCATCGTTTTACTTTCCATATTAAAGGTACTGGCCGAAAACGAAGACTATGAACCTATCACGTTATCCCACAACGAGTTTCATCAATCAACAGAGTCTGATACAGTAAGGCTCAACAAAGTTTGCTCCTATACCTTAGCAAACTATAAAAAAGCAATCACCCTTGAAGAAATAGCATCGATCAGCAATTTAAGCGTTACTTCTTTTTGCAGGTATTTTAAGCTGATGACCAAGAAAACCTATTCTGATTTTTTAACCGAGATCAGGATAAGTCATGCCTGCCGCTTTTTAATTGAGGATAAATTACCTGCCGAAGTAATTTGTTTTGAATGCGGGTTCAATAATATCTCTAACTTCTACAGGCATTTCAAAAAGGTGACCGGTATGACGCCGCTTGAATATAAAAGAAGATACTTAAAAGGCCAGACAGTTAATATGGACTTCAAAGCCTCCGCTTAGCAAACTTTTAATTCGATCCGGTTAGCAAGGCTATTATAATTGTTATATAAATCATCAATAGCCCTGCGTATAGATGGCGTAAATACCCCCACATTTCTCCGGGTAAAAATGGAAATATCCATACCGCGCTTAGATAGCATATATTTGGCGATGATCGGATACATGTGGTGCATCACATCCATATGATCGGTAAAAAATTGCTGCACCATACTCACCTCTGATTCAAGCGATTCATCTGCAAAATTATTGCACAGCCATACCACAAGCTCAGGAAAAAAATTCCCCTGGATACACGAAAGGCCGGCAGCTCCGGCTCTCAATGATTCAACAGCATGCCCCATATAAGCGTCGTATAAACCAAACTGTGGATTTATTTTACCTGCTGCTACCTTTTGCTTAACCTGGTCAATATCGAGGCAGGTATCTTTCTGGTAAACAATTCGTCCCGTAGCAACGAAGTCTGAAAGCTGGGCAGGTGTTAATAATCGTTTGTATGGTTCAGGGCATTCATAAAAACCCAGAGGAATATCTTCCGTAAGGCTTAACAACTCATAAACACGCTGTTTAAAAATCTCATCCCGCTCCTCTTTTTCAGCAAGCAAACCGGTTATCATAATCACAGCATCGGCTCCTGTATCGTGCACCTGCTTTATAAATTCAGCCTGCTTGCTAATTGGACCGCCAAAGGTGCCGGTTGCAACAACCGGCACCACACCCTCTGCTACATCAATCACATGTTTTATACTTTTTAGTCTTTCATCAGGCTCCAGTTCATACATCTCGCTCGAAAGGCAATTAGCGAAGAGTCCAGCTGCACCGGCTTCCAAATAGAATTCGGTCAGCTTGGTTAATGCATCGTAATCAATCGTTCCATTGTTCTTAAACGGTGTCAGCATTACAGGAATAAAGCCTTTCTGTGATGTTATCATTGTATTTATAAGTATTAAGACTTTTCAGTCGTTAGTAAATCGTTTTTATAGTTAGGTGTCGTTTTGAATCGGGTAAGTAGTATGCCTGCTAAGAAAATAGATAATGTGCCCACGACAATCGTCATGTTCACATCTAAACCGTTTCGCAAATTCTGGTATTGATCTGGTATAAGAGATGGAAGCGTCATCCACAAAACGACGGCAATACCAATAAAAGTAGCTGCCATAGCTGCTGCGTTACCGGTTTGCTTGCTGATGATTCCCAGCAAAAATAGCCCGAGCATTCCCGAAGCAAATATGCCCGACAGCATCCACCAAATATCCAGCACACTTTTGATGCCGATCATGGCTACCCCGGCTAACATGCCGCCCAGGCCAAAAACTACAGTAGCCAGGTGAAGTATCCTGAGCTTTTGCTTCTCATTTATCGACGGCTTGAAATATCTTTTATAAATATCCAGTGAGAACACGGTAGACGAGGCATTCATCCCGGAGCTAATGGTACTCATAGCCGCCGACAATACTGCTGAGACAATTAGCCCGATCAATCCAACCGGAATTTTAGTAACCATGAAGTAAGGCATTATTTTATCGCCATAATCGCCGGGTTTCAATGCACCTGCAATTTGTGCTACGGTAGCTGATGAAGCGCCTACCCCTGCCCTTTCGACTGCCACCTGGTGCTTAACAACATCTATCAGTCCAGGATGGGCCTGGTAATAGGCGAACAGCGAAGATCCTATAATGCAAAATATTAGTGATGCCGGTAAATACATAGCTACACATATCCAGACAGATCTTTTTGCCTGCGCAGGAGAAGCCGCAGTATGATAACGCTGCACGTAGTTTTGGTCGACACCAAAATTGTTAAGATTGATAAAAAAACCGTATAATAATATCACCCAAAAAGTTGGTTGCGTAAAATCAGGATGAAAGCTTCCGAGGCTGAATTTTTGATGATCGTTGCCGATCTGCATGATTTGTTTTACACCGCCGGGCATATTTACAACAACCAGGTACAGAATCAGTAAAGCGCCAAATGTTTTTATGACTGCCTGGGCAACTTCGGTCCAGATAACGGCTTCGATACCACCCAATACCGTATAGACAATTATGCAGGCGCCAGTAACCATCATAATGGTTTTCATATCAAAACCGGTGAGCGCCTGGAGTGTGAGTGCAATACCAAAAAAGATGGATCCCATGCGGGCAAGCTGCGTCAGCAAAAAGCAAACCACCGCATAAGTACGTGCCCACGGACCAAAACGATTTTCGAAATGTGTGTAAGCAGAAATTTCGCCGCTGTTGCGATAAAATGGTATAAAATATTTAACGGCTACCCATGCTGCCAACGGCATTGACAAACTAAAAACAAATACATTCCAGTTTGATCCAAATGTTTTCCCAGGTACCCCGAGAAAAGTATTACTGCTTAAGAAAGTTGCAAAAATTGACATACCCACCGCCCAACCCGGAATTCTCCCTGAGGCCCGTGTAAACCGGTCGGCGCTCTTATTTTTACGGGAAAAATGAAAGCCCGCCAGTAGCATGGCCGCGAGGTAACATAGTATTATTACCAGGTCAATAATTTGCAACTGATTGCTCATTATCCAATTTCTTCAGCGAATAGTATTATAAATATGGGTTTATATGGACGGTGCCAAATACAAATCTATTTGCATTGCACCTTCTATTAATCTGAAATCTTGCCTTTGTATTATGAGATATTAGCTTATGCTAAAAAAAATTGTCCTATCAAATATCGCAACTAAAACTGTTACATGATTGTCTTCAGTTCCAGGTTTGCAGATTCCAATCCGGGAGATTTTGCAGTAACAGAAATTACCCCCGCTTTGCTACCTGATTGAACAATTGCCAAACACAAACCGTGGAATGCTTTGCGATGATTAGCCTTAAAAGGCTCCATACTGATCTGCGAACCGTTGTCAACTCCGACAATACGAGCAGGACCTGTTACATTAAATCTAACCAAGTTATCAGCATCAGGTATGATAAAGCCGTTTTTATCAGCAATTTTCACTGTTATAAACGACAGGTCTTTTCCATCTGCTTTTATCGATTTTCTGTCAGCTAATAAGATAATTTTTGCCGCAGGTCCGGCGGTATGCTCTTCTTCTGTAAGGACTACTTTTCCTGCTTTGCGCGATACAATCTTTAGCACTCCAGGCTCAAATTTCACCTGCCATGATACATGCAGATCATCGACTTGCTTAATTCTTGTACCCAGCGATTTGCCGTTCAAAAATAATTCCACCTCGTCGGCCTGGCTGTAATACGCCCAAACATCAACCATTTGTCCCGGTTTCCAGTTCCAATGCGGCAGCAGATGCAGAACGGGTTTATCGGCCCATTCGCTTTGATACATGTAATAGACATCTTTCGGAAATCCGGCCAAGTCAATTATACCAAAATACGAGCTCCTTGCTGGCCATGGATAAGGTGTCGGCTCTCCTAGATAATCGAATCCTGTCCAAACAAATAGGCCCGACAGAAAATCGTACTTTTTGATGATCTTCCAGGTTTCTTCATGTGTCGAACCCCAATATGCCGCAACGTTATCATAGGCAGTAACTGCAAAATCAGCATTGCCTTCTTTAAATGGGATTCTTGAGCTTTTGGGCCAATAGCGTGTGGAGTCCGTCGGGGGATCATAAAAACCTCTAGTTTCCAGCGCGGACATGGTTTCTGTAGCAACAAATTTTTGTCCCGGATAATTTTTCAGAAAATCAGGATACAAATCCTGGTGATAATTTAAACCGACAACATCCAGTGCCCCGGATTTATAGATGAAATTTTTATGCGGATCCGGTTCGCTTAAGGCGGAAGTAACGGGGCGGGTGCCATCAATGCTCTTCACAGTGTTTACCAGTTCCCGGGCAATGCTTGTCCCGGTGCTATCAAACTGCTCCCTTATCTCATTCCCAATGCTCCACATAAAAACGCAGGGATGGTTACGGTCGCGCAGTACCTGGTCGGCGAGATCGCGTTTATGCCATTCGGCCCAGTCTTCATGATAATCATGGGTATTTTTCTTCTTACGCCACATATCGAATGCCTCATCCATTACCAGGAAGCCCATTTGATCGCAAAGGTCCAAAAATTCCGGTGCAGGCGGATTGTGGGCAGTGCGAATAGCATTGCAGCCCATATCTTTCAGTAATTTCAACTGCCGGGCAATAGCACTCCTGTTAACGGCGGACCCCAATGCGCCTAAATTTTCATGCATACAAACGCCTTTTATTTTCATTTGGACACCATTCAATGAAAAACCGTTTTTTGAATCAAAGCTGAATGAGCGAAGACCGGTATTCACGGTATAGTTATCCAACACCTTGCCCTTGTGCAGCAACTGGAGTGCTATTTTATACAGATAAGGATGGGATGGCGACCAAAGAACGGGATTTTTAATTACAAGGTTTTGCTCGGCAAAAGTTATTGCTGTATCCACAGCATCTTTTACTGGTGATAAACAGGAAGTGATTTTCTTCCCTTTTTCATCCCAAATAACCGTTTCCAGCTTTAGGCCTCTTACACCTTGCACTATGCTTGCGCTTATATGTACAGTTGCTGCATTGGCTGTTATTTGAGGCGTAACAACAAAAGTTCCCCAACGGCAAAAATGAGTTTGGTTTACCGTCCTTAGCCACACATTACGGTTTATGCCCGATCCTGTGTACCACCTCGAATTGGGTTGACCTGAATTATCAACCTTAACAGCAATCACATTATTCTGAGCGCCGAATTTTAGATAAGACGTAAGATTGTAGCTGAAAGAAATATAACCATTGGGCCTTTTGCCCAGGTAATGCCCATTTATCCAAACCTCGCTATTACGGTAAACCCCATCAAAATCAATAAAGACATCCTTACTTTTTGATGAATTTGGTACGATAAACGTTTTCCGATACCAACCAACACCTGCCGGGAGACCACCTTCTGCCTGTTTAGTTGGATTCTTTTTATCAAAGCTTCCTTCAATGCTCCAGTCGTGCGGCAAGCTAAGCTTGCGCCATTTACTGTCATCAAATTCAGCATTTTGGGCTTGTTTGTTATCCCGCAACATAAATCGCCAGTTATCATCAAAGGAAATTATTTTTCGTGGCTTTTGAGCGGAGGCTATTGAGCAACCAAAAACTATAGTCAGTATAAAAATGCTTAGTGATCTCATCCTCATTTACAGTTGGCTTATTTTTTAACTTTCACAGGAGGGGCAACAAAATTGAGCGAACTTTTTCCCATATCCTTCGATGTGGCAACAGCTATACCCCGTTGCTGTGCTTTATTCACTGCGCAATAGAAGTGGTACACAACTCCTTTATTTTTGATCACACATGATTTGTGCGCGAATTCATTATCATATGGTTCTGATGACTGGATCAGTTTTTCGCCGGTCCAGTCGGTCCAATGCACAAGGTCGTATGAGCAGGCGAAACGGTTAAATACGCCACCTGGTCCGGTTTTCCAAAATGCTCCAAAGTAGAACATCACATAAACATCACCAATCTTTTGAATATCGGGATCGCCTGTTATACCCGGACCATGATCGAGTACGGGGTCTTTTCCGTATCGCTTCCAGTGTAACATATCGTCAGATACAGCCAGTCCAATGCGCTCAGCGCCGCGCTTTTTATTGACGCTATCGCCATTGGCATTGTAATACATCAGGAACGGGTGACCTGTGAGTTTCGACTTATCCCAGATGACGGTTTCCTTGTATTGCACATGATTATCCCACCAGCTCACATCCGGATCATCAGGTGTCAGTACAGGATGGTCAAGCCGCATCCATTCGTGAGGAACAGAAGGGTCTTTCTCAGTATAACTGATGCCGATCGCCATTCGTCCTTTTTCATAGCCGCGCTCATGACCGCCGAAATACGACATCCAGTATTTTCCGTCATATTTTTGGAGCTTATAGCTACCACCCCATTTCATATCTTCAAGCGCAGCATAGCCCGCCTTTTGATTGCAGTCCCAGTTAGCTGTATCCGAAAATGATAGTATGCGTGCCTGCGTTTTCCAATGCAGCAGATCGGCACTTTTAGCGAGCCAGGTTTCGTATCCACTACCATTGAAAATAATGTAGGTCATAAACCAATCGTCGCCCTTGCGAAAAACTGTCGGACAATCAGCTTTTTTGGAATTATCTTCCGGCACTATCACCAAGCCATATTTGTGAGGCGTTTTTACTCGTTCGTAAATGGATTGCATCACATTATCGGGCACCTTATTCCGTTTGGATTGCCCGTAAGTGTAGTTACCCAGCAAACCCAATAACATCACCATAATAAAAATATACTTTAACTTCATTTTAGATTTTTATCGTTTGTCCACTACAAAATGATAGATACCCGAACCTGTTTTGATCAGCGCCTTGCCATTTTTATAGGTTATAAATTTTAAGTCTTTATTGGTATTAATTGATTTTCCGGCTTCTCGGATATTATCACTTTTGTTCGCAGGCAAATAGATTGCTGCACTTGTATTTGCCGGGATCTGAACCGTTAACTCAAACTTTGAATCTGACTTTTTCCAATCTGTAGAAATGACTCCATAAGGAGAATGATAACTGGTCTTCGCATAAGTGATGTCGCTAACGGGCTCGGGCTTTATCACTATTTTATTTGATGCGATGGCTCCGGCGGCAGCATCTATACCACCTAATCCGTTATAAAACCACTCCATCAAATGGCCGAGCATCAGGTGATCGTTTGATACGGCAGATCTCGCCTGCCAGGATTCGGTTAAGGCTGTTGCTCCTTTGGCCAATTGATAACCATAACCAGGCACATCCGACCGGCTGTTCATGTCGAATATAACATCCGACCGGCCTGCGTTTTCAAGCACTTGCAATAGATACCGATAGCCAATGTCACCGGCTGTAAGGCTATTGCCTCTGTCCCGAATATCCTTTATAATATTCGCGATAACTGCCTTTTTATATTGCGGCTCAACCAGTTGCATGTACACCGCCATAGCGTTCGCTGTTTGACTACCGCTTCCGTATTGTTTTGTTTCGGTATTAAAAAATGTTTTGTTAAAGGCTTTGCCAACTTGTTTTGCCATACTTTCATAAGCAATAGCGTCGTTATGGTTGTCCAGTAACTGGGCTATATGAACTGCTATCTGAAGATCGTAATAGTAGATGGCAGTTGCAGTTATTCCTTTTGGCGTATTTTGCGAAAGACCGGGTGCCCTGGGTCCAATATCGTACCAATCGCCCAAACCTTCGCTAAGTATATAGTGACCCGCTTTTGAGCTGAGGTATGCCAGGTAGCGTTTTATCATGTCATAGCTTCCTGCAAGTTCCTGCTTATCACCATACCATTGGTAAACATACCAGGGCATGATCACGGCGCTGCTACCCCATTCCGGCGAATCCCTGAACGGTTCGCCAAATTTTACATATTCAGGCGCTATTTCGGGGATGAGGCCTTCCGGAGTTTGCGCAAGTTTCATATCGTTTATGCTCTTGCGGCTCAGGTTGGCGATATCGTAATTGTAACGTATCGAATTACCCATCAGGTGAACCTCTTCCAACCACCCCAGCTTCTCGCGATGCGGACAATCGGTAAATAGACTAATCATATTGCTTTGTATGGCCCAGTCGATCAGGCTAAAGGTCTTATTGAACAGGTGATTGGAACAGCTAAAAGTTCCAACGCGTTCCGCAGCGTTACGGATATGCAGGCTACTAATCTTTAATAGAACGGGCAATTTCTGTGGATTGGCCTCTGTTTCAGGCACAGCGCCTTCCACCTGTAGGTATCTGAAACCATAATAGGTAAACTGCGGATGCCAGTATTCCACACAGTTGCCCTTTAAAACGTAGTCAAAATACATAGGCCCGCCAGAACCTTTTTGACTAACAGTGCTATCCTCATTCAGCAATTCAGCAGGGATGATCCTAACGGTGTGGCCCTTTTTCCCCTGTACTTTAATAAATGGTATCCCTGACGCATTCTGACCCAGATCATAAACAAATTTGTCAGACCCAAGCTTGATGCATTTTACCGGTGAAAAATGTTCGAATATTTTTACCGGGTCGGTTAACTGAGCGCTCAATTGATTAGGGCCGTCAACAACTACAGCATTTCGCCATTTGCTATCATTAAAAGTTGGAGTATCCCAGCCAGGCTGTTCGAGGTTGGCGTTATAATCTTCGCCGCCATAAATGCTACTGAAAGTAATAGGCCCCGGAGCTGTTTTCCAGGTTTCATCGCTTACTACATTCTCGGAAGTTCCATCCTGGTATTCTACCTCTAACCTGCATATCATTTTTGGGTAGCCATATCCACCGGTCAGCTTCCGGTATCGTTTGTCCCTCGGAATAAAATAAAACCCATTACCCAGCATCACCCCAAGTGTATTATCACCTTGCTGAAGCTTGTCTGTCAGATCAAACGGCACATACAGGGCTTGTTTATCATACTGTGTCCATCCCGGATCAAGAAAGTCATCACTGACTTTAGTTCCATTTAGGCTCAAATCAAAATGGCCAAGTCCTGAAATATAAATGGTTGCGCTTTTCAGAGGTTTACTTATAGTAAAGGTCTTACGTAGTAATGGCAGTGTGTCATTAGTATAACCCAGTTTTTTTGGCCCGCGACCATGAATAAAGGGCACAATGCGGTCTGTATCAGGCATCCGGTTGTAGGCGATCCATTTTGCAGCTTTCCAGTCATGTGGATTTAATAAACCCATTTGCCATTTCGCTATATCACTCCATTCTGAAACGTGGCCATGATTGTCCCAAACCTTTACCTTCCAATAATAGGTTTTTGTCGATTGCAAGGGTTGTCCTTTATAAGATACCTGGATGGAGGTGGAAGAGATCACTCTTTTAGAATCCCATACATTGCCCGTCCCGTTACTTAGCGCTTCAGGACTATCAGCAACCAGTATGCGGTAGGCCGTTTGCGTTTCGTTTCGTTCGCAAGACTGCAATTCCCAACTCAGTCTTGGCTGCGCCGACTCAATACCGATCGGATTTGTTTTGTACTCACAACGAACGTTGTCCATCCTTAGATTTTGAGCCAGTGCCTGTATCGGGAGTATCAAAAGAATCAGATAAAACAGCTTTGTCATCGATCGTTAATTATTACCGGACGTCATTGCATTTCGAGACCTGATATTGCCAGGCCACTAGTGTCAACCGCCGTGAGTATTACCTTATAATTTCCTGCATTAATACTGGTACCCGTCGTTGTTGTTAATGTGCCGAATTTATTCTTCTTAACCGGTTTAAAGTTCAGCTCCTCCGTTTTCATTACAGTTCCATCAGCAGCCTGCAATTGCATTTTTACCGAAATAGTTTTCTCGTCAGCATTATAATACTTAAACCGTAATGTGTATTTATCAGCGACACCAGGTGAGATGGTAAAGCTGATCTCAGATCCCGGTTTTACAAAGCGGATAACCTTTTTACTTCCTATTGTGTCATGAACAGCTCCAGCATTTGTGATTGCATTATCCACCGGATAGCTTATGCTTTTCTTTAAATCAACAGCAGGTGCAAGAGTCGTAACAGGCAGCACGGCTACGGTATATTTTTGATTATCGCGGCAAATCTCAAGGGTAACTGTTGAACCGCCGACAAATCTTTTCTTATAGATAGCGAAGCTGGTGCCTCCGTTCTCATCAGTCTGCAACGATAGACCAGCAGGCTGGTATTCTTTTAACCAATCAGGCCGGTCATCAGCCTTGGCGTTAATTGTTACATAAACGTCGCTTGCCTCTCTTACCACAAAAGTTGGTAACGCAGAATGCTGGTTGATATGTTCCGGCGTTTTTATCCAATCGGCCCCATACAGAGCGGGCGGCAATTGGCTGAAACTTATATTAGCGTCGGTGTATGCAGAATCGCCAATGTCCATCCATGACTGCAGTGACCATCGCTTCGCATCTGTGTTATTGATCTTTAAGTTTTTGATCACCCCACCTGAAGAAGCCGCGGGTTTAGCATGTTGATTAAGTGTACTTATTGCAACTGCCGAAATAATGGCCTCTCCGGCCAATGTGCGGGGAAATGAAATCTGCAACTGCCCGCCGGAAACATGAACATTTATAACTTTCTTCAACGCCCGATCATAACCTGCTTCTTTCCATATATCCAGGTTTTTAATTTTTGTTTTGCCATTAATTGCGACATCAAATACTCGCCAGCCGGTACAGTCCATTCCTCCACCTGCGCCATACCAGGGCTCTGTGAAATAAAGCTCTACGCGATAATCACCATCAGGCACAGGAAATTCATACTTGAGTTTATTCATTCCAAATCTGAAGGTCTGGAACATTTTACTATCATCTGTTGACTGTATGGGATCGAAAGTCCGTTGCTGGCTGCCAAAAAAAGCCGGCATTCCGGGGTAATCATCGGTCCATGAAAGTGAGCCCCAGGCTGTTTTGCTATTTTTATGCACGTCGGCCATCCATAAATTTCCACGCTTGTCGAGATAATCCGGCCCACCACAATTAACCCTATACAGGTATTTATAACCAGGAGCCGGTTTCAATACTTGAGAATTGCCGGTGAATAACCGGTTTACATGAGGCGCTGCAGGCAAATGATTTAGTACGATATAATCATGTGCAACAGCTTTACCATGCAGATAACCTACTGCATACAAAACATTATACTTGATATTGACCCCACCCCATTGAAAATGGGTACCAATTCCTTCTCTTTTCTTTTTGCCCAGCGAAGCCTGATTTACATCATTGAATAGCTCAACCTCGTCGCAATTTGAATAGACCGTTATACTGTCTTTAATACCCTGTTTAAGCCAACGGTTTGGCCAAGTATGCGATATGATGTAAACCATAGGTTCTTTATCGGCAGGTGCATAATTCGATCTGAACATGTAGAAGGCATCGACCGGCTGGCCCCAGATGGTAAACAGCCCTTTATAATTTACAGGTCCAACACGATCCAATTCCCGAAAGCCTTCGCCACCCTGTACCCTGCCAGGGTTCTCGTGCGAATAAAGAAGCCAATGAAATTGCCCGGCAACTTTATCTTTAACAGATTCAGCCAGGCGCACTTTTGTTTCCATCAGCTGGGCCATGCGATCCTCGCTCAAGGTACCGTTTTGTGTAAAAGATACTTCAGAATGAAGATCGAGACTGCGCCAGGCGCCATACTCGCCTACCAATATTTGTTTTTGCAGCTCATCGGCATAATTCAGCGGATTACCGCCATAGGTGCCCGACCAGTTTTGCGGCACGTCCCAATCAGTTCCGCTGCCGCCATTGCAGGTTGTTATTTTTCGTTGCGAAGAAGCCGTTGGATCCATTTCGCGGATGATAGCCGAACATTCACGGGCAAAGTCAGCAGGCAAGCGGCTTTCATTTTGCAAACCCCACAAAATCACAGCAGGATTGTTCCGGCGCTCTTTTATCCAATCGCGCAGCAGCGCTTTAAAATTGTTCCTGAATTCGGGTGAATCGTACCAGATATGCGCCGAATATTGCGGCCACCACAATATGCCAAGCTTTTCCCAGTATTGCTGATACTCCAGGTTATGCGGCTGATGGGCGTCGCGAAAAGCGTTAAAACCGGCAGTTTTCATTTGCATTACCCTGGCCCTTATTTCCTGCGAGCTAAACGCCTGGCTGTTACCCATCAGGTGCTCATATTCGGCAATACCATTGATGAAAAACGGTTTCCCGTTTACATAGAAACGATTATCGCCATTATTTCTTCCAATCGGCCAGCTTATCCACCGAATGCCATAAGGCGTGGATGTCTGATCTATTACCTTCCCATCGATAATAACCTGTGATACGATGGTATATAAATAAGGATGATCAGGTGACCACAGGTGAACTTGATTAGCTTCAATTACCTGTTTAACAACAGAGATTTCACCCGCCTTAAATTTTGATGCAGATTTTGTTTCGCTGATTGTTTGTCCTTTGGCATCGATGAGTTTATTCACAACAATTGTATTCCGTGAACTTGCAGCATAATCCTTTACTGTGGTTTCGAGGTTAAGCGTGGCAGATTTTTCCGTAACAGTAGTGTCGTTCCAAACATGCAGACCAAAGGGCTCTATCCTTACATCGTTAGTTACAATAAGGTGCACCGGCCTGAAAATACCCATGGGCTGTGCCCCTTCAGAAAAACCCGGATCATCGGAATCAGCGCCGCATACCCATGGCAAATCTTTAATAAACGCCGGGTGATCCGCACGAACGCAGAGCAAGTTAATACCATTAGATTTTATGGCTTGGGTAACATCGATTGTAAAAGTAGTGCGTCCACCTGCATGGTGACCAACAAGGATACCATTTAGCCATACAGTAGCATACGATCCAACTCCTTCGAACCACAAAAAATAACGTTTACCTGGTGGTTGATTAGCTAATGTAAAAGTTTTCCGGTACCAGGCGTAACCGTGCAGGTTACCGTGTTTCAGCCGACGATAACCACCATAGTTATCCCAGTTATGAGGCACATCAACCCTTTCCCAATTCTGATCAGGAAATCCTTGTTTCTCGAAACCATTGTGTGCATTAATATTGGCAGTATCTGCAATGGTTCGCCAATTTGCATTGAGTAATATTTCCTTGCGGATATTTTGCTGAGCAACTGCTGACTGGTCAATAAAGAAACCGACGATTAATACAAAAAGCATCCATCTATTCCGGTAGAAAAGCTGATAAAAATATTTCTGATTGATGCAATACAACTTCTTCACGATTTAAATCCTTTTTAGCATATCGTCAAACCGAAAAGTTTCACCCTTTTTTGTATTGATAGTAACCGTTTTATCGTGATATCTCAACTTGCAGATACCGCCTGCCTTTGATAGCACCTTTACATGCTTCAACTCTCCCTTGTCCCAGCTATAATTCAGTTCAAAACCGCCGCGCGCACAAATGCCTTTAACTTCGCCTCGGGGCAAGGTGGATGGCAATGCCGGCAGTAACTCAATGGCATCCCCCTGGCTTTGCAGAAGCATCTCGGCAAGGCCGGCAGCACCACCAAAGTTTCCGTCGATCTGGAACGGCGGGTGTGCATCAAATAAATTGTGATAGACACCGCCTTTTTCTTTTCCGGAACTTACATCGGCAGGTGAAAGCAGCATATCGAATAACTTCATAGCATGATCGCCGTCTTTCAACCGCGCCCAAAGGTTTACTTTCCATGCAATGCTCCAGCCGGTGCCCTCATCACCCCGGTAGATGAGCGATTGCCTTGCGGCTTTCATTAGCTCTGGTGTATTCCAGGTGATATCAGTACCCGGATAAACACCCCACATATGCGAAACATGGCGATGTGTATCAGCGGTATCGTCTTTATCCTGCATCCACTCCTGCAACTGCCTGTAGCGGCCTATTTTATCGGGCGCTATCCGGCTGTATTGATCCTGCAGCGTATCCCTGAATTTTGAGTCGATACCTAAAATCTGCGAAGCTGCTATGCAGTTTTTATACAGATCGCGAATAATCTGGTGATCCATGGTTGGACCAGCAACCAGTCCGCCATGCTCGGGCGAATTTGATGGCGTACTGATCAGGTACCCAGTTTCAGGATCTTTTACCAGGAAATGGACAAAGAATTCAGCGGCCCCCCGCATTTCCGGGTAAGCGCTTTTTCGGAGGAAATTCTGATCTTTTGTAAATAAGTAATGCTCCCAAAGCTGATGACAGAGCCAGGCTCCTCCACTAACCCAGATACCGTGGGCGGAGGAATTGACGGCGGCAGTTCCGCGCCACAAGTCTGTATTATGATGTAAAACCCAGCCCGGAGCATTATAATAAGTTTTAGCGGTTATACATCCGGTTTGAGATAGCTCATGGATCATATCAAAAAGCGGTTCACTGCATGCCTGCAGGTTCAATTCTTCCGACGGCCAGTAATTCATCTCCAGATTGATATTGGTGGTAAACTTGCTGCCCCATGGCGGTTCCGGCAGATTGTTCCACAGACCCTGTAAGTTTGCCGGCTCTTTGCTCCCGGGACGGGATGATGAAATAAGCAGGTACCGACCGTATTGCACATACAATGCAATCAGCGAAGGGTCTGCAGCATTACTGAATTTTAATATACGTTCGTCGGTTGGCAGCGTACCGTTAGCAGTCGTTCCTAAATTGATAGAAAACCGGTTAAAATAATGCTGATAATCTTTAATATGACTTGTCCTTATCTGCTGGTAACTTTTTTTAGCCAGTCTGCTCTTTACAAGTTGGCAAATGGCTTCGGGGTTACCGGAAACATCCTTATAGCTTTTAAAGTTGGTTGCTGCAATCAAACAAAGCGTTGCCTCATTCGCACCGGTAATTTTTATTTCTTTGGATGAAACATCAGCTTTCCCACCGGCAGTTTTTACATATAAATAGCTGACCCCATGCAGCACGCCATCGTGTACCTTTAAATAGAGTGCGAGTGTGTGATCGTCGACTTTCTTTGTGTAAAAGGATTTATGTAGTGTATTCAACAATGCATTACAAGTGATTTTGTTCGGTTGATCTGCTGTTAAATGGATAGCAATCACCTTATCAGGTGCATCAGCAATATATTCACGGGTATAATTTACGCCACCTGCATTATAGTAAACATGCGCTGTGGCATTGCTGATGTCAAGATCTCGCTTGTAGGATGATGCTTTTTGTTGAGGAAATTGTAAATACAAATCACCAAAAGGCTGATAATCGGCGTTATATCGTGGGTATGCAGGCGGGTTATCATCCTGCACCCAATATTTCCATTCAGGATTCAATACAATGGCCGTTGAAGGCTCCGTTTCCGGATATACTTCCTGTTTTTCTTTGATGGTCGTCAATCCTCCCTTATCATAAAAGTTGAGGACTTGTATCGCAATGGTATTCACTCCGGCATGCAGCACACCTTCGGGAATCACATATTTCCGGCTTTTGGTATTATTTGCAGAGCCGATGAGTTTACCGTTTACATAGCTAAAATCCATATCCCGCACGCGACCGATATTAAGTACCATTTTCTTACCGGTCATATCGGGCGACAGGTAAAAACTATTTCGTAGCCAAACAGCGCCGTCCAGCCCTTCAAAACCCGGAATTGTTTCCCACCCGTTTGCCAATGGCTGTTCAATAGTTTTCCATTTCGAGTCATTAAAATCGGCGGCGGCAGGCTTTACATTACTTCGGGCTTTTCTTACCCAGGCAGCTGAGTCAACTGCGTAACTCGCTTCGTGGCTTTTCAAACCCATAAAATGGGTCTGTGCTATGGATTCCGCTTCAGCCTGTTTGCCGTCAGCAAGCAATTTACGTATGACTGGGAGATACTGATATGCTCCTTTACGATCATATGCACGCGGGCCACCGGTCCATAAAGTTTGCTCATTAAACTGAATATGATCGCGACCAGGATCGCCATAGATCATCGCGCCCAAAGTGCCGTTACCAATCGGCAGCGCATCCGTCCACTTTACCGCTGGTTGTTTGTACCAAAGCTTCAATCCATTTGATTGTGCATGAACCGATGATATGGTCGCCGATGCTATCAGTGTAACCAGGAAATGTTTAATCCAAAATGATTTCTGTTTTGTCATTCTTTATCAGTTAAACAACCATCTCATATCCCTGATATTTCCTTCGTTGCTCAAACCCTCATCATAAACAGGCACATTGGCATCTCCATTCACAAAACCTAATATCAGGCAAACACCCCTACCTAAAATAAGCTTATTTGTACCGGCACCGAATGTATAAGTGTGCACATTTACAGGCGGCATCCCTGCAATTTGCATGGCGTTGGCGATCTTGATATCTGCCTGCCCATAGTCGTTTGCGCTTGCATCGGTTTCTAATTGAGGCTCTTTTAAATACTGTTTTTCCTTACTTTCAAAAAAACCAACCAGCACCTTCACGGGCTTTGCATTAGTGAAGCTAATGGTTGTACCATTGGCCAATTGTTCGCTTTTGGTCAATTTTACACCCTGCAAACCAGCAAGTTCCGGAGCTATATTTTTAATGAACGCCGTAGTATCTTTAAATACAGTATTGCCTGGTAATAGCTTGTAAGTGTTGTCCAAGCAGCTTAAAGTCACCACTGCATCAGCCAAATGAATTATTTTTTTCTCCCCTGCATTTGCCTGCGGCGACTTCAATGAATCTAAATTCTTTTTAAAATTATCCAATTCCTGCTGGTAAAAAGGCAGCAATTCGGCCCAGGTTTTGTTTTTGCCACCTTTACCACTGAGCGGTATCTTCCGAGCGCCGGTTTGCATGCTATTGGCATATAGGTAGGTTGATTTGGTTAGATTCACCAATTGCTTGTAATGATCAAGACTAATTTGCATTTCGGGCAGCGCCTTTTCCAGATCACGGATATCGTTGGAATATTTATAACGAAGTATAGAAAGAGCAGCTTTTGTCTTATGCGCATAGGACTCGGCCAGGGCATCATAGCAATAGATGTCATTTTTGAGACGATCAAATTCTGCTTTGTTAGAATTAACATTTGCGGATGCTTTATTTATGGCTTCAGTAGCTCTACGCCCCTCCTCCATTATATCATTTATAACTTTTACCGGCGTCTCGCCTTTGTGAGGTTCATGCTTCCATTCTTTCAGAGCATATTTACTCAACATTTCACCTTCAGGGCCTTCAGAGTTATATAACAAAGAAAATAAGCCATATTTCTCCGGATCAACCAACTCGCTCATCGTCATGCCCAGGGTCATAGTTTGCCGGTTACCATCGGTTATACCAAACCGTCTCAAAATCTTTGGGGCTATTTCGCCCGATTGTTCATATGCTTCTAAAATTTCCTGCCCATGAGCCTCGTCGCAACCAAATCTTTCAGCCAATAAGTGTGACCAATATTTTACTTCCTCGGTTCTGTCCCTGCGGCAATTCCATGCATAGCGCGACCATTCTTTATACCAAATCCAATCCCTTTCCATCTCCAGTAAGCGTGGCGAGTTATTGTCTGCTGTGTATGGCCAATCCCAATAAGAGGCCTGGGGATATATATGCAGACCTTTTGAATCATATATATCGTGCATAGCCTGCACACATTTTTGTATAAAATCATCCGACCCATACCTGAAAGGCTCCAGGTTAGCCAGGATGTGCACATTTTCTATTTGTACCGTGCCTATCCGGCTGAGGGTTTTATGCAGTTCTGCCCATGGCCCATGCGGTTCATAAGTGGTTAATGCTTCACCATTGTATTTGGCCATTGTATAAAGGTTTTTATATAATGGCAAGGCATATTTCATATCTTCCGGCGCGTCTGTATCATGTGCCCGAAGTACAATTGGTGGCTCGTCTGTCCTACCCAGCGCTCTCAAACCATCTTTAACACCCGGGATAATCGTTTTTGTAAACCAATCAATATCATCCTGACCTACCCCTTCCATGGCCTCGCCAAGTGTAATCAGCAATCCGACATTGGGATATTTTTTTACAAATTCAGCGATCGATTTGCGGGTATAATCCGCAATTACCGGGACGATATGCCGGTTGCGGTCCTGTGTTTTCAGATTATTATGCTCAGCAAAAGGCTTGGATACGATAATATTATAGAAGCCCTGGATAACCCAAATACCACGACGATCTGCCTCACGTGTGAGAAAATCGTACATTTCTTCATTCTTCTTAAAGGTGGCTTCATCCACCTCAAGAGCGTAGGGATAATCCTTTACTTTAACCAGCGAGGCAAAAGGGTGACCATTCCACAGGTACAGCGAATTCATCCGGTTTTCTGCCAGCGAATCCAGGTAACGGAGCCATAATGCCTTGTCATAAAACCACGGAAAATTTTCAGGGGTATAGGGATATTCATAAGTGCCCCTGCCGGGAAGAAGAGCTGGCTTTTGTAGCCCAACACATGCCCCACGCAACGTCATTTCCGGCTGATCAGTTATCGCAATATTTTGAGGCAAGGTATGGTCAGCCTTTAATTCATCAGCCAATTCCAGGCAACCGTAAAGTGCGCCAGAATTATCTGCGCCTATTATTAAAATATTGTGATTACGAGTTGAATTGATAGCGAACCCCTCTTTACCGGGCACTTTAGTCAGCCCGATATGCCAAGTAGACATAGCTCGCTTGATGAGCGGGTCGTTTACTAATCCGACAACTATATTATTGCCAGATTCCTTTATCTTATCCTGCTTTAATATCTTTATAGTGTAGCCATTGACTTTTAATTGACCGGCTAATTTTTGAACGCCATACTGAACACGAACATTGGTTGAATTCGAAATAACCAGGTTAATGTTTTTGCCGGAAGCGGCAGTTGCGGCATTACAAACCAAACCAAACCAGTAAAGGGCACAAAACGCAAAGATGAATCTGATTTGCATACGATTAACCAGGATAAAAATTTATAAAAAGATGTGCTCAATCTATCAGCCTTCAACAATCGCCTAATTGGTATTTTACAGCACTTAGGTTCAAAACGATTGTTTGGTAATACTTTAGCCAAATCTATTTATAACAGGTTAACCGATCCTGCTCATTTTTTTCCTACTATTATACGATATTATCATTCTCAACTTTGTTACAAAAGCTATGAGCGCATGGGCACTGAAACAAATTTGAGGTTACGGCTGTGGTAAATTTGTTTGCTGTCCTGATAAATAAAGAACCCGCTTCCTCGATGATATTTTGTCCCGGTTTTATCCCAAATGATGGTAATAGTGTGTCCATGATAACTCACTTTATCCAAGCAAAACCAGTTCCATTGATTTTCGGGGATAAGCGGATCTACCTCCAGTACATTATCTGCGCGTGGTTTTAACCCAACCAAATCGTTTATGACCAGATCGCAAAAGCCCGAGTGATTATAGTATTTGCTTCGTGGGTTATCCTCTTTTAACCATTCGCCGTTCTTTTCGTCCTGGTATTCACCGATATAAGGCACCCCCCGCTTGATATGCGATATGGCATATTTACGAAGCTCGTCGTAAAAAACCCTGGCTGACATGCCATCATGATTTTTATAGTTAGTGAGTAAGTTTGCAAGGCCTTTCAATGTTTGAGTAGTAGCGTAGGGCCAAACGGCTCCATCCCATTCACAGCCATGACCTGTACCGTGCGTACGAAAAAGCGGGTTCCGTCTTTCGGCAGTGGTGATGCCCCAGGGCGCATTAAAACCTTTAGTGTTGATAAGCTGCTCCCATTGGGCAGCGTATTCGGCTTTATCATCTGGCAGGTTAAAATACCAGGGAATAAATCCAAGTTCTTCGCGCACACCGGTCAATTTCCCATTTGGTTTTCTTACCTCGAAAAATTTAGTGCTATCGTTCCATAAACTATCCTGTACCAACTTTTTTTGAAGCGCCGCCTTTTGCCGGTACCTGGTTTCAAGGGTATCGTTGCCAACTAATGCTGCCATTTTAGTCAACGCATCAGCATTACCATACATATAACTGTTTATGGTCGGCCTGATGTTTTGCACTTTCCTGCCCCCGCTGATCGACTCTTCCATACCATCCCTTACATCGTATTGCCAGAAAAGGTTGTTTTTTAATTGTCTCTCGCGTTCCCAGTCGCGGTAGTCTTTGTCCAATGCCGGCAGGGTATGTTTGATGAACGATTTATCAGGATTAACAAGGTAGAAATTATATACCGCGTTGTCGATCCAACTGCTGAAAGCATGGAAATGCGGTTTGGCCTGTTTCGGGTCGTCGAACAGCCAGAAGTTGATATAACCGCGGACATAATCAGGGTTATGCAGCCAACGACCCTCATAAATTTGATGTCCAACCGCGCTGCTCACCGTATTGTATTCGCCGGCCCACTTTACATTGGTGATAAATTCGGTAAATACATAGCCGTCCGGTGTTTGTACCAGATGTTTACGGAAGGTCCACCAACGATAGTAGTATATTTTTTCAATAGCTGAGTCTGGGCATTCAAATAATGGTACATTAGCCGACAGCCAGGTAAAGGCTTTGGCATTCGGCACATAATTCCTGATCGCTTCAGTGTCAAGCGAATTGAAATAGTTTACGTAAGTCTTGAGTTTAGTTGTAGTAAGAAAAGGCTTTTGTTGTGCGTAACCAAAGCTGCTTATTGTTAAAGCAAGTATTAAAATTAAAATCTTCTTGCGACCCATCATTATTTATAAAATCATTAATCCACCTCAACCATTGCCTTGATAACGCCATTTGCAGGATCAAGCCATTGGCTAAATTCATCTTTAAGCTGATCAAAACCGGTACGATGCGTGATATAGTTTTCAGCCTTTACTTTACCGGTCTTCATGCAATCAATTACAAACTCAAAATCATCGCGGGTAGCATTACGGCTGCTCATCAGGGTCGATTCACGTTTGTGAAATTCAGGGTGACTAAAACTAAAAGCCTCCTTCTGCAGACCGATCATTACATATCGTCCGCCGTGTGCCAGGTAGTTGATGCCGCTATTGATCGCATTCAAATTGCCTGTCGCATCAATTACAACGCTTGCCATATCGCCACTTGTGATCGATTTAATTGCTTCAATCGCATTTTCATTAGCCGGATTTACTGTATATGGAATATCCAAGGTCTCCCGGCAAAATTGCAGGCGCATTTCATTTACGTCCAATGCTATTACTTTACCTCCGGCAATTCGTGCAAATTCCATAGTCCCCAGACCAATTGGACCGGCGCCCATTATCAAAACATATTCGCCGGGTTTTACTCCTGCCCTGCGAACGCCGTGCAAACCGATAGCCAAGGGCTCAATGAGGGCCAGATCATCATAACTCAATCCTTCACCATGTACCAATGAATAAGATGGCACACGCAGGTATTCAACCATCCCGCCATCAACGTGTACTCCGCAAACTTTAATGTTTGCACAACAGTTGGGTTTACCACTGCGACAAGCGATGCACTCGCCACAATTAAAATATGGGATAAAAGTTACAGGCTCACCAGCCTCAAACCCAGGCGCATTATCAAATGAAACCAGTTCGCCTGATAATTCATGCCCCAATATGCGGGGATAAGTAAAATAAGGTTGGGTGCCTTTAAATGCGTGCAAATCGGTTCCGCAAATTCCAATGCGTTTAATTTTAATTATCGCGGTATCTTTTAGCAATTCAGGCTTATCGCTGAATTGATATTCAAAGCTGCCGGGCGTGGTACATACCAGTGTGTTCATCAACAATATATTTTTGATCAGGCGTAAATCAGTTATGGTAAATTTATAGGTAATTATCTTTATCTAACAAGTAAATGACCTACATAAGCTAAAATCGTATATCAGGTAGCAAAAATCATATAAAGAACCGTTTTAAGCACAGTGCATATTTGGAAATTATTAGCTTACTGCTAATGCCGGCAATTTGCCAACATACGTACTCGCTTTTATATAACGCCTTTTATACTAATTTATAAACCTGAAATGAAAAAATATCTAAGCGTTCTCGCTCTCAGTATAGCAATTGCTGCGGGCACATCTGAAACTGCTCATGCGCAATACCCGCGTGTACCTCCGGCCATGCAGGCAAAAACAGATTCGGCGATGGCTGTTGAACAACATCGTTCTGATATGGCCTGGGAAAAAGCACAAATAGCTATAAAGAGAGATGAAAAAAATGGTAAACCCTATATTCCATGGGCCTCTAAGCCGTCTGATCTGCCTCAGGCGAAGATTCCGGCATTTCCAGGTGCTGAAGGTGGTGGCATGTACTCCTTTGGTGGTCGCGGCGGAAGAGTGATCGAGGTAACCAGCCTTGCCGACAGCGGTCCCGGAACATTACGTGATGCCTGCGAACAAGGCGGTGCGCGCATTGTGGTTTTTAACGTTGCCGGTATAATTCACCTGACAAAGCCTATTGATATCCGGGCGCCCTATATTACAATTGAAGGGCAAAGCGCTCCAGGCGATGGCATTTGTGTAGCAGGCGAATCCGTTTGGGTGGATACTCATGATGTTGTGGTAAGATTTATGCGGTTCCGCAGAGGTGCAACCGATGTTACCCGCAGAGATGATGCATTTGGCGGCAATCCGATTGGTAATATCATGATAGATCACGTTTCAGGAAGCTGGGGATTGGATGAAGTGATGTCCATGTACCGCCACGTTTACAACCGTGGTACCAAGCCTGAGAAATTGCCAACTGTAAATATCACTATGCAAAACTGCATGTTTGCTGAAGGACTGGACACTTACAATCACGCTTTTGGCAGCACCATCGGTGGCCTAAACAGCACCTTTATGCGTAACCTGTGGGCAAATAATATCAGCCGCAATCCTTCGGTAGGTATGTTCGGCGATTTTGGTTTTGCCAATAACGTGGTATTTAACTGGTGGGATCGCAGCGCAGATGGCGGCGACAATAATTCGTTATTCAATTTCATCAATAACTATTTCAAACCAGGACCGATCACTTCTATTAACAAGCCTGTTGGTCACCGCATATTGAAGCCTGAATCGGGCAGATCTCCGGAAAGCAAAGGCCTTTTCGGAAGAGTTTACGCCAATGGCAACATTATGGAAGGTAATGATGCTGTCACCAAAAACAATTGGGATGGTGGTATTCAGATCGGCGAAATGCCTGATGCCGGAAGATATACCGACAGCATACGCGTTGATAAACCTTTCCCGATGGCACATGTAACTATTATCCCAACTAAAGAAGCATATGATTATGTTTTGGATAATGTTGGAGCCTTCCTGCCAAAAAGAGATGCCGTAGATACCCGCGTTATCAAAGAAGTGCGCACCGGTGTAATTTCTTACGTACCCGGTACCAATAACAGCAATGGCAAACAATGGGTTAAACATCGTTTGCCGGACGACTCGTACAAAAAAGGAATTATTACGGATGTAGCACAAGTTGGCGGCTATCCTGAATATAAAGGAACTCCTTATAAGGATTCAGACCACGATGGTATGCCTGATGAATACGAAACAAAACATGGTTTAAACCCTCATGATGCATCTGATGCTTCTTTAACGCCGAAAAAAGGCGGCGGATATACCAACATCGAGATTTATCTGAACAGCCTGGTGCCGTTAAAAACTGTGGTTCCTTTGAATTATAAGAATTAATAAAACCCCAAACCTTATTAAAAAAGCAAGCCCCGGGGTCACAATCCCCCGGGGCCTTTCAATTAAAACTAAAGTATGCAAGATTTTCTATTGTATGCTGACAACACCTTCAAAAGTTCTTTTCAGAACCTGGGGTGAGAAAGAGGCCATAAACTCTTCGGCTACCTTCACCATATTTTCGGAGCCAATAAAGACGGGGGAACGCTGATGAAGCTCTTTTACATCCAGGTCAAGTATACGGGTGTAACCGTTCGATGCTAAGCCACCAGCCTGTTCGATAATAAAAGCCATAGGATTGCATTCGTATATTAACCGTAGCTTGCCGTACATGGAGCTTGCCGTACATGGGTAAATAAATATGCCACCCTTGATCAGGTTGCGGTGCAGATCGGCAACCATCGAGCCTGTATAGCGGGATGTATAAGGACGATTGGTATTTCTATCTTCCACCTGGCAATACTTGATGTACTTTTTTACCCCATCAGGAAAGTGTGTGTAGTTTCCTTCATTAATAGAATAGATGGTACCGTCCTGCGGAATGGTTAAATCAGGATGAGATAGGCAGAATTCACCTATTGATGGATCCAACGTAAATCCGTTTACTCCTTTGCCCGTAGTGTAAACCAGCATGGTCGACGAGCCATAGATAATATAACCGGCCGCAACTTGTTCCGTTCCTTTTTGCAGGATATCTTCCATGGTTGCTTTGCCCTGCTCTGATTTACGGCGGTAAATCGAAAAAACTGTACCCACAGCAACGTTAACGTCTATATTAGACGATCCATCCAGTGGATCAATGGCGACTATGTACTTTGCATCTTTTGAAACTGCTGAATCGATATAAATGTATTCGTCATTTTCCTCGGATACCACGATGCAGCACTCACCACCGTTTTTTAACGCAGCTATAAATTGCTCGTTTGCATAAATATCCAGCTTTTTCTGGCATTCACCCTGCACGTTGGTCGAGCCGGCCTCTCCCAAAATGTCGGCTAACCCGGCTTTATTGATCTCGCGATTAACGATTTTAGCTGCGATGGCCAGGTCGCGCAGTAACCGGGAGAGCTCACCTTTTGCGTATGGAAAATCGCTTTGTCTTTCAATAATAAATTGTCCTAAAGTTTTTACAGCCGACATATATTTGTTCTGTTAATGTAGCTCCTAATCCCTCTGTTGATCGAAATCGCAATCACTCGCTACGGTTTATACTATAATATCTTAACTTGAAACAAAAGTATCGTCAGCCTGGTGCAAGACCAAGCTTTCTGGCTTTAAAATTTACTTAATCGTTGTCGTTAATATTTTGTATACCTGCATTATATGCCCAAATAACACACAGGAATAATCATTTTAGCGATATTTGAATTTCTGCAGTTTCGGGCACCCTATTATTCTAAAAATATCATACCGTTTAGTATCATTCACCAGCAATGATAACATCCTACAATGACTTGCTTATATCATACAAGATCGATGTCGGAACACCCGATACATTTGTTATCGAAAAAAATCTGAATTTTTTATGTAGGGCCATACCCAAATAATCCCTTGGGGCCTTAAATACCAATTATATTCAGAATTGTGTTGTTCGCCCAATTGGAATAATTATGACAAATGACTTTTCATGTCCTCTATCCATGCATTTTCCCGGTAAGCTGGTATTCGGCAATGGTTGTCTTGCAGGTTTGCCCGAAGAGATCGTTAATACGGGTTGCAGGAAAGTATTTATCATAACTCTTGAACCACTGCTTACCAATTTGCAAACATTTTTAGCGCAGTTAACCGCTTCCGGTATTGCTTATTCAATAAACACCGGCATTACGCAGGAGCCTTACTACAACGATCTCGAAAAGCTGTTGACAGAAGCGGAGACCGCGGACGCAGATATTGTTATAGGCATTGGAGGAGGAAGCGTGCTTGATGTTGCCAAATTGGTTGCTGCACTGGCAGGTAATCGTCAGCCATTGGCTTCCATTGTGGGAATTGGTTTGCTCAAAGGCCGGTCGAAAAAATTGGTTTGTGTGCCTGCAACATCGGGAACGGGAAGCGAAGTTTCACCAAATGCGATATTGATCGACGATGAGGATAATCAGAAAAAAGGATTTATCAGTCCTTACCTGGTGCCGGATATTGTTTATGTTGATCCGCTGCTCACCATCAGCGTCCCTCCTGCTATTACGGCGGCTACCGGTTTGGATGCCCTTACACATTGCCTGGAGGCCTACACCAATAAGTTCGCCCAGCCATTTATCGATATGTATGCCTTTGAGGGTATGCGCCTTATTGCTGACAACCTGGTTGAGGCTGTGCAAAATGGCAATAATGCTGAGGCACGCAGTAAAGTAGCCCTGGGTAGTTTGTTGGGCGGCTTTTGTCTCGGGCCTGTTAATACAGCCGGCGTTCATGCATTATCCTATCCGCTGGGTAGCATGTTCCACCTGGCTCATGGGCTGTCAAATGCTTTGCTGCTGCCTTATGTGATGGAATTCAACATGGAAGCAGCACCGGTAAGATACGCCGATGTGGCCGTTGCGCTTGGCTGTAAGAGAGAAAGCAATGATATCGGCACCGCAAAAAAAGGCATTGAAAAGATAAAGCAATTGATTGAAGCATGCGGCATACCAGCGCGATTAGGCGATCTTTCAATCCCCCTGGAAGCCTTGCCCTGGATGGCCAAAGATGCCTTGAAAATTCAACGCCTGCTCAAAAATAATCCAAGAGAAATTAACGAAGAGGACGCGATATATATCTACAACGAAGCATACTAAACCTAATGAACAATAAAAAAAAATATAGCGGTGTCATTGTCCCGGCCGTAACGCCGCTTACCCAAAACCTGAAACTGGACCATGAGGCGCTCGCGAAAATGTTCAATTATTTTCATGAACATCACGCAATGCCATTTATCAACGGTACTACTGGCGAATCGTCTTCTCTTTCATTTGATCTGAAAAAAGAATACCTGGTTGCAGCCGGCAAATTAAAATCGACGGGCGATTTATTGTATGCGGGCATATCGGCTAATTGTTTTGAAGAATCAGTAACGCTGGCAAAAATAGCATTTGATAATGGAGCAGATGCGGTTGTGGCCATGCTGCCCTCCTACTATATACTTTCTGAGGATCAGATGTTAAAGTATTTCGAGCAGCTTGCTGAAGCAATAACGGGCCCGGTGATCATTTACAACATTCCGTTAACTACACGTATGTCTATTCCGCTTGATATTATAGATAAACTAAGCAGGCACGAAAACATTATTGGTACCAAAGATTCGGAGCGAAGTGATGAAAGGTTAAAAGAATCGCTCAGTTTATGGTCGACCCGCGAGGACTTTTGCCACTTTTTGGGTTGGGCGCCAAAATCAGCAGAGGCATTGATTAACGGAAGCGATGGCCTGGTGCCAAGTACCGGTAATTTTTGCCCGGGAATTTATAACGAAATGGTTAATGCAGTAAAAGCATCCGACCACGACCGCGCTCTTAAGCTTCAAAAAACCTCGGACGCATTTGGCGATATTTACCAAAGGGGTAAGTCGCTGGGCGAATCGCTTTGGGCCCTTAAAGTACTCATGAATGATGCCGGTCTCTGCGCCGAATATGTAGCTCCGCCATTGTACCCGATGGCCGATGGAGAAAGAGAAAAACTTCTAAAAAACTATCGCCACGCGCTGGCAAAAAACAACTTACCCATAAATGCTAATACAAATGTCTGATAATCCGGTTATAGGAATTACCATGGGCGACCCCGCAAGTATAGGCCCCGAAATTGCCGTTAAAGCGTTGTTGAACGCCGAAGTTTACGAGGTTTGCAATCCCGTACTGGTGGGCGATGCTGGTGTATTTAACGATATCATCAAACGGCTAAAGCTCGATGCGACAGTAAATATTATAAAAACCGTATCTGAAGCAAGGTTCGAATTCGGCAAAATTGATGTACTTGATCTTCGGAATGTAAAGCTAAATAAACTGGCGTTTGGCCAGATATCAGCAATGGCCGGAGAAGCATCCTTTGCGGCGGTGAAAAAAGTGATAGACCTGGCGATGACAGGCGAGGTTGATGCTACCGTTACCGGACCGATCAATAAGAAATCGATCAACGAGGCAGGGCATCATTTTGCCGGGCATACCGAAATATATGCTCACTATACTAATACGCCTAAATACGCCATGCTACTGGTTGAGGACAACTTGAAGGTGATCCACGTTTCTACTCACGTGTCGTTGCGCAAAGCTTGCGACCTGGTAAAAAAGGAACGCATATTGGAGGTAATAGAACTCTTACATAATGGTCTGAATAGCCTGGGAGAAACGAATCTTAAAATAGGCGTTGCCGGGTTGAATCCTCATGCCGGCGATAGCGGTTTGTTCGGCACCGAGGACGATCAGGAAATATTGCCTGCGGTTGAAGAGGCAAAACGGCATGGATATAATGTAGAGGGGCCTGTCCCACCCGATACCTTATTCGCTAAAGCAGCTACTGGCGCTTACGGCGGAGTAGTAGCCATGTATCACGACCAGGGGCATATTCCTTTCAAGCTTGCCGGGTTTAAATGGGACCCCAAAAAGAAGCAAATGGAAAGCGTTAAGGGAGTAAATATCACACTTGGCCTGCCTATTATACGTACATCGGTTGACCATGGGACGGCATTTGAGATTGCAGGTAAAGGCATTGCCAGCCCTGACGCCATGCTGCTGGCAATTGAGTCGGCAGTACAATTAAGCCGGTACAGGAAACAAATAATTGTGTGATGATAGTGGTAATAGCTGACGATCTGACCGGCGCTGCCGAAATTGGCGGACTTGGATTGCGCTATGACCTGAGTATTGAGATTATTTGCGATAATGACCTTAAATCTGATGCTGATCTATTGATCATATCCACCGATACGCGTTCCATGCCTGAGAAAGAGGCCCTGTTGGCAACGCAGCTATTAACGGCAAAACTTGCTGAAATTAAGCCGGGCCTGGTGTTCAAGAAAGTTGATTCGGTGCTTCGCGGCCATGTACTAGGGGAACTGGCTATTCACTTGCAACAACTGCATCTTAAAAAGGCCTTGCTTATACCGGCCAATCCGGCTTTAGGGCGGATCATAAAAAATGGCCGGTATTTTATTAATGATCAACTTATTCATCTGACCAGTTTCGCCGGCGATCCCGAATTTTCTATTACAAGTCCGGACATACATGATATGCTGAAGGCTGATCAAGACACCGTTCACATCCACAAAAACAATGACGAATTGCCGGAAAGCGGAATTGTTGTAGGCGAGTGCTTAACAGAAGAAGAAATAACCAAATGGGTAAAACGAGCCGATAATGAGACCCTTCTTGCAGGTGGGGCTGGTCTTTTTAAATCATTACTTGAGTCGTTCAATTTGCGTCGGCGATTAGCACAAAATGAGACGCCTGAATTAACATACCCGGCATTATTTGTTTGCGGAAGCACGTTCGGCAAAAGCCAGGCGGCCATTGCCAAAGTAATAAGGGTTGGTGGACCGGTAAGCTATATGCCTTCTGCGATTCTAATTTCGCTGCAGCCATCAGAAACAGCTTTTGATAATTGGGCTAACGAAATCTTAACTTTATTGAATGAACACGGGAAGGCAATCATAGCCATTCATCATTCTATTTCGGCAAATGATACAATAACCGCGACAAGCCTTCGTAATAAAAAAGCGATGGTTGTAAAAAAAGTATTCGAGAGAATTGCGGTTAAAGAATTACTGATAGAAGGTGGCTCCACGGCTGCAGCTATTATAAGACGTTTGAATTTGGGCCGGCTCATTCCCCTAAATCTGCTTGCCCCAGGTGTGATAAAATTAAAGGCGAATGGCAGGGAAAATTTATTTTTGACCCTTAAACCGGGTAGTTATAACTGGCCGGCTGATACCTGGAATTTCTGAACCCGAAAATTAATTTGATAACATGAGCAATCACCTGCAGGTTCTGGACTATATTATTATTGCGATCTTTTTATTCTTTTCGATCTATTTCGGTTTTAGGTACTCCAAAAAACAAAATTCGACCCGAAGCTATTTTGCAGCCAACGGCAGAATACCCTCGTGGGCAATTGGCTTCTCTATACTTTCTACGCTCATCAGCAGCATTACCTTTTTGGCTTATCCGGGCGAAGGTTATTCTTCCAACTGGATACTGCTGGTACAGGGCCTGATGGTGCCCATCGTTCTGCTGGCAATGATATGGTTTATCGTTCCGCTTTATCGCAAAGTAATAGGGTTAAGCACTTACGAATATTTCGAAAAGCGATTTGGGTCATTCGTGCGGTATTATAGTTCCCTGGGGTTTGTTTTTGCCCATTTTTCAAAGATGGGAACAGTATTTTTCCTGCTGGCGTTGGCCCTATCAAACCTGACCGGTGTGAATACCATAGCAATTATTTCTGTCATTGGCGTAGTGATCATTATCCTGGCATTGTTCGGCGGCATCGAGGCTGTTATCTGGCTGGATGTAATACAGGGCTTCATGTTGTTTGCTTGTGGTATAGCTTGTTTGGTTATCATTCTGTACTCGGTACATGGTGGCCCAGCAACTGTATGGGATGTGGCCCAGAGTACGGGACATACAGGTTTCGGACCGTATGACATCAACTTCAAAAAGCTCACCTTCATTGTAATGGCCATCAACGGGATATTTTATGGCATACAGAAATACGGCACAGATCAAACCATCGTGCAGCGATACCTTACTGCTAAGTCTGATAGATCGGCAATAAAAGCTTCTCTGATGGGCGTATTTTTGCTTGTACCTGTGTGGGCACTTTTTATGTTCATCGGCACGGCGCTTTTTGTTTATCACACACAGAACCCGTTACCGGCAGGTATCAAGCCTGATGCAGTGTTTCCGTATTTCATTATCAATAATATCCCTACTGGAGTTGTAGGTTTGATCATCGCTTCGCTTATTTCGGCTGCAGTATGCAGTCTTGGCGCTGATCTGAATTGCCTGGCCGCTGTGGGTGTGGAAGATTATTATAAACAAATTTTCCCCAATCGATCTGACAAACAATACCTGAAAGCAGGAAAATGGATTGTTGTTTTGGCCGGGATAGCGTCTTTACTGATCGCGGCCCTCTATCTGAAAGCTGGTGACGAAGGTGTCCTTGGCATCGTATTTACCCTTTACGCCATATTTTCGGGCGGTATTGCAGGTATATTTTTGCTTGGCCTTTTCAGTGAAAGAGCCAACAAGCAGGGCGTCACGATTGGCATCATCGCTTGTGTTCTTTTCACCGCTTATGCAGTTCTTACTTCAACCAAAATGGGCAGCGGCAAAGAGAAGTTTATTTTATTAGATTTTGGCGAATACAACTTTAACCATAACAAGTTGATGTTGGGTGTTTATAGCCATTTTATAGTGATCGGCGTAGGATATGTGGCCAGTTTGTTTTTCCCGAAACCTGTGCTTGATCAGAAATTATTATTCAAAGGATGGCTTAAAGTAAAACGTGAAGAGAATGTAGCCAGTGCCGCATAGCACCGGCTATTTGTCCATTAGTTCTCTTTCTTGTTGGCTGCTTTCTGTGCCAGCACCTTATCCACGTAACTTTTATAAATCTGTTTCCAGTTGCGGCCGTGATTGTTCAGATAATCTTCGTTCTTCGTTTTGTATATCTTGAAAATGATCGACACTTCCTTCACATCCTTATAATCAACAGCTTGCTCCCGTGCTAATTTAAGGTTGGTTAGAATTTCAGTCTCCTCGGCCAAAGTCATATCTGGTATGATCGATTTATAGCCGTTCATGGTAAATGCTACTTTACCAATGGTGTATTTATCCAATATTTCAGCAACCTGGTCTTCTGTCAGATCCTTACGAAGGCCTTTCATCAGATCGTCATGTACCGTTTGGGGTATGGTTGAGTCGATGATCAGTTGCCTCTCCAGCTTACTAAAAATCTTGCCTGTTATCGGGTTTATTCCCTCGGGCGTTAATGTGTAGGCATGACTATTATGCCAATCGTGCACTGCGTTCATATGGGTTTCTATTACTGAAGTTACACGCGCTGCTTTTGCTGTGTCGGTGAGATTGAGAGACGCTACAAACTGAACGGCCTTTTCATGGCTACCGGAACCTGCTGTCATCTCAGCTTTTGCCTCAGGTTTAACCTTCCCCGCGTTTTGTGCATATGAATTGAATGATAGCGACATTAAAAGGAGTCCAGGGAAAACGATATAGGATTTTTTCATTTTATTTTAAGCCAATCGGGTTTTTGCTTGTCGCAGTTTCGCGACGTTCTGATAGGTAAAGTTACCAGCTATTACCACCCCACATTTTAATAGTTTATCCAATGATTATATGATGTTATCCAATCAGGCCGACTCCTGCCATCATTTAATAAGAGATGCTATACATTTGAAATTGACATGAAATTACAGCATACCTTTCTATCGTTTTCCATAGTAATATTGAGTATCATTCTTTGTCCATTTTACGCAGATGCACAAGTAAAACTTGCAGGTTTGTTTACAGATGGCATGGTATTGCAGCAGAAGGCCACGGTATCAATATGGGGCTGGGATAAGCCAGGAACAAAAATCAGGATGACCACATCCTGGAGTAAAAAAATATATGAGGGCATATGTGACCCGACTGGTAAATTTGTACTAAAAATAGCTACGCCTGTAGCTGGAGGGCCCTATAGTTTAACCATTACCGATGGCAAGCCATTAATGCTGCATAACGTATTGATGGGCGAAGTATGGATGTGCATGGGCCAGTCAAATATGGATATCCCGATGAAAGGGTTCAAGAGTCAGCCTGTGATCGGATCAAACGAAGCTATAGTCGAATCAAAAAATGATCAGATAAGATTATTTACTGTCCCTCACGGTTCTGCTACCACAATGCAGCATGATATTAAACCAAGTCAATGGCAGGAAGCATCGCCGGAATCTGTATCAAAGTTCAGCGCAGTGGGCTATTTTTATGGACGTGAGCTTTACAAGATGCTGCATGTACCTATCGGGCTCATCAATTGCAGTTATAGCGGATCGTCCGTACAGGCATGGATGGACACGGCTACCCTAAAAGCATTTCCTGAAATAAAGATCCCGGCTCCGACTGATTCTATTAAAGAGGTTAGCCGCACTCCTACTACGCTATATAAAGCCATGCTGCACGGCGTTATCGGCTATGGCATCAAAGGTGCGATATGGTACCAGGGCGAATCTAATTATTCGGAGCCTGCACAATATGACTCGTTGTTTGTAACTTTTGTAAAAGTATTAAGATCGAAATGGGGCATTGGCGATTTTCCATTCTATTATACTCAGATTGCTCCTTACGATTATGCCCAATTGCCACCCTATCACGAGGGCGGGAAATATAATTCCGCATTCCTGAGAGATGTACAGCGTTTAGACGAAGCTAAAATACCGAATAGCGGTATGGCGGTAACGATGGATATCGGTGAACAGTCGACTATTCACCCGCCGCGCAAAGAGCCCGTGGGGCTAAGGCTTGCTTATCTTTCATTGGCCAGGACCTATGGCATTCAGGGATTCGGATACCAAAGCCCTGAATATGATTCTATGAAGATCAACAATGGGGAAGCAGTAATAAGGTTCAAAAATGCCTATAACGGACTAACTTCATTTCTGAAAGAGATGACCACCTTTGAAATTGCCGGGGCCGATAAACACTTTTATCCTGCAAAGGCAACGATCAAAGGGAGCACAGTTATTGTAAGCAGTTCTGTAGTAAAGTATCCGGTGGCCGTGCGATATGCTTTTAAAGATTTTGTGGTTGGTGATCTTTATGGCACTGACGGCCTACCAGTGTCATCTTTCAGGACGGATAATTGGGATTATAGTGTGCAGTGAAATAAAGCCGCTTAAATATTTGTAAAACATTTCGTCAAGCTGAGACTTTTTCAAGCATAATCATTAAATTTTAAGATAAATATCAAAATTCAGCCTATAAAAGTCAAGATATTCATCGCGTAAACATGCTGTAATACAATTATTTAAAGAATTTACAGTGAGTCAACCAAATCCAGGATGGACTAAAGTTTTTAAACGGACTCATACTAAGTTAATTAGGGTTTTGCTCACCATCCTTCTGTTCGATACATGACGAGGATAACTACCTTTAACCATTAATAGTTTGCGGCGGTCTCGTTTTTATTGATCCAATTTGCATACCAACAAATACGCGGTTCAGGGTTATTTCTTTTGCCATATATATTTTACAATAAAATAATCATGAGGGAACTCAAATGGTTTCATCAAAAATGGGATTTGGTTAACTTTAACGGCGATAATTTTAGTTCCCATGATATTATGAAAACTTGCATAATTTATTTGCTTTTGATTATAAGCAGTCTCATTTTTTTGAGCGCCTGCCACCCTATTCAAAAAAGTAATAGTGTGGAAAACGCACAAACCAACGCACACTTCGCTTACGACGACAGCACACTAACTAACAAAGTATTGCCTGTAATGATGCCTTATAACCGGCTGATATATCCTGCAGGAAAAACGATAAGCTTTGGTGACCCCAATTTTGAGAATCATAGCTTGACAGCCCGGTTAATACCCAATACGCCGATTTTAGTAATAGAGGGTCGTTTTGATATTACAGTGATTGATACTACCAGCAATAAGGTAATTGCTAACTGGGCCTATAAAAACGACAGTAAGCTTGGCGGTCTGATGAGCACCTATTCGGGCTTGGTTGTGCGTAATGCAGGCAGTGAAACTCAGCTATTCTGGAGTGCTGCCAATGAAGATAATCATCGTTCCTATGTTTTGCAGGCTAAGTGGGATGGGAAGAAAATACAAATAGAGGATACTATTGCTTTTAAACCCAAAGCTCCGTCACCACTCGCGCTCCCGAATGAATTGGCCCTCAACAATGAAAATGGCAAAGATTTTCTTTACGTAGTTTTAAACGGCAACAATCAATTGGTCAAGATCGATCTTTCGGCAAAGCAAACCGTTTGGACGAAACCCACCGGTGTAGCGCCCTACGGCATTGCTATCTCTGGTGATAAAATATTGGTAACCAACTGGGGTGGTGGCGATCCGGGTGCTGATACATTAAGCTGGGAAACGGCCGGGGTTCCATACGGTAAAGCTTACATCGCTCCTAAAACAGGAGCTACGCAAACCGGGAGTGTGCAGGTTTTTGCTACCGACGGCTCGACGCAGAAAGAAATAGCGGTTGGATTACATCCAAACGCAATAGCAACCAGCAGCGACGGGCAGTATGCATATGTAGCCAATGCTAACAGTGACAATGTTTCTGTGATCTCGATTCCGGATCTTAAAGTCAGCGAAAACATCCCTGTTAACCTTTTGCAGGTGAACAATCATTATATCGGTGATTCGCCAAATGCACTTACACTTAGTCGTGATAATTCACAGCTTTATGTTGCAAACGGAATGGACAATGCAGTGGCTGTAGTTCAACTGGGTGATAAATCATCGCAAAACGGGAAAGGGACTTCTTTCGTCAAAGGCTTTATCCCGACAGAAGCTTACCCGGGAGGACTTGTATTGAGCGGCAATACACTATTTGTAACAAACCTGGAGGGTGAAGGCTCAAGGATAAGTACAAAGGAGTTTATTACGCAGGGTAAGCTGGCCGCTATTAATGCATTTAACTCGCATCATGAAAAGGCGACCTTATCTATTATCTCAATTCCGGATGATAATGGTCTGAAAGAATATACAAAGAAGGTGAAACAGCTTAACTTGACCTTTCGCGAGGAAATAGCAAACCTGGCTCCGAGGAAAAATGTTGCGCCAAGACCTATGCCTGAGCGTATTGGTGAGCCTTCCGTCTTTACTCATGTTTTGTACATTATAAAGGAAAACCGCACGTACGACCAAGTACTCGGCGATATGCCACAAGGGAATGGCATGCCTTCATTATGTGTATATGGCGACAGCATAACACCTAATGAACATCAGTTAGCGCGGAAGTTTCTGTTACTCGATAATTATTACGCTTCAGGCAAATGCTCAGCAGAGGGCCATCAGTGGACCGACGCTGCGATGGTAACCGACTATGTGGAGAAAAACGTACGGGCCTGGTTTCGCAGTTATCCGCATGTGCAGGAGGATGCCTTAGTGTATGATGCCAATGGATTTATTTGGAACAACGCGGCGGATCATGGCAAAACAGTCAGGATATATGGCGAAGCCTCACAACCACATTATAATAATAAGTTGAGTTGGACAAATATTTATAATAATTATCAAAACGGGAAACCCTTTGAGTTTTACAATACCAGCACCATATCAAGAGTAAGGCCCATGCTGTCACAGAACTATCCCGCATCAGATGAACTGAAAATTACCGACCAGGTAAGGGCCGCTGCATTTATCAAAGAATTGCATGACTACGAACAAAAGCCCGGCGATGCATTGCCCAACCTAATGGTAATGGCGCTTTCAGACGATCATACCGTAGGCACCCGCCCTGGTTACCCTAAGCCGCGATCAATGGTGGCAGATAATGACCTGGCGTTGGGCCGTATCATCGAAGCAGTAAGCAAAAGCCGTTTCTGGAAAAACACAGTCATCTTTGTAACTGAAGATGACTCACAGGATGGCTGGGACCACGTATCCGCATATCGCACTACAGCGTTTGTGGTAAGCGCCTATAGCTGCCTGCAAAGCACCGTTTCCACCAACTATAATCAAACATGTGTTGTAAGGTCTATTGAACAGATTCTGGGTATCCCGCCCATGAACGTCATCGATGCTACAGCTTTGCCTATGTTCAAATGCTTTACCGACCGGCCATCAGGCTATACCTATACTGCAGTCCCAAACCGCATAGCGATCAATGACATTAATCCCGGCTTTTCGGCACTTAAAGGCAGATCGTTATTTTATGCAAAAGCATCCTCCCAACATCAGTTCGACCATGTGGATAGCGGCAACGACGATTTAATGAACCATATTTTATGGCATTCGGCCAAAGGTAATAAACCTTACCCGGCCATGTTGGCAGGTAAAGATGATGACTGAAATGAATGACGAATCAGCCCTGCAAAAAATATCTAGTGAATTAACTAAAGTTTAACAGTAATTTGGTTAATAAATAATAAACTATGTTCAGTTTAGCTAAACCAAAACCTATGAAATAAAAATGTTGGTGAAACTATGATTTGACGAAGAATTAAATACAAATAAACTACCCCTACAAGCTAAAGAATACACTTAATGGCAAATAAAATAAAAATGGTGGTTTTTGATATGGCCGGGACCACCATAGATGAAAATAACGTAGTATATAAAACTGTTCAGAAAGCAATTAACGAAGCAGGGTTCGACCTATCGCTCGAAGAAGTATTGACACAAGGGGCGGGCAAAGAAAAGCTACAGGCAATAAAGGATGTATTGAGCGCTTACGCAGATAACAATGATGAAACGCTGGCCAACCAAATCTATCAGAGGTTTATTGTTCATCTAGCTGAAGCATATCACAAATTGGATATCTTGCCGCAACCGAATGCCACCGAATTGTTTGCCGGGTTGAAGGAAAGAAACATACTAAGAGTGCTGAATACAGGATATGATCGCCAGACCGCACAAACTATCATAGACAAACTGGGTTGGGAAAAAGGAAGGGAATTTGATGAATTAGTAACCGCGACGGAAGTTCACAAAAATCGGCCAAACCCGGATATGATCTGGTATGCGATGAAAGAATTTGGTATAGATGATAGTAAAACTGTAATTAAAGTAGGCGATTCGACCATCGATATTGAGGAGGGCAAAAATGCAGGATGTATTTTAAGTATAGGCATAACTACTGGGGCGCATACATATGATCAGTTACAGACTGCCGCCCCCGATTATGTTATAAACAATTTATCGGAACTGCTTCCGATCGTCGACTCAGAATAAAACAATATTGAGTCGGTATGAACCGGGGAAATATCTTATATGACGATTATAACAAAACGTTATGATACAAATTGACTAGCTGATTTTGCCGACCCATGGAGTGGCCCGTTCCCTATGACTGAAGCATCGTGGATACACGAAACGGCATTAGTTAAAACACTCGCATAGGTGCCTGGACGGTAGTTGGGCAGCGTTGCGAGGTTTTATCGTCCGACATTTTCGATTATGCCTACATCGTAAAAGATGTGCAAGTATTTAATACTGAAGTGGGCAAATTCGCCAATATTGCTTCGCACGTGCGCATCAGTCCCACCAATCACCCCATGTGGCGCGCTACGCTGCATCACTTTACCTATCGTTCTAAATCGCACTTTAATGGATGAGGGCTACTAAGATAAAAAACATACAAATAACTGATAATAATCCACATATCACGCAGCACACCGTCAAAATCAAAAAAGCCACTTTCAACCTTACAGGTATACTGGATGACTTTCTTTCGCTTGAGAAACTTGAAATGGGGCATATGGCTCCCGCTTTCATTGATTTTGATATCGTAAAATTTGGTGAAGAAATTACGGAAGAAATGCAGCTGGCGGCAAAACGGGACCAGAATATTGTTTA
>JAFDZM010000041.1 GCA_018266915.1 Bacteroidota bacterium | reverse complement strand
AAAAAATAACCCGCTATTCTGTCTGCGAATTACTAAACCCTTACAATTGCGAGGAGTGAGCGACGAAGCAACCGACCAAAGGGAGCTCATTGATACCATTAAAAAAACAAAAACATATATCAATAATCCCCGATTAGCAGAGCGCTATGCAAGTTCTACACCGTCCTATTCGCCCTGTACAGTTTGGGATTACTTCGTTCTCGCAATGACGCTTTTTGTAACAAAGCCCGTCCTTATTGTAAGAACGGGCTTCGTAGCAAACAGCCCGTAATGGTGTGATCAGGCTATTAATTACTCCCTGTTGGCGGGGTAACTTTATAGCCCAATTGCTGCACGATATACAGATTGTCGAAATATATCCTGCTCGAATTGATCTTGCCGTTAGTTACTTTGTAAACACAGTGGTAAGGGAACTTTACCGTTTTGCCCATCGAGGTAAAGGTATAGTCGCCCCAAACAGCCACCCAGTTTCCCATATAATCGCCAGATTTAACGTGGAACGATTCTAAAACGAAGTTCACTTTGCGGTCTGATTGGTTTTTATAATTTTCTTTCCATCCTGTTACCAATTGCTCGGCGTTTCCCGAATCGGAAGGAGCGGGGCCATAGCTTTTAAAACCAGGAGCAAGTAATGTTGCGGCTTTGTCGGCATCGCCGCCTACCAGCCAGTTGGTAAAATTGGCAACGGCCATATCGTCCTGATCAGCGGTAGGATTGTCGCCAATCATGTCTTTTTGATGAACGGGTTTGTCCTGTGCGCTGGCTTTGTCAACTGAAAATACAAACAGGACAGCCAGTGCGATAAGAAGAGAAAGGGTGATTCTTTTCATTTCGGTTTAATTAAAAGGTTTAAAGAAAAAAGGTTAATAAGGTAGTACTATAGGGCTGTTATTGTAGCTCGTGTTAGTAGCCGGAAATTACCGCAGCAGGGTAGTATAGTACGTTCGGAAGATGTTTATAATCAGCAATTAAGGGCGTAATTAAAACTAAGTAAAATTGCTGGAAAAACAAAATTTTGTTTACCCCTACCGGCCTCCCCTGAGATCAGCTACCGTGTACCCACATCTTTATCACATACCCCATAGGGGTAATATGTTGGTA
>JAFDZM010000040.1 GCA_018266915.1 Bacteroidota bacterium | reverse complement strand
GGGGGGCTTACTACCCGGCCAACTATGACAAACCACATGCGGTTAACTTTAATGGCAATTATAGGTTTAGTCAGCGCTTTAGTATATCATTAGGCGTAACTTATAGTACAGGCAGGCCAATCACTTACCCAATTACTGAGTACTACCTGGGTGGCGGGGTGAGGGTATTGTATTCAGACCGTAATTCCTATCGCATTCCAGACTATTTCAGAACAGATATTTCCATGAATATTGAGGGTAACCACAAGGTTCATCAAAAAACTCACAATTCATGGAACATCGGGGTGTATAACCTGACAGGAAGAGCCAATGCCTATTCAACTTTCTTTACTGAGCAGGGTGGGAATATCAGCGGTTACAAACTGTCAATATTTGCAAGACCAATTCCATTTATTAACTATAATATCAGGTTTTAGATGACAAGGAAGAGAATCGGCAGAATCAGGAAATCTTTAATTATCATCACTTACCTGGTGATAGAAATGGGACTTGTTAATTCTCATGCGCAGGAATTGCCTGATTTGCAAAGAAAAATCGAAGCATATCAAAAAAATAACCTGACTGAAAAATTATATGTGCATGTAAATAAAAACGCTTTTTTGACCGGAGAAATACTTTGGTTTAAAATATATAATACCGACGGTGCTACCAATAAACTACTTGATATAAGCAAAGTTGTTTATGTAGAAATACTGGATTACAAACATGCCCCGGTTTTACAGGCAAAAATTGCCATGAAAAATGGGGTGGGGTATGGCTCATTTTATTTGCCGTTTTCAGTAGGCACAGGCAATTACATGCTAAGGGCGTACACTAACTGGATGAAAAATTTTGATGCCGGGTATTATTTCGAAAAGCAGATCAGTATTTTAAATACGGTCAAAGCGTCTCCTGAACAACCAAAACCAGCATCGTCTTATGATGTGCAATTTTTACCCGAAGGAGGTCATTTGGTAAAAGGTTTAAATAGTAAGGTAGCTTTTAAGGTGGCTGGTTTCGATGGTAAAGGCCGCGATTGTTCAGGAACAATTATCAATTCGCAAAATGATACTGTTGCAAGGTTCAAATCTTTAAAATTTGGAATAGGAAGTTTTGATTTCACTCCAACTGAAACATCCGGATATAAGGCTATAATCAAAACCGGCTCAGATAAAATTGTAAAGGATTTTCCCGAAATAAGTCCTGCGGGGTATGTACTTTGTGTAACTAATCAGAATAACCAATGGGAGGCATCGATTCAGAATCCAGATAATAACTCAACAAAAGCAGTGTACCTGGTGGTGCATAATCGTCATGTTATTGAGTCGGGAACTAAGGGGACATTATCTAATGGAATCGTTCATTTTAATATTGATAAAGCTAAAATTGTTGATGGAGTAAGTTATGTTACACTGTTTGATGATCAGCAAAGACCGTTATGTGAAAGATTGATATTTAAACGACCAAATCGAAAATTAACTATAGCTGCTAATACCGATGCTACGATGTATGATAAGCGTGCTAAGGTCGATCTCAATATATCAACAAAAGAGGCTGCTAATTTATCGGTATCTGTCTACAAACTTGACTCATTGCAGAAAGACGACGCCATGCACATTGCAAGCTATTTATGGCTAAGTGCAGATTTGAAAGGAAGGGTTGAATCACCGGACTATTATATTGACAATAATAACCAAGAAGCTAACCAGGCATTAGATAACCTGCTGCTCACACAAGGCTGGAGGCAATTTGACTGGACTAAAATATTAACAGGTGAAAAGCCCCGGTTTAAATTTATGCCCGAATACTCGGGACATATCGTTACAGGCACGTTGGTAAATAGCCAAACTAATCAGCCAGCTAAAGATATCTTTACTTATCTGACTGTCACCGGGCCAAAAAATCAGCTCTACGTTACCAAAAGTGATTCAACAGGCAGATTACTCTTCAATACCAGGAATTTTTATGGACCGAGGGAGATTATTATGCAAAACAAATGGCAACAGGATAGCATATATCACATCAACGTAACTAGCCCGTTTAGTGATCAATATATACAGGAAAAATTACCTGCATTTACTGTAAATTCTGAAATGAGGAATGAAATAGTAAGGCGCAGTTTAGATATGCAAGTGCAGAATATCTTTTTTGCCAAACAAATAAAACAATTTAATGAATCATCAGCAGACAGCACTATGTTTTATGGCAAACCAGACTATACTTATTTGTTAGACGATTATACCCGCTTCACTAATATTGAAGAAGTAGTGCATGAATATGTCAGGCTGGTAGTCATAACACGCGATCATGGTAAGCGAAGTTTTCAGATCATTCGTGATAAGTCTATGCTGCCCGGTGAACCATTGGTGATATTGGATAGCAAACCTATTTTCGATATTGACAAGGCTTATAACCTTGATCCCTTAAAGATCAAAAGGCTGGATGTTGTTACCTCTAATTACCTCTATGGTCCGGTTGTATTTAATGGAATATTGCATTTTACATCCTATAACGGCTCAAGTGCAACTACAGAATTGGACCCTCGCGCTATGGTTTTTGATTACGATGGCTTGCAGTTGGACCGTAAGTTTTATTCGCCGGTTTATGATACAGATCAGGAACGTAGCAGCACCATACCTGACTTTAGAAATGTATTGTATTGGAACCCTGATGCCGGAACCGATCAGAAAGGCACACGCAAACTGTCATTTTATACAAGCGACAAGCCAGGACGTTATATCGGCGTAATTGAAGGGATAGCTCAAAACGGGGAAGCCGGCACACAGCATTTTTATTTTGAAGTAAAGAAATAGAAAAATTACCTATCTCCAGAAAGAAGGAGGCTGTGTAACACCCCGGGTAGTACAATCGGCACAGTCACGTGTGGAATAGGTTATTTGAGTTGGTGCACCAAGCGGTGCGGGTGGCGTAAGATAGAAGCCATCGATAGCTGTATAAGACGGATTGGCAAATATACCATATTGGTTTTTTGAATAATAGGCGGTATCTATTTGGCATCCACCATCAAATGGATAGTGCGGGTTGTAAGACGATAACAGTTGATCCCGGTCAATAAATACACGTTTAGTCGCAACGCTTCCCACACTTAAATAACCCACTACAAGTTCTCCCGGATCGGTGAGGCAATGGTAGTTCGTTTGATTGTCTGACGGCTGCGCGTCGAAAATTGTCCCGTTTGTCTCGTTATTCTTATGCAAATTATCCCAAAAGTCGTAAGCATCACTAGTAAGGGCATATTGTTTTACCTGGATGCTATATCTTATTTCTATTTTTTCCGATGATGGGTCAATAGTTGTTATTGGCTCCTGGTAAACTACATCGTTGGTTAATTTGTTTGTATTAGCCAATGTAATATAACTTGAAGTGTCTTTCCCATAGCAAAAATAAACGTAATCTTCCTTGGCTCTCGGCGCTGTGCCATTCCAAAAGGATTCATAGGTTGAGTGAAATTTCCAGGCCTCTGTATACTCCCAACGGTAATATTTGGTGCTATTTGTAGCATCGTGCGTATTTGCATAAATGATCATTTGTGATGGTTGTGCAGTAAAGCCCACACTATCGATGGGCGGTGAGTTTTTAACTACTACAAAGTCCGAAACATACACCTCGCCATTGGTAGTTTTGATCCTGAGGCGGTATTTATGGGCATTATTCAAATTCAGGCCCGCTGATGCATAAGTGCCTGGCATTGTCTCGACTAAGGGATAGCTACTATTGTCATCGCCTTCTACTATTAACTGAGCCCCGGTCTCGTGGTCGATGTTAATACCATTTTCAAATTTCTTAGTCCTGCTCAACTTTATAAATGTGGAATCACTTCCAGCGTTGATCACACCATCGATTACGAGATATTTATTGGTATTGGTTAATGCATCCGGCGGGACAAATGGCTTTTTGCATGCAGAAAACAGAATAGCTATCAGTAAAAGTTTTTGCCAGTTGGTCATTTAATGGGTTATCTGCATTGATTTTTTAAGGCAAGGGGTAATAAACGGTTAATTTAGTTGATGCAAGCCATATAAACAAATACTTATAGGTATGAAATAGAACAGGACTTCATTATATTTGATGTACATCACCTAAAACAACAATTTTAGTCCTATGCTAATGTCGGCAACTATAAAAAGCAGCTTTAATAAGCATGAAGTTGAGGTACAGACCAATGATGCAATGAAACAAATGCATATTGCTGCAAAATCAACGGGATATGGATCATCCATTAATGGAGGTGAGTTATTGCTACTTGCATTGGCTACTTGTTTCTGCAATGATATCTATCGCGAAGCAGCCAAAAGAAATATTGAAGTTGAAGGTGTTGAAGTAGAAGTAACCGGCGAGTTTGGTGCAGAAGGAGAGCCTGGCTTTAATTTCAAATACAAAGCAAAGGTAACATCCGACGTTCCGCAGACTGAGATAGAGGCACTGATTGCCCATACTGATCAAGTTGCCGAAATTCACAACACTTTAAGAAAGGGCTTAAATATTACGCTAACCAAATAAATCTTCCAACTATGAAGCAGTTTTCTTTTTTATTGATCCTCTGCCTGGCAGTGTCAGTTGCTGTAGCGCAACCTAATCCACCTGCGAAACACCTGCCGCGTATTGCTATTGCAGGTTTAGGCATTGAATCGAGTACCTTTTCACCCGCATTGACGGATGAGGCCGCATTTCATGCAAAATATGGTGATGCCATTTTCTCAATTTACCCTTTCTGGGCGCCTGATTCTGCAGTTCGCAAAGCAGCGATATGGATACCAACGATAGACGGACATGCATTGCCGGGAGGAGCGGTTACCAGGGCGGCATATGAATCATTGGTAAGAAAAGCTTTGGATTCACTTAAAAAGCATGGGCCTTATGATGGCTTGTTTTATGATATACACGGTGCGATGAGCGTGGTTGGTTTGGATGACCCGGAGGGCGATTTTCTTGTCAGGATAAGAAAGTTAGTTGGTAAAAAGACCATCATCTCAACTGCAATGGACCTGCACGGTAATGTTTCATGGCGATTAGCAGAGAACAGCGACCTGATTACCTGCTACCGTATGGCGCCACACGAAGATGCGATACAAACTAAACGCCGGGCTGTAACCAACCTGATTGAACGCCTTGAGGACGGAAAAGGTAAGCCTAAGTATAAAGCTTATATAGCGGTTCCAATTTTACTGCCGGGAGAGAAGACCAGCACACGCATTGAACCGGGAAAAAGTCTATATCAAAAAGTGTGGCCTGCTGCTAAACAGGAAGGTATTGTTGACGCTGCCATATGGATAGGCTATGCCTGGGCCGATGAACCGCGAAATCATGCAGTAGTAATGGTAACCGGCGATGATAAAGCTAAAGTGACCGGCACAGCAGAGAATCTGGCTAAAAGCTTTTGGGATGTTCGCAAGGAGTTTAAGTTTGTAGCGCCGACCGGTAATTTAAAAGAATGCCTGGATAAAGCCATCGCAAGCACCAAACATCCGTTCTACATCAGCGACTCAGGCGATAACCCGACAGCAGGTGGGGCAGGAGACGTTACATGGACAATAACACAAATATTGAAGCGCCCGGAATTTAAAACGGATAAGGGGCCGTCACTGATCTATGCATCTATACCAGGGCCTGAGCTGATAAAAAAAGTATTGGCGGCGGGTGTAGGCGGCCATGTAGATGGTTATGCCGGGGCCAAAGTAGATCACAGGCTTGCTCCGCCGGTGCATATTGCCGGCACAGTCGAATCTATTGTAAAAGGCGATGTGGACGCTGAAGTGGAAGCATCGATAAAAATGGGAAGTGTGCATATCATTGTAACCCAAAAAAGAAAGCCATATCACCACGAAAAGGATTTTACAAAATTGGGTCTTAATCCGAGGACCGCTGATATTGTTGTAGTTAAAATCGGCTACCTTGAGCCTGAACTATATAATATGCGTGCCGATTGGCTGCTGGCATTAACACCAGGCGGCGTAGACCAGGACATCGAGCACTTACCTTATAAAAGGTTAAAACATCCGATATTTCCGCTGGACAAGAATATGAAAGATCCTGACCTAAAGGCTAAACTCGTGCCTTTATCGGATAAGGTAAAATAAAATAACAAGAGAATAGCTTCGTGCTATTCTCTTGTATATTCTTTTAATAATCTAACAAATTCAAGTATTTCATCGACCGTATTATCGAAGGAGAAAACCAATCGCACTTCGTTTCTCAGATCGTTCCAGTAATAGAAATGGAAATGTTGATGCATTTTCTCATATAATGTTGGCGACATAGTCAGAAAAACAGCGTTGGTTTGAACGGGGTGAGCAATTGAAATGCCTGGTATATCTTTTATTTCCTGTTCAAAGCGTTTAGCCAGATCATTTGTATGTTGTGCGAGGTCTTTCCAAAGATCATTCTTAAGCATTGCCTGAAACTGAGCAGCAATGAAACGGTTTTTGGATGCCAGTTGCATGCTCCGCTTCAAGTGATATTTATAGGAGCTGTTGGATTTGCTATGGAAGAAGATCACTGCCTCACCAAACATCATCCCGGCTTTGGTGCCCCCAAGGGTTAGGATATCGATATGCTCTGTCATTTGTTTAAGCGAGGCATCCAAATAAACCGCGGCATTGAAAAAACGCGCACCATCTACATGTAGTAGCATATCGTTTTCTATGCAGATGTCTTTTATCGATTTTAACTCTTCAGGTGTATAAACCGTCCCGTATTCTGTTGGTTGGGTTAAGGATACTACTTTAGGTTGAGGGTGATGGATGTCGCCTGCACGTATTATAGCCCGTCGCAAACTTTCAGCGCTTATTTTTCCGCTTTCTGATGGAATTGTATAAATACGGCAGCCAATAAATGATTCCGGTGCGGTGGATTCATCCACATATAAATGAGCCACATCAGCGCAAAAGATGGAGTTATACCTTTCCGTTATACTACCCAGCCCGAAATTATTAGCGCCGGTTCCGTTAAAAGTAAAGTATATTTCTATGTCGTTTCCTAATATATCTTTCAGCAGTCCGATAGTTTCGGCAGTAACCGCGTCGTTGCCGTAGGAGGGCTCGTTGCCTTTATTGACATCAATTAGCGCCTGCATCATATCGGCCTGTACGCCGGCGTAGTTTTCGCTTGCAAAATTTATCATTGTTAAAGTATTTTCTTCAGGTGATCAGCTAAGATAATGACTTGGTAATCGAAAAGAGAAGTAAGACAATCTTTCTTTCAAATTGCTGTTGTGTTTTGAGTTTGGCTGATCAAATTCTTGATGATAATTATTATTTTGCAGTTACGAAAACTTAACCTTTTCAAATGTCGACGACAAATAATGTACATATTACTCGCTATTTAGATTATTACATTTCGCTCAAGCATAGTCCTGAATTTGCAGTATTACTTAGAGGTAATTGGGGAAATGGAAAATCATGGTTTATCAAGAACTACATAAAAAAACATAATCCTATTGATTTTCTTTATGTCAGTCTTTATGGGGTCAGTTCGAATGGTGAAATTGAAGAAAGTTTTTTTGAGCAATTACACCCAATTCTCGCCTCCAAAGGAATGAAGATTGCCGCCAAAATCCTAAAAGGAGCATTAATGACTACCTTGAAAATCAACCTTGATGGTAAAAAAAGTGAATTGGACATAGCAAGTGGATTGCCAGATATTCAGCTACCTGAGTACTTGAAAAAATTGGATGGTAAAGTTTTGGTTTTTGATGACTTGGAACGATGTGCTTTACCAATACATCAAATATTAGGGTATATTAATCAATACGTAGAGAATGGTGGGTTGAAAGTAATAATAGTTGCCAACGAGGATGAAATAATTAAGACCGACAATAAAAATAACAAGACTGATGATGCTGAACGATATTTGACGATTAAAGAGAAACTAATAGGTAAAAGCTTTGATGTTCAAAGTGACGAGGGTGATGCTCTTGCTGATTTTATAAAAAGCTTAGAAAGTTCAGGATGTAAAAAATATGTAAAACGTACTTCTTGGGTGGTACTCAATTTATTCAAAACAGCTGAATATGGTAATTTAAGGCATCTTAGACAATCACTGTTAGATTTTGATCGATTTTATCGACTACTTGATAAGGGGG
>JAFDZM010000003.1 GCA_018266915.1 Bacteroidota bacterium | reverse complement strand
GGTGTACTCGAATCAAGGAATAAACCCATTGACTTAATAAAATGTGATGTGGAAGGCTTCGAGATGGAGGTTTTAAATGGCTGTATACAAATTTTGACCGCCGACAAACCCTTTTTGGTTTTGGAAGCTGATATACCTTCAGAAAATGAACAATCGACCAAACGAGCGGGTGTGATTGCAAATTTCCTTTCAAAATTCGGCTACGAAGCTTATGCATTTGACATGCGCGGGTCTGAACTGATCATCGACAAATTAAATAACCTCAAAATGTCGCATGCGAATGTGCTTTTTGTTCATCAATCAAAATTGTCAATTATAGAATAGGGATACGCTGATTTTTATGACACGCGTTTCCATCAGAATAAAATGAAAATATTTCTTTCATTTCTCCAATCCGACAAGCGCTATCCAATACCTGCCTATGATTTTTGGCAACGTTATATCAAGAACGGAATCGAAGAAGCAGGTCACGAATGGGTAGAATGCCCGGATATCGATTGGGCATTAGGCCTGGTACCCAAAAGTGAAGCCGACCAGTTAAAATGGAAAGCAGAAGCCTGGGGTAAAACAGTTACCTGGCTCAAAAAGAACCACGCAGATGTTTTTTTAAGTTATTTATACCATAATCAGGTTGATAAATCGGCTGTTAAGGAAATTCAGAAATTAGGCATTCCATGTGTTAATTTCTTTTGCGATAACGTACGCGAGTTCAGGAAAATCCCGTCTGAATACGGGGTGTTCGACTTGAATTGGGTGCCGGAGCATAAGGCCCTCAAAATGTATGATTCGGCCGGGTATAAATTTATTCATCTGCCTATGCCTGTTTGGGTGGCGCCTGAAGATCGGGTAATAAAAGATGAAATGTACCATCAGGTTACGCTATTAGGATCAAAAGATATTCAACGTAAACTGTTGATGGCGGAAGTTATAAAATTATATCCCGATATCCCGCTGGCAGTTTACGGAAGCGGGTGGAGAAAAGAAGCCGCTTCAACGGACAATGGCACACAGAGCCAAACCTTGACCAAACGTCTGCAAAACCAATGGAGCTTTGTAAATAAATATGGGGTGAGTGCCTATTACAATAAGTTAAAAAGCCTGAATTACCCTTATGAAACAGACGCCTCCATTTTAGGAAAGTACAAAGGCGATCACCAAATAGAACAATACAAAGTACTGACTGCAGCAAGCATGATCACCGTAGGTATCAACCGGTACCCTTCTTTTCATTTTCCAATTGACCGGCCGGATACTTATTCAAGGTTACGGGATATTGAGGCTCCGATGATGGGCGCATGTTATCTTACCGAATGGACCGAGGGGATCGAAACCATGTACGAACCGCAAGTGGATATAGCGCTGTATCATAATGCTGAAGATTTTGTCGATAAAGTAAAAGAATTAAAAAGCGATCATAAAAAACGGAATATGTTAAAAGTTAACGGACAAAAACGGGCCTTAAGCGAACATACCATACCAACCTCTTTGAACAAACTGATACGCACGCTGGGCATATGAAAAAAATATTGGTTACCGGATCAGCCGGTTTAGTTGGTTCAGAAGTTTGTGTCTATTTTGCTGAAAAGGGCTATGAAATTCATGGTGTGGATAATAATCAAAGAGCAGTGTTCTTTGGCCCTCAGGGCGACACTATCTGGAACCGCGACAGGCTGATAAATACTGTAAAAAATTATAAGCATCATGAAATTGATATCAGGGACAGGGCCGCAGTTCTGTATCTGGTAAAAAGCATTGGACCCGACGCCATCGTACACGCCGCTGCACAGCCTAGCCACGACCGGGCCGCTGCTATCCCTTTTGATGATTTTGATACCAATGCTGTCGGCACCCTGAATATGCTGGAAGCTGTCCGCCAATTTGCGCCAGAATCTCCTTTTATCTTTTTAAGTACGAATAAAGTTTATGGAGATGCTCCCAACAAAATAAAACTAAAAGAGCTGGAAACCAGGTGGGATTATGACGATGACTTTTATGCACATGGTATAGCAGAGACCTTCACTATAGATCAATCCAAGCATTCATTGTTTGGCGCATCAAAAGTGGCAGCTGATGTTATGGTGCAGGAATATGGCCGTTATTTTAATATGCATACCTGCTGTTTACGGGGTGGCTGTTTAACCGGTCCAAATCATACCGGGGTTGAGTTGCACGGATTTTTGAGTTACCTGGTAAAATGCAACCTCGAGGGCAAAAAGTACAGCGTCTTTGGCTATAAGGGCAAGCAAGTGAGGGATAATATCCATTCGTATGATATTGTCAGGTTTATGGATCTGTTTATCAATACCCCACGCCAGGGCGAGGTGTACAACCTCGGTGGCGGCAAAAACAATACCTGCTCCATATGGGAGGCATTTTCTATTACCGAAAAATTCTCGGGCAAAGCGCAGATATATGATTACGTGGACAAAAACCGCGAGGGCGACCATATTTGCTATTATAGCGATCTGCGTAAGATGAAAACACACTATCCATCCTGGGATATCACCGTCAGCCTGGAAGAAACTATTAAACAAATAGTAGAATCCTGGAAAAAGCGGATCTGAAAATTTAATGCGCAAGCTTCATCTTTACTTCCGCACTCCTCCCTCAACCGACCGTTTTATTCCCGGTGACCGGTATGTACTTCCTGCCGTTAGGAAAATGATCAAGGGGAACAAGATAGGCGGTATCCAAAAGGTATTCATCAACTTGTGCAAAGGATTGGACGAACTTAAAGTTGACTACGATGTCAACCTTCCTTTCAAAAGATTAAAACCAGGAGAGCCGGTGATAGTACTCGGCAGCGGGCGCTATGCTTTAAAAGATTATTCCGCTCCTAACAAGATCATTGCCGGTATTGCACTAATGACGCACCCGAGTGAATGGCCCGATCTGTTCGAGAAATACCCGGTGGCAACCTACCTGCAACACTCTGAGTGGACCAGAGACTTATATGCTGCACATTATGGTGCAGACAAATGTGGCATATGGCCTGCGGGAATCGATACAAAAAAATGGTCGCCGGATAGTGGTGCGTCAAAACAGTTCGATATCCTGATCTACAATAAGATCATGTGGAATAAGCAGGAGACTTATGATAAACTGGCGCGCCCTGTTATTGCAAAGCTTGAGCAGTTGGGATTGAAGCATACTGAGATCGTCTATAGTAATTATAAAGAGGCGGAATATTTCGACTTGCTCAATCAAAGCAAGGCAATGGTATTCCTCTGCGAACATGAGAGCCAGGGGTTTGCCTGCTGCGAAGCTATGTCGATGAATATTCCAGTCTTTGCCTGGAACCAGGGCTGGTATCTCGATCCGCATTTAAAAACCGATTGGAATGAGCCAAAGCCAGTGCCTGCAAGCTCGGTTCCATTCTTTGATGAAACCTGCGGCATGAAGTTTACTGATCCTGATGATTTCAGTAAAAAGATCGGCGATTTCTGGGAAAACGTTAAAGCTGGCGTTTATCATCCAAGAGATTATATTTTGCAAAACCTCACCCTTGAAAAAAGTGCCAGGGCGATGCTCGACATTGTCGGTACAGTTTATCCATGAGAATATTATTGATAATGGATCCGGGCATTCCAGTACCTCCACCGCTGTATGGCGGACACGAGCGTTTGGTTTATCTTTTTGCTGAAGAATATATAAGGTTAGGGCACCAGGTTACAATACTCGCCGGGCCCGATTCTCATTGTAGTGGTGAGACAGTACCTTTTGGGATAAATGATTTAAACCGTTCAGACAGACAGCGACAAAAAGAAATGTTGTTTGTGTGGCGATACTTGTCAAAGAATAAAAAGAATTTCGACCTGATCCATAATTTTGGAAGATTGATCTATCTGTTGCCAGTTCTAAACAACCGCGTGAAAAAGATCATGACTTATGGCCGCCCGGTTTCTACAAAGGGTATCAAATTCTTCACCAGCCTGCCCAACCGTAATTTGATCTTTACGGCGTGCAGTAATTATTGTGTGTCAACCGGGAACGTGGCAGGTAACTGGAAGACCGTTTATAATGCCATCGATTTTTCCCAATATCAATTGCGCGAACGTGTAGACGAGGATGCTCCGTTGATGTTTTTAGGCAGGCTTGATCGCATAAAAGGTGTTCATACCGCTATACAGGTTGCTAAGAAAACAGGCGATAAGCTGATTATCGGCGGCAACATCTCGCATACAGCCGACAATTACGAATATTTTAAAACGGAGATCGAGCCACAGATCGATGGGCGACAAATCGTTTATCTCGGGCCATTAAACGATAATGCAAAAAATCAATATCTCGGTCAATCAAAAGCTTTATTGTTCCCTATTGAATGGGATGAACCTTTTGGCATGGTGATGACTGAGGCGATGGCATGCGGGACACCGGTTATTGCTTTTAAAAGAGGCTCGGCACCAGAGGTAATCAATCAGGGGATTTCCGGATTTATTACAAGCACCAAGGAAGAAATGATCGGAGCCGTGAAAAATATATCAGCCATTGATAGAAGCGCCTGCCGGAAAATTGGAGAAGCTCGTTTCGACGCAAAAACTATTTCACGCCAATACCTGGATTTGTTTAATGAACAATAAGTGACTAGAAATTTAAATATCATATTATGACTGCAAAGCAAAGAATAGGTAAGATGATCACTAAAATATCGCCGGTTTCGCCGGAGATACTTACTATTCTTAGAGTCGAGTTTCGGGCCTACCGGAGCAGAATGAATTACCGGCTCAATCCTATAAAACGGATGGCCGTCAAAAAATTCCTGAAGGCCGAAAATATCAGCTTAAATATTGGTTGCGGCCCATTTGGTTTCGATGGATGGGTGAATGTCGACTTAATGAATCTTAGAAACGTTTCGTTTACATTCGATTCAAGAAAACGTTTACCTTTTAAAAATGGGACTGTCGACCGGGTAAGGGTTGAACATTTTTTTGAACACCTGGATAAAAAATCTGAGGTGCCCTTCTTTTTACATGAGTGCAGAAGAGTGATGAAAGAAGGCGCTGTATTAAGAATTGCTGTTCCCGACATCGAAAAATTCATCCTGGCTTATGCTAAAAATGACGAAAGCTTATGGAACGGTTTAGGATATGATATTCATGCGCTTCCAAAAGGTTTTGACACCAAAGTCGCTATCCTGAACCATGTTTTCAGACAAGATGGTGAGCATAAATATGCCTATGACTATGAAGCTTTGAAATATGTTTTGCTTAAACATGGATTCAAAAATATAACCAGGCAAAACTTCCGGGAGTCGCTTGATGATCAGCTAAAAGACGATCTTGAAAATCACAGCAATCACTCGCTGTATGTAGATTGCGTAAAGTAGTTTGAAAACGATCGCTCTGATTTCTGTCGGCCAGCCTTCAACCAACCCCAGGTTAGTGAAGGAGGCTAACGCTTTAACACAAAACGGATATAAAGTTTATGTGATCTATTCGTACTGGAACCAATGGGCCTGGGAATCAGACAAATTACTATTCCCAAAAGCCAGATGGGTGCCTGTGCTGGCAGGCGGGGCTCCTTATAAAAACAAGCTCCTTTATTTCTATACACGTCTCCGGTTAAAATTATTCAGATTTATTGCTCAAAACCTGACGCTGAAATTTGGTGTTGCAGAAATTGCAAAAGGACGAACCTATCCCGATCTGCTAAAAAAGGCAAAATCAATTAAGGCTGATCTTTATATAGCACATGTACACGCTGCATTGCCTGCGGCCATAAAAGCAGCAAAAAAAAATGATGCGAAGTGCGGATTCGACGCGGAAGATTTTCACAGGCGGGAAGCAGATGATGATACAAACTCATTCTATTTTAAAATCTCAAAATACCTGGACGACAAATATTTGCCAAAAGCAGACTACATTACAATAGCAAGCCCATTAATTTCAAGGGAATATGAAAAATTGTATCCCGGTTTAAAAAATGTGGTTATCAATAATGTTTTTGAATCAGATAAACGGTTAGAAATAAATCCACATAAAGATCAACCAATAAAGTTATTCTGGTTTTCACAAACCGTAGGCACAGGAAGAGGTTTGGAAGATGTTATAGAGGCGTTGGCATTATTAAATAATTATCCGTTTGAACTGCATTTATTAGGCGATGCCGGGTCTTCTGTTAAAAGCGATTTTTTAAAAAGATTCAATGATCAACCCGGTAAAATTCATTTTCATGAACCAATTCCAGCTGATCATATTATTGCATTTGCTAATCAATTTGATATCGGGCTGGCATTGGAAAAGAACACTCCGTATAACCGTGACATCTGTTTAACAAACAAAATATTCACCTACGTGCAGTCGGGACTTGCTGTAATTGCCAGTAACACATCGGCCCAAACGGAATTGATGAATCAATATCCGTCCATCGGCAAATTATACCAGGGGGGCGACGTTCAGTCTTTAGCGGAAGTTCTTTTATACTATCAGGAAAACAGAGATCAGCTTTTTGAAACACGCAAAGCCGCTTTAAATACTGCACATAAGCAGCTAAACTGGGAAAGCGAAAGTCAAAAGTTTTTAGCCCTTGTCAAACAAACGATAGGTGAATAAAAAGGTATTGATCATTTCACCATACTTCGCACCTTCCAATGCAGCGGATATGCAACGCATCCGGATGAGTCTGCCTTATTTCAGAAATTTTGGCTGGGATGCTGAAATAGTTACGGTCGATCCACTATATTCAGAAATGGTGAAGGATGAATTACTGTTGCAGAGTATACCTGGCGATATCAAAATTCACCAGGTAAAGGCATTTGATAAAAAGTGGACATCAAAATTGGGGCTGGGCAGTTTGGCATTGCGTTCTTTGTGGTTTTATAAAAAAGCAGTCAATAGGTTGTTATCTGTCAAGAAGTTCGACCTGATCTATTTTTCAACAACAGCGTTCCCGGTTTGCATTTTGGGCAATTATTGGAAAAATAAATTCAATATTCCTTATGTGATCGATATGCAGGACCCCTGGCATTCAGAATATTACAGGGATAAACCTAAAGATCAGCAGCCGCCAAAATATTGGTTTTCGTATCGATTAAATAAATACCTTGAACCGATTGCGATGAAACGGGTAGATGGGCTGATTGCCGTATCCAATAAATATATAACCGATTTAAAAAATCGGTATAAGGCAATAAAAGACGTTCCCTCAACTATGATCCCATTCGGCGCCTTCAGTCCTGATATGGATATTGCCCGGCAAAATCATTCTAATTTTAAAAATCTCTTAGAACCCGGATATACAAATGTGGTTTATATTGGCCGGGGCGGTGCAGATATGCGTAAGGCGACCAGCATGTTGTTTGAAGCCATAAAAAATGGCATAGCTAACGAACCTGAGATATTCAAAACTTTGCGGTTCTATTTTATCGGCACAAGCTATGCACCGGCAGGCAGGGGCAAGGAAACCATAATGCCACTGGCAAAACAATTCGGGATAGAAAATAATGTGATAGAGCTGACTGACCGGATAAGCTTTTATCATGCCCTGGCTACGCTTCAGGATGCAGATGCTTTATTTATACCCGGCTCTGATTCTCCGGGATATTCGGCATCTAAAATTTACCCTTATCTTGTGACGCAGAAGCCTTTGATAGCGATATTTAATAGGGACAGCAACATAGTAAATACGATCAGGGAATGCACCTCCGGAGTCAACCTGCATACTTTTCCGGATGATGATGCACAGGCGAAACCAGTATATGCTACCCTTCGCGATTGGGGGGTAAAATCATTACAGCCAATTACGCTTAAAGACGGGTTTGATCATTACAGTGCTAAAAATTTAACTAGGCTTCAAACTGAACTATTCGCTAAAGCGATAAATTATTTTGAAGGGGGTATTGCCTGAAAATGAAAAGACTGGCGATAATTACCACTCACCCTATACAATATTACGCGCCGATATTTAAGCTCCTTCATCAGCGGGGGCTTATTTCGATAAAAGTATATTATACCTGGGGCGAAAAGGCTTTGGATAAATTTGATCCCGGGTTCGGGCAAAAAGTGAACTGGGATATTCCGTTGTTAGATGGATACCCTTATGAATGGGTATTAAATACAGCACGAGACCCAGGCACACATCATACAAAAGGAATAGTTAATCCTAAACTAACAGAACAAATTAGTGTCTGGAATCCTGATGCTGTGTTATTTTTCGGATGGGCCTATAAAGGGCACTTAAAAGCCATCAAGTATTATCACAATAAAATACCTGTGTACTTCCGCGGCGATTCCACTCTTTTAAACGAACCGACCGGATTAAAGGGAATCATAAAATACTTTGCTTTGCGATGGGTATACCGTCATGTGGATCATGCTTTTTATGTCGGCACAAATAATAAAACCTACTTTAGAAAATATGGGTTAAGTGAGGATCAATTAAGCTTCGCCCCGCATGCTATAGATAACTCACGCTTTGAAAAAGATTACTCAGAGGAAGCTGCAGAGCTTCGACAATCATTGAATATAAAAGACGAAGAAATTTTGATATTATATGCCGGCAAGTTTGACCATGTAAAGAATGTAGAATTGTTGCTTTCTGCCTTTATTAATTTGCACAAAGGCAACATAAAACTCCTGCTGGTTGGCAATGGGCCGCTTGAATCCGAATTAAAAAAATTGGCTGCTACAAGCAATTCATCAAATATTCATTTCCTCGATTTTCAGAATCAAACCTATATGCCGGTATTGTACCAGGCTGCCGATCTGTTTTGCTTACCTTCAATCAGTGAAACCTGGGGACTGGCCATAAACGAGGCGATGGCCTGCGGCCTGGCTGTACTGACTTCAGATAAAGTAGGCTGCGCTGTGGACCTGGTAAAAGAAGATTATAATGGCGCAATTTTTCAGAGCAATCGTGCAGACGACTTAATTGCTAAATTGGCAAAATTGATAAATTCGAAGGCTGTATTGCGGGAATACGGAGATAATAGTAGAAAACTTATAAAAAACTGGAGCTTTGAACATATTGCCGAAGCGATAGAGAATAACCTGAATGAAACGATCTGACAAGATTAAGTTAAATTTTACAAGAAACTGGAGACTACCTGGAAGGAAAAGATTGTCCAGCTGGTTTAAGGCCTCAGAAGATCTTAAAGCAAGTATATCAGACGGTATTGTATGGCTTGCTGATGAAAATATTGCGATTTATACAAGCGCCGATAATTATATTGAATGGACCATTCTCAGCACAGGTACCTACGAGGATGAAACAAATAAGCTGATTAAAATATCCCTGAATCCAGGGGGTGTTGCGATGGACGTTGGTGGCAATATCGGCTTACAAAGTATCCGCATGTCAAAATCCGTTGGTGAACAAGGGAAGGTATTTGTTTTTGAGCCCCTCATCCATTTGCAGGAAAAACTGAGCCGCAATATCCAACTTAATAAGGCTGACAATGTCAAGCTCTTCCCCTATGCTTTATCAAATCATGAAAGCGAAGCCGACTTTCATATCAGCAAAGGTAACTGGAACCAGGGTACCTTCAATATTTCTAACAATCAGTCGGGCACAGAAGTACAACATGTCATCATTAAAGTTGCAGATGAACTACCTGAGATCAAAGCGCTTAACCGGCTCGATCTTGTTAAAATAGATGTAGAAGGGTTTGAATACCAGGTATTACTCGGATTAAAACAAACCATCGGGAAATATAAACCGCGAATAATTTTTGAATACGATAAAAATTACTGGGAAGCTAATGCCCAAAACTTCAATGAGTGCTTTGACTTTCTGAGTTCTTTAGGCTACACCTTGTACCAGATAACCCCGGTAGGCTGTGAGTTGGTAAAACACGCATCGGCAGCGGTAGCCGGAAATCTATTTTGTATACCTTCATAAAATGAAAACCAACTTCGCAATTGAGAAGTATCTGACTTTGTATATGCCCTGGCTGCTGGCATTGGTATTCAAATCGGATCCACAGCTATCATTCATGATTGCGTGGCTTGGTTCATTCCTGATTTTTTATATTACGCTTACCGGCTGGGTAAGGCCACTGCCTGATGACCTGACATTTGGCGAACAGCTGATGAGGCCGATTATCCTGGTTCAGATCATTTTTGCAGGATATATGTGCAGCACTACTATTTTTTATTTCTTAAATGTGCTGGGGTATGAGAATTTTCATAAAACAACGCCCTATTTTCTGATCGACCACGAGAAATTGGAGTTGACCGCGGAATGTCAGCGATATTATTGTTTGGGCCATGCAGCCTTCGTAACAGGGATATTGATGTTTATGAAATACCCCAAAAAACAAAAATATCAGGTAGACTCTGATAAAATGACGAACCTTATTTTCATTATTGCATTCGTCACATTACCCGTCTCTTATATATTTCTGAAATTACCCGGATTGGCACAATTTGCCAACCAGTTCAGCTCTTTAAGCTTCATTGCCGGAACTTTGGCTTTGGCTTTTGCTATACCGAGGCGAAAGATATGGAACACAGTTATTTGCGTGATCCTGTACTTCTCCAATTTCTATACAGCGCTTACATCAGGCTTTAAAGAACCTATCATTATAAGCATCCTTGTGTTAGGTATATTTTTATACCCGAATTATAAAAAAATAGTGATCGCTACCTTTGTTCCCGCTCTTCTTCTGCTATTTATATTTCTGCCGAGCTACAATAGAATTTTCAGGGAAAACGCCTGGTCGGAGGATATCGACGCAGAGCAGGCATCCCAAATCGCATTGGATGCCGCATTAAATAAAGATTCACCTGATTTTGGCCAGGGTGATACGAACTGGGGTTTCCTGACTTTCAGGCTTAGTGAAGTCTCGATGTTTACCCAGTTTGCAAAATCAACCCCTCAAAATGTAAATTATTATGGTTTAAAGTTGATAAAACAGTCAGGGATTGCTTTGATCCCGCGCGTATTTTGGTCATCCAAGCCTATAACCGAGAACCTGGTTATGCAAAGAGTTTATGATGCCGGCGTAATCAATGCCGGATCAAATGTATCTGCAAAACCGGCATTTATTGTAGACGCCTATCTTTCATTCGGTGGGGTGGGCGTATTTGTCTTTCTTTTCCTTTACGGAGCCGTAGCGCAATTGATCTCGATAAAAGCTGAGAAGCTATTTGGAGGGTATGTTTTAGGGACCGCACTTATATTTAGCGGGCTATTCCAAATCATGTGGCGGGGTCTTAGTTTTGAATTTATCATCAACACTGTTTTTTGGAGTTATGTGAGTATGCTGATTATCCAAAAAATATTACTGGTCACAAACGTTTTAAAACACGCTTGAGGATACTCCAAATAAACGCATCGTATAAACCTGCTTACATTTATGGCGGCCCTACCATGTCTGTTTCTAAGCTAAGTGAGCAGCTAACCAAAGCAGGATGTTATACAGAAGTTTTTACGACCACTGCAAACGGGGATATCGAACTACAGGTTGTTCCGGGTGAACGGGTAATGGTTGATGATGTGCCCGTTACTTATTTTAAGCGTTTAACAAAAGATCATAGCCATTTTTCGCCGGCTTTGTTAAGGAGGCTACGGAAAGAGGTCCGGCACTTTGATGTAGTGCATATTCATGCCTGGTGGAATTTGGTATCCGTGCTTTCCTGCTGGGTTGCTATAAAACGCCAGGTGCCGGTGGTCATTTCACCGAGAGGCACTTTGAGTGCGTATTCATTCAGCAATAAAAACAGCCTGCCCAAGCAAATCATTCATGGTTTGATTGGGAAAAGATTATTAAAAAAGTCTTCCATCCATGTTACATCCGACAGGGAAAAGCGCGCTATTGAAAACATCATCTTACCTAAACGAACCATTACTATTCCAAACTTCGTAGTACTGCCCGAAAGAGTAAACGATGAAAAGCGCGAATATTCAGATGCTGGGACATTGAGGTTATTATTCTTTTCAAGAATAGAAGAAAAAAAGGGACTCGATATTTTATTAAACGCTTTAAAAGCGGTTACCGCACCTTATCATCTTACAATTGCTGGTGATGGCGAGGTAGATTATATTGATCGGCTAAAGGCAATCGCTGCAAATAATGGGATCGCTGATCATATTAGCTGGATAGGTTTCCAGGGGGGGAATAAATTTAAGGTATTGCAGCAACACGATCTGATGATTTTGCCCTCGCACGATGAAAACTTTGGAAATGTGGTAATAGAAAGCCTGGGGGTTGGTACACCTGTATTGGTAAGTAAACATGTCGGTTTGGCTGATTATGTAACAGCAAATAAACTCGGCTGGATATGCGAACTGGATGAAAACGACATTAGTGCTTATATTAACAGAATATTTGAAGAGAAAGATAAGTTAAACAGCATCAGGCAGGCCGCGCCAGACATTATCCGTAAGGATTTCGACGAGGCAAAGCTGACAGAAAAATATATCAGCATGTACAATCAAATCATTAATAATGGCTGACTACAAGGATTACGGCTACACCAATAACCAACCGAGCCACACTTTTTTTTACTTGCATGATGCATTGTTTTCCATGCTGAATAAAAACAGAAACCGATGTATACTTGACCTTGGCTGTGGTAACGGTCATTTGGTAAGTTACCTGGTTAAACAGGGTTATGATGCTTACGGAACTGACGCATCTGAAAATGGTATCGCAATAGCGAAAAAAGAATACCCTGATCGCTTTTTCTTGCAGGATCTATCGACCGATCAACTCCCTGTTGAATTACAAAAATTGAAATTTGATACCATTATTTCGACCGAGGTAATTGAACACCTATACAACCCGGATAGCTTTATCGAATTCTGTAAAAATGCGCTTCAGAAAAATGGTGAGCTAATCATATCGACGCCCTATCATGGCTACTGGAAAAACCTGTTGCTGGCCGTTTTGGGCAAATGGGATACGCACCACGACCCAACCTGGCTGGGAGGGCATATCAAATTCTGGTCGAAGGGTACTTTGAGCAAATTGTTAACCGACAAAGGCTTTACCGTAACCGGGTTTAAAGGCTGCGGGAGGGCCCCTTATTTTTGGAAATCAATGATTATAAAGGCAAAATTGCTTTGAATACGCAGTTTTCATTTATCATACTCACCTTTAACGAGGAACTCCATTTAGGGCGATTGCTTCAATCAATCAGCGATTTGGAAGCCCCAATATTTATACTCGATTCTGGTAGTACAGACAATACCATTGCCATTGGCGAACAATATGACGCCACGTTTTTGCAGCACAAATTTGAAAACCATCCAAGACAGTGGGATTACGCCCTCAAAAATGCTCCTGTTACAACACCATGGGTAATCTGCCTTGACGCCGACCAAACCGTTACGCCAGAACTAAAAACAAAGCTGATCAATTTTAAAGATGAAGATCATGCCGATGTGAACGGCATCTATTTTAACCGCAAAAACTTTTTTAAGGGCCGCTGGATCAAGCATGGGGGATATTATCCTTTTTACCTTCTCAAAATGTTCAGGTATGGGGTTGGCTATTCAGATACCAACGAGAACATGGATCACAGGTTCATAGTCCCAGGTAAATTGAAAATATGGAAGGACGGGATTATCCTGGAAGAAAACCTGAAAGAAAACAATATCCGTTTCTGGATAGAAAAGCATAACCGCTATAGCGACCTGGTGGCTCAGGAAGAGGTGGAACGTATGATGCAGATGCGCACGCAAACGATAAAACCCCGCTTCTGGGGTTCGCCGGATGAACGGACAGCCTGGCGCAAACAATTGTGGTGGAGGCTTCCACGCTATGTACGACCGATGATCTACTTTACCCAACGCATCATTTTTCAATTGGGTATTCTGGACGGACGAACCGGCATTATATTCCATTTTCTCCAGGGATTTTGGTTCAGGCTGGTCGTGGATATTAAAATAGATGAGATCATTAAGCAGCAAGATCATGAAAAGGTTGCATAGGGAATCACCTTTACGTTTTTTGCTGGTCTTCCTTGGACTATTCCTGTTCTTCTATTATTTTAATATTTTCTTCTTTAGCATAACATCGCACGGCAGTCACTATGTTCCGTTTATTGATGAGCATTTAAATTATATCCGCTTGCTCCGTAACATATTACTTGACGTCTCCAGGAGCATTATTAATACGATTGGTTTCACCTGTATCAGTAACGATTATCAATTATTGGTAGCAGGGCATGGCATCATTGACGTGGTTTATTCGTGCCTTGGGTTGGGAGTTATGAGTTTTTTTGCAGCTTTTGTGATAGCCTATCCTAAAAAATTAAAGCCTAAATTGATCTTTTTGTTAACAGGCTTAATATCCATCCAGTTATTAAACGTATTGCGGTTTGTACTACTGGCTATATTATGGGATAAAAAATCACACCTGATACTCGATCATCATACTATTTTTAACATCATAATCTATATCATAATTACGATTACTCTTTACTTTTGGGTCAAGCAAGATGATAAACAACCTGTAGCCGGTGCAAAAAACTGATCTTTCATTATACAATAACCACCCTTACCATCCGGGAGGCAACGCATTTACCAGGTTTTTATGGCATTATACCAACTCCTTCTTTTTTAAATCCGGCTTGTTTCCGGTTTATGGGACAAAGCGATTTTTACTGAAAGCTTTCGGTGCAAAGCTGGGCAAAAGCGTCACAATAAAACCTTATGTCAACATCAAATATCCCTGGAATTTAACTATCGGCGATAATGCATGGATTGGTGAAAATGTTTGGCTTGATAGCTTGGAAATGATCACTATCGGCGCCAATGCCTGTATTTCGCAGGGCGCTACCATACTAACCGGCAGTCACAATTATAAAAAAGCTACTTTCGACCTCATCACCGCGCCGGTAACTTTAGAAGATGGGGTTTGGATAGGTGCAGGGGCTATAGTGAATCAAGGCATTACAATTGCCTCTCATGCTGTGCTGACCAGTGGCTCAGTGGCAACAAAAAATCTGCAAGCTTATTCCATTTACCAGGGTAACCCTGCAGTTAAAGTCAGGGACCGTATTATCGAATAACTATGCCAACCAACCAACAACAAACTGCTAAGATCATCATGGGTAGCCTTTTTGCTCTTGTGGCAATATTAGGCATTTTATCTTTTGTTGCTCCGCCGTCGTTATTTCCTGATCCGGCCAATGGTTTTTTGGTAATGCGCTCGATGGAAATGGGTGGCAAATTCAATATGATGGTAGCACCAGACCAGGACGACTTTTCAAAAAGCACTTCTGAGTTTCTCACCTGGTGGAGCCCAGGCCAATATCTTGTGCCTTACGCTTTTAAGTTATTATTCGGAGTGAACAGCGGGCAGGCATCGGCCTTAACAGTTTTATTGTGCCAGTTATTGGGGGTATGGGGATTTTATGTCTTCTTTAAAAAAGTCGGCTTTACACCTCTTGTCTCTGTAATAAGTTTATTGTTTATTGCTTGTCAGCAGTTTTTTGTGGTGCCTTATGTGTTTTATAATGGCGGCGAAATATTGTCCTTTGCCTTTACCGGCTGGTTTCTTTATGGGTGCGTAAGCTTTAAAAACATCTCATGGCAAATGGTTCTTTTCATCTTATTTTCCGGCCTGATCGGTTTCTTCTGCAAATCATCTATGATGTGGGTATTTGCAGCTGGGTTATTGTTTATTTGGATAAGGTTATCATCGCCAAATAAAGATATAATAACTTGGATAAAAAATGGTGCATGGATAGCGATACCTGCAATAATAGTTGTAGCTACCATTTATCTGTCGTTCCTATCCAAAGGGCAAAACCCTACATCCGCATCTCCCGGGCTTAAACTGACTTTGAAAACATTTGCATTTCCACTGGCGTCTCCCTTGCTATCTGGTTTTTCTATCGATGATATTTGCCATGGATTAATTTATCATACAGGCAAAATTATTTTTAATGACTGGCAGGCTATAATCATACTAATACTGATAGCGATATTGAGCTTATGGCTGGTTAGAAATATTCTGAAAAAAGTATCTGATCAGAATTACCGTTTACTGCTGATTATTTTTTATTCGGTTGCATTTGTATTCTTCGGCTATGTGTACCTGATGCAAAAAACCATTTCTTATGAAGCAAGGCATTTCAGGGTAATAGGTTTACTAGTTATACCGGGGGCTATCTATTTACTTAGTCAGGTTAAAAAGCCTTACCGGCATTTGTTGTGCTTTGTATGGGCGGGAATTGCTTTTACCAGCATATTTTACCTGGTGAAAGGCTACCGATATAATAAAAACAAAAGTGCACATGGTGTATCGGGCATTGCCCAGCAGAACATCGATCAAGCAGCATTAAACAAGGTGATGGCCATCGATAACCAAGTTCGCAACGCGACCTTTGTGTTCGTCAATAAAGAGCTTGGACTGGAAATTAAACATAACCGCATTCTTGGCTTCGAGCCAATTGGCAATGATCTAAAAATTGATTTTGATGACTATGAGCATGACGGCCACGCAGGATTACTCTATATTATTTTGCCTGATAATTATGCTGGGCCAAAAGAGAAGTTCATACTAAAAAGCTTCCCAGATTATAAAGGTTGGTATGGTTCGAAACTGAGTGACAAGTATGTGATGTATGAGGCAAAGTAATTTTACTTTGATTTTTATTTCATTGTTGACCATTATTTCAAGTTGCACTAATAATGTAACGGATAATCTAATTAAGAAGGCTGAACAAAAATGTACCGATAAAAAGCATTCGCCTTGCGTTATTACATTAAATGAGGTAACAAAATTTCAGTGGGATAAATTATACTTATTCCCATCATGGACAAATTCAGATACAATTAGCAGCAGAATCGGATTTGAATATACCGGGGATGATGTACCGGATGACAACACCAGGATGCTATTCACCAAAGGGAAGCAGGTTGTATATGAAGAAGATTTTAAATCCTTAGATTATTACAATTCAGTAGTTGAATTTCAAGCAGAATTTGACAGCCTTATTCCTGAAAAACTTCATTTTCTTACGCCCGCTCAAGCAATTTTTACAGTCGAAAGTACAAGTGACCCGCAAGCTTGCAAGGGTTGCTATATTTACACATTTACTCCTGTCAAAAGAAAATAACATTTTGCTCGCCGGCTGAGCTTATTAAATAACCGGTATCGATCCATTCGGCGGGTCTTCTTTCTTTTCTTTCTTTTTCCTCAACATCTTTTCTTCCTCGCCATTCAGCATTTCTGTAAGGCTTGGCCCGTCGGGATGTCCCTTTGCTTCTGTTACGGGATTCTTACTGGCTTTTTTAATCGGTTTGACTTTTGTTTTCATACTATCTTAACAATCTATCCGATATTTGGTTTAAGTCTTTAGGTCGACATTAATGGAAACATACTTCGCTGTACTTTCCCAGTTTATCCACTTTTCACCCGAAAGTAAAGAGGCTTTTGCGGCTGCCATAAAAAGATTGGAGCTTCCTAAAGGGTATGTGCTGGTAAAGGAAGATACTATTTGCAACTACCTTTATTTTGTAGAAAGCGGCCTGACCCGGACCTATTACTTTAAAGATGGCAAGGACATCACCGATTGGATCAGTCCCGAAAATTCGTTCGCATGCTCTATTGTAAGTTTCATCACCCGCAAGCCCGACCGACGGATAATTGAACTATTAGAGCCTTCAGTTTTATATGCGATCAGTTACGAGAAACTGGAAGAATTGTATTCCCTATTTCATGAAATAGAAAGGCTTGGTCGATTGCTGGTAAGCTCAGGAATGGTACAAATGCAGCAGAAATTTGACGATCAGCATTTTGAAACCGCCGCCCGGCGCTATCAAACCCTGATGAAAACCAATCCATCGCTCCTGCTAAGAGTTCCTTTAGGGATGATCGCTTCTTTCCTGGGCATTACCCAGGAAACTTTAAGCCGCATCCGTTCACAAGTTTGATTTTTTGATTAATGTCAAAAGCTTCCACTGTGATCCTGCCGAACTTTGATTAAAAATCAAACAGTCATGAACACTTTATTTTGGATGTTACAGGTATTGGTTGCAGCAGCCTTCCTGTATTCCGGCATCAACAAATCAATTTATTCAGAGCAAAAACTGGTGGCCATCGGGCAGACCGGTGTTGAGGGCCTGCCTATAACCCTTACCCGCTTTATCGGTATAATCGAGATATTGGGATCTATAGGTCTTATTTTACCATTGGCAATAAATATTTCTCCCGAGCTGACGCCATTATCGGCTGTTGGTTTTGCCATTATCATGGTACTGGCAGCGAGGATTCACTACAACCGGCACGAGCCTAAAAATGTGGTTAATAACTGCATTTTGTTATTGTTATGTGTGCTGATTGCGTGGTATAGATTTTAATCGTTCATAGGTAACTCCTATGGAGTTTAATTCGTTCTTTATGATTTTCTATAAACAGGGTGCTCCTACAGAGCTTTTAAAAAAACAAAAAGTCCCGTAGGGACTACCTGTTTATAGAATAAGTAAAATTGAGTCGAGCTCCGTAGGAGCTTCCTGATTGTACTACTTGTTAATCTCTTTCCAAAGTAAATCCTTCAACTCATCCAACCCTTTCTGAGCTACAGAAGATATAAATATCGATGGTATACCCTTTGGCAATTCCTTTTTCATCTCCGCCTGCAATTCGGCATCCAGCATATCTGATTTGGTAACTGCCAATACACGGGGTTTGTGTATTAATTCCGGATTATATTCCTCTAATTCATTCAGTAGGATTTCATACTCTTCTTTGATAGTCCGACTGGTATCGGCAGGTACCATAAACAGCAGTACCGAGTTACGCTCAATATGGCGCAAAAATCGGAATCCTAATCCTTTACCTTGTGATGCTCCCTCAATAATCCCCGGGATATCCGCCATTACGAAGGATTTATTATTTCGGTAAGCCACAATACCCAGATTCGGTACAAGTGTGGTAAATGCATAGTCAGCTATCTCAGGTTTTGCTGCGGAAACTACAGATAACAAAGTCGATTTACCTGCGTTCGGAAATCCTACCAAACCCACATCAGCCAGCAGTTTTAACTCTAATATATTCCAGTCTTCCTGACCTGGTTCGCCGGGCTGTGCAAAGCGCGGGGTTTGTTGTGTGGCCGATTTAAAATGCCAGTTACCCAAGCCACCGCGACCGCCGGGTGTCAATATTTTTGTTTCACCGTCTTGTGTGATCTCAAATAGTGTCTCGCCGGTCTCAGCATTTTTGGCAATGGTACCCAGTGGTACTTCTAATATCTCATCCTCACCTGTTTTCCCTGTTCTTAGTGCAGAGCCCCCCGGATCCCCATTGCCTGCTATCACATGCTTGCGAAATTTGAGATGAAGCAGCGTCCACAACTGAGCATTACCTTTTACAATTACATGCCCCCCTCTGCCGCCATCACCACCGTCTGGGCCGCCTTTTGCTGTCAGCTTATCGCGGTGCAAATGCGCAGAGCCCGCCCCACCATGCCCTGACCGGCAGCATATCTTCACATAATCAACAAAATTTGAACCCTGAGACACTTTCTTATTTCGATTTCGGAATTACGATTTCGGATTTATTTTTTTGACCGGCAAACCGGTTATAAACCGAAACGAATTTTTATTAAACAAAAATATCCGGGGGTAGTTTCCCGGATATCATTCTTTGATTCTTTTATTTATTATTTAAGGTGCTTCCCAACTATGGCACTTATCGAAGCAAATATTTCATCTACAGAACCAATTCCATTAATAGTGTTGAACTTGTTCTGACCTTTATAAAAATCAGCTACCGGAGCTGTTTTATCATTATATTCTTTGATGCGCTTGCGAATGATCTCCGGATTGGCATCATCTGACCGCCCTGAATCCTTGCCACGTAACAGTAAGCGATGTTCCAGCTCATTATCATTTACTTCCAAAGCAATCATGCAACATATTGGCGCACCTTTGCTATTAAGCAACTCGTCAAGCTCTTCCGCTTGTATTACCGTGCGTGGAAATCCATCGAAAATAAAACCTTTAGCATCCTTGTTAGCATCCAGCTTATGGCTGATCATCCCGATTACTACAGCATCAGGAACCAGTTTACCATCATCCATTAGCTTTTTAGCTTCCAAACCCAGTTCAGTTCCTTCAGCTATTTCGCCGCGCAGCAGGTCACCTGTTGAGAGGTGGATTAAACCGTATTTATCGATAAGATTTTTTGATTGAGTACCCTTACCGGCCCCTGGAGGACCAAACAGAACTAAATTCAGCATATATAGTTGTTGGTTGAAATTAAAAAGGCCTTCCGGTACAGTACAGAAAGGCCCTAAAACTTTATTGTGCACTTGAAGGGAGTCGAACCCCTAACCTTCTGATCCGTAGTCAGATGCTCTATCCAATTGAGCTACAAGTGCAACACTTTATATATTTCCGTCAAAACAAGCTTTTCAATTAAGCAGGCGCTTTTTCAAACGGACTGCAAAAATAGGATTTCTTTTGAAACAGTAATAATTTTTTTGAAATTACTTTACACCCTCAGCGATTGCATTAAAATCCGGCAGGTCGCCGGCGGATTCCAATACTTCGGCATAAGCCACTTTCTGATCTTCATCGATCACAAATGCGGCGCGTTTTGACACACCTTTCATTCCTAAAACAAATTCTTCGTACAGAGCGCCATAGGCAGCGGAAACTTCCTTGTTGAAGTCGGACAATAAGGGGAACTGATAATTATTTTCTGCCTTGAACTTAGCCAGTGTAAAAGGCGAATCGACTGATATACCTAATACCTGTGCGTTCAGGCCTTCGTAATAAGCATAATTGTCGCGCATGGTGCATAACTGGGTGGTGCAAACACTGGTAAATGCCGCCGGGAAAAAGTGAAGCACTACTTTTTTGCCTTTAAAATCGGATAATGATACTTCTTTCCTTTCGGATGAAACTAATGTAAACTGAGGTGCAGGCTGCCCTGGTTGAATTGCCATAAAGAGTTTTTTAGGCAAATAAGTAATAAATACACCAAATACCACATCTTATCCGGTTTTTTTTACAATTACAAGAAAATTCTCAGTTTCACACGGAAACTTTTACCGGGAATTCAGTCTGCTGCAGCATCTCTACCAGCAAGTCAATCTTTACAGGCTTGGCTATGTAATTATTCATACCGGCTTTCAGGCATTCTTCCTTATCCTCTACCATTGCATTGGCCGTCATGGCTATAATTACCGGCTGACGCTCAAAATTTTCCCTGATATAACGGGTACATTCCAGGCCATCCATCTCCGGCATTTGCACATCCATCAATATAAGGTCGTAAAATTGTTCATCGAGCATTTGTATAGCTTCTCGGCCGTTGTTCGCTACTGCGGCATTATAACCCAGTTTTTCCAGCACTTTCAGGATCATTTTCTGGTTGATAGTGTTGTCTTCTGCAACCAGGATATCCAGTGGCTTTGATAAGGCGAAATCTTTGTTGAGTTTCTGATGAGATTGCTTGTCCTGTACCTGTTCAGGCCCAAAATGAAATTGATTAAGGATCACCTTTTCCAGGTGCGACTGTTTTACAGGCTTATTCAGTACCGCGGCAAATAAACCCGGATGCTTCTTCCTGCTCTCATCACCCATTGAGCTTAGTAAAATTACAGGCAAAAGCGGTTTTCTTTGCTTAAGCAACATAGTAAACTCTACCCCATCCATACCCGGCATCTGCATATCGGTGATGACCAATTCGATACCCTCATTGGTTTCCAGCAAGTATAATGCCTCGGCTCCGTCTGTTGCCGAAACTACCACCATTTTACGTTGCTGCAGTTGCAATTGCAGTATCCGCAAATTGGTAAGATTATCATCGATGATCAATACTTTTCTGCCAATTAATGCTTCTTTGCCCGGCGTTATGCTGCTTTGCTTCTGGTTTTCAGCTACAAGGCAGCTGACAGAGAAACTAAATGTAGCACCTTTTCCTTGTTTACTTTTAACAGCAATGCAACCGCCCATCATGGCAACCAAGCGTTTGCAAATAGCCAACCCCAAACCAGAGCCACCGTATTTTCTTGTAGTTGATGAATCAACCTGCGAAAATGCTTCAAACAGTTGCGGCAGCTTTTCTTCGGGTATACCTATGCCTGTATCTTTTACTTCAAAGCCTATCTCTATCCGGCCATCTTCTAAATCCCGCAATTTACTCACACTGACCAATATTTCGCCGCGATGTGTGAATTTAATGGCATTACCCAGCAAATTGATCAGCACCTGCCGCAGGCGCATACTATCACCATTAAGCTGGTAAGGCAGATCAGGTTCAACATAATAGATCAGGTCGATACCTGACTCTGCTGCTTTTCCCGAGAAAAGATCCATCACTTCCTCAACACACTTGCGCAAATCAAAGTCATGCGCATCAAGCTCCATTTTACCCGATTCTATCTTTGAGAAATCCAGGATATCGTTGATCACATTCAGCAGTGCCTCGCCGCTGTGCAAGATAGTCTGCGAGTACTCGCGTTGCTCAGAGCTAAGTTCTGTTTCATTTAAAAGTGTGGCCATGCCGAGAACGCCATTCATAGGCGTACGTATCTCGTGACTCATGGTAGCCAGGAAAACACTTTTTGCCTGGTTAGCTTTCTCAGCCTCTTCCCTCGCTTTGCGTTCATTCTCCGTCATCGCTTTCAAAAGCTCGGTGCGCTCCTGCACCTGTTTTTCAAGTTCCTGTTTTTGCCTTGCTATAACCCGTACACGGTATTTGAAAATCCCGTAAATAGCACCAACAACACATGCAGCCGCAAGCAGTTTAAACCACCACGTAAGCCAAAACGGAGGCACAATGGTGATCTTCAGTGCATCCTTTACAGGAGACCATGTGCCATCGTTGACCCTGCATTTAACCTGGAAAATATATTCACCCGGCGGAAGATTAGTATAGGACGCTGTATTACGGCTGCCCACATCAACCCATTCAGTATCAAAATTCTCAAGTTTATAAGCATATTCCTTTTTATCTGCCGAACCAAAATCCAGTGACGCAAATTCAAGCTCAATGGTTGATTGTTTGTAGGATAAGGTGATCGCTTTTGTGTCTGCGATATCCTGCTTTAAGGGCGAAGGGTCCTTAACATTTTTTGCTATCGCCAATGGCTTATTATAAACCTGCATACCCGTAACCAGCACAGGTGATAGTTCGGCCTGTTCGGATATATGCCCCGGATAAAAGCTATTGAACCCGTTGATACCGCCAAAGTATAATTTCCCGTTGCTTGCCTTCAACGCCGAATGAGGCTTAAATTCATCGCCTTGTATACCATCTTCGGTTGTAAATTTTTTGAATTTGCCGGTTGCTGGATCCAGGCGCGATAAGCCGTTATTGGTGCTTATCCAAAGCTTACCTTTTTCGTCTTCTTTTATCGCATAAGTAATGTCGCTTGGCAAACCATCCTTTTTGGTGTATACGGTAAAGTGTTTTGTTTCGGGATTAAACAAATCCAATCCCGATAGTGTGCATAACCACAAACGCCCCCTGCTATCCTCAAATATGTCAGTAACGCCGTTATTGCTTATGCTGTTTTTATTCTCACAATGCTGAAAAGACGTAAATGTGTTTGAGTGCTGATCGATCAAATCTAAACCACCATCAGATGTTCCGATCCAGACTCTGCCTTTGCTATCCTCAAACAACGCATAGATATAATTACTGCTAATGCTTTTCGGATTATTCAGATCGAGGTTATAGTACTTTATGGTATTGGTCTTTTTATCATAACAGTTCAATCCGCCGCCAAAGATGCTTATCCACATTTTGCCGTTATGATCCCGCAGCAGGTTATAAACATTATTGCCGCTTAGTTTGTGACCTCCGGGTGCATCCTTGCCAAAGTAATCACATTTTCCGGTCTTGGGATCCATCACTGTCATGCCGTTGCCCCAGGTGCCTATCCATAGCTTTCCCTCTTCATCCTGGGTTATTGCCAGCACATAGTTTCCTGAGAGCCCTTTTTTATCTTGCTTATAATGAGTAAAAGTTTCGGTTTCAGGGTCGAACTTATTCAATCCTCCGCCATCCGTTCCAATCCATATGTTTTTATTCCGGTCTTCGAATAATGAAAGAACGAAATTATTGGACAAACTATTGGGTAAAGAATTGTGCCTGAATAACTCAAAGCTTGCGGTTGACTTTTTGAAAAGATTGATGCCCCCGCTAAATGCGCCCAGCCACATGTTCCCAAGCCGGTCACGGCAAATTCCGTAAATGGAATTACCGTTAAGACTGTTGCCATCTACTTCGTCGTGAGTATACTTGTAAAAGTTTTGGTTGTGGGCATCTAACACTGAAAGTCCGCCATTTTCTGTACCTATCCACAGGTTTCCCGCTCCATCTTTTTGCATACAATAAATTGTATTGCTCGAAAGCGATGAAGGATCCCCCTCTGCGTATCTGAAATTTTTTGCTGCTCCTGTCTGCTCATTAAATAAAAACAAGCCGTCTTCTTGTGTGCCCACCCACAACTCATGGTCATTATTTTCAGCTATGCTGATTACATTTTCACCCCACATTTTTTGGGTTTTTGGATTGTGAAACGGATAGCTGGTAAACGTATTCTTTTTAGGGTCATAAAGGTTTAATCCACCGCTTGCAGTGCCCGCCCAGATGTGTCCGTGTGAATCTTTATAAACAGTTCTTATATTGTTGTCGTTAATAGCTCCTGCAATTGCATCTGAATGTGTATGATGGATGAATTTATTCTTTTTCAGATCAAAACAATCTAACCCATCAACCTGTGTGGCTATCCACAAAGCGCCATTGTTGTCAAATGTCAAACGGTTGATCACATTGCTCGCCAAACTATTACTGTTATGTGCATCATGGGTAAAACGCGTAAAAATACCTGTCTTACGATTGAAACGATTGAGGCCATTTGATGTAGCGACCCAAACATTTCCACCAGCATCTTCCACAACGTCGTTTACCATGTTATTGCTCAGGCTGTGCTCGTCTTTTGAATCGTACCGGTAAACGATAACTTTATACCCATCATACCGGTTCAGCCCATTACGGGTGCCAATCCACATAAAGCCGCGGCTATCCTGGATGATGCAGTTAACATTAATTTGCGATAAACCTTCGTGCGTGCCAAAATGCTCAAAATTGAGACTGGGCCGCTGTGCAAAAGATAAAAGCGGGAAAAGAATAAAGGCGATGAAAAAAATCATCACCCCTGCTCTGGAAACGGGGGATACTCTGGTCATTCAATAACAAAAATCAAGTCAAATCAATCAATAAAATAAACCCAGGCAGATAATGGTTATTTATCTGATTTTATACGAATGACTTTCGTAAAATGTTATGAATATTTTAACTAAAAGTTATACTATTTATCTGATAGATATTATCTTAGAACAACGCTAAACCGACTCCTGCCGTAGGTATTGGTGTCAGCTTTGATCACCTGGAAAGCATAGTTGCCTACACGCATATCCAGCGAATCCTTCATATACTTATCCTTCAACCAAACCCTGATACTTTTCGGGATCTGGTTGGCATAGGTCAGCCTCAAAATATAGATACCATCGCTCTTCATACCTACTTGTAAACCGATTGGATACTCCTGTAAATAAGGCAGTTTCTGAATAGCGCAGGTATACCCATCACTGGTAAGACTGGAAATACTTGCGGCGCCGAAACCGGGAAAATATACCGCATCCTGGGTATTTATGTACATAGTGCTGGCGGTGTGATTATAGATCACCATGGTCTCGTCTAACTGTGCTGAGTCCTTTTGGATCATGATTTTAAAGGCGCTTCCGTCAGGAGCTGTATCTCTCTGAACTGCAATTGGTTGTGCCACAACAGGCTTATTTGGCGCTAAAGGCAGATTATTTACCCCTTTGATGCACGATGCAAACAGGATAATAAGAACGATTGTTGATAAAGCAGGTTTCATATAATCTTTATATTTTACTGATAATCAGCTTAAAAAACCATACCAAAACATATCGCGATTAAGTTGGTGTACTAAATTGTCAAAACCGATACCTTAGCTCTTATGAAAGCAATAGTGATCACCCACCCCGGCGGACCTGATGTTCTTCAAATTGAGGAACGTCCTCAACCTAAAGTATCTCACACAGAGGTTCTTGTGAAAGTAGCCGCCGCGGGCGTTAACCGGCCAGATGTGTATCAGCGCAAAGGCAGTTATCCACCGCCGACAGGAGCGCCACAAGACATACCCGGACTGGAGATTGCAGGAACTATTACTGCCATTGGCAACCAGGTAACCCGCTGGGAAATTGGCGATAAAGTTTGCGCATTAGTTACAGGTGGTGGGTATGCCGAATATTGCCATGTTCCCGAAGGGCAATGCCTGCTTGTACCCGGCAATCTGAGTTTTATGGAAGCGGCGTCGCTCCCTGAAACATTCTTTACAGTTTGGAGCAATGTATTTGATCGTGGCAAATTGCAACCGGGCGAAAGTTTGCTTGTACATGGCGGATCAAGTGGTATCGGTGTGACCGCTATTCAAATGGCAACCGCTTTAGGAAGCAAAGTTTATATAACTGCCGGATCGGATGACAAATGTAAATTTTGCGAAGAACTTGGCGCAGTAAAAGGCATTAACTATAAAACCGAAAATTTTGCGGAGGCAATCAACAAATTGACCGATGGTAAAGGTGTCAATGTGATACTGGATATGATTGGCGGTGATTATACTCCGGGAAATATTTCTTCATTAGCGGACGAAGGGCGGTTGGTTTTAATCAATGCCATGAAAAGTAAAGATGCGCAAGTAGATCTGGCACAGGTGATGCGGAAAAGACTGATCATCACCGGGTCGATGTTGAGATCAAGGGAAATTGGATTTAAAAGTGCCATAGCGCGTAGTCTTGAACAGTATATATGGCCGTTGCTGGTATCTGGTAAAATAAAACCCATTATTCATACAGTATTCTCTGCTAAAGATGCCGCCAAAGCTCATGCGCTGATGGAAAGCAGTAAGCATATAGGGAAAATAGTTTTGAGTTTTGAGTCTTAAGTACAGGCATCAACTTAAATTGTTATTTTTAAGCCGCTAATTATTTAAACAATGAATAGACTTATCTCTATAGCAGTGTTTCTTTTGCCGGTCTGTGCATTGGCACAAACTCCGCCGCAAACTATTAAACAACTACCCGCAGGCACAGTGAAATATCAGGGTAATACCAATACCTGCTGGTCATTCTCGACCACCTCCATGATTGAATCCGGAGAGATAAAGAATGACAATAAAAATATCGACCTGTCTGAGTTATTTACCGCCCGGAACCTGTATATCGAAAAGGCAAAACGTTACGTTTTATCCAATGGCACCACACTGTTCGAGGCCGGGGCATTATCACATGATGCACTTTACGGTATCCGGAAATATGGCGCTATCCCTAATGAGTTTTATGGTCGCGATAAAGGCGTAAGCTTTTCTGATCACACCAGTATTCAACTGGACGCGATATTGAAAAATTACCTCGATTCGGTATTAGCACAAAAGCCCATCAATCCTGATTGGCTCACCGGGTTTGTCAAAAAACATGATGCTATTGTGGGCACGCCTCCTGCGAAATTTACATGGGAAGGTAAAGAATATACACCTTTAACATTTGAGAGAGAGGTGTTGAAATTTAATCCCGAAGATTATGTAACGATCACTTCGTTCACCCATCATCCCTTTTACACCAATTTTGCCCTTGAAATACCGGATAATTTCCTGTTGGCCGAACCTTATCTGAATGTTCCGCTAAACGAGCTTATAAATATCGCCAAAGGCACCATTGATAAAGGCTATACCTTTGCCGTGGATGTTGACTTAAGCAATAATGGATGGAATTGTACCAACAGCGGCTATGCTTTGTATGAAGATAAAAGATTTAATCATGTAAATAATCCTGACACGACCGAAATGGCCTATAGCCAGGGCCTGCGCCAGAAACTATTTGAATCACTTATTACACAAGACGACCACCTGATCCATGTAGTAGGCATAGCTAAAAGCAAAAACGGGAAGTTGTTTTTTATACTGAAAGATTCACTCGGACCTACGCCTTTTAAAGGATATGATTATTTATCTATCAATTATTTTGGCATCAATGCACTGAGTATTACTGTCCCCAAAAAGGCCCTTGATAAAAAATACCTCGATCTTGCCCAAAACAAACCGGGAAGACCTTTTTGAGTTAGCAGTGGGCAGTTTGCAGTTTGCACATAAAGAAAAACTGCAAACTGCAAACCGGGAACAGCCAACTGAATCACGGGAACTTTATCCCGTTATAATCCGACACATTGGCCAGGGGAATAGTTGAACCATATTTGGCATTAATGGCTTTTATAAATTCATTGGCTACGATAGCATAACCACGAGGAGTAAGGTGTATGCCATCCAGCGAGAATATGCCACCGCTGATATAGTTTGAATTCATACCGATGCCGTCCTCTTCCAGTCCATATTGCTTCACGTTATTAAGGAAGGTATAAGCGTCAAATACTGCCAGTCCTTTTGCTGCTGCAATAGATTTAATGGTAGCATTATAGGATTGCACATAATCCTGCGTTAAAGCCACTTCATTTGCATCCAGCACATATTGATTATCAATAGGTGTATACGGTGTTAACCCATAAGGTAAATTTCCATAAGGAGTACTTACAGGCATGCCGATCTTGCTTGTCGGGAAGGTAAGCACGAGCATGTCTTTTGCAGTAGCCGCACGTGGTGCGTAAGTAGTGCCGCTTACCAAAGCATTGATATAGATAGCCTGTACCTGTGGGTTTGCTTTTTGTACTGCTCCCAAAACTGCACCTACCGTTATGGTATTAAAATAGGGGACTGAAGTTACATCAGGAATAGTGGCTACAACCCCTTTTGCGCCGCCAGCCGTTAACCTGCCGATCAGTAAATTATATAATCCGGCAAATGTGGCTTTGTCTGTCAGCACATCGCCTGCACCGCCTGAGGTAGCATAGCTTAAAGCATCATTATTACCCAGCCAGTTTGAGAAAAAGGTAAATGGCTTGGCTGTAACGAAATCAAGATAAGTAGTCGTGTTTGTACCTTCATCACCCGGCAGCAACCGCTCATAAAAGCCATTCAAATTGCCATAAGGCTGATAAGTAATATGGTATAGTTTTATTCCCGGAACACCATAGTTTTCGATATCGCCGGAGTATTTGGTGTACAGGGTCACGTTGCCAAATCCGGGAACAGGTTGAATGCCGCGAATAGCCAGATCGGTAGTAACAGGTGTGGTGATTGGTGTACCATCAGCATTAAAGCCGGTCAGTTGCAGATAACCTGAACCGTTAGCCTGGCTGGCGTCAAACAAAGGCTGGTTAAATACACCGCCGCCTACGGACTGCATTTGTTTGGCCATGATGCTTGGGTACGATACCATTTGTCCGGCACGGTATAATCCACCATCGGCATAACCTGCAGTTAAGGAGTTACCTACGGCAATAAATCTTGAAAAGTTAGCCGAGCCGTTGGATGGCTTTGGTGAATTTATGCTGGGTTTGCAGGCGCTTAACCATAATAACCCTGCAATGATATATATAAAATGTTTTACGTGTTTCATTGTAATAATAATTTAGGGTTACCAGTGATAAGCTAATGAGATGCCCGGGATATACACATCCGATTTGAATGTGCCCGACAACTGCGTTTCGAAATTGGTTTGTGTGCGCTGCATTAAGTGCTCGTACTCAAATGATAAGTCGACATCAAAATGCTGAGCCAGTTTATAACCGATACCACCTGTAACATAAGCCCTGTTACCATCCGGAACCTCAGGGGTTACATAGCCGTTCAAAGCTGCTGCATCGGCATAACCTCCGCCAAAACGCAGGGCTAACTTATTGGTAGCCATATATTGCGCTCCACCACGAACACCAATAGTATTATTATAATTGCGCGGAGAGTGTGTATCCTGTAATAAAGGTGTATTGGTCTTATAATCAAACGATAAAGTTTTGAATGGATCCCATTCTACCACATTCACATCCAATGCCAGCAACCATTTTGCACATGGGCGAAAACCTATACCAATAGCGTCGGTTGCAGGTAATGGTATACTTGCGCTGAACTGGTTAGGTGAAGGAAAGCTTGTTGCCAGTGATCCGGGCACGGTAAAAGTAGCTGTACCATCGTTGATAGTCGTGGTCACTTTTGAGCGGTGTACAATACCAACTGTAACGCCTGATTGCGTGGTGAAGTAAACCCCTGCATTCCAACCATAACCCTTTCCGCTGCCATTCAGTTCGGCCTGGCTTGATTGTCCGTTAGAGTTTTCAATAGGAAGTGCCCTGGTCAAATCAACCGTACCATGATTATATACAAAGCCGCCGCCGATGCTCATCCAGTTGGTTACCTTAATACTGATGGTTGGTTGAAAGTAAAATGCTTTCAGGTCAAGCTTTTCAGCAGCAAATCTTCCCGGCCAGGTAGTGCCCCAGTCGGTCAAACCACCGAAGGGTGTATAAACTGCCATACCTACTTTCCAGCGGGCACCTTTAGGCCCCCAGGTGCCATAAAAATTAAATGGAGTTGCCCATTTGCTGGCCGTATGATATTGTTCTGATGATCCGGCCGGGCTAAATACCGAATTAAAGCTAAGCGGACTTACGCCTGCCTGCACATAGTTTTCTGATTCGGTTGCCACCGCTCCGGGGTTAAAAAATAAAGCTGCGCCGTCCTGTGCCAAGCCCGTGCCGGTATGGCCCATGCCTATCTGTTTCTGCCCCTCAAGATTCACCTGGAAACCCTGGGCAAAGGCCATTACCGGCGCTATAGCAAGCGCTAATAGTAAAAGTTTTCGCATAAAAATTAATCTGATTAGGGGTTTATAATTGTAATAGTTATAATTGGTTATTATGCAAACATAGTAATTTGATTAATGTTTCAATGACATTATGTTGACAATTATTAAATATTAGTTAATCCACAACTGCAAATAGTTAATGGATCATAGTTCATAGCATGCCTTTGTGATAAGATAAAAGATCGAATTTAAAGCTTAAAATTCACCGTGAACTATGATCCATGAACTATGATCTCACAGCTCTAAAAATATTTCTCAGGCACTATTTAAATATTTATCAAAAAACCTTAGCTTTGCGGCTCTAAAACAAAAGCATTTTATAGGGAACTATTTCATTTACAAAATCTTTTAAATTACCAGGTTATATATGCCAAACATTGGAAAAATATCACAGATCATCGGTCCGGTAGTTGACGTTAGCTTCTCCGAAGGTCATCTTCCTAAAATTTATGACGCGTTAGAGATCACCAAAGACAACGGCCAGAAAATAGTTTTGGAAGTTCAGCAGCACTTAGGCGAGGATCGTGTACGTGCGGTAGCGATGGACTCAACTGACGGTTTACTGCGCGGTATGCCGGTTGTGGATCAGGAAGCAGCTATTAAAATGCCTGTTGGCGACGATATCAAAGGCCGTGTATTCAACGTGGTTGGTGATGCTATCGATGGTTTGGGTAACCTGGATAAAGCAGATGGTAAACCTATCCACAGCAACCCTCCTAAATTTGAAGACCTTTCTACCGAGAGCGAAGTATTATTCACCGGTATCAAGGTTATCGACTTATTAGAGCCTTATGCAAAAGGTGGTAAGATTGGTCTGTTTGGTGGTGCGGGTGTAGGTAAAACTGTATTGATCCAGGAATTGATCAACAACATTGCAAAAGCTTATGCAGGTTTGTCAGTATTCGCCGGTGTAGGTGAGCGTACCCGTGAAGGTAACGACTTACTGCGCGAAATGATCGAATCAGGCATTATAAAATATGGCGAAGACTTTGTTCATGCAATGGAAAAAGGTGCATGGGACCTTTCTAAAGTAAACAAAGACGAACTGAAAGATTCAAAAGCAACCTTCGTATTCGGACAGATGAACGAGCCGCCGGGTGCACGTGCACGTGTGGCATTATCAGGTCTGACTATCGCTGAATACTTCCGCGATGGTGACTCAGAAGGTAAAGGCCGTGATATCCTGTTCTTCATCGATAACATTTTCCGTTTCACCCAGGCAGGTTCAGAAGTATCGGCGCTGTTAGGCCGTATGCCTTCAGCGGTAGGTTACCAGCCAACACTGGCTACCGAGATGGGTACCATGCAGGAACGTATCACTTCAACCAAACGCGGTTCAATTACCTCTGTACAGGCGGTATATGTACCTGCGGATGACTTGACCGACCCTGCGCCGGCTACTACTTTCGCCCACCTGGATGCTACCACCGTATTGTCACGTAAGATCGCTGAGTTGGGTATCTACCCTGCGGTTGACCCTCTTGACTCTACTTCACGTATCTTAAGCCCGCAAGTTCTTGGCGACGAGCACTACAATACTGCTCAACGCGTAAAAGAAATTCTGCAACGCTACAAAGAGCTTCAGGATATCATCGCCATCTTAGGTATGGATGAGCTTTCTGAAGAAGATAAACTGGTTGTGTCCCGCGCACGCCGTGTACAGCGTTTCCTTTCTCAACCATTCCACGTTGCCGAGCAGTTTACCGGCTTAAAAGGTGTACTGGTTGACATTAAAGATACCATCAAAGGTTTCAACATGATTATGGACGGTGAAGTGGATGAATATCCTGAAGCTGCCTTCAACCTGGTTGGAAGCATTGAAGACGCTATAGAAAAAGGCAAGAAGCTATTAGCCGAAGCAAACGGCTAAGACTCAGAACCAAGAGTCAAGAATCAAGAGTCAAGATAATATCCTGGTTCTTGACTCTTGATTCTTGACTCTCTAACGTAAAACATAAAATGACACTAGAGATTCTCACTCCCGATAAAAAAGTGTTTGAAGGCGAGGTTGCTTCGGTAAACCTGCCGGGCACTATGGGCGCATTTGAAGTATTGAACCAGCACGCACCGCTGATCTCGACCCTGGAAGATGGTAAACTGATCATCCGTCACGGAGGAAATAAGGAAGATGTATACCTCATCAACGGCGGTGTTGTTGAAGTGCTGAACAACAAAGTGATGGTACTGGCCGAAGGCATTACCCACCGTTAATAACACATTCACATTTAAAACGAACGCCCGGTAATTGCTTACCGGGCGTTTTTTGTTAGTGTTCGTTCACGAACACCGTGAACGCTCGTGAACACTTATTATGTTCCAATTACATTTTCATGAATGGTGACAAACTGATGTAAGTACTCATCATTAAATCAATGTCCCACTGTCAATCCTGTGATCTTTCTTATCCGGTTATTGGCAGCGTCGTCAACATACAGGCTTCCGTCAGGGCCAAAGGACAGGCTGTTGGTCCAGGATAGCAGCGCATTAACTGAAGGGCCGCCGTCGCCTGAAAAACCACTGTTGCCATTGCCTGCAACGAGGCTGATGATACCGGTCTTTTGGTCAACAGCATACACTTGCGATAGCACCTGGTCTGCAATAAAAAGATTTCCGTATTTGTCCACTGCAATACCTACGGGCTGCGCAAAAGAAGCGCTGGTAGCCAGGCCGCCCATGCCGCTATTGCCATACATACCGTTACCTGCTACCGTGGTTATAACACCCGTGGCATGGTTAATTTTTCTTATTCTGCCATTAAACTGGTCGCTCACGTAAATATCTCCGCTAACCGGATCAATTGCTACGTTCCATATAAAATTGAACATAGCTGCAGTAGCAGGGCCGCCATCACCGCCAAATCCCCGGCTGCCATTGCCGGCTATGGTGGTTATTATTTGGGTGTGCATATCTAATTTTCTTAACATCAAACCGCCCTGGTCCGAAAAGATCAGGTTGCCATCTTTATCCATTGCAATGCCAAATGGAATGTTCAGGTTTGTGGTCAAGGCGGTGTGGCCGTCGCCGTTAAAATCGGTTAAACCGGTTCCGGCAATGGTTTGTACTATGCCTGTTTTACCATCTACACGGCGTATCCTGCTGTTGCTCAGGTCTGAGATATAAAGGTTGCCCTGGTCGTCAGATACAATGTGAAAGGCGTTGCTAAAACTTGCCTGGGTAGCAAGCCCGCCATCGCCCGAGAAGCCATTAATTCCATTGCCGGCTACAGTAGTGATAATACCAGTTTTAGCATCCACTTTCCTGAAAACATTGTCGTTGAGCTGAGAGATAAACACGTTCCCTTGTTTGTCTACATAAACGTTTTGAGGGCCATTTAGCGTTGCGTTCTTAACAGAACCACCGTCACCGGTCCAGGCGCGGACATCGCTGCCGGCAAAAGTATTGATGATACTATATGCCTGGCTTTTTGACGTATGCGCAGCGCCAATTTGCTGGTGGGACATATCGAATTCATTTGCTGGGATAGGTTGAGGGTCTTTCTGGCAGCCGGTTAAGACACTGATAAGCAGCAGTGCCCCAATGGCCAAATGTTTGATTGTAATTAGCGGTTTCATGATCGTTATTTTAGGTTGACTGAATTGTCATCCCAAAATTGAAGAGAAAGCCCCCTGGCAGAAAATTGGTTTACACGTCAAGTCACTGTATGACAGCGATTAATGCACAAATTGGCGGAGATCCGGCGTATGAATTTTATAAATTGCAAAATAGCACCAAGCGTGCATATCCTATTATTAAAATTTGCTAAAAATAATCTCCCGGTTTGTATTTTTTACTGATCTTTTAGCTCACCAATAATCCATAACAGGTGAGCTTTACTTCTTAATCACCACCTGCTGCTTAATACCACACGGAGAACATACCAAACTGTCGTTAAGCGCAATGCTTTTGATCCTCAACCGCGGACAGCATACCGGCGAATCGCGGACGGCAACTACCTTAATATTGTCCGCACTTGAATTGGCAAGCTGCAGCGTAAATGTTTGCGATTCGGCGCTGGCCAGCCATATAAAACGATTATTGGTATCTGAAGTATCCACCACAAATCTGTAATCAGGGCCATATACGGAGCTGCTTACTTTAAGATCGCTTGGTTTATAGGGCGAAGTGTGCGACAGGAACAGATCGTTGCCCGTGGTTTTGCTTACTATCTTTACCTGCACCGTTGGCAACACCTCGGTATACATGGGGCATGGCCCGCACTTATTGGTCATACTTCCCGATCCGTTATGGCACGATGCCCACACCACAGCCAATAATACCAGGGCGATATAAAGCTTCTTCATGTCGGTTGTTTTTAGGGTATTACGAACCAAAACAACATTGTGCAACAGCCCCACCTACCGTCATGCCGAATTTATTAACTTCCAACATCACTTCTTAATCACCACCTCCTGCTGCGGGCTGCATGGCGCACATACCAGGCTATCGTTAAGCATAATGCTTTTTACTTCGGTAGTAGCGCAGCATTTCTGAGAGTTAAGGCCCGCAACTACTTTAATCTGATCGGCACTCAGGTTGGCTAACTGGAGGGTGTAATTGACAGACTGGTAATCTATCAGCCAGACAGACGGGTAGCCGCTAAACGACGAAGTATCTACCGTGAACTGGTAACCGGGACCGGTTAACGAACTGCTCACATGCAGATCAGATGGTTTGTATGGTGAGGTGTGCGCAAGGATCAAGTCGGCGCCTGTAGTTTTGTCCAGTATCCTAACCTTCGCCACCATCAATATAGCAGCATTTGCAGTTAAGGGGCATGGCCCGCATTTATTGGTCATATTTCCCGAACCATTGTGGCACGATGTCCATACAAGCGCTAACAGTAACAACACAAGGTAAGCCTTTTTCATAGGTTTCGTTTTCAATACATTACGTGACTAAAACCAATTATGCAACAGGATAAAGCTTTTTTATATTGGACCGCAACAATAGATTGGCTCTTTTGGTCTGCTTCATAAAATCTTCCCGCTCACCTTTCACTGCTTATTACTCATCCTGAATTTCCCTATCTTTAGCCAATGGAATTGCTTACTCGACCCTGGCCCTGGTATGTGGCCGGACCCCTCATCGGCCTCATGGTACCGGCCTTGCTTATTCTGGGTAATAAACCCTTTGGAATCTCCTCGTCGCTAAGGCATATTTGCGCCGCCTGCATACCTGCACGCATACCCTTTTTTAAGTACGACTGGAAAAATGACAGCTGGAACCTTTTTTTTGTAGCCGGCGTCATATTAGGGGGCTTTATCGGTGCCTTTCTATTATCGCAACCCGAACCGGTGCACATTAACCCGCATACCACAGAAGTGTTACGACAACAAGGCATAAAGAATTTCGACGGTTTGCTGCCGACCGACGTTTTCAGTTTTAGCCAATTACTCACCCCGCGCGGACTGATTTTTATGGTGGCAGGTGGTTTTATGGTTGGCTTTGGCACACGGTACGCAGATGGTTGCACATCAGGGCATTCCATTATGGGCATTTCGTCATTGCAATGGCCCTCTGTGGTTGCCACCTGTTGCTTTATGATTGGCGGTTTCTTCATGACCTGGCTGATATTACCTTATCTGCTCCAACTCTGAAACATAATGAAGAATTTTAAATTCCTACTGGCCGGCATTGCATTCGGCATTATCCTGGTTAAATCGCAGGTTATTTCATGGTTTCGTATACAGGAAATGTTTCGCCTGCAAGCGTTTCACATGTACGGTATTATAGGCAGCGCGATTGCGGTTGGTATGATATCTATCCTGCTTATTAAACGTTTTAAAATCAAAACCATCAGCGGCGAACCTATTGCTATCCCCAAAAAAGAGTTTAGCTGGGGCAATGTCTACGGCGGACTCATCTTTGGTCTGGGCTGGGCTATTACCGGTGCTTGCCCTGGTCCCCTGTATGCGCTTGTGGGCAGCGGATACTTCGTTATTATCGTCACCTTGCTGGGTGCCGTTCTAGGCACCTGGGTTTACGGCCTTGTCAGGGATAAACTACCGCATTGACTGTCGGCATAGGTGCTTTTTTTCCATTCTTTTTCTAACCGGGATGAATGGCGATAAGATGCAACCATTTGAAAAAGTCATTGTTTAGAACGCGGTGATCGATCAGCAGGGCGACGGCTAACTATCATTTTCATAAAAAGAAATCACCCAGACCTGGCGCGAGTATGCAGCGTTGGCCAAAAGGCATGGCGTACTCGTGACCACATCAAGAACCCAAAACCACGTACATCACCCCGTATAAATACGTACCGCGTATTAATCCCTATCGCTAAGTTTATATAAATTTAGCCGGTACTGCGATGATACGTGAGCCGTTTCGTGATATAATGAGTTTAAAGCAAGTATTAGAAAGTAATACATGCCACCAGCACCGCCTAAAGCCTGTCATTGTTGTTTTTAACAGCACAATGATCATTAAATGTTGCTGCAACGAATCGGGCGATAAATGCCGTAAGCAGGCAGAAGGGTTTACCGAGGCGTTGGGGATCAAAAATCTTATTATTAAGTAGGGCGCCCCGATATATTCGCATCTACGAAGTCCGGCCCACCATTCTCTCACCAACTTTATTTTCAACTAACTGTCACAAAATAAGCCGGTTGGAGTCTACAGTTATATACGCCATTTATATCAAACCTTAAAATAAAATGATCAACTCAAAAAACCCCGCTGTAAGCATTCTGCGCCGCTGTATGCTGGTGCTCCCGCTTGTTTTAATGATCTGTATAATGGTTAGCCCGGCCCATGCGGTCATCCCGCTAAAAGTAAAAACGGTCGTTGTTGATACGCCCCTTACGGCATTCGAGGGCATATACCAAAACCAGCCAAATACGTTTGCCTATTTTAAAGTCAGCGTCAAAAACGACACACTCGTTGCCAAACAGATGGGTGGTGACCGCCAGATTGTGCTCACCCATAAATCGGGCCTTGAATTTTCAATGAAAGATGATGACGGCGACGAAGACATCCCCGTAGTTTTTTCAAAAAACGATGCCGGTGAAATTTCAAAAATTACGGTTGGCGGCAGGGACGAATGGATGAAAGTGAAGGAATACGTACCCGTGACTCCGGTTAAACTCGATGCTGCCCAATTGCAGGCGCTTGAAGGCAAATACGAGTTTGAACAAAAACAAGGTGTCTATTTGCAGATCACTGCCACTACCGACGGGTTAAGGCTCAAACAATTGTGGGACAACAGGGAAATTGATTTTGTTGCCTTGTCGGACACTGATTTTACAAATGTGCAGATGATGTTTCCCCTAAAATTTACCAAAGGCACAGATGGCAAAGGCCTCAAGGTGCTGGCCTTTAACCGGGATATGTGGGATAAGGTGAAAGAATAACAAAAAAATGTCTGAATCAGAATTTATTGAATTATTGAATTTTCTTAATTCTGATTCAGACAAACTATATCCCCCCTCACCCACTAATGACTATTGACTATTGACCAATGGCACCTCCCCTTTCCCGGAAAGAAATCCATTTTTTACCTAACGGGAAATTTTTATCAAAATATGGACAAAAATTTGAGTATAAAATATTAAAATTCAGAAAATGAGATGTCTATAATGTTGACAGTCTCAAAAAAAATTTACATCTTTCCTCTCCAAATTAATTTAAATGCTTTGACCGAGAGGCCCGCGTGCTGCCCCCGCGTGCCATACTTTGGAAGGCAATGGTTATGACCTTTAACTTAGTGTGCAATTTTTAAAATGGGTGAAATTGAGAACAAAGCGCCAAAAACTACAGTTGGCCAAAGTATTAAACTGATTCGTCAGCGCAATGGCTGGACGCTGGAAGATGTGTCAAGCCGCCTTGGAATTTCTATTCCGGCGATGTCAAAAATTGAAACCGGGGTAACCGATGTAAACCTGTCGCGCCTGGAGCAGATCGCTGATATTTACAATGTAACGCTTCTGCAACTGCTCAACGTGTATAACGAAGAGCTTGCTCCTATTGAGTTTACGAGTGATATTCTGAAAAAGAAGATATCAGAACAGGAAGCCGAGATAACTTCATTACAGCGTAAAGTGATTGAGTTATATGAAGAACTACACGGCCGCCACAGCAAGTTTTAAACTGCCGGCTACTGTTGAATGCCATAAAGAAAGGCAGGGTGCGCTTACCGTTATGGTAAAAGCCGTTCCTGCCCTTCGCTCCACATTAATCTCCATTCACAAAGATTATCTTGAAAAGAGCATAAAGCATAAAGCTTAAGGCTCAAAGCAATTAAAAAGCATAGTTAAAAAGAGCTTTCAGCTTTTTGCTTTACGCTAAAATTTAGTTCATCATCACCTTATTTTCCGGCTGGTGCACCATGCGGATATAAGGTTTAATCGTTTTAAATCCTTCCGGATATTTTTCCATAGCCTCTTCGTTTGATACGCTGGTCAGGATGATCACATCATCACCGTTTTTCCAGTTAACAGGTGTAGCCACTTTATGTTCGGCTGTTAGCTGTATGGAATCCAGCACGCGCAATATTTCGTCAAAATTACGGCCGGTGCTCATGGGGTAGGTAAGCATTAATTTTATCTTCTTATCCGGCCCTATAATAAATACCGAACGCACAGTTTGGTTGGTAGCCGGGGTACGGCCTTCCCAGTTGCCGGGCTCTTCGGCAGGCAGCATATCATATAATTTGGCAATCTTCAGGTCGGTATCGCCTATCATAGGGTAATTTACAGCGGCGCCCTGTGTTTCTTCAATATCTTTAGCCCACTCTTTGTGACGGCCTATCGGGTCGACGCTTAAACCAATAATTTTGGTGTTACGTTTCTCAAATTCAGGCTGTAACTTAGCCATATAGCCCAGCTCGGTAGTACAAACAGGTGTAAAGTCTTTGGGGTGCGAAAAGAGTATTGTCCATCCGTTGCCTATCCAATCGTGAAAATTGATGGTGCCCTGCGTAGTTTCAGCCTGAAAATCCGGGGCGGTGTCTCCTAATCTGATACTCATAGTGTTAAATTTTAATTGTTTAAATAGATAGTTGATTCAATTGTAAGCCGATTTAATTTTCTCTTTAATCCTTATATTTACCAAAACCTTATGCAAATTATACCTTTCGTCCTCTGGCTTTTTTATCTCAGACAATGTGCCTACTGGGGATCAAGGCGTGTCATAGGCGCCTGGACCGGCCTGATGTACGGGCTTATCTTTAGTTTTCTGGGCATGCTCTTTATCTTTTCATCCCGAAAGATTAAGTAAATGATTGCCTGCCCTAATGCCTACTGCCAACTCATAACTGCCAGCTGAATTTGGGCGTTGCCTGCGGCCAGGCTTTCCGCTCATACTGCACTGGCCTTAGCCACAGGCCGGTATCCGCTTCAATCCTTAACGCGAATTTTGTTTTCACGTCATTGCGAGGAACGAAGACAACCGACCGTAGGGAGCTCATTAATGCCATTGAAAAACAAATCATAACATTAATAATCTCTACATAGGACATTCAATGAGGCATAATTTTTTAACTGAACGTTCCTTAACGAATACTTTCTCCCTGACTTACATAGTTTGAAGATTGCTTCGTTCCTCGCAATGACGGTTAATTGTATTGAGGCAATTAGCGTCAATTGCCTCAATGCACCAACGCCGCATCATACTCATAATGCACAGGTGTAATCACAGGTTTGGCCGAGTCCATGTTTACCCCGGTTTTTGCCAGGATAGGCATCAAAGTTTCACCAAACTTGTTGAATGCTTCCATTGATTCCCAGACATCAACTACTAACCAGTTGTTGCCCTGCTGTGCGCCTACATGATAATGAAGTCCTGCCGGGTGCGATTGGCCTGCTTTGCGCAGTTCGTCCCAAATCTGGTCATACACCTTTGATGTCATGCCAGGGATGTTGAATTGAACGATTACTTTTTCCATGATGAATTCATTTAAATACGTAATTGAACTATTAACTAACGATACAAAGTAGCAAGATGCCGTGTAAACAGGGCGTTAGGCATGTAAAGAAGAGTAATCTAAGTTAGATAAAAAAGAAGGTCATAAGCAAAAGAAATGGGGTGAAGTTATTGACATTTTTGCTCTCATTTTTTTCACGTCATTGCGAGGGACGAAGACAACCGACCGTAGGGAGCTCATTAATACCATTGAAAAACAAATAATAACATTAATAATCTCCGAACTATGCAAATCAAATAAACGAGTATTTTTTGCTAAACATTCACCAAAATATTCCGGGACACTGAATGTCCTATGTTGAGATTGCTTCGTTCCTCGCAATGACGCGTTTTTTAGAATTCTACATTAAAAAACTACACGAACCGCCAACCGCCTCGCACCACTCCCCTCCCACAAGTTTTTTACCCCGAACCGACATTTCACGCCGAAAATCGGACCTTTATTATGCATACATAGCAACTGTACCGAATACCGTTTTTAACTTTGGTCTACTTTGATAATAATTTTATTCTGAAATAAATTATATTTACAGAATATTTATAATAATTTACATTTTTAACAGAATAAAATACTAAATAAAAAATTATTTTTTGACTATTGCGGTTTGAGGATGGTCTGGGTAACTTGCTTTTGGTTGATGTGAGGAGAGTTGAAGTGGTTGTAAAGGTTGTATTGGTTGAAGTGGTTATTAACCCCAATAGCAACCCTAACATTTACAACTTCTACAACCAATACAACCAGTACAACTAATATAACCAATACAACAAATGACTACCACCACCGACGAACAAATCGTGCTGAATAAATATAGCCGCACGCTTACGCAAGACCCAACCCAACCGGCCGCACAGGCTATGCTTTATGGTGTCGGCCTTACTGAGGACGATATGAAAAAAGCACAGGTGGGCATTGCGAGCATGGGCTACGATGGCAACACCTGCAACATGCACCTGAACGACCTGGCCAAACTGGTAAAAGAAGGTGTATGGGACGAAAGCCTGGTGGGCTTTATTTTCAACACGATCGGTGTGAGTGATGGTATGAGCAATGGTACCGAAGGTATGCGTTACTCATTAGTAAGCCGTGATGTGATTGCTGATTCTATCGAAGCAGTTTGCGGTGCGCAATATTATGATGCGGTGATCACGCTTCCTGGTTGCGATAAAAATATGCCGGGATCGGTAATGGCTATGGGCCGTTTAAACCGTCCTTCTATTATGGTTTATGGTGGTACTATTAAACCGGGCCACTGGAAAGGCGAGGATTTGAATATCGTTTCGGCATTTGAGGCATTGGGTAAAAAGATCGCTGGCACTATCACTCCTGAGGATTTCATGGGTGTAGTTAAAAATGCTTGTCCAAGTGCAGGCGCTTGCGGTGGTATTTATACTGCTAATACCATGGCGGCGGCTATCGAAGCTTTGGGCATGAGCTTACCTTACTCTTCATCAAACCCCGCATTAAGCGAAGAAAAGAAACAGGAATGCCTTGAGGCGGGTAAATACATCAAAGTATTATTGGAGCGCGATATCAAACCAAAAGATATCATGACCCGCGAGGCTTTTGAGAACGCCATTACCACTATTATGGTAATGGGCGGTTCAACTAATGCCGTTCTGCACCTGATAGCGATAGCAAAAAGTGTTGATGTGCCGCTTACCCAGGATGACTTCCAGGAGATCAGTAACCGCATCCCGCTGCTGGCTGATATGAAACCTAGCGGCAAGTATATGATGGAAGACCTGCACAATGTTGGGGGTATTCCTGCGGTAATGAAATACTTATTAAAGCTGGGCTGGCTGCATGGCGACTGTCTGACAGTTACCGGTAAAACTCTTGCAGAAAACCTGGCTGACATCCCTGAACTGAATTTTGATACGCAGAAAATAATATTCCCTGCTGAAAAGCCGATCAAGGCAACCGGTCACCTGCAGATATTGTATGGCAACCTGGCCGAAGGCGGTTCGGTAGCGAAGATCACCGGAAAAGAGGGCGAGCGCTTTGAAGGCCCTGCCCGCGTATTCGACGGTGAGTTTGAACTGATAGATGGCATTCTGAGCGGGCGAGTCCGTGCGGGTGATGTGGTGGTGATCCGCTACGTTGGTCCGAAGGGCGCACCGGGCATGCCGGAAATGCTGAAACCTACCTCAGCTATATTTGGCGCAGGTTTGGGCAGCTCCGTTGCCCTGATCACCGACGGACGTTTTAGCGGAGGCACGCACGGATTTGTGGTTGGCCACATCACTCCCGAGGCCCATAACGGCGGCAATTTAGCCCTGGTTAAGGACGGTGACATTATAGAATTGGATGCCATCGGACGTACCATGAACCTCAAAATATCGGATGCCGAACTGGCACAACGAAGAAGCGAATGGAAACAACCGGCTCTGAAAGCCACAAAAGGACTGCTTTACAAATACGCAAAAACCGTAAGCACTGCTGCTGAAGGTTGCGTAACGGATGAAATGGAGTAATTATAAAATTGTCATTGCGAGCGATAGCGCGGCAATCGCATACTATACAGAGCGAAGATGCAAAGTTCGCGATTGCCTCGTACCTCGCAATGACAAAGGACAAATCGAAATAAATTCAATCCGCTAACCAGCGGACGAAATAAACATAAAAGAATATGGAAGTTGCACAACAACAAGAAGTATTAACACCGGCTGAAAAACCGGCAAAAGAAGTTACCGGTTCAGTTGCTTTATTAGAGGCGCTGATTACCGAGGGTGTTGAGACGATATTCGGGTATCCGGGCGGAGCAATCATGCCTATTTATGATGCTTTGTATGATTATCATGATAAACTGGATCATATCCTGGTGCGTCACGAGCAGGGTGGCATTCATGCTGCGCAGGGCTATGCACGCACATCGGGTAAAGTGGGTGTGGTATTCGCAACCAGCGGTCCGGGCGCTACCAATTTGGTAACCGGTTTGGCCGATGCACAGATAGACAGCACGCCAGTGGTATGTATCACCGGACAAGTATTTGCCCACCTGTTAGGTACCGATGCTTTCCAGGAAACTGACGTGATCAATATCACTACTCCTATTACTAAATGGAACTACCAGGTAACTGATGCGAACGAGCTTCCTGAAGTGATCGCAAAGGCATTTTACATTGCCCGAAGCGGTCGCCCGGGACCTGTGTTAATCGACATTACCAAAAATGCACAGATACAAAAATTCCAGTTTAAAGGTTATACACCTTGCAATCATATCCGCAGCTACAGACCGAAGCCTATTGTTAGGCCTCAATATATTAAAGAGGCTGCTGAACTGATCGCGACAGCTAAAAAACCGTTCATCTTGTTTGGTCAGGGTGTAATTTTAGGTGGAGCTGAAAAAGAATTCCAGGCTTTTGTTGAAAAATCAGGTATCCCCGCTGCATGGACAGCCTTAGGTGCAGGCGCTATTCCAACAGATCACCCACTGAATGTAGGTATGCTGGGCATGCACGGCAACTACGGTCCGAATGTATTGACTAACGATTGTGATGTGCTTATCGCCATCGGTATGCGTTTTGACGACCGTGTTACCGGCAGACTGGACAAATATGCTAAACAAGCCAAAGTAATCCATCTGGATATTGATCCGGCTGAGATAGACAAGAACGTAAAAACCACGGTTCCTGTTTGGGGCGATTGCAAGGAGACACTGCCATTGCTTACACAGGCTGTCGAGTCAAAAACGTATCCTGAGTGGCTGCAACGCTTTAAAGATCACATGCAGGAAGAAGTTGACCTCGTGATCCATAAAGAGCTGAACCCAACTTCGGACGAAATGACGATGGGTGAAGTGATCAAACAACTAAACGAATTAACCAACGGCGATGCGGTGATCGTGACTGACGTAGGTCAGCACCAAATGGTAGCTTGCCGTTATGCTAAGTTCAACAATACACGCAGCAATGTAACCAGCGGTGGCTTGGGTACTATGGGCTTTGCTTTACCTGCCGCCATGGGTGCCAAATACGGTGCAAAAGATCGTCATGTTGTTGCTATCATCGGCGACGGTGGTTTTCAGATGACTTTACAGGAACTGGGTACCATTATGCAAAGCAGCATCGATGTAAAAATCATAATACTGAACAACAGGTTCCTGGGTATGGTTCGCCAATGGCAGGAATTGTTTAATGAGCGTCGCTATTCTTTCGTTGATATGCAAAGCCCTGATTTTGTGAAGCTGGCCGGTGCTTATGGCATAGCGGGACAATCAGTAAATGATCGTAAAGACCTGCAAGGCGCATTAAAGGAAATGCTGAACCATAAGGGCGCTTATCTTTTAGAAGTAATGGTTACCAAAGAGAATAACGTATTCCCAATGGTACCGCAAGGTTGCAGCGTAGCAGAGATCAGGCTTAAATAATGCCTCACCTAAATCCTCTCCAAAGGAGAGGACTTTAAAAGGCTTAAAAAGAATCAACAATGAGCACACAGGAAGAAAAACAAGAATTTAATATAACCGTTTACAGCGAAAACCAGATAGGTCTGCTTAACCGCATTGCGATCATTTTCACCCGTCGAAAGATCAATATTGATAGCCTGAATACTTCACCATCAGAAGTGAGCAGCGTTCACCGCTTTAATATTGTGATCACCGAGACTGAAGATGTGGTACGTAAACTTTGCCGCCAGATAGAAAAACAGGTGGAAGTATTGAAAGTATACTATCATACCAACGAAGATGTGATCTGGCAGGAATTAGCTTTATATAAGTTATCCACCGAGGTAATTGTGGAGAAGGTAAGCGTAGAGCGCCTGCTTCGCGAAAACGGGGCACGTGCAGTAGCCATCCGTAAGGATTACACTGTATTTGAAACGACAGGCCACCGCGAAGAGATCGACAACCTGATCAGCATTTTACAGCCTTATGGTTTGATCGAATTTGTTCGTAGCGCTCGTGTAGCTATCATCAAAGACAGCGAAGGCTTCAACGCTAAACTACGTGAGTTTGAACGTTTAGAACCAGGCGAAGAAGTGATTGAAAACGAATATTTGAATGATGCTGATAAAGTCTTTACTATGTAAATAATTGTCATTGCGAGCGATAGCGTGGCAATCGCATACTATACAGAGCGAAGATGCAAAGTTCGCGATTGCTTCGTTCCTCGCAATGACATAACTGAAAACAAATCCGAAATCGAAAGTCCGAAATCCGAAATCCGAAATAAGAAAATGATCTTAGATAACGAAACAGAAGTCCATCCCAAAGCCTACGATAGCATTAAAAAAGCTACCGAGGCTTGCGGTTTTTTGCAGATGTCGGAAATATCAACCTGCACATTGCTGAAAACGCTGGCTGCTTCAAAACCTGCTTCTAAATTTTTAGAGTTGGGTACTGGAACCGGCCTGGCTACTGCATGGATACTGGATGGCATGGACCAGGATTCGACTTTGGCATCACTGGATAATGATGAAACGTTATTAAGTATAGCGAAGGAGAATCTAGGTTTCGACAGACGCTTGACTTTGATCTGTACCGATGGCGGAGAATGGATAAAGAAAAACAACAGGCAAAAATTCAGCTTTATATTTGCAGACACCTGGCCGGGTAAATACACGCACCTGGAGGAAACTTTAGAGATGCTGGAAACCGGTGGTCTATACATCATTGATGACATGCTGCCGCAAGCCAACTGGCCGGACGGTCACGCAGATAAAGTGGCAAACCTGTTAAACTACCTTGATGAACGTGAAGACCTGGTATTAACCAAAATGGGTTGGGCATCGGGGATTGTAATCGTAGTTAAAAAGTAATGTGCAGATGCGTGGATGTGCAGATGTGCAAATGAACAACAATTAGGTAAAAGGATAAAGGTCAAAGGCGAAAGGTACTAATGACTAGTGAACAATTGAACTAATGAACTAAATAATCGGTGTAATCATAAAATCATCGGTGTAATCAATAAAAAACAAAACAATGGCAAAACTAAATTTCGGCGGCACTGAAGAGAACGTAGTAACCCGCGAAGAGTTTCCTTTAGCAAAAGCGCAGGAAGTATTGAAGAACGAAACCGTAGCTGTTATCGGTTATGGTGTTCAGGGTCCCGGTCAGGCACTCAATCAAAAAGACAACGGTATCAACGTAATTGTTGGTCAACGTAAAAATTCAAAAACATGGGATAAAGCAGTAGCTGACGGCTTTGTACCCGGCGAAACCCTTTTTGAGATCGAGGAAGCTTTAGAGCGCGGTACCATCATTTGCTACCTGTTGAGTGATGCGGCACAGATCGAACTGTGGCCAACTGTTAAAAAACACCTTACTGCAGGTAAAGCATTGTATTTCTCGCATGGTTTCGGTATCACTTTCAAAGAGCAAACCGGCATCATCCCTCCTGCTGATGTGGATGTATTCCTGGTAGCTCCAAAAGGTTCAGGTACTTCATTGCGTCGTATGTTCCTGCAAGGCCGCGGCTTGAACTCAAGCTTCGCTATCTTCCAGGATGCAACCGGCAAAGCTAAAGACAGAGTTATTGCTTTGGGTATTGCAGTAGGCAGCGGTTATTTGTTTGAAACTGATTTCAGAAAAGAAGTTTACAGTGACTTAACCGGCGAGCGTGGCACGCTGATGGGTTGTATCCAGGGTGTGTTTGCAGCTCAATACGACGTATTGCGCAGCAAAGGTCACTCACCTTCAGAAGCGTTCAACGAAACTGTTGAAGAATTAACTCAATCGTTAATGCCATTAGTAGCAGAAAACGGCATGGACTGGATGTATGCTAACTGCTCAACCACAGCACAACGCGGTGCTTTGGATTGGTGGAAGAAATTCCGTGATGCTACTAAACCGGTGTTCCAGGAATTATACGAAAGTGTTGCTACAGGCAAAGAGTCACAACGTTCAATCGACTCAAACAGCCAGCCTGATTACCGCGTGAAACTGGATGCAGAACTGAAAGAACTGCGTGAAAGCGAAATGTGGCAAGCAGGCAAAACTGTACGAAGCCTGCGTCCTGAGAACCAGGTTGTAGAAGCGTAAGACATAGATATGAGACGTGAGATTTGAGATATGAGATGAAAAACATCCTGTCTCAAATCTCATATCCCGCGTAAGACATAGATATGAGACGTGAGATTTGAGATATGAGATGAAAAGCATCCTGTCTCAAATCTCATATCTCACATCTCAAATCTAATAAAACAGTGATCCTCGAAGTCGCAATACTAAACGTGATTCCCGGCAAGGAAGATGAATTTTTAGAAGCATTTTCCAAAGCACAGGAGATCATTTCTGGTATGACAGGTTATATTTCTCACCAGTTGAAAAGATGTATTGAGAAAACCAATCAATTCATTTTACTGGTTGAATGGGAAAAGCTGACCGATCATACCGAAGGCTTCAGGAGATCAAAAGAATACCAGGAATGGAAAAGCCTGCTGCATCATTTTTATGATCCTTTTCCGACTGTTGAACACTATTATTGAGCATAAAGGCGAAAGCTGAAAGGTAAAAGCTTTAAAATCGGTGTAATCAGTATTGCATCGGTGTAATCAAAAAAGATGGGAATAAAGAAACACATATTAGTAATACCCGGTGATGGCATCGGTCCTGAGGTGACTACCTGGGGTAAGGCTGTACTGGAAAAGATCGGCCAGGAATATGGTCATGAGTTTACGTTTGATGAAGGTATCATGGGCCACGTGGCTATCGAAGCTACCGGCACTTCATTGCCTGATGATACGCTTGCAAAAGCAAAAGCCAGCGATGCGATCCTGTTTGGCGCTGTTGGTCATATCAAATATGATAATGATCCTTCAGCTAAAGTAAGACCTGAGCAGGGCTTATTGAAGATCCGCAAAGAATTAGGCTTGTATGCCAATCTGCGCCCGATTATGCTGTTTGACGAGTTGCTGAATGCATCGAGCCTGAAGCCGGAAATATTGAAAGGAACAGATATCCTGTTCTTCCGTGAATTGACTGGCGACGTGTACTTTGGTGAGAAGAACCGCACTGCTGATTTCGCTTCGGACTTAATGAACTACAACCGTTATGAAGTAGAGCGTATCGCACGCAAAGCTTATGAAGCGGCAAGGGCTCGTACCAAGAGACTTTGCTCCGTAGACAAAGCAAATGTTCTGGAAACCTCCCGCCTGTGGCGCGAAGTGATCCAGGGAATAGCCCCGGAATATCCTGATGTGGAAACCGAACACATGTTTATCGATAACGCGGCTATGCAACTTGTGAAAAACCCTAAAAAGTTCGATGTGGTAGTTACTGCCAACCTGTTTGGCGATATTCTGACCGACGAAGCTTCGCAAATTGCAGGCTCGATGGGTATGCTGGCATCAGCTTCTGTTGGTGATGGCACTGGTTTCTTTGAGCCGATTCACGGTTCGGCGCACGATATTGCAGGGCAGAACAAGGCAAATCCGCTGGCTTCTATCCTATCGGTTGCTTTGATGTATGAAATTGCATTTGGTTTAAAAGAAGAAGCAGGTCGCATTACGTCAGCAGTCGACAAAACATTAAAAGCAGGTTATCGCACCGGCGACATCGCTGACGCGAATACCGATAAAGCAAAAATATTAGGCACCGACGCCATGGGCAAAAAGGTGTTGGAATACTTGTAAATGTGCAGATGCGTGGATGTGCAAATGTGCAGATGAAAAATGAATTAATGAACAAATCAATCGGTGTAATCACTGATAAATCTGTGTAATCGTATCTTATGAAATGGAACGCTGAATTATATGACAACAAACATGCTTTCGTATCACAATACGGGGAGAGTGTATTGGAGTTGCTGGATGTAAAACCCGGCGAGCGTATCCTTGATTTGGGTTGCGGTACGGGTGATCTGGCTAAACAGATACAAGAACATGGTGCTGAGGTTATCGGCATCGATGCATCGCCTGAAATGATCGCGAAAGCAAAGGCTAAATTTCCTGAATTGGATTTTAGTGTAGCCAATGCTGCCAGTTTTAGTTTCGATGAGCCATTTGATGCTGTTTTCACTAATGCAGTTTTGCATTGGATACATGATGCTGACGGTGTGATCAAAAGCGTTTATAATGCATTAAAGCCAGGCGGCAGATTTGTAGGTGAATTTGGCGGAAAAGGCAATAATCAATTGATGTTAGCCGCCGCGTCAACTGTGCTCAGAAATCATGGATATATCAAGGGCGATATTACCATTCCGTGGTATTTTCCATCAACAGCTGATTACGCAACCAAGCTGGAAGCAGGTGGTTTCCGGGTGACGTTTACATTACACTTTGATCGCCCTACTTTGTTGCAGGATGGCCGCGAAGGCATAGCGAAATGGTTCAACATGTTCGGTTCAGCGTTGTTTCAACAAATACCGGCTACTGAATTGCAACAAATACTGAATGAAATAACCGACCTGCTGCAACCGACCAACGAAATAGATGGTCAGTGGTATGCTGATTACAAGAGGCTGCGATTTGTGGCTGTTAAGGAGATATGAGATTTGAGACGTGAGATATGAGACTTCAAATTCTTTAGACAAGAAATTATATCACATCTCATATCTAGAATCTCAAATCTAAAAAGGATATGAGACGTGAGATTTGAGATATGAGATTTTCAAATCACGATCATATTTTATAAATTAAAAAATTGAATATTTAACCAGATGGAGATATAGAACAGGACAGTGTCTCAAATCTCATATCTAACATCTCAAATCTAAAGAAGAATGTTACACGATCCCAACCGCGTTTATGTTTTTGATACCACGCTCCGCGATGGCGAGCAGGTACCGGGCTGCCAGTTGACCACACCCGAAAAGATAGAGATTGCCCGCGAACTGGAAGCGCTGGGTGTTGACATTATTGAAGCCGGTTTCCCGATATCGAGCCCCGGTGATTTTCAAAGCGTGGTAGAGATATCCAAAGCGGTTAAAGAGCCAACTGTATGTGCGCTAACCCGCGCCAACAAAGGCGATATTGATTCAGCGATTGCAGCATTGCAATATGCCAAACGTCCACGTATCCATACAGGTATAGGTTCGTCTGACATGCACATTAAACACAAATTCAACAGCACCCGCGAAGAAATCTTAGAGCGTGCCGTTGAAGCTGTGAAATACGCCAAGCGTGCGGTGGAGGATATCGAATTTTATGCAGAAGACGCCGGAAGGGCCGACGTGCATTTCCTTGCGAAGATGGTCGAGTCGGTCATTGCGGCAGGTGCTACCGTCGTCAATATTCCTGACACCAACGGTTACTGCCTGCCTGATCAATACGGAAGCAAAATTCGTTTTCTCAAAGAAAATGTAAAGAACATCGACAAGGCAATCATCTCCGTTCATTGTCATAACGATTTGGGCCTTGCAACAGCCAACTCAGTTGCCGGACTGCAAAACGGTGCCCGCCAGATAGAAGGCACCATCAACGGCATCGGCGAACGTGCAGGAAATACTTCGATAGAAGAAGTGGTGATGATCCTGAAAACACACCAAAGCCTCGGCTTACACACCAATATTCAATCGCAAAAAATTTATGAGATCAGCCGTATGGTAAGCACGCAAATGCGTATGCCCGTGCAGCCAAACAAAGCAATTGTTGGCGCTAACGCATTTGCACATAGCTCGGGCATCCACCAGGATGGCTTCTTAAAAATGCGCGAAAACTATGAGATCATCCGCCCGGAAGATGTAGGTTTTCCAAGCGCAAGTATTGTGTTAACAGCCCGCAGCGGTCGCCATGCACTGAAGTTCCATTTAGAAAGATTAGGTTACACGCTTGATAAAGAAGAATTAGCAGGCGCTTATCACCGCTTTTTAACTTTGGCCGACAACAAATTAGATATCAGCGACGACGATCTGCACGGCCTGGTGGTAAATCGTTTAGTAAAACAGTAGCCTCACCCCAACCCCTCTCCAATGGAGAGGGGCTTTATAAAACTCATTGCCGTTGGCTGAAGCCAACGGATTACTAGCAAAAGAAAAGGCTTCAGCCGAAATCTCCGCGTGCTAATTTTGGCTAAAGCCGCGATCCTTATTCATTTTTGCTCCGTTGACTGAAGTCAACGGCAATGAAGTGGCTCCCAATTATTCAAAAAAGAAAAATGAATCCCCTCACATCCAAATATTCACTCGATTTCGAAGCCGCTTATGAGCAATTAAAAGGCATCGTAAAGCGGACGCCTTTAGAATTCAACCGGCGCTTGTCTGATCGTTATAATTGCGAAATCTATCTGAAACGGGAAGATCTGCAGGTGGTTCGCTCTTACAAATTGAGAGGCGCTTACAATATGATCAGCCAGCTTACTGCCGATCAGTTGAAGCGGGGTGTAGTTTGTGCCAGTGCGGGTAACCATGCGCAGGGTGTTGCTTTTTCGTGCCGGAGGCTGGGTACTAAGGGAGTTATCTTCATGCCGCAGATCACACCTAAGCAAAAAGTATCTCAAACCGAAATGCATGGCAACGGCAATATCGAGATCATACTCGTTGGCGACACTTTTGATGATTGCCTGAAAGAAGCTTTAGCCTATACTGAGGCTAATGGCATGACCTTCGTCCCACCATTCGATAACTATGAGATCATTGCAGGACAAGGCAGTGTTGGTGTTGAGATACTGGAGGATCTGCCTAATGTAGAAGCCGTCATTATTCCGATTGGCGGCGGTGGTTTGGCTGCCGGTGCAGGTACTTATTTAAAACAACATAAACCCGATATACTCGTCGCAGGTGTGGAACCTGAAGGCGCTCCATCCATGCGTCATGCGTTAGATCAGGGTGAGCCTGTGACTTTATCCACCATCAACCGCTTTGTGGATGGCGCCGCAGTAAAACGTGTCGGTGAGCTCACCTACCCTATCTGCCGAGAAGTATTGGACGATATGCTGCTGGTTCCTGAAGGAAAAGTATGTACAACCATTCTGAAACTCTATAACGAAGATGCTATAGTCGTTGAACCTGCAGGCGCTTTATCCGTAGCAGTTTTAGATCTGTACAAACACAAGCTGAAAGGCAAAAAGGTAGTCTGCATTATCAGCGGCGGCAATAACGATATAGACCGCATGCAGGAAATCAAAGAGAAATCGTTACTGTATGAAGGCCTGAAGCATTATTTCATCGTTCGCTTCCCGCAACGACCTGGGGCGTTGAAATTGTTCGTAAACAATGTACTCGGCCCGCATGATGATATCACCCGTTTCGAGTTTATCAAAAAAACAGAAAAAGAAAATGGCCCGGCTTTGGTTGGGATCGAACTAAAATCTGCCGATGACTATCCTGCCCTACTGCAACGTATGGAGGAACACCGTTTTGACGTGATAGAGCTAAATCGTGATCAAACTTTGTTTGAGTATTTGGTGTAAAATCCGTATGTTCGCTTTTGAATAGTGCTTATCGCAGGATGCTGACCCTGGCATCGTTGGTCTACTAAATAATAAACAATGTTTTTAATTTAGCTCGGAATGCAAGCAATTGGGTTAGCTTTGCGTTGTAATAATCAGAGATGGTAAAATTATTTGTCAGCGGCTTTCCGCTGAGTATGGACGAAATTGAACTGGCTAAAATATTCGCCCTGCATGGCGACCTGAAAACTATAAAACTGGTTCGTGATAAAAAAACACGTGTTTGCAAAGGCTACGGCTTTATCGAAGTCGGCGACCAGGAATCTGCTGATAACATGGTTTCGGTACTGAATGGTTACCCAATCGGCGACCGTGAGCTTACCGTAAATATCAGGCCGGACGAACCCGTTGCTCCTGCGAGGCCACCCGTATACCGCAAATTATCCAAACCCGGCGACCCTGAATTCAGAAAGATGCGCCCAAGAAGACCGAGATAATTTTCTTCTGTTAAAATTTAAAGGATTTACATACTGATTTGCAAATCAGCGTAAGGTTTGGATCGGCGTATTTGTTATTTGGGAGTTAATACTCCAGGTAGCGGCCAATTTTTATCTTCACGCGACTTCCTTCTATAAATTTGCCCGGATGCCCATTGAGTATGCGCAGTGTAACTCCATCGTTTTCAATCAATAACTCCTCATAAAAGCCTTTGAATAGCACCTGCTTTACTGTCCATTTACTGCCTGCCCAGCTATCGCGCGCCTCTATCCACTCGGGATATAGCATTACCCATTCTTTTTTTGCTGTAATGCTGCAAAGCTCGGCTTCGTTAGCATTCAGCACATTACAATTATTGAGCAATCGGGCAGTATATAAATATAATGGATCGTTGTATATTTTTTTAGGATGACCCGCTTCTATTATTTCGCCGTCCTTTAAAACGATGAGGGTATCAGCCATTGATAATACCTCGGCCGGATCATGGGAGACCATCACTACCGTCAATCCTGTATCTTTCACAATCTGCCGGATATCGTCCTGCAAGCCATCTCTGAAGGAAGTATCCACCTGGTTAAAGGGTTCGTCCAGCAATAAAACCTCAGGTTGGGTTACGAGTGCACGAGCTATAGCTACGCGTTGTTTTTCTCCCCCACTCAAGTCAGCAACACGTTTGTCGCCCAGGTGCAGCATATTCAGTTGTTTCAAAACCTGTTCCGTCTTATCCATTTTAGCCCGGATATCGGTATTTGGCAATAACACAGACACATTATCCCGAACCTTGGCAAACAGGTTCAGGTCATCTTCAGCCTGGGTTACCATCTTCATAGCATCATGACCGGGTATCAGTTTTTCTTCCGGTCCCCAAATACGGTCACCCTTAAATAATACTTCACCCGTATCCGGCGATTGCAAACCATAAATCAAGCTTAATAGTGTGCTTTTACCACTTCCGCTGGCACCGATGATTGCGGTAATTTTTCCGGGTTCAATTTCCAGGCTGGTTAGTTTGAGTCCGCTGCCGGTACTGCCGGGATATATTTTGCTGATAGAGATCGCGTGTAAGAAGGGAGTAGCCATTAACCAATTTAGTGATTAAAAAGATTGACAGAATTAAACAGCAAATTTAATCAAACTGATACGATTTAAGGATTAAAAGCATAGCCATGGAATACAATTTAGATAAAATTAATCCCCCAACAGTCACATTGCAGTTACAATACTGGTTATTAATATTTTATGACGAGAAAGTATTTGCGGTATTGATTCAGCAATAGGTAAATTTATATACACCTTAAATCATCTACCATGAAAAAGCTTTGCACAATACTGCTTGCTATAATCCCCGGTATAATATTTGCCCAGGATTTTAAACCTTATTTCCAAAAGTCGTTCAGTAATGTATCTATCCAAAAACTTATTGTAACAACGGAAGGTGGATCTATAACAGTAAATGGATCTGATTCAAAAGATGCGGATGTGCAGGTGAGTATAAAAAGCCATGACCCGGCAATGTCCGATGCACAAATTGCGCAGGATTTGAAAGAGAATTACACATTTACTGTAAATATCTACAATGGGAAGCTTAATGCACAACTTATACGCAAGTCAGATGATATACCAACAGACAAAAGGCTTTACGCATCTTTTGTGGTGTTGCTGCCACGCAACATTAATACTGACCTGAGTACTGCAGGAGCTGGTATATTATTGACAGGAGTAAACGGGGACCAGCAATTAGTGACCAGCGGAGGTGATATAACCGTTACCTCAACTACAGGAAATGTAAAATGCGCCAACTCCGGTGGTATTATCCTGTTGCGCGATGTAAAGGAAAAAATGGATCTGTCTGATGCAGGGGGCAATATCATTGTCAGTCATTGCAGTGGGGATATAAACATTGCTAACGCAGGCGGACGAATAGTCCTGTCAAATGTAGACGGTAATATAAAAGCAGGTAATAGCGGAGCAGACATCCTGGCTGCTCAGGTTCGGGGCAGTCTCGACGCCTCTAATGTTAGTGGAAATGTAAATCTTTTCGATCTCTCCTGCAAAGTATCAGCAGTTACAACCAATGGCACCGTTTATGCAAAAATCCGTGACCTTGAAGACACCAAATTAGTAGCTACTAAAGGCAAAGTGATGATCCTTATACCTAAACAATTGAATGGCGACCTGGCTCTGAATGCTGATAAAATAAACGCAGAAAAATTGGATAATTTTAAAGGCACAAATTCAAATGGTCAGCTTACCGGCCAGGTGAACAATGGCGGGGCAAAACTAGTTGGCTCTTCTATGGGTGGTGAAATTGATATTCAAAGTCTGTAGTGATGATATGATAAAATCATACAGTGATGGACTGTATGATTTTATTTTTAACAACATTTCATCAGAAGCCGAATGTCAATCCGAAAGAAAGGTTCCTCAACCCTGCCTGATCCGGACTATTCTCGAACATATTGTTGGCGTAGTATTTGGCAAATACGCCCCATCCGGCATAACCCATCCGCACAAAGCCACCATAGCGTACTTTGGCAAAGTGGTAATCATTGTCGATCTTCTGCTTGCCGTTCTCTTCGCTGATCTGTTTCACACGGCCGTTAAGAAATATCCCGGCAATCGGTCCGAAAACAAAGTGCGCCCTGTTGCCGCGTGCATCTTCATGTGTCCGGATATCAAATGATAATGGGATCCGCAGATAGCTTGATCCGAAGCGGTTTTTGCTGTAATTGATACTGTCTGTCCGGTAAGTCAATACCGGCTGATTGGGTAATATGGTGATGTTCTCGCGCAGCCGGAGTAATGTCCAATCGAAACCTCCCGATACATATACTTTAAATACATCGGTAAAACGATAACCAAACTGGAACACATCGAAACCCACATTGCTCGATTTCCATGAGCGATAGCGCAGGAACTCATTTTTGGGGGACAGGGTAAAGCTGCCGTTATCTACCAGCGTGGTTAATCCCAGGTCGAACCGTGAAAAGGTGAGACCGATGGAAAACCCACTGTTATTGTGATGATGATAATGATGACGGTAATGGGTTGTGTCGTCGCCATCTTCATGATTGCTCCAGCTCCAGTTATGATTGCTTGAGGTATCTTTTTTAACCGTATCGGTTTTGGTATCCTGAGCATAAGCGCTGCCCGCCACTGCACATACCAGGGCAACAATAAATAGTAAACGTTTCATAATATTTTTATCTGTTTAGATTGAATTGATTAATTATCTCTTTTTATTTTGAGCGCACCCAGGTGCACTGCTGATATAACGGACTCGTCGTCGTCATTATCTTTAAATTCTATCAATTTGTCCTTTCGTTTATCCACTTTGGCAACTACCAGGTTCACAATATCGCCAAAATTGCGTATCCCGCGTTTTTTAACCACTGGCTTTGCTTTAGCTGGTTGATTTGAAGCTAATATAGGTTGCGCCGGTAAACTGATCGCGCTGTTATCCACTTTTTCTTTAGTTTCAGCAGATGTAGCTTCGGTTAGTTCTATTTGTTTAATAACCTCATCCTGTTTTGGGGTAGCTGTCGATGCTATTAAAGGCTGATCATCGGTTTTAACCGTTTTTGTAATCGGTGAATTTGCCTGTTCTTTCTGTTCAACAGTGTTTGTTTTTATTTTATGTTGATTAGCCTTCATTGTTTGTTTAATCGGCGTTTCAACTGCAGCCACTTGTTCCTGCTGTGTTTCAGATGAAGTTACAGGTTTAGTACTTTCAGGTTTTACTACTGCTGGATTTGCTTTTGCAACCACATTGGTATCCTGTTTATTGTGTTTCACAACACCTTTTTTAGGGATAAATAATATACCTGCAACAAGCAGTATAAGCACACTGGCGGCAATGCTCAGCATCGGGAAGATGCCTTTCTTCTTTTTCCCGCTAAGTTCAGCATCGATATTTTGCCATACCTCTGCGGATGGTTGCACCTCAAAACCTCCCAGCTTTGAGCGGAACAGATCATCAAATTCTTTATCCTGCATATTCATACCTTTTTCCATCTGATTGTATAATTTGTTCTTTTAATATAGCCCGGGCCCTCGATAGCTGCGACTTGGAGGCACCTTCCGATATCCCCATGATCCCGCCTATCTCCTTGTGCGAATAACCTTCTATCGCATAAAGGTTAAACACCATCCGGTATCCCGGCGAGAGCTGTTGTATCAGCGCCATCAGGTCTTTAGCATCCAGTCGTGCTGCTGCAACCGCATCAACGGATGGTTCTTTACCTGTTTCCTCCAGGTCGGCCACCGAAAGCATTTTATGATGTTTGCGATAATATTCAATAGAGCTGTGCACCATGATCCGTCTTACCCAGCCTTCAAAAGAACCGTCCCCGCGGTAGTCGGCAATCTTTTGAAACACCCGGATAAAACCGTTTTGCAGCATATCCTCGGCCTCCATCCTGTCGTTCGCGTAACGCAGGCATACCCCCAGCATTTTCGAAGCAAACTGCTTGTAAAGTAACTCCTGCGCCTTGCGTTCGTTTGCCTTACAGCGTTTTACCAGATCATCAATTGTGTACTTGTGCTCCAAAAACATCATTTAAAGGTAAGATGAAAACTAAAGGCAATTGGTTGCACGGAGGATAAATTATTTTTCGGTTTTATCGTTGCCTCACCTAAATCCTCTCCAAAGGAGAGGACTTTAATTTCATGGATTTAATAGAACCCTCTCCCTTGGAGAGGGCAGGGTGAGGCGACTGGATTATCTATTTGAACACATTACTATTTTTAATAATTTGCTTACACAATGAAAAAACTGCAGCTCACTTTAATGCTGATCCTTGCATCAGCTTGTCTTGTTTTCGCACAAACAACGGAAACTTACACTCTCCTGAAACCAGATCACGTTTTTGACGGCGAACAGATACATAACGGCTGGGTCGTATTAGTAAAAGGCAATCGCATTGAAGCGGTTGGTGAAGCAGCGAATGTAAAAACGCCCGCCTCTGCTAAGGTTATCGAATTAAAAGGCACAACACTGATGCCCGGGTTGATCGAAGGACATTCGCATTTATTCCTGCATCCATATAATGAAACGCTTTGGGACGACCAGGTGCTGAAAGAAAGTCGTGCTGAACGTACCGCCCGCGCAGTAGTACACGCTCGTGAAACGCTGATGGCAGGCTTTACTTCTGAACGAGATCTGGGAACTGAAGGTGCTGGTTATGACGATGTGGGTTTAAAGACCGCTATTGATAAAGGAATTATTCCCGGTCCGCGAATGATGGTGGCTACACGGGCTATTGTTGCTACCGGTAGCTATGGGCCAAAGAATGTGGTGGATCAGAATACCATCGTCGAAGGTGGTGAAGAAGCAGATGGCGAGGAAGGCATCACGCATGTGGTACGCTCACAAATAGGACATGGTGCCGACCTGATAAAAATTTATGCCGATTATGGCTGGGGGCTTGATAAAAAAGCAGAGCCAACTTTCACTGTAGAAGAATTGAAAAAAGCCGTCGAAGTAGCGAAAAGTAGCGGAAGAACTGTAGCGGTACACTCCAGCACATCAGAAGGTCTGCGCAGAGCCATAGAAGCTGGCGTAACAACCATTGAGCATGGTGATGGCGGTACGCCGGAGCTTTTCAAACTAATGAAGGAGAAAAATATCGCTCTTTGCCCCACACTTGCAGCTACCGAGGCTTATGCTACTTATTTTGATGGCTGGAAGAAAGGCGATCCGGACATCGCATCTATCAAACGTAAAAAATATATTTTCAGCGAAGCCATGAAAGCAGGCGTAACGATCTGTATGGGTGGCGATGTGGGTGTATTTACGCACGGCGATAATGCCCGCGAAATGGTCCTGATGGTTGAATATGGGATGAAGCCTATTGATGTCTTGCGGTCAGCCACATCGGTTAATGCCTCCGTTTTTCAATTAAAAAATGTCGGGAATATTAAAGCCGGCTACTTTGCCGACCTGGTTGCCGTTCAGGGCAATCCCTCTGAAGATATCAAAGCCGTGAAACAGGTAAAACTCGTGATGAAGGATGGGGTAATTTACAGGCAGGAATAAGCATTATTTATTAGATTTACCACTGATTATAAACCATCATAATGAGACTTTTTGTATCCAAATTTGCAATTGTATGCTTGACAGTTGCATCTGCCTCTTTAAACTTAAAAGCACAAACCATTACCCTTGAAACGAAAGATCACGCGCTTGTATTGCAGGTTAGCAATGACAAACACCTGGATATGGTTTATTTCGGCGGAAGATTGGCCGATAAAAATGAATATAACACCATTGCCAAAACTTATAACCTGGATGAGAAAACAGATGAATATAATTCAGCTTATACTCCGGCAGGGTCGCGCAACCTGCTTGAGCCTGCCATAGCGGTAACCCATGCCGATGGCAACAAATCACTCGATTTGCAATATGTGGATCATAAAGTAACCCGGATAAGTGATGATGTAAGTCTGCTTACCATCAACCTGAAAGACCCTGTTTATGATTTCGAGGTTACCTTAAACTATCAAACTTATTTTAATGAGAACGTGACCGAACAATGGAGCGTGATCAAACACCAAGAGAAAAAGGATGTCGTTCTGAACAAATATGCGTCAGCAAACCTGTACCTGCAGGCAGGCAGCTATTGGCTCAGGAACTACCATGGCGACTGGGCCAAAGAAATGCGCCCGGAGGAAGAGCAATTGATGCATGGCATCAAAACACTGGATTCAAAATTAGGCTCTCGCGCTGATTTATTTCAGCCACCTGTTTTTATGGTTTCGCTTAACAAACCTGCATCTGAAGATGAAGGTGAAGTATTATATGGTAACGTGGAATGGAGCGGCAACTACCGCATCGACATGGAAGTTGACCCGGCAAATAATTTAAGGCTGATCGCAGGCATTAACAATTATGCTGCTGATTATACGCTAAAACCCGGAGTTGAATTTACAACGCCAAAGTTTGTTTATACATTATCAAACAAAGGCAAAGGCGAAGCCAGCCGAAACCTGCAAACTTGGGCACGCAAATACAAAATTGTAGATGGTGAGGGTTCAAGGTTAACCTTATTGAACAACTGGGAGTCCACCTATTTTGATTTCAACGAGCAAAAGCTTGCCGGCATTCTGAAAGACACCAAAACTCTTGGCGTAGATATGTTTTTGTTAGATGACGGCTGGTTTGGCAATAAATATCCCCGTAATGATGACCATGCAGGTTTGGGCGACTGGGAAGTAAATAAAGCTAAGCTGCCTAATGGCATAGCCTTCCTTACAAAAACTGCTAAGGAAGACGGCGTAAAGTTCGGTATATGGGTAGAGCCTGAAATGGTTAACCCGAAAAGCGAATTATATGAAAAACATCCGGATTGGGTTGTGAAACAGCCTCAGCGCCCCGAATATTATATGCGTAACCAGTTAGTGCTCGACCTGAGCAATCCAAAAGTTCAGGAATATGTATTCAGTATCGTAGATAATTTATTTACGAAAAACCCAGATCTGGCATATATTAAATGGGATTGTAATTCGATCATGTATAATGTCTATTCAGCATATGAGAAAAACCAGGGCAATTTTTACACTGATTATGTAAGAGGTTTATATAATGTACTGGACCGTCTTCGCGCCAAATATCCAAAAGTGCCAATGATGTTATGCTCAGGCGGTGGCGGCCGGGTTGACTATGGTGCATTGCAATACTTTACCGAATACTGGCCCAGCGATAATACGGAGCCCATCGAACGCATATTTATCCAGTGGGAATGCTCCTACTTCTACCCTGCCCTGGCCAGTTCTAATCACGTGACGGATTGGGGTAAAGAACCACTCAAATTCCGCACAGATGTAGCCATGATGGGGAAATTGGGCTTTGATATTGTAATAGGAAAACTAAAACCCGAAGAATTAGCATTTTGCCAGGGTGCAGTGAAAACCTATAAACAATACTCAGAGGCTATATGGCACGGCGATCAGTATCGTTTACAAAGCCCTTGGGATAATGATGTAGCTTCTGTGATGTATGTTGATCAGGCTAAGGGCAGCGCCATCATGTTCAATTACCTGGTTAATAATCGTTACGCAACCGGTACACATTTGCCAATCCTCTTAAAAGGCCTCGATCCGGATAAAAAGTATACCGTGAGCGAAGTGAATTTATTTCCGGGTACTAAATCAACAATCGCCGAAGCTACTTACAGCGGTAAATATTTAATGACAGTCGGGATTAATCCTGATGTAAGGGAAGGCAGGACGAGTGTGTTGCTGGGGGTGAATGAAGTGAAATAAAGTAGATTACAAACTATGTCATTTCGACGAACCAGCGAAGGTTAAGTTTTGGGGTGAGGAGAAAACTTATGCGCAATGCGATGTCTTTTATGTATAATCGTATAAGTTTTCTCACCCGCACCACACACGCATTCCTTTTAGCGGGTTCGAAATGACATCGTTTTTATTAAATTAATATGAAAATCAACATTGACATAAATGATGATTTGTTAGTCAGAGCAAAAAAGATAAGTGGTATTAAAGATGAGAGGGCTTTGATTGAAAAAGCTTTGCAATTTTTCGTTGCGATCGAGACTCAAAAAAAGTTGAAAGACTTATATGGTAAAATAGAGTTAGACGACGAAGCTTTTAAATAATCATTTCTTCACCCTGAAATACTTATAAATCTTCACTGCCGACATAATAATCATAGAGAATACAATAATTCCGACTGTACCATAAATCCAGCTCAACCCATCTTTTACAACAGCCAGGAAAACAATGGCGAATAAGAATATGGTAGCAATCTCATTCCAGATACGCAGGCGGGTGGATGACCAGACGAACAGCCCGTTTCGCATTTGTTTGATCTTATTCTGACACATAAAGTGATAGATCAGCAGTAATACTACAAACGTAAGCTTAATATGCAGCCAGGTTTGTTGCAGCCAGCCTGGAGCAAGGAAAAGCATGGTGATACCTGCGGCTATGGTCAGTAACATAGACGGAACAGTAATCACATTCCATAACCGGCGCTCCATGATCACAAACTGGTCGGATAATATTTTCTTTTCAGGGTCGGGTTTGTCCTGTGCCTCCGTGTGATAAATAAACAGGCGCACAATATAAAACAGCCCCGCAAACCAGCAGACTACAAAGATGATGTGTATGGCAAGTACGTAGTGGTACAACATTTTATTTTATTTGTCATTGCGAGGCGCGAGGCGGATGGTGCGAGTCGAGTAACGAAGCAATCGCGAACTTGGCATATTCGCCCTGTATAGCATGCGATTGCCACGCTATCGCTCGCAATGACATTAATTTTTATAACTCTTTATTATTTCAACCGCGTATTTTACATTATCAAACGGAATATCCGGCATAATGCCATGTCCCAGGTTAAATATAAAGCCGTTTTCGCCTTTCATACGGTCAAACAAGCGGTGTATTCTTTCTTTGATCACCTTTTTATCTGCATATAAAACATGCGGATCGAGGTTGCCTTGTACAGCAATACCTTTAGGCAAACGCTGCTTTATATCCAGCAGATCAACGTTCCAGTCGATAGAGATCACATCCGGTTTAGCTTCGGCCATCAACGGCGCAAAAACCGAGCTGCCTTTGCAGAACGATATCACCGGGATATCTTTTCTATTCAACCCAGCGATAATCTGAGCGATATATTTATGAGAAAACTCTTTATAATCATCCCATGCCAACGCCTGAGCCCAGCTATCGAAAATTTGCACAGCATTGACACCTGCTGCAATCTGCAGGTTCAGGTAATCAATTGTCACCTTAGCAATCTTCGATAATAACTGATGGGCCAGCTCCGGCTCATTATGGATCAGTAATTTTGTCAGTTTAAAATCTTTTGACGACCCTCCTTCAACCAAATAGCTCATTACAGTAAATGGTGCACCTGCAAAACCAATCAGCGGAATGCTGCCATTCAAACGTTGCTGGATCACTTTGATTGCGTCAGCTACATATTGCAGTTTATCGTTAACGTTAGTTTGTAAAGCATCCACTCCTTCCTGGTTGCGAACCGGGTTGGAGAACTTTGGCCCTATTCCATTAGCAAAACTCAGGTCGCCTCCCATAGCTTCGGCAGTAACTAATATATCCGAGAATAATATAGCCGCATCAATCCCCAGCAGGTCGACAGGAAGCATAGTCACATCGGCAGCAATTTCGGGCGTCTTGCACATTTCAAGAAAACTGTATTTATTCTTGATATCCCAATATTCTTTCATAAAACGCCCCGCCTGGCGCATCATCCATACCGGCGGTCGATCTGTCTTCTCCGAAAATGCTGCTTTAATAAATAGTGAATCTCTCATATTGTTATAGAGTCAAGAGCCAAGATTCAAGATTTTGTTCTCCTGGTTCTTGAATCTTGGCTCTTGGTTCTTTTATCAGTGTTTTTTTATTTCCTGTTTTAACCGCTCAATTACCGCCAGCATTTTGGCCGTTATTTTTTCCTTATCCTTTAATGCTAATTGCAAATAAGTTTCGGCTTTGTCATAATTCCCTTGCCGGATGCTGATATTGGCTACATGCACCAATGCTGCAACGTGATCATTCAATGTACGCAACGGGTATTGTGACGCCAGTTCGTAATGGCGTTCTGCGGCATCAAAATCGCTTTTTTGAAGGCATATGGCGCCCATCATGTATTCATAAAAACCACGGCGTTTTTTACTGAGCAATTCAGGCTTTTTAATTTGTTTCAGTAGTTCTTCGGTTTTCCCGAAATCCTTATGGTGATAATATTTAGCAGCTAATACCAATGTCCCCTGCCTGAAATACTCAATAATGATCATGGCGATCATCAGCGCACAAAAAGCAGTAAGCTGGTACACCCGCTGGTAGGCAAACAGTACCAGCATGATAAAAAATACGCTTATAACGAATATCCGGGCCTTATTGCTGAACATTAATGCTGATCTGTAAATTTATAACCCACTCCGCGAATTGAATGAAAATATACCGGGTTTTTAGGATCAGGTTCAAAATATTTACGGAAGGTCAGGATAAAGTTATCGATGGTGCGGGTTGACGGGTAAACGTCATAGTTCCACACTGTTTCTAAAATCTGCTCCCGTGATACAGCATCATTTCTGCGCTCGATCAGCAGTTTCAGCAGCATGGTTTCCTTTTTGGTCAACGGAGTAATAGAGCCATCCTCATTTACCAACTCAAATGAGTTAAAGTGAATGGTTTTATCACCGATTTTATAGCTGTTGAACTCTTTCAGTTCTTCGCCTTTCAAACCTCTTTTTACCAGGTTGTTTACGCGAAGTATCAGTTCTTCCAGATTAAATGGTTTGGTCAGATAATCATCGGCGCCTTTTTTCAGGCCTGATATTTTATCCTCATTAGTATTCTTAGCAGTCAGGAACATAATAGGTACCTCTGAGTTTTCCAGGCGGATAGTTTCTGCAACTACAAAGCCGTCTACTTCGGGCATCATTACATCCAGTATAACCAGGTTAAAGCGCTCTTCTTTAAATTTCTGCAACGCTTTTTTACCGTTATTAGCGGTTGTTACTTTATAACCTTCCAGTTCGAGGTTTAATTTTATGGCTTCCAGCAGATGCTCTTCGTCTTCTGCCAGTAATATTCTTTTTTTATGCATGTGATTAACGATTTATAATACTAATTATCACGAATTAAGTTGAATTTCACGAATTTATTAAAACAGTTATTCAGCATCTTTTGATGACCGATCCGCGAAATTCGCCCAAATTGGTGCAATTCGTGTCATCCTTATGCAAAAACAACTTCAAAAATACTTCCTGTAGGGTCGTTATCCTTTACACTGATGCTGGCCTCATGCTGGTTTAGTACCTCTCTTACAATATACAAACCCAGACCAGTACCTTTGGTATTGCGCGTTTCCTCGCTACCTACCCTATAAAAACGATCAAAAATCCGTGGCTTTTCCGCATCAGCGATACCGATACCATGATCTGCCACTTCAAGAAATACCTTGCTATCTTTTGAATACAGTTTAACATCCACCACCTCGCACGGGCCAGAATATTTGATCGCATTCTCGATCAGGTTGGTCACAACGGATGTTAATGCAAACTTATCCCCGGTGATCTCAATCTTAGGTTCTATTTCAGCGTTGATCAATTGCTGCGTCAGGTCGCATTTATTCAGTTGCAAACGGTTAACAACATTATCGACCAATGCTGACAAATTAAACTGAGCTTTAGGAAAAGTATATGAACGGTTATCGATCTTAGATGCCAGCAGCATATTCTCGACCATATCATCCAGGCGTTCTATATCCAGCAACGATTTATTGATAAAATCATGTACCTGTTGTTTGGTCAGGTCGCGTTTCTGAATGGTTTGCAGCAATAATTTGATTGATGCTAAAGGCGATTTCAGTTCATGCGTTACAGACAGCAGAAAATTTTTCTTTTGCTCCTGCAACCTACGCTCTTTCTTAATCGATTTGTGCAAACTGATAGCTCCGGCAGTAAACACGATAACGAACATACTGCCTTCGCCCAATATCATTCCTGTGCGTTGCGGTTGCAGCTTCATCAGCATATACCCCCACCAAATTAGCTCGGCTACCGCGTAAATAATGATGGCATAAAAGATCACAAATGGTCTCTTCATTTTTAGTTTGCAGTTATGAGTTTGCAGTTGGCAATACCGTCTGCAATTCATGCAAACTGCCCACAGCAAACTGCTTACTCTATTTATCTCTGAAAACGATATCTAAACTATCAAATATAGCGCGTTTTGCTTTCTCTAAATCTGTTTTATTATGGGCCGATGAGATGAAGCCAACTTCATATCCGGACGGGCCTAAATAAACCCCCCTGTTCAGCAATTCGCGGTGCATTTTCTTGAATTTCTCCATGCTTGTTGCGTCGATCTCATCTGCCCTGCTGATTTTTTCCTGGTCGGTAAAAGCAAACCAGAATATCGATCCAATGGTGAACACTTTGAATTTATAATTACGGGCCGTAGCAAAACGCTGTATCGACTCGGTAAACTCCTCTGTTTTATTGTTCAGCTCACGATAGAAACCCATTCTCAGTAACTCACTTAGTTGCGCTATACCTGCAGCCATTGCCACGGGATTGCCCGATAATGTACCTGCCTGATATACAGAACCCACAGGCGAAATATGATCCATAATTTCAGCCGATGAAGCATAAGCGCCAACCGGCAAGCCTCCTCCAATGATCTTGCCATAGGTGATAATATCCGGTTGTATGTCATAATGCCCGGCTGCGCCCTCAAAACCAACCCTGAAACCTGAAATTACTTCATCAAATATCAACAAAGTTCCGTTTTGGGTACAAATTTCGCGCAGGTATTGAAGATATTCTTTATCCTGCAAAAGCAAGCCGTTATTAGCGGGAATAGGTTCGATAATTATAGCTGCAATCTGATCTTTAAATTCTTCAAAAGCTTTTTGCAAAGCTTCTTTATCATTTAGTGCGACCACAATAGTTTCATCTGCAAAGGATTTTGGTACGCCTGCAGATGAAGTCTCACCAAAAGTCACCAATCCCGAACCTGCCTTTACCAGCAATGAATCGGAATGTCCATGATAGCAGCCTTCAAATTTTAATATCTTATCACGTTTGGTATAGCCTCGCGCCAGCCGGATAGCCGACATTACCGCCTCGGTCCCCGAACTTACAAAACGTAGTTTTCTGATGAATTTATTGTGCTTCAGGATCAGCTCTGCCAATTCATTTTCTAATGCAGTTGGCGCACCGAAGGACATGCCTTTTTGCATTACCTCGGTTACCTTCTCGCGAACCTTAGCATTATTATGCCCCAGGATCAGAGGTCCCCATGAGCAACAGAAATCGATAAACTGGTTGCCGTCAGCATCCCAAACGTGGCAGCCATCGCCTTTTTCAATAAACAGCGGGGTTCCGTAAACTGATCTGAAAGCCCTTACCGGTGAGTTTACTCCTCCTGGAAAATAAGTCTTTGCTTTCTCATACAACTCAGCCGATTTCTCCCTGCTGATGTCCGGCTTACCCGTAGTATTTAGCGGCTCATCACCCTCTCCTGAAAATATTTTTTTTATGGAATCAAGCATATTTTTAGCTGAAAGCTAAAAGCATAAAGCTTAAAGCTATTATTTAGTTTAGTTTATATTGACACACAAATTAAAAGCTTTCTGCTTTCGCCTTTAAGCTTTTACCTCTTTTATAGCCACCCGTTCTCCAGCACCTCTTTCGCATGATACGTCAAAATAGCTGTTGCGCCTGCCCTGCGGATGCTGGTGAGCACTTCGGTAATAGCGCGTTGCTCGTTCAGCCAGCCTTTTTGTATGGCTGCTTTTATCATGGCATATTCGCCGCTTACGTTATAAGCTGCAATTGGTAATTCGGTATTGTCTTTAAGTAGTTTGATTACGTCCAGGTAAGGTAACGCTGGTTTCACCATCAGGAAGTCAGCACCCTCGGCTTCATCCAGATCAGCTTCGATCAATGCTTCACGCTGATTAGCGGGGTTCATCTGGTAGGATTTTTTATCTCCAAATTTTGGTGCTGAGTTCAATGCATCGCGAAAAGGGCCATAAAACGCGCTGGCATATTTAGCGGTGTACGACATGATAGAAACATTGGTAAATCCGTTATCGTCCAGCACACTGCGGATATAGCCTACGCGGCCATCCATCATATCTGATGGGGCGATTATATCAGCACCAGCTTCTGCATGTGCTAACGACATTCTGCCTAATATTTCTAACGTCTCATCATTCAATATTTCGCCATTTTCCACAATACCATCATGACCATCGCTGCTGTATGGGTCCATAGCCACGTCAGTAATCACGCATGCTTCAGGGAAATTCTTCTTTACTTCGCCAATAGCGCGTAAATATAGGCTGCCATCACGGTAGCTTTCGGTAGCAAATTTATCTTTTAACGACTCTTCGATATTCGGGAACAGGTCGAATGCTTTCAAACCCAACCTCAGGCAGCTTTCCACTTCGCGCAGCAGGTTATCAATCGAATGCCGATAAATACCCGGCATGGATGACACCTCACTTTTTTGATTATTACCTTCGATAATAAACAAAGGGAATATCAAATTATCTGCGCTTACATGGGTTTCCTGTACCATGCGGCGAATTACTTCGCTTTTCCTGTTTCTTCTTGGTCGTTGTAACATAGTTATAAATCAGGCCTTACATCTTTAATATAAATCCGGGAGCCAAATTTATGGAAACGCAAACAATTATTAGGTGAATTGCGCCCTGAAAGATATTTTATGTCTTAAAAATGATCTTTTCAAAACCAAAAGCCGTACACATGGCCTTGATTATATAAAATAAAGAAATGTTTAGTTATCTTTATGTAACCTAATTCAATGTCATGATTCGAAAATTCTTCATTTTAAGCTTAATAGCCATTTGTTTATTTGCTTTTAGCAGTTGCCAGAAAACTTCACATGGCCCGGTTACCGTTACGCTTGACCCGACAAATAACCCCAGCGAATTTGATGTAAATGTGTTAGGAGGCCAGGATTGGAGCAATGGCACCTCTATTGAAATTCCACTTGCGGCATGGACCATAGGTGGTACACCTGTAACTATGCGTCAATTATTAAAATTTGATCTGAGCAAAATACCCGCAAGTGCCAATATAGTGAAGGCTAACCTCTATTTATATTCTGATACGATCCCTAAGAATGGCGACCTGGTGCATGCCAACTATGGTACAAATAATGCCATTATATTACAGCAAATTGGATCGACCTGGGATCCGCAGAGCATGAACTGGACCAGTCAGCCTGAGGGGTTAACGGATAACCAGATTATCATACCAAGCACTGACCAGCCTTTTTTAAACCTGAATATTAATGTTCAGCCGATGGTTGCTCAAATGGTTAATACCGGGCAAAATTATGGCTTCAAGATGCAGTTACAGGATGAAAGCATTTATACCAGCAGAATATTCTGTTCAAGCTATTATGCCGATGCATCACGACACCCAAAGCTGGTGATCACTTACACGCATTAAATCTGTTTGTTACTTTAGTCGATGGACGATAGTCAATAGTCCATAGTAAAAGTTTAATTATTCCAACGTTCCATGGGCTATCGACCATCGACTATGGACTTAAACTATATACCAAATACCGCTTCTGCGAGCCCGACTTCGTCAGGAGAAAAAGGCAGGGTATATTTAGTACCCATCTCGTCAAACTTTTTGCCAGTGGATTTACCTATGGCAATTACTTTCTGACCGGGTTCTAATAGATTGTTAGCAAAGTAAGCATCCACATTTGACGGGCTGGTGAATACAAGCACATCTGCGCCTGTGCCTTCTACATCTTCTTCAAGCACGGTTTCATAAACCGGCAGATCGATTTTAATCGTGTCGTCCGACATGCCGTTCTGTATACTTTTCAGCGATCCCTCAGCACCCGGGAAAATAACTTTCTTGCCATTAGCCAGCTTGGCAAATTCATGAGCAACTTCGGCAGTATCGATGCCGCCGCCTACATAACTGGTGAAATAGCCTTTCAAACGCAATGTTTCCTCTGAGCCGGCACCAACCACACCAAATTTTACATCTTTTGGCAATTGTGGTTTTAGATGGAAGAAATATTCAATAGCATTTTTGCTACTGAAAAATATCCAATCAGCACCCTGTAAAATATGCGGAGCTAGTTTAGTGATAACGGGTACTGTACGGATCAATGAGCGATCATCAATGGCTATACCATGTTTAGAAAGCGCCTTGCGGAAATAGCTTTGCTCTGAAAGCTCGCGGGATATAAAAACGCTCTGCGGATGTTTACGTTTCTTATCGAATTTAGCAACTACTTTCTCGGCAAGGCCTTCGATGGTATTTGATTCAATAAATAAACGATCCGGAAATTCATCACCTTCATTAGCTTTGGATGTGAACACCTGGAAAGTATCTTCGTCCTTTCGGCAATAACAACCCAAAGGTAAATGACAACCGCCACCAAACAATTTCAACACCGTACGTTCAACCGCCAACTGTTCGGCAACATCCGGATGATGTAGAATTTGAAGCGCATTATATAAATCGGTATCATTCTCCCTGATCTGTATTGCCAGAACGCCTTGTGCAGGAGCCGGAATTAATTCAACAGGCGTTAACTCTTCCACATGAAACTCGCTCAGATCAATATTCAACCTGGTTACACCAGCTTTGGCAAGCATGATGGCATCGTATTTTTCGTCGCGCAATTTACCGATACGTGTGGGTACGTTACCACGCAGGTCTTCTATTTCCAGATCGGGGCGATAAGCCAGCAACTGTGCCTTTCGGCGGTTAGATGAAGTACCAACGATTGCACCGTATTTCAATGACATTTTTTGATGAACGTCCACACAGTCCTTCAAGATCAGCAACAGTTCAGACGGGTCTTCCCTTTCTGAAACTGCTGCGATGATGAGTCCCGGAGGGTTTTCGGTAGGCAGGTCCTTGTGCGAGTGCACAGCCAAATCAATGGTTCCTGCCAATAGCTCTTCTTCAAGCTCTTTGGTAAAAAAGCCTTTACCTTCCAGCTTATCAAAGCTCAAATTTAGGATACGGTCGCCCTGGGTTTTAATGATCTTTAGTTCAGCGGCTACGTTATGCTCTGCCAGCCTGTCTTTTACAAAATTAGCTTGCCAAAGTGCCAATTCGCTTCCGCGCGTACCAATAATCAATTTCCTATCCAAGTGATCGTAATAATTTATTGCGCGAATTTCATGAAATAAATTGAATTTTTCACGTGATAAGAAAGGATTTGAAAAATGACTGACTGTTTGAGCCGAAAGCAGAAAGGTAAAAGCTAAAAGCTTTAAGACGGCTATTACATAATTGAGCTAAGAACTCTAAATTGAAAATCTTTATGCTTTGGTCTTTTAGCTTTCAGCTAAAGCATTAGCTGTTGATCAGTATTTCTTTCGCCATGATCATCGGTACGCTGATGTACTTTTTCTCCATGTAATTGATCACTTTTTCCAATACTTCGCGGGAATGCTCATCCATGTTTTGAACTTCATCAGCGAAAACTGTATTCAGTGCATTGTGGCGGATCTCTTTGATCTTTTCAGGAACCTCGCGCATAGCTACTTCAATACGGCGCTGTTTCATCAGCGGAACAAATTCAGCTATATTCTGATCGATGATCTTTTCGGCATGAACCAGTTCCTGGTAACGTTCTTGCAGGTTGTGTTTGGCAACTTCATTTAATGAGTGTACCTCGATAAAATTAACCGGAAACTGAGCCAATACTTCAGGAGCGGTATCATTTGGTATCGCCAGGTCGACGATAGTTTTCTTATCAGTCTCCCCTTTCAGCAACGATTTATAAAGCTCTGGGGTGATAATAGGCTGCACAGCAGAGGTACAGGTAATGATCGCATCAAAGCCTTTATCGTAAGTTTTCAATGCATCAAGTTTGTATGCTTCACCACCCAGGTCGGCAGCTAATTGCTGCGCTTTTGACAGCGTACGGTTAAATACTGCGAAATTGGTGAACTTATGCTTTTGCAGGTATTTTGAAATACACTGATTGGTCTCGCCTGCCCCGATGATCAAAACACGGGCATTAGTGCACAAATGAAGTTCTTTTAATTTTCGGTAAGCGAGGGAAACTACGGAGATGGGGTTGCGGGAGATGTTGGTGTGGGTATAAACTTCTTTGGCTGTTTTGACGACGGTGTTCATCACCATTCGCAGATAGTCGCCGGTTAGTCCGGCTTCCTTGCACTGCTCGTATGCCTTTCGGGTCTGTGCCAATATCTCTTTTTCGCCGACCACCAGGCTCTCAAGCGAGCACGAGGTACGCAACAGGTGATTCAGTGCGTCCTGGTCCTCATAAATGGATGCCCCGTTCATAAATACATCCATATGCTCAGAGCATAGACCGATTTCAAGTGCGTCAACAAATTTTTGTGCGAAAGTTTTATCAACCGGTTGATCGGAAGCCATGATGAACTCCACACGGTTGCAGGTAGCCAAATAAAATAGCTCGGGAATGTCAAATTGAGATTGAATGCGACGAAGCTTGTCAGACAGATTTTCCTGGCAGATCACCAACTTTCCCAAATGCTTCAGTTCAATCTGTTTATGCGTGAAAGCAATTATTTTTAGATGCTTCAATTCAGTTTCAATTTTGACCCAACAAAAGTAACAGGATAAACCACTTTTCAATGTCAGTACTGTGTAAAACACACTAATTTAGAATAGTTATAAATAGCGTCCTGTTACGTTTAAATATAGATTTCCAATAATACGGCAAACATTTACAAAGCGTTGTATGAATATTTATAAGTTGATTCAAAGAGTGATAAATTACGTATTAGTGAGATATAAAAATCATTTTATCACAAACTTTAGAACTATTTATTACGTTGGTCAGGTATTATAACGATACTTGTGCATGAGTTTTGAAAGCGCCCGTAAAAAGGGTAAAAAATATCTGAACCCGATACCTACCGACGAAGCCGGCTTTGGCAAAATGATACCCATACTAAGGGAATATATTAATAACAAGGCCGAGACGGTCCCCCAAAAGCAATTAGGACCTTTCAAAACTGATACTTCGGTATACCAAAAAGAACCTAAAAACGGATTACGTATTACTTTGATAGGGCATTCGAGCCTGATCATAGAAATTGACGGCAAACGAATTTTAACCGATCCGGTTTGGAGCCAGCGGGCATCGTTCCTTTCATTTATGGGACCGAAACGTTTTTTTGATCCGCCACTGCCCTTGAGTGAATTACCGCGACTTGATGCTATACTAATCTCACACGACCATTATGACCATCTGGATAAAGAGTCTATTAAGTTTTTTGCAGACAAACAAATACCTTTCTTTTGTTCAATAGGCGTTAGTGAGCATTTAGAGCGATGGGGTGTGTTACGCAATTTTATTACGCAACTGGATTGGGGGGACAGTGCAATGATCACTAATGATTGTGTACTTACTGCTACCCCGGCAAGGCACTTTTCTGGTCGTGGAATAACTGGGCGAAATGAAACTTTGTGGGCATCATTTGTGATCAAAACGTCACGGCATAATATATTTTTCGGGGCTGATTCTGGCTGGTTCCCTGGCTTTAAAGATATTGGGGATTATTTCGGCCCATTCGATCTGACTATGCTGGAGATTGGCGCTTACGGCAAATATTGGCCAGATATACATATGGGCCCCGACAGAGCATCAGATGCCCACCTGGCTTTAAAAGGCAAGCTGATGATGCCGATACATTGGGGCACGTTCAACTTATCTACCCACGCGTGGTATGACCCTATTGAACATCTGCTGCTTTATGCAAAAACGAAAAATATCGAATTATTTATTCCAGAACCAGGTAAACCGACCGAGGTAAATGGGCCGTTTAATTCGGAATGGTGGGTGAAATATAAATCATGAGATAAATGAGAATCACTGGGCTTTTAGTTGTGATCATTATAGTTGCTGTTCTACAAATCAACAAAGTCTGTGCTCAAAGTAACCCTGATACTTCTACCCAACACAGCTTTGTTGAACCCGAAGAATCAGAACCCTACTTTCCGGGTGGTCGAGATTCACTTGAAAAGTTTGTCAGCTCTAATATTCATCATATAAAGGGAGCGGAAGGAAAAAAGGTTTTTGTGACATTTGCAGTCGAAACTGATGGTTCTTTAAGCAATATCAAAGTTTCAAGAGGACTTAATAATGAAGCCAATGAAGAGGCTTTACGTTTATTGCGAATTTCTCCAAAATGGGTGCCAGGAACCCAAGCCAATCATGTGCACAGGTATCAATATGTTTTGCCAATCAAATTTCCGGACAATTAACTCTATTGTGGTTCAATCCAATTACCGTCCTCGCGGATGATATTAATTAGTTCATCCAGAGCATTAGTTGAGTTAATGTTCTTCTTCACTGCTTCTTTGCCACGATAAAGGGTCACCTTGTCTGTGCCTGAACCTACGTAGCCGTAGTCAGCATCGGCCATTTCGCCAGGACCATTTACAATACAACCCATAATGCCGATCTTCAAACCTTTCAGGTGACTTGTTCTGCTGCGGATCATTTGGGTAGTGACCATCAGGTCGAACAAAGTTCGCCCGCAACTTGGACACGATATGTATTCCGTTTTTGATATTCTTGAACGTGTCGCCTGCAATATTCCAAAAGCCGTTGAAGTGATCACTTTGGTTTCAATTCCCGGAGCATCAATCCAGATTCCATCACCGAAACCATCTACTAAAAGAGCGCCGAGATCGGTGGAGGCGAAAAGTTGTAAGTCTTGAGTAGCCTCTCCTAAATCCTCTCCTTTGGAGAGGATTTTCTCTTTTAAACCCCTCTCTATTGGAGAGGGGTTTGGGGTGAGGCTGTAAGTTCGTTTGATTATTACTGGCACATCCAATCCCAACTCTTCCATTTTAAAGAAGAAAGTACGCTGATCGGCCATGCCGTGCAGAGCATCCGTTTCCAGTACAAATACTAAAGATTTATCCAAAGAAAGTGAACCAAATTCATCTGAATCAATATCGGCAGGTTTTATTCTGACAAGATTTAAGGGAGATGAACGGTCATCTGCATTTAAATATTCCAGCAAGGTAAATAACGGGTGGCACATAGTTTTATCAGCCAGTTTTTGCCAGGTGGAATAATTATATAGTTGTTTTAAATTCCCGGGGAAAGTAAATGAAGGCAACTGATCAGCCAGGTAAACAAAATCAACCGACTGCTCGCCCATGTTATACTTATCCAGCAAAGGCGAATAAATGTAGCCTGCATCATTCAGCACCGAGGGATCTTTCAGATTAGCATGGGACAGATCAACCACCACCCTTGATACCATGTGGCCACCGATAAATGCGTTGGCTTCGTAAGTGTGGCGTTTTCGATATTCGTAGGGATTATGTGCTGAAAGCTGAAAGCTGAAAGCTGAAAGCTTATTTTGAACACCTTTTGCTTTCTGCTTTTCGCTTTCAGCTTTCCGCTCAGAATAACGGTTCACTAACGCAATCGCAACAGGCGCTTCTGCTTCGGGTTCTTCGGTCAATGAAACGCGGACGGTATCGCCCAGACCATCTTCCAATAAAGTGCCGATGCCTACAGCGGATTTAATGCGGCCATCTTCTCCATCGCCGGCTTCTGTTACGCCTAAGTGCAAAGGGTAATTCATCCCTTCGGCAACCATGGTTTCTACCAGTAATCGATATGCCTGAATCATCACCTGCGGGTTGCTCGACTTCATCGAGATCACCAGGTTATAATAATTCATCATCTCGCACATGCGGATAAATTCCATCGCCGATTCTACCATACCTTGTGGGGTATCTCCATAGCGGCTCATGATCCTGTCGCTCAATGAACCATGATTAGTTCCGATACGCATAGCAGTACCATATTCCTTGCAAACTTTTACCAATGGTGAGAACTTCTGATAAATACGCTCCAGTTCGCCCTGGTATTCTGCGTCGGTATAATCTATTTGGTCGAAACGTTTTTTATCGGCATAATTGCCAGGGTTGACTCTCACCTTTTCGACAATTCTTGCAGCTACTTCGGCAGCATTAGGGGTAAAATGTATATCGGCTACCAAAGGCGTAGTATATCCTCTTTGTCTTAGTTGCTTCTTTATCTCAGCCAGATTTTGTGCTTCCTTGATGCTTGGCGCGGTGATACGCACATATTCGCAGCCGGCATTGATCATCCGGATGGATTGTTCCACAGTGCCAATGGTATCCATGGTATCCGTTGTAGTCATGCTTTGGATACGGATAGGATTATTTCCGCCCAATGGCACATCGCCAATGGCAACCTCGCGGGTTAAAAAGCGGGAATATTTGGTAAGTGAGTTACAATAACGTCCGGGCAGCACTTTAGCGGCATCTGCATTCATGGAAGGCATTCTTTTGTTTTTGCAAAAATACGAAAACTATTGTTGTAAGGTTGAAATGTTGTAAAGTTGGAAGGTTAAGTTATATTTAAGAAATAATACATGCAATGACAGAAACCATCCAATATCCTTATAGTAAAAATACAGCCATATTTGGTTTGGTACTGCCATTGGTTTTCTTCATTATCACCTTTAACAACTTGCGATATTCTTATGCCAATGGCTTTATTTTGCCCCTGGCGCTTATTTTATTCGCCGACCTGATATTTCTGTCACAGTTTATTTATATCTTTTTTAAACGTTTTTTACCCGCAATACGGAACCAGGTGGCACTTGAATTAAGCGAAGACGGCATAACTGACTATACCCGCAATATTGTGATCGAGTGGGCCGACGTAAAAAATATCGATATGCAATTGGGCCGTAACTTTTCAAAAATGATCATCGACCTGAAACAGGAAACGGATTATGGAACCCAGATAGCCATTTCATTACGATGGGTAGCCGGGAGGGACATTGACATATGTAATACTACACAGGCTTATTTTGAGGAAATGACGAAGTTGGGTTAAAGAGTAGCAGTTGCAGTTTGCAGCGGCAGTAAAACAAGCGGGTTATTGGGAAGCTTTATAAATCTTCTAAATTTTCTTAAATTTGGATAATGAGTACTCAATTCATCACAAACGGAAAAGGCGAAAAGACGGCTGTAATCATTCCTATAAATGAATACGAAGACCTTTTGCATCAGCATCATCTCGACCTGGAATTGACTGATGAATATAAGGCTATGATAGATTCAATGATCAGGGAAGAAGAAAGTGGCCAGGCTAAATACACCTCTTTTCAAAACATCAAAAAGCGCTTTTCAGGCAAATGAGCTATAATCTTCGTTTCAGGATTGAAGCTGAACGGGACCTGGAAGAGATACACGATTATTACAACAAAATAAACCCTACAATCACTGATAATTTCTTTGCTGAATTTTTCGAAACAATGGATTTCATTGAAGATGAACCTAAATTATACCAGGTAAGGTATCGAGGCATCAGGATTGCACCGCTTCATCGCTTCCCCTTCGGAATTCATTATAGGGAAACCGAAAATGATATTACGATTTATAGGGTACTGCACACAAAGCGTTATTTCAAATAATAATTTTCTCTGTTATTTTAACCGCGAACTGCAAACTCCAAACTGCAAACTATCTCTCCTCCTCAATCATCTTTATCGCCTCATCATATTTAGCTATCAGCGATGGCGCACGGTCAAATGCCCAACCTTTATAATTATCACGAAGCAGCAGCAGCGTAGTACGCATATTCTCTGGGCTTCGTGATTCCCAGCTTAAGAGCACATTGGCCACTTTTTCTTCTACCTTGTCTATACGGGCCTGGTTGGCGTATATATCCGTCAGTTTGGCAATCAACTTAAAACTTACTTTAGTAGTGATATTGTGGCTTTTTGCTATCTCCCAGGCTACGGTACTCAGATCCCGGTTAACTACGCCTTCCGGTGCTATATAACCAAGGTGGAACTCATTATTAACTAAAATTTTCTGCTGAAACGATGGGGTCTTTAAGGCGGAGTCAATTGCTTTCAGGGCGTTCTTTTGATAAGTATACTGCTCTTGTTCAGCCTTTTTATTATGTATCAGTTCAGTTTTGATATTATCGAGAAGCTCTTTGGTGTCCCTTTTCTCATGCAGGTTGCTGAAATATTCAGTCAGCACCAAGGCCAGTATAACGCTAAAGATGATGAGGAACGACTCGCCGAGATATTCTTTCCAATCCCGCAGGATATAAACCTCGGGTGTGTCTTTGTGATGTGATTTTTTATGTGGGGTTTCAGGAACAGGCTGTGCTTCTTCTTGCATAAGGTGTTAAATTTCACCTTAAAAATAATGATTCTTATCAGCCAAGATTATTTTTCTCAAAATATTTCTTCACCAGTAGATTGATGAATCGTTTTAAATAGGTCTCGTTAAGGAAAGTGTTCGACCAGTTATCAAACCGCTGGCATTGAATACCGAGATAGAAAAAATATAAACTTACCCCAAGCGAAGGCAAAAGCCGCTTTTCCTCGTCGCTTATTTTTGTGACTGACTCATAACCATTCAAGAAAGCTTCGGTTTTCAGGCGGCATTCATCTTCATCCTTTTCAGTGCTGTTTATCTGCAAAATATAATAAGCTATATCATAGCAAAGCCAGCCATTACCACAAAAATCAAAATCAAATAAGGTTATTTTACCGCCTTCATCAATACTCAGGTTGTCAAACCAAATATCAAGATGTACCGCGCCATTCCTGAGGTTGTTTGTATCTGCATTTGCCAACTCATTCAGTAAATATTTCTGCGCCGATGACATAAAGGCCATCTCCTCTGTATCAACAGAAATGAACTTTTTGAGCTGTTCAAATGAGTCGACCAGAATTACTTTGGGCGAATAATTTACCTGCTCTAATTTCAGATCAGTGGTAAGCTGATGCATTTTCGCCATGATCTCCCCAATCTTAAAATGCACATCTGTTGGTATGTTGAGTAATTTTTCGCCTTTGGCGAAAGAAAACATGACACCAGGGCGTTTACCTTCAGGCGCAGCAAACTCATGGATATAATTCCCATCCACGTCGGCTATCGGGTATGATACCGGAATACCATTTTCCTTCAGCAAATTCAGCAGCCTGATCTCTTCTCTTATTTCTTTTTCAGAACGCCAATTGAGGCTGTAAACCCTAAAAACATATTTAACATCACCATCGGTAACCAGATAGGAATCATTAATACCCGTTTTTAATAAACGGCATTCCGCATTGCTGTCTAAACTATACTTATTCAGCAGAAATGACTCGAGCTGTGTCGCGGAAAGGGTTGAATTAGTTACGGGGAAGGTTTCCAATGTGCATGGGTTCAGGTTACAATAATAAAAAAGACTTACGAAGTTTCGCAAGTCTTAACATTCCAACTTTTCAACTTTAAAACCTTCCAACAATCAGACCGCGTCCGACAACGAAGTAAACGTAAACTCTTTGATCTTCATCGGCGGGATGAGGTAGCTGCGGTAGCTCTCCACGCTGATGCTTCTTTCTGGTTTGCCTAATGCCTCCACATTGTTCAGCATGATCACCGGGCTTTCATTGAACCTGAAATTTTTGATCGGGAATTTGATCTTGCCGCTTTCGATATAGAAAAGGCCGTCACGTGTTAAACCTGTCAATAATAACGATTGCGGATCTACCATGCGGATGTACCAAAGGCGCGATACCAGGATACCTTTCTCAGTGCTTTTGATCATATCCTCGATAGTCGCATCTCCGCCCTTCATAATGATATTTGACGGACCAGGTAGCGGTTTAACACCTTTCTTATCAGCCCAGTAACGTGAATAGGATAAATTTTTCACCACGCCTTTATCAATCCAAACTGTTTTTTCACGTGGTAACCCATCACCACCCCAGGTAGCTGATGGCAGTTCCTGATTGAACGGGTCAGAATAGATGGTCACTTTTTCGTCAACCAGTTGATCACCTAAGCGCGTACCACCTCCTTTCTTGCTCAAAAAGCTACGGCCTTCTTCTGCACTGCGTGCATCAAAACGGAACATATTTTCCAGCATATACGTGGCCGCAACGGGCTCTAATATCACAGTATACTTTCCAGGCTCAATGGCTTTCGCTCCAACAGAGCCTGTCGCTTTACTTGCTGCAACTTTGGTGGCTGAAAATGTATCCAGTTTGCTCACATCAGTAAAACCGCGTGCTGCATAACCAGAGGCTGTACCCTCCTCGTTACGTGTGGTAACAGAAAAAGTAACATCACTTCCTTTATTATAAGCGAATAACCCTTTCGAGTTCATAATAGCGCTGAAACCGGACGAGTTTTCCAAAAATCCTGCTGCAGTTAACTTGGCTTCTTTTGTTACCGATAGGCTTTTAGCCACCATTTCGGCGCGACTTTCAGGGGTAATAGATGCAGTATTAGCATTATAGGTGATCGACTCAGCAAATATTTGCGGGCCTAACATCGGCATATACTCCGGATTAGGGGGCGCCAGCTGAGCCAGCTCTTCTGACCGGCCCACTACACGCTCCAGAGCGGCATCATCAAATTCATCTATTGTTGCCGTTCCGGCTTTCTTGCCATAAACTGATGTCACTACCAGTCCCATCACGCTGATGTCGCCGGCTGTTGAAACGGCGTTTAAAGCATAACGGATGTTGCCTCCTTCGCTGCCGTTCAGGCTCACTTCGCATTCGTCGGCTTTTGAATAACTAAGCACTTTCTTCAATATCGCCTGTGCTTCTTCTTTACTTAATATAGGCATGACTATCCGATCTTTCTTTTTGTGTTGATTACATTAACTCCTTTAAACAATGCTGTGGACGAACCGTGTGATACCGCGCTCGACTGGCTCGGCTGACCTTTTCCATCATTAAAAGCCCCACCCAAACGATAATCTTTTTCATCACATACCTGCGCACACGAATTCCAGAACTCGCGGGTATTGGCCTGGTAAGCCACATCGTTCAGCATACCGGCTATCTTGCCGTCTTTTATCTCATAGAACAATTGTCCGCCGAACTGGAAATTATAGCGTTGCTGGTCGATGGAAAACGAACCGTCCCCGATGATATAAATACCTTTTTCTACATTTTTGATCATGTCATCCACACTTAAAGGTGCTTTACCCGGTTGCAGTGACACGTTCGGCATGCGCTGGAATTGTACATCCTGCCAGCTTTGTGCGTAGCAGCAGCCCTGTGATTCTTTTAGTCCGATAATATGTGCCTGGTCGCGGATGGCTTGGTAATTTACCAGGATCCCGTCTTTTATCAGGTCCCATTTTTTGCATTTTACGCCTTCGTCGTCATAACCTACCGCGCCTAACGAGCCAACCTGCGTTTTATCGGCCACAATATTTACCTGCTTGCTGCCGAAGTTGAAGTTGCCTGATTTCCATTTGTCTAAAGTGAGAAAGCTCGTTCCTGCAAAATTGGCTTCGTAGCCTAATACACGGTCCAGTTCGGTCGGGTGACCTACCGATTCATGTATGGTCAGCCACAAATGGCTTGGATCAAGCACCATATCATATTTGCCGGGATCGACTGATTTGGCTTTAATTTTATCTCCAGCCTGTTGAGCCGCAGCTTTGATGTCTTCGATCATATCATAGCGCTTTTTGTAACGGGTAGTAACGCCTGTTACCTTCTCATTATCAAGTGACGTTAGATATTCATAACCGATGCCCACCGGTGAGCTTAATGAACGGCGGGTTTCAAAACTACCCTGGGCCGAATCGATCTTGGTCACATTAAATGCGGGATAAATGCGGTGAACATCCTGGTCGATATAAGAACCGTCAGTCGAAGCGAAATACTTCTGTTCGTTCACCATAAACAGGTTCGAGTTGACAAAATTGGCACCGCCCTGCATGGCAACCGAGTTGGCATTCAGCAGCAGGTCGACTTTTTCCTTAATAGGTACCTCGAATGCATTTTTTTCAATCGGCGTTTTCCAGCTTACTTCGCCATAGCCCTTTTGCGGTGCAAGCTGTACTGGCGCGCCGCCTACTTTGGCATTGGCTTTGGCTACTGCGACTGCCCTTTCCGCCGTTTTTGCCACACCGTCCTTAGTAACCACATTACCTGCCGCAAAACCCCAGCAACCGTTTACAATAACACGGATACCTACACCAAACGACTCGGTATTGGCTACATTCAGCACCTTATTTTCCCGGGTAATGACGAATTGGTTCAGATAACGGCCGATACGGATATCAGCATAGCTGGCTCCTTTTGATTTGGCGGTGTTAAGGGCCACGTCGGCCAGTTCTTTTTTAGCTTTTACGTCGATGCCACCATTCAGTAACTGTTGCACGTCGACCGTCTTACCGAAAGCCTTCAGATCGGGTAGCAGCATAGCACTGGCCCCCAAGCCCGACAGATAGATAAAATCTCGTCTTCTCATATTATTTTAGCCTCACCTAAATCCTCTCCATCGGAGAGGACTTTTAATATTTGTTAGTTTAATGTTTTTGTTCCTTTTTTTGAACCCTCTCCCCCTGGAGAGGGCAGGGTGAGGCCTTTCGCCTCGGCCCACAAGTATGCACACGCGGCCAATAGCAACAGATAAAAATAAATTTTCGTCACTTCAATCCGCACCTTTTCGTGTATCTGTTTTGTTACAAAGCCATTAGCCGGATTTGTGTTAGCATAATAGCTCGTTGCAGCCAGCTTTTCAGTGATTTTCGCATATTTCCAATCACCCTTTCCATACACGTAATACCAATGTGCCTGGCCATTATTTTGTTTGATGTTATGCCAGCCTGTTGTTGCAGGCCAATAGCGACTTGTCCATTCAAAAGGTATATCTGGATTTTGAACAGGCGCAATTTCAGAACTATCTGTAACGATCTTTCCTGGAGTTTGCGCTGATTGCAATTGCAGATCGATTGGCTCATTCGCTGTCGGAAAGCCAGCAATATTCCAGTTTTCCGAAACCGGGGTTTTACGCGCTGCATTTTTGATCAGCAGCGACCAGAATGCCGCATAATCATCCTTATCTCCCGCAAGCATCCAGTTGTATGAGTTGGTGATAGCAGTAAATACCAATCGACCGGAACCGGCAAGAGATGAGTTTACCAAACCATGATTTTGCATATCAGTAACTAAGGTTTGGGTAGGCGGCGTTTGGCTGATAAAAGTTTGATCAGTTTTTAGCGGAGCTGACTTACTCTTTTGTCCCCTGATATTTAAGGCAACGGGCGATGGATTTTTAATAGTAAATTTTTCAAGTGGAAATTCAATTTGCAGCCAGGATGAGCCTTTCGATAAACTGTCGGCCCGGATGATAATGCCTAAGCCTTTTTGTGTCACTTCAGATTTTAAAGCACTTTCTGTTTTTAATACCGATAAATCACCGATCACCACATCAAATTTCTCCAGGATACCTGCATCCAAATGCTCAACCTTAACCGGCTGCATATTGGCATACTCACTGCTGAATTTATCTTTACTGATCGTCGACCTGACGGCTACTTCAAAGCCATTTTCAGCCAGCCAGTTTTTCAGAAACTTAGTTTCAAAATCCGGAGACGCAGATAGAATTAAAACTTTTAAAGGTTGAGCAGGATTTATTTCAACCGGCAGGTTTTCATTTTCCAGAGTATCCCTGCCGGATGTTGCCAATATGTGATAAACTGCTCTTCCCTCACTTTTGGGTACGGTGGTCAGTTCAAACTCATTATTGCTTTTAGCCGGGATGGCAGCCGTATCCAATTGCGTGCTTAATCCTTTTAGAATTAATTTGACAGTTTTTGAACCGGTGTTATTATATCTGCCCTGCACGGTAAAGTCCATGCCTGTTTTTAGTTTTTGACTCCAATTGATGTTAGTTATACCAACGGGTAAAGGTGACGGATGAAAAACTACAGGCAAGTGACCCAACTGCTTCAATTCATTTTCATTCAACCCATATCCAAAAATGTGAACCCTGCCAAATGCAGGGCTATCCGCTTTAAGCTCATCCAGGCGGGTTAACTTTGCCTGAGGATATGATTTTTGGATGGTTCTGTCCGTAGTAAATATCTGATCGCTTTTATAATTGACCAGACTATCAGCACCAAATCCAGCTGTAAGTAATATCGCTGAATGATCATCGGCAACGGAAATATCTTTGTTATAGCTTATTGGTAAAACGATACAGGCTAATGCTGCAGCCACCAATATTGAAGCCGCAATTCGCAGTGCCAAATTTACCCTTTTCGGCCGGTTAACCTCCTTCCACACCGCAAAAGCAGCAAGCAAACAACAAATGATTAAAACGATAACTGTCCAGCTCATTTGTTACCCAGGTTTTTATAATATCCGGAAGAAAGACCCATATCCGCAGCATTTTGTGGCGCGGATGGAAGTAGTTTCCCCGCAGGCAATAGGCGTTGTATTGCTTTTTCGACAACACTAATTTCATTACGATTTGCCTTGCCCGAAGAAATAATTTTACGCAAAGCACTGACAGCAGGTAAATAAAGCTCAGGTTGAGCCGACGCTCTTTCGCTTAGTTGCTGATTAGCCAGTTGCAGGGTATGGATATCAGCATTACTGTTGATCTTCTCATATCGCAAAAGTTCCAATACACCGATTGCATTTTTTAAAGCGCCATATTCATCGTCACCTGGTTTTATGGTTTGGTGATCTACTGGTTGAATGATCTTGCTCAGATCACCGGTTAAGCGTTTCTCCATCTTTAATGGTGCAGGATTATAAGCCGTTTTTGCTACATAAACACGGGATTTTTGCTGCAAATCTTTCAGCAAACGCAGGGCTTTATATTCAAATGGCAGGGCTACTTCGGGTTTATATAAACGTAGTTGCAATTCGGCTTTCCACATTTCGGTTAGCGTCGCTTTTAATTGTGCTTTTATAGCCGGATCAAAAAACTGGGCGTCTTCGGCATTGTCATGCTTGTCAGAATATTTATCCAGCACTACGGCAGCATTACCAAAATTTTTGGGATCGGAGACCGCATCTTCCTGTTCTTCTTTTGGGTTGATGTCGGATTCGGCTTCTTCGCCTAAAAATTTGCCATAGCGCAGGCGCAATAGTTTTTGATCGTTACCCAACTCATTACTTCGCGTGTTAAATGCTTCTTTGCTGATACTGTCCCTATCGCGCAGTAATTTTTCTGAATCAAGAATTATCTGTCGCTCACTTCTGAAAAACTCGGGTTTTACGTTGACGCCAGAAAGTAGTCCGTCCATACTTAGCAGTTGGGCAGTATCCTGTAATGATACGATATATACATCACTGCGGGTCTGCTGATTGTGGTTATCCTGTGCCTGAACATAAAAATACAATTCATCGCCCGGCTCCATATTTAATGAAGGTAAATTGATAGTCTTTTGCAGATCGTAATGCGGGTTTTGTGTGCTAAAGGAAGTTCCGAAATCGATCTTTTGCTCCTTAAATTTCACTGCCTCGCCGCTTCCTTTGGCAACCGTGGTATAAATAAAAGCGTTACTGATACCATAATCGTCATCCAAAGCAACGTTGATGGCTACGCGCGGCGCTTCACCTGCATCGATATAGGTATATTGCTGTGGCGATTTGATATGGATAACCGGCGGGTTGTCCCTTATGGCCTGCAACTGGTATAGATCAGATAATTTGCCATCGATATTTACTTGGTAAAACCCCGACTTGCTGATCGATCTTTGTGCTTCATAATCACTTTCGGTCGTATTCTTAAGCAGCATCTTTTCACCATTATTAAAGATGAGTTCAACCCGCTTAGCCTGTACATTTAGGCTCAATTTCCAGTTAATAGTGCTGCCTTCTTCGGCTTCGATTGTAAACTTATCCTGTTCGCGGGATGCCTTATGGGTATAAGCAGGCGGCGAAATTTTTATACTGACGGCACTCACCTGCGGCAGTATCTTTTCGGCAATATTATTTTTTTTTGCCCCGGTTAACGGTGTAGCTTGTCTGAGCCGCTCAATGCGCCAGTCATTACGCAGCCAGGTAATCTCCCAGCAGAAAATAGGCATTACCAGAAAAAACAAAATGCCTAACCGCAACCGGTATGCAAATTGTTTTTGGCTTAGCGGCACAGCATCCAAAATATCCTCAATACGCACCAGTTGCATTTTTTCGAGCAGGGTTAAGTCCGATGATTCTTTCAACACCAGCTCACTGCTTTCTTCCAAATCGGGATATTTCAGGTTGAGGAAAGCGGTAATCGGCTTTACTCCAATTTTCCACCATCTGCTCAGTAACAGGCTAAAACCATAGATCACGAGGAAGGCGAGCATACCCCAAATCCACGACAGGTTATAAATTGTATAGCCAAAACTCCAGATCAAAGCGGCCAGGGCGGCGGCAAAAAAAGCGTCGGCCAGCAACTGGTACTGAATGTACCGCTGCCTCAGTTGGTCTACTTTATTTCTTCCCTGCTCAGCCATTGTTCAATATGGTATTAGATGAGTTGCGGTGTGCAAGCCATCGTTCTGCAAAAAATGTCAGCGCTAAAAGCAACCAGATATATCGCGACAAATCAATGCGATCCCTTACCTTTTCCACCGAAGCCCTTGGTTCGTTGGTTATAACAGGCATTATCTGCTGATCGCTTAAAATTCGCTTATCATGTTTAAAATCAGGTTCTGTTGCCGGACCGACGATGAGCTCTAATATCATTTTTGGGAACTCATCGCTCCAAACCAAATCACTCCAGGATGGGTCGAAACGGCTATAAAAATGATATAAGTTTTTGCCCGATTGATTTTCAAAACTTAGAACAGGATTACCAAATCCATCTTTCCAAATTGGGAAACTTTTATCTTTTGTAGCGATCGATTTATATAATTCAATCTTTTTATCCGGCACTTCCGCTTCTACCCATGAATTAGTGTGACCGACTTTCCCGCTTTCATAAACGAACAGGTTATCAGATTGCACTTGTTTATTTATTGGTTTAAGCGATAACCAGAATAGCCAGCTCTGCTGTGATGGTATTTGGCTTTCGTCAGTATATTGCTTGACAACAGCCTTGTGTTTAGTAAACTGAATAATCGATTGCAAAGCAGCTTTTAAATAACCTGCATCCGGGCTGTTTTTATCAGCATAAATTGAGAATCGCCAGGTTGAGGTATCGACTGGAATTTGCTGATTTGAGTTTTTTAGTCCGACCGATAATTTACCATTATCAGAATGAACAGAAAATTTGGTTGATTGATCGCCTGAACGGAGGGAATAGTTTTTATACGATGTACCCGTTGGGTTACTATTACCTTGCATCACTTCAATATCTCCATTATTGGTCAGCCATGCTTTTTGAATCCATCTGCTTATAGAATCAGATGGAGTATAAGTTTGCCAGTGAAGATTTAAAGACACCTGCGGCTTTTCTCCGGTAAAATGAGTTGTATTATTTGAGGTGAAAACATAGACAGGTAATGAAGATGGGATTTGCCCACTCAGTTGCTGGATAAGAGTCCAATAAGAAGCATCAGAATTTGAATAATGCGCAGTGTCAGCCAAAGCTTTATTAAAATCTCCTTTTGCAAAACCTTTATCGAAATAATGAAATTCAAAACCTGCTTTATTAAATGAATCGATCTTTGGTTTGAATTTTTGATAAGCCTCTTTAACACTCTCTTTGGGGATCAGTACCCATCTTTTGGTTTTTGACGAATAATTACTCCGGTTCCATAAAGGTATTGCGAGAATAAATGCTATTAGGATCAACAACAAGCAACGCAACAACAGTAATAGTATGTCGCTTAGACGCCGGCTGACAGTCTTTTTCTGTGATGCAGCAGTAATGAGCGCTATACTGCCCACCTTCAACGTTTTCCCCTTCCGGATATTCCACAGGTGTATTGCAACGGGGATGCTTATCGCCGCCAATGCAAAAAACCATATGGGGTTGAGGAAAATCATTTGCTTGGTGAGTGGTGAATAGTGAATGGTGAGTAGTCAATCACGCTTAAAATATCTTTCGCCTTTATCCTTTTACCTTTAACCTGCATTTTAACCTTTATTTCTTTGCATCAAAAAGTCCCGCAATGCCTCATCCAGTGGCTGACTGGTACTTATCATTCTATAAAAAATCCGTTTACCCAGCAATTGCATTCTAATTACGGATAAATGTTTTTCCAGCGCCTCTTTATATTCATCCGTTGCCTGTTTGGGGTTGATGGCAATTGTTTCTCCGGTTTCTAAATCTTCCAATGCGCCGTAGCCTTCAAAGTTAAACTCGAGCTCATTCTGCCCCATCAGGTGAAAAACAATGATCTCATGCTTTAGTGCTGATAGCGAATCCAATAGTTGATTGATTTCACCATCAGCCTGGTACATATCAGTGATGAAAACCAGCAGTTCCTTCCTCCCCGATCCGGCAAACAGCTCCTTATAATGAACAGGCTGCGTAAACTTCCCGGCGGGCTGTAGCTGATCCAGTTGATAAAATAACCGCTGCAAATGCTGCGGGTCGGGTTTGGATGCCAGTGAAAACAACTGCCCACCAGCCAAAGTATACAATCCCACCGAATCACCCTGGGCACTTGCTAAGTGCGCCAGGGAAGCGGCCAGGTAACGTGCATAATCGATCTTTTTAACACCATTGCTATCCTTGTGATTCATAGATGCACTGGCGTCTATCAAAAACCGGATGGATATACTCGTTTCAATTTCCGACTCGCGGATATAATACCGGTCAGACCGTGCATACATTTTCCAATCAAGCCAGCGCAAGTCATCTCCCGGCTGATAGCTGCGGTATTGGCTAAACTCCAGTCCGGGGCCTTTTACCGTACTTTTATTCAAACCGATCATAAAGCCATCAACAACGGTTTTCGCCAGCAAAGGCAAATTCTTAATCGTCATCAATACTTTTGGATCGAGTTGCATGGCAGCCCCCTCTAAATCTCCCCCGGTAGGGAGACTTTAACTTTAATTGAAAAAGCCCTCCCTACCGGGGAGGGTTGGGTGGGGCCTATATCGGGCTTACCCGTTCAATCGCCTGTAATAACTCAGCCGTTACCATATCTGTCGTAATATTTTCAGCTTCGGCTTTAAAGTTTAGTAATATCCTGTGGCGCAAAACCGGGGCTGCCATGGTTTGCAGGTCTTCCATGATCACTGAATACCTGCCTTTCAATAAAGCCCTTGCTTTTGCAGTCAGTATCAATGCCTGCCCAGCCCGCGGACCGGCGCCCCACCTTACCCATTCCTTTATATAATCTACTTCAGTAGTATCCGGGCGTGTGGCACGAATTAGCTGGCTTACATATTTTATCAGATCTTCGCTGATATTTACCTGTCTGACTAAAACCTGCGCCTGTAAAATTTCTTCTGCTGAAATTACTGCTTTTACATCTGCTTTTTGCGACCCGGTTGTTCGGTTCAATACTTCAAATTCTTCTTCGGCGGTTGGATAACCGATCTTCACTAATAAAAGGAAACGGTCGAGCTGGGCTTCGGGAAGCGGATAGGTACCCGCCTGCTCTATTGGGTTCTGCGTTGCCAGGATAAAGAAAGGCCTGTCCAACGGATAGGTTTGTCCGCCGTAAGTCACCTCAAACTCTTGCATAGCCTCCAGCAGTGCCGACTGTGTCTTCGGTGGTGTCCGGTTGATCTCATCAGCGAGGATAATATTGGCGAACAATGGCCCTTTATTAAATTTGAAAAAACGTTTGCCAGTGGTGTGATCTTCTTCCAAAACCTCTGTACCAATAATATCGGTGGGCATTAGGTCTGGTGTGAATTGTATACGCCTGAACGACAAATGCAAAGCTTGCGACATAGTTTTCACGATCAGCGTTTTTGCCAGTCCGGGCACGCCCTCAAGCAGGCAATGGCCGCCAGCCAGGAAAGCTACCAGTAATTCGTCCAGTATATGATCCTGTCCTACAATTACCTTTTGTATTTCGCCTTTTAGCTGAGGTAATTTGGCAAGCAGCGTTTTTATGTCTTTTTCAGTTAATTCCAAGGTTTTGCTTAATAATGTCTCAATTATAGCGATGGGTTTGAAACCCATCGCTATAATTGAATTCGTTTACTCAACACAAGATATTACGCTTTTGCCTAAATACCATGTGTTTTTATCAAAAATCAAATAAAGTATCCAAAACTTTACAGCCATCACAAACAAAAGTGAGTTTCGCATAAATTTTTGTACTACTTTTAAATTTTTCAAAATGTCGTTCGGATCGAAGTTTACTTTCATGCGTTTTAGCTATCACTCGGGCGACTGGGATACCGATCAGCGCATGCCGTCTAATCTTCTTAACTCTTTGTTGGAGTATACGACCATATCTTTCGATCCGCATGAAAAAGTGATACCGCTTAGCAGCAACGATATATTCTCTTACCCGTTTGCTTATATCAGCGGGCATAAACTGGTGCAATTTGATGCACAGGAGCGGGCCAACTTCAAAAAATATGTGCAAAATGGCGGTTTTGTTTTTGCCGACGACTGCAACCATGATATCGATGGTCTCTTTGCCAAATCGTTCGAAGCGCAGATGACAGCTATTTTTGGCCCTTCGGCGTTGAAAAAGATCCCCAATAATCATAAGCTATATCATTCTTTTTTCAGCTTTGATAAAGGTCCGCCGACCACCTCTTTTGAACTGAATGGCTGGGGTGACGACCTGGTGCATGATTATCTCAAAGCCGTCGAGATCGATGGCCGCATAGCCGTTCTATACAGTAATAAGGATTACGGCTGCGAATGGGATTACGATTACCGCAACAAACGTTTTCTTGCTGAAGATAATACCAAATTCGGTGTGAACATTATTATGTATGCATTGAACTCCTAACCCGATTTATTATTTGGCTCGTAAATTGCTATCTTTCTGAAACAATTATCACAAATGCTAAATACCTATTACCTTATCGAGAACGATCAGCAGACCGGTCCATTCTCACATCACGAATTAATGGAACGGGGCCTAACTGCCAATGACCTTGTGCTTTCGCCTTTTACTAATCAGTGGGAAAGCGCGGCAGCTATGTTTGAATTTGCCGAATATTTTGAATCCCAGGGCATTTATTATCCTACGCAGACTACCCTGGCCAATTTCTGGTGGCGATTGTTAGCCTATGTTATCGATTATATCATTTTGTATATCTCTTTGATTTTATTTGGTGCCTTGCTGGGAGTTATTGCATTGTATACAGGCAATAACAGTTGGTTTAATTCAGGATATGGCAGCGGTTCAGAACTGGGATTAAGGCTCATTAGTGTTATAATTTTTTCATTTTATCACGCCACATGCGAGTCTACACGCTTACAAGGAAGCATTGGTAAAGTAGTTTGCAAACTTAAAGTTGTTGATGCAGCAGGAGAAAGAATTACTTTCTCAACCGCATTGGGACGAAATTTTGGCAAAATATTATCCAGCCTGGTATGCGGCATGGGGTTTTTCTGTGTTTTATGGGATAAAAACAAGCAAGGCTGGCATGACCAGCTCGCTAAAACTTTTGTTATCAGGAAACCATAAGCCTATCACCCTTATAGGGTGATTTTTTGATAAAGCACTGATTTTATTTTCATTAGCCCTTCCTATTCTTAAAGTCTCTTTCTATATTTAGTAACTAATAATTACTGACTTGAAAAGAAAAGACTTCCTTTACCTCACAGGCATGGGGTTTGGTGCCACCATGCTCAGTCGTATACCGGTCTTTGGCTCCCCCCTGCAGCCCCACGGTATATTAAACGGCGCTGATGCAGCCCTCAAAAAGAAAATGGCCGATGTGGCCCTTAACGCTGCCCGGTCAAAAGGCGCTACCTATACCGACGTGCGCATTGGCAGATACCTTAATCAATATGTAGTTACCCGCGAAGACAAGGTGGAAAATATTGTTGACACCGAATCATTTGGCATGGGTATACGCGTAATAGCCAATGGCTGCTGGGGCTTTGCCGCTACAGACAGGCTGGACAACGACAGCATTGCAAAAGCCGCTGAAATGGCTGTTGCTATAGCCAAGGAAAATTCCCGTTTACAAACCGAACCTGTGCAACTTGCACCGCAAAAAGGTTATGGCGAGGTAAGCTGGAAAACGCCGATCGAGAAAAATGGCTTCGAGGTACCGATCAAAGAGAAGACCGACCTGCTGTTATCAGTAAACGACGCAGCATTAAAAGGCGGCGCCAATTATGTAAACTCGATCATCTTTTTGGTGAATGAGCAGAAGTATTTTGCCTCGACAGACGGCTCATACATAGACCAGGATATACACCGCATATGGCCATTATTCGCCATTACCAAAGTTGATTCTGCTACGGGCAAGTTCGAAACACGTCAATCGTTAAGCGCGCCACGGGGTATGGGGTACGAGTACATGGAACCGCGCGAAAGCGACAAAATACATGGTATAACCACCCTTTACCGCGACCGTTACGATATGCTGGAGGACGCAAAAGCAGCGGCCCCGCAAGCCGCTGAAAAGCTAAAAGCAAAATCTGTAGAAGCGGGTAAATATGACCTGGTACTTGATCCAAGCCATTTGTGGCTGACCATACATGAATCGGTAGGACACCCTTCGGAGCTTGACCGTGTGCTGGGTTACGAAGCGAACTTTGCCGGCACCAGCTTCCTTACTTTGGATAAATGGAAATCGGGGAAATTCAACTTTGGCAGCAAGAATGTAAATATTGTGGCTGATAAAACGCAGCCGGGTTCACTTGGCGCTGTAGGTTATGATGATGAAGGTGTTGAGTCTAAAAAGTGGGATATTATTAAAGACGGTATCCTGGTAAACTACCAGGCCATCCGTGACCAGGCGCATATCATCGGTTTGAAGGAATCACAAGGATGCTGCTATGCCGATAACTGGAGCGATGTGCAATTCCAGCGTATGCCAAACGTATCGTTGCAGCCAGGTAAAACTCCGTTGGCACCTAACGATATGATCAAGAATGTTGAAAAAGGCATTTACATTGTTGGCGATAGCTCTTTCTCTATCGATCAGCAGCGTTACAATTTCCAGTTCAGCGGACAGCTTTATTATGAGATCAAAAACGGCAAGATCGTAGGAATGCTGAACGATGTGGCTTACCAATCCAACACGCAGGAGTTCTGGAATTCGTGTGCGGCGGTATGTGATAAGAATGATTATCGTCTCGGAGGATCATTCTTTGACGGTAAAGGCCAGCCGGAGCAGGTAAGCGCCGTATCACACGGCTCATCCACCGCATTGTTTAAGGGAGTTAACGTAATCAACACAAAAAGAAAAATCTAAGAAATTATGGCTATAATAAGTCGTGAAGACGCTCAGGCCCTTATGAAAAAGGCGCTGAGCTTTTCTAAAGCCGATGAATGCGAGATCAACCTGAATGGTTCCGATGGCGGTAATATCCGGTATGCCCGAAACGCCGTTTCTACCAGCGGTTATATCAGCCAAACCACCATGGCAATTTCATCTGCCTTTGGTAAAAGACTGGGGATAGTTACCTTGAATGAATATGATGATGCATCGATAGAAAAAGCGGTGAGACTGTCTGAAGAGCTGGCGCACCTTGCTCCTGAAAACCCGGAATTTGTTTCATTCATGGGACCGCAAACCTACTTGCCTGATAATCCTAAGCTATTTGATGAAAAAACACACGCCATGACGCCTAAACAGCGTACTGACATGGTGGAGCAAAGCCTTAAGGTAGCTAAAGATAATAAGCTAACTGCAGCCGGCTTTTTGCAAAACAACGGAAGCTTTGCTGCAATGATGAATTCGCATGGGTTATTTGCTTACAATAAATACTCGGATATCAATTTCTCAATCACTATGCGCACAGAGGATAGCCTGGGATCGGGTTACGCTACGCGCGATTTTGAGGATTATAATGATATGGATACGCTTAAACTTACCCAGATAGCTGCTAAAAAAGCCTCTGGTTCTGTTAACGCAAAAGCCATTGAACCGGGTAAATACACTGTGATACTTGAGCCTGCAGCAGGCATAGTTTTGCTGGAGCAGTTATACGGCGGACTTGATGCACGAAGCGCTGATGAAGGACGCAGCTTCTTAAGCAAAGCGGGCGGCGGCACCAAATTAGGCGAAAAGCTGGTAGATGAAAGGGTGAACATTTACTCGGACCCGGAAGACCCAAGGTTACCTAATAGCGCCTGGGCCGGCGATGGGCGCCCGCAGGAAAAAACAAGCTGGATTGAAAAAGGGGTACTTAAAAACCTGCAATACTCCCGCTATTGGGCACAAAAGAAAGGTGTTAAAGCCGTACCATCTCCTAATTCAGTTATTATGGAAGGCGGGGATGCTTCACTGGAAGAACTGATAAAAGGAACTGAGAAAGGCATATTGGTAACCCGTTTATGGTATATCCGTCCGGTTGATCCGCAGACATTACTGTATACCGGTTTAACCCGCGACGGTACTTTCTATATAGAGAACGGACAAATCAAGTTTCCGATAAAAAATATGCGTTTTAATGAAAGCCCGGTTATCATGCTGAATAACTTGGATGCTTTGGGTAAAGTGGAACGCACCGTAAGTGGTGAATCATTCCAAAGCTCGTTAATCCCGCCCATGCGTATAAAGGAATTTACCTTTACTTCGTTATCAGACGCTGTCTAAACAAGTAGCAGTAGCAGTAGCAGTGGCGGCTAATAAGCTCAAAACTGCTACTGCCAGTGCTACCGCTACTAAATCAACCGATCCTTCATCACCAGCGTTTCCGCCATCATATCGTGCAGGCATTGCTGTTTTTTGTTAAAGAAACTGAGCAGGTATCCTATGATGGTGATTAATGAAAATATCTTGAACACATTTCTGCTGATTGATCTTCCGGCGCTTATTCGTTTGCCTTGCAGGTCGCAAACTTTTATTTTGAGCATCTGCTTGCCATAAGTAGCCTGTTTGGGCGAACATTCCATTACAATGTGATAAACGATCTTGGTTAACGGTATTAAGGCCAGGATAGCTAAAGCAACTATCAGCCTGACAGATTTGTCCTCAATAGTATATGCTGCAACAAAGGCCAAAACAATAAACCCGCCACCAACAAAAAGCCAATCGAGTGCCGAGGCCATCCATCGCTGATCAAAGCCGGCAAAGTATTGTGGAACTACGGACCTTTTATCAAAGTGAAAGAACTCCCGCAGTTCAGCAAGTTCATGTGCTTCCTTGTAGTCTACCATGTCGGCAGTCTTCAAAAAGTCAGATGGCTTAACGGACATACCTTTTAGCTGTTGTATGCTGAAAGGGCCTTCGGGTTTGCCGTTGATTACGAGGAAATATTCCATTTAAGGTATTTATCTAAAAACGTTGGTCCGGATTTATAATCCCGGACCTAAATTACTGGGGATTTGCAATCCCCGGGCTATGTTTTTTATTATTCGCGGATTACAAATCCGCCGTTTATAAAGTCCGGATTGCAAATCCGGACTAACGATGTAGGTTGGTCTGGATTTGCAATCCAGGCCTGAACAATTGGGGATTTGCAATCCCCGCCCCAAAATCCTAATCTTCTATTAAAATTACCTCAAGCAAAGCATTGTATTCACCAGAATATTGGGCAGCGGAACTCCAAACATAATCTTCAGCCCGATAAACTATTGCCGCTTCAACAGGATTTTGATGAATGTAATTAATTTTCTGATCGATAAACTTTCCACTGGTAAGTTCTATCGGATGCAATCCCTCCTGCCAAAACTTATAGTTTGTGATTTTAGGGTCATACCTGCCTGCATAAGCAAAATGATTCAACAGCCAATGTTTTCGGCTTTCCGCTATTTCACTAATTGTTTTTACAATGAGTTTTGATGTATACTTTTTAAAATCACGCATAACATCCGAAAGTGTAAAACGCTCATCTTCTACAGAAACAACCAAATGCAAATGGTTCGGCATAAGGCACCATGCGTATATCTGTAAATTCTTATTCTTCTGACAAAATCTAAGGGAATCTGTTACAATCTCACTTAACTCTTTTCTTGTGAAAATATCAATCCAGTCAACAACAGTTAAGGTTAAAAAATATTTTTCAGTAGAGGTGATGGTGTATTTAAAGCCCATAGATAAATATGTGCATTTATTTGCGGATTGCAAATCCGCTTGTTTTTGAGTCCGGATTATAAATCCGGACTAACAATTTCTATAAAAACAAAAAAGTTGTAATGTCTCCGGGTATAACCTTTCAACATTACAACTAACAAATTTGACAATAGTCGTTTAGTATCTCTTTACTTCAAAGCCCGACATAGCGCCACTGAAGTGGATATAGAATTTATTTTTGGCAGCATCAAAACCCGGAGTTTCATAATCTCCATTCCCCAGTTTAGTAAATCCTTCAAAATCATCTGATGAAAAGGCTGAGGATTTAGTGATACGGCATGCCGCATTTTGTGGAATGGTGAACTTAACACTTGCCGCACCGGTTGAAATGTTAATGTCGGTAGTAGCAATCGGCTGACCCAGTTTCATTGCGAATGAACCCGCACCTCCGTTTAATTTGATGCTCTTCACCTTAAATTTTGAAAGGTCGAAGTTTACATCGGTTGCACCGGCATCAAGTTTTACATTCCATACCGGGTTGGGGTTCAGTCTCATATCCACCTTGTTTCCGTGGTCATCGTCGTCGCTATTAAAATTGAACCCGTTTTTACCATCTCTCAGTTTAAAATCAACCACATATACCGAATCTTCCATATGATGGTTCAAATCATAATTGCCTACAGTTTCCTGGGTAACGGCATTGAACAATTGGTTGGTGGTATCATTTAATGTATAGCTGGTAGCACCACCGGAAATATTAAGCTGAGCAACTTTTATAGTCTGATTGTAGGGCGTATTAAAGGTGCTGTTGCCGTGGGTTTTAACCAATCTACCGCTGTCGCTATCGTTGTTATCGTCGTCATCACTGCTGTTATTATCATCACTATCGTCGTTATTATCGCTATGATGATAGGTATAGTGCGGCCACCACCATCTGTTGTACCTGTCGTTAAAGTTTCCGAATACGATCAGGGCAAAACCTGCTATCACAACGGCTATTTTAAGTATAGTAGCCCAAGCGGATTTGTTGTTTGCAAACACCAGGTTTACGCCGCCGATTACCAAAAATATAGGCCACAGGTGAATGAGGTTGTACCAGTGAAAATGGATGTACCCAAAATTATGCAGCAGAAATATAGCGCCGATCATCACCAGGATCATGCCTGGTATCAGTTTATCGTTTCTCATGATCTTGAATGTTTAAGGTTATACTGTAGGTGTGTTATCGGCCGGTGGATTTGCTTCAGAAGAGGCGTCTTCTGCCGGTTTTTCTTCAACTGTATTGGTTTTATTCCAGTCAGCTTGCTCCCATGGTTTCTTGCGTTCGCCTGATATCATAATGGCACATCCCACTACGATCAGGACAACCGGCCAAAGTCTTTCAAAATCCCAGTCGGGTATAATATCAAAATCATCTAAGAGGATAGACCCGCCAATAATGATCAATATCACACCAAACACAATGGCTACCAGTGAGGTGCTATTGCGGGGCGCCTGGTAGGGTTGATTTGGAAATGGTTGATTCGGAAATGGCTGATTAGAGAATGAGGTATTGGTATAAGGAGTACCTGTGAACTGGGTCCCGCTATCCGTCGGATTTTGGGGCGGTACCCTGTAATCGACATTTGGATTGATGAAAAGTGGCTTTTTAGGCAACACTATCCAGAATATGACATATATTAAAAAGCCGCCTCCGTGAAATATAAGCGCCAGCACGAATATTACGCGTACTATGGCAACATCTATATTGAAATATTCGGCAAGGCCGGCACAAACACCAGCAATCTTTTTGTGGTATTCGTCGCGATATAGTTTCCTGTCCATTTTATTTATGTTTAAATCAGTTTTCATATTTGTCCCCCAACGGGTTTTATTATTAGTTCATCTACATTAGCGCCCGGGCTCATTTTGTAAACATTTACAATAGCCGAGGCAATATCTTCCGGTAATACAAATTGATCTTTAGGTATCGTGGTACCTTCCCACGAGTTGGTTAGTGTCGAACCCGGGATAACTGCCGTAACTTTCACATTATGAGGCATCATCTCCAGCCGCATTACTCTACTGAGACCCAGCAGCGCAGCTTTTGTTACACTGTAAGTACCCGCCGCTGCAATAGCATCAAGCGCTGCGACGGAGCAAATGGTGAAGATATGCCCCTCACGCGCAGCGATCATACTTTTACCGAAATAACGGTAAAGATGATAGGCAGGCATAAAGTTGGTATTCATTTGCTTTTCAAAAGCAGCCTCGCTTTCATCCAGTATGCTGATGGGATCAAACATCCCCAGGTTATTGACAATGATGCTGATAAAACCCAGCTCCTGTTCGGCAGCACCGGCAAACTTTAACAGTTGTTCTTTTATACTGCCATCAGCAACCTGTGTAAATACTTTTATCTGCGGATTGATTGCCAAAAGCTCCTGTTTAAAATCAGCCAGTTCACTCTCCTTTCGTGAACAAACAGCCAGGTTAACACCTTCATTAGCAAAGGCTATGGCGATTGCCCGTCCCATTCCTTTAGTTGCTCCGGTTATTACTGCATTTTTCATTTTGTGTTTAGTTTCGGTTTTATCCTGCTGTTGTTAATACAAATCTACTTTCGATTGGGGGACAAGTTATTATGCTTTTTGGGAAGTACGAACAAAATCTCGGTAAACAGGGGAAAATTAACGGTAAAAAGTTTGGCCGGTGATACCACAGCTATTGGGTAATTAAAAATGGGTGTCATGCTCCTTTGTAGAATATGCTCCCCGAATCATGTATTTTTTGCCTGTTAACTATAAAGAAATGGCCTGTTTTAAGCATAATTCAGACATATTTTAAAACCGGAACACTTATTGCACATGATATTCTAAAAGTGTTTAACCTTAAACTCAATTGTCATGAACTCATCTACATTAATCGGAATCGTTGTATGTGTAACGCCACTGGTGTTAATTATCGCAACTTTAATTATCAGAGGTAAAAAATTATTTGATTAATCAAATATGCTCTATTCAGATTGAACATAATCTCGAATAACAGTTTTAGATCAAACATCAAATTTACCTTGAAGATCCCTCTGCTTTCTTACCAAACAGTTGATAGACAGCTACGCTAACTATGCCAATTCATCTGGCAGTTAATTATTTCTGCTCTTAATAAAAATAGTTAGCCAATAATCAAAACAAAATACAATACATGCGGGTTGTGTAAAAACAACAACATCTGCCTGCTATGTTAATGTTACTGATACAAATCATTGGTGCAATAGGTACCGCTATTATAGCTATCATCTTACTAAAAAAAGACTGGCGTACCAAAAACGAAGCGATAAGAAAAGAAGCGGTATTAGTTACCAAAATTATTTTCGCAGTAACCGTCGTCTCCATCCTCAACCTCGCTGTTACGTCTTTTCAGTCGCAATATGAGATCAGTCAGCTTGAAAAAGATAAAAAACAACTACAGGTAACCAATGCCAATTTGAGTTTTAATATCTCAAAAATTGCTACTGCTCAACCAACTGCGGACCTATCAACCCAAAGAGATGTTCTGGAAAAAAAGGAGGCACCAAGGCAGGTGGTGTCATCGAATGATGACGAGCAAGATCACGTGGCTGTAGTTACTAAGATCGAGCCTAAAAAAAGCTTACCTGAGATAAAAAAGGCCGAGAGGCGTTCAATTCCTGCCAGATTTGCCAAAAACAATATACCAGCTAATAAAAAAGTTACTCCTATTAGTGTTGTTCACGAACCAACAAATGAGCCGGACGATGTGCCGCTGTTCCATTTTATCAGTACAGGCGGCAGGGTGCTTTCGGGTGTAATAGTCAGTAATAGTCCAAGGACTATCTACAATTTATCGGTAAAAGTGACCAATTACGACGATTTACTGGATTGCAAGTGTTTTGTTGGCAATACCAACAGTGCAACCATTGGTGCATTAAATAATCAAAGTACTTTTTTGTTTAAATTACCGGAATTTAACCGCCGGGTGCAAAGCGGTCGGTACCTGATCACTATCCATTATAACGACAAGCTATATTACGAGGAGGCGATCTATAATTTTGAGGATAACCGCAAGTTTACCCAGGCGCTGCGTATCAAACAATACGAAGGTTCATCACTGGTGCATAATACTGTTATGCGCGGTTCCAGGTATCAATCCCGGTCGGTTAACTGGGACAGAATATTCCCGTTGTCGCTGGATGACCAGGCGAAGAAAGCTTATATAGCCGCTGATTAAAAATTGTATCCCAGGCCGAACTTAATACCGGCCTCTTCCAGGTTATTTTTGCCGTAAAACAAGTGATTGGTTAGATATGGATTAGCAAAAATTAAAACAGGCCCGAAATTATATTTGCCGCCCAACCCTATTTCAATCCCAACACCTGATTGGTCATCTAAAATATGATCAGCAGAATAATTGATCTGGTGGTCAAAAATTAATCCGCTTTGTCCGTATAAATATTTAAGGAAAGTCCATTTAGCCAAAACAGGAACGGACAACAGATGCAACTCTCCATTATATGTTCCTCCTGCGGGGCCTATGGTGGTCAACTGCACTTTATTTGTGGAGTATAACAACCCCGTTTCTATTGAAAACACTTTGGTAAAGCTGCGGGTATAGCTTACCCCATAGGATTGCCCGCTTTTATTGTTATAGCCATAATCGCCTATGGCGCCATGTATATCTACCCTATTGGCATTAAAACCGAAGACTAACGAGATGTTATTTTTGTTTGGGAGAAAGTGCAGTTGCTGCAAAGCAATAAGGTGAAGATGAGTAATCCTAATTTCATAAGATGAATGGGCTTAGATAAGTGATAAATATCCGATTTATTATTTCATTACGGCGATAATTAACAGATTGATACAGTTATAGGCTGATAAATAAATCAATCCTGAAACATTGCGCTTGCATTTTAAGTATTATACAGGAGCGAATAATACCTAACCAAAGCGGAAAAAATGTATTTTTAACCGCCTTAGAAAATTTTTAATGTTTCATAGCTTAGGAAGATATATACTCCTTTTGTGGTTAAGTTTCAGAAAACCAGAGAAATTCAAAGTTTACTGGGCCGAAGTAATGCGCGAAATGGTATCTCAGGGAATAGGTTCATTGGGTATTATCGTCATCATTTCTGTGTTTATCGGTGCGGTAGCTACTATACAAACAGCTTTCCAGTTGGTAAGTGATTTAGTTCCCCGTTCAGTAGTTGGCGGTATTACCCGCGATTCGACGATATTGGAGTTTAGCCCTACTATATCTGCATTGGTGCTTGCCGGGCGTATCGGTTCAAGTATAGCCTCACAAATAGGCACCATGCGGGTTACGGAGCAAATCGATGCGTTGGAAATTATGGGTGTTAATACTCCCGGTTACATTGTATCACCAAAGATCATTTCTGGTGTTTCGATGGTGCCTCTGTTGGTTATCGTCTCTGTTTTACTGGGTCTTGGTGGTGGTTACCTGGCTTGCGCTGTGTCGAACACTGTATCTACTACCGATTATCTTTCCGGTCTTACGGATGGTTTTAATACCGTTATTGTTACAGTTTGTGCAGTTAAAGCTGTTGCCTTCGGTTTTATTATTACTTCCATTTGTGCCTACCAGGGCTTTTATACTTCGGGTGGAGCACTTGAAGTGGGCCAGGCCGCTACCCGCGGTGTGGTTTATAGCTGTATTATGATCCTTTTTGCCGACCTGATTATATCCAAAGTGTTGCTATGATCGAAGTTAAAGACATTTATAAAACCTTTGGTGATAACCATGTATTACAGGGCATAACAGCCAGTTTTAAACCCGGTAAAAATAATCTCATTATTGGCGGATCAGGTTCGGGCAAAACTACTTTACTCAAATGCATTGTTGGTTTGCATGAGCCTACCAAAGGTGACGTTTTGTATGACGGTCACAACTTCACCGATATGCATTTTACCGACAGGGTGCACATCCGTAAAGAGATCGGTATGCTTTTTCAGAACTCTGCATTATTTGATTCGATGACAGTAGAAGAGAACATTATGTTCCCGCTTAACCTGTTTACCGATCAAAGCAAAGAGGAAAAACTCGACCGGGCGAATTTCTGCTTAAAACGTGTAAACCTGGAAGGGAAAAATAAGCTGTTCCCCTCTGAGTTATCCGGCGGTATGAAAAAGCGTGTGGGTATTGCCCGCGCCATTTCGATGCAACCAAAATATTTGTTTGTGGATGAGCCTAACTCAGGCCTCGACCCACTGACTTCTATCCTGATTGATGAATTGATTGCCGAATTAACCGAGGAATATAACATCACCACCGTGGTAGTTACACACGATATGAACTCAGTAATGGGCATTGGCGATCATGTCATCTTCCTTTACAATGGCCAAAAATGGTGGGAAGGTACCAACCACGACATCGCCCATACTGACAATAAAGAACTCAACGACTTTGTATTCGCCAGCAAGTTTATGAAAGCGGCGAGGGAGAAGTTGTGATTAGAGATTAGAGACCAGAGATTAGTGATTAGGCGGGGCATTTTTGAAATAACTATATTTGCGCCTTGTAACTAATCGCTAATCAACTAATCGCTAATCTCTAACCCATGATCCAACTTCTCACACCTACGCACTGGAAAGATTATGAGCTGATTGATTGCGGCGATTTTGAAAAGCTGGAGCGTTTTGGCAATATCATTCTGATCCGTCCGGAACCGCAGGCAGTTTGGAGTAAGCAATTGCCGCAGTCTGAATGGCAAAAGTTACATCATATTAAATTCAAAGGCCGTTCGGCTACCTCAGGCGACTGGCTGAAAAAGAACAACAATCTCCCCGACCGCTGGCATATTGAATACAAAAACCCGGAGATCGCTATCAAATTCCGACTTGCACTCACTTCTTTCAAACATGTGGGTATATTTCCTGAGCAAGCGGTTAATTGGGATTACTCATCGCAGGTTATCAAAAAATTTAAGACACCTCAACCAAAAGTTCTTAATCTCTTCGCCTATACCGGCGGTGCCTCATTGGCCGCACAGGCGGCTGGTGCGGATACAACACATGTTGATTCCATTAAGCAAGTTGTAAACTGGGCCAATGAAAACCAGGAATTATCAGGATTAACCAATATCCGTTGGGTAGTTGAAGATGCCCTGAAGTTTGTAAAGCGTGAAGTAAAACGTGGTAAAAAATATAACGGAATTATTCTTGATCCCCCTGCTTATGGCCACGGCCCCAGCGGTGAAAAATGGAAACTGGAAGACCATATTAATGAAATGATGCAGGACGTAGTGCAATTGCTTGACCCGCAGGAACATTTCCTGATACTGAATGCTTATTCGCTTGGATTTTCGTCAGTCATTATAGAAAACCTGATCAGGAGTTCCTATCCTAAGGTACAAAATTTGGAAACTGGTGAGCTTTATCTGCAGGCTACTTCGGGGGTAAAATTGCCTTTGGGCGTTTTTGGGAAGTTTTATAAGGTTTAAATTTCCTGCCATTGCGAGGCGCAAGGCGGGTGGTGTGAGCCGCGCAACGAAGCAATCGCATGCTTTACAGAGCGGACGTGCATAGTTCGCGATTGCTTCTTCACCGCACGGGCCGTTCATCGCAATTGTAAGGGTTTAGTAATTCGCAGACAGAATAGCGGGTTATTTTTTGTT
>JAFDZM010000039.1 GCA_018266915.1 Bacteroidota bacterium | reverse complement strand
CGTCATTGCGAGGAACGAAGCAATCTCCGAACTGTACAGGTCATGGAGCACAATGATTTTTTTGAGTACTTTGCCGCATGGTATTTCAACAAGGCGGATGCGTTTATATTCTGACGAATCAGTATCATAATGTATTTTATGTCGGAGTAACATCGGATTTAACTGGCCGTATTTGGGATCATAAAAATAAAACACATCCAAATAGCTTTACAGCAAAGTATAATTGCAACAAGCTTGCGTATTACGAATTCTATTCGCGAATAGAAGAAGCTATAGCTGCGGAAAAGGCATTAAAAGGTGGTAATAGGAAAAGTAAGCAGAATTTGATCAGCACTATGAACCCAACCTGGCTTGATTTATATGATCGTCTCATAAACGAATGATTGTTCAATTGACTTGCATAAAGGGAGATTATTAATGTTATTATTTGTTTTTTAGTGGCATTAATGAGCTCCCTACGGTCGGTTGTCTTCGTTCCTCGCAATGACGCGTTTAAAATATTTGTCACACCACAGGCATCCCGTGACGGAAGGACTCCAATCAACACTTAACCCAATCAACCAATCAACAAAATCCCGTATACTTGTTTTCGCATGAAGAAACTCTTATCCAATTTAACATTCCAGGTGATAGCAGCAATTGTGCTGGGCGTGGTGGTGGGATTGTATTTTAAAGATTTTGGCCCGACGGCTAAGATCATCAGCGATAAATTTATCGACCTGATAAAAATGCTGATACCGTTTATCATCTTCCTCACCATTGTTTTGGGTATAGCCGGTATGGGCGATATGAAGAAGGTGGGCAGGGTTGGGGGTAAGGCGATATTATATTTCGAGATCGTAACCACTTTTGCGTTGATCATGGGCGTAGGCTTTGCAAACCTGATAAAGCCCGGGAGCGGATTACCCGCGCCACATGGCGCAGCAAACGCCAAATTACAGGTATACCAAAAAGCGGCTGCCGAAATGAAATGGGGTGAGTTTTTTGCGCACATTATTCCATCCAACATATTCGATGCATTTGCCAAAGGCGATATTTTGCAGATACTTTTCTTTGCTATCCTGTTTGGTTACGGATTGAGTTTATTGAAAGAGACAGGTAAACCTGTGTTGGATTTTTTTGAAAAGCTGAACAAAGTGTTTTTCAATATCATGGATGTGGTGATGAAGGTGGCGCCTATCGGTGCTTTTGCGGGAATGGCTTATACGGTAGCAACTTACGGTATCGATACTCTTGGTCCGCTGCTTAAACTATTGGGTGCGGTGTTCCTGACGATGCTGCTGTTTATTTTTATCGTATTATATCTTATCAGCGTTTTTTTCAGGTTCAGCCTGTTACAATACTTGAAATACATCCGGCAGGAAATATTGATCGTATTAGGCACCTCATCATCAGAAACTGTACTGCCGAGTATGATGGAGAAGATGGAGAAATTTGGCTGCGCCAAATCGGTAGTCGGATTGGTCATCCCGGCAGGGTATTCCTTTAATTTAGACGGAACGACGATCTACCTCTCTATGTCGGTCATCTTCCTGGCTCAGGTTTTTAATATCCCTTTATCGTTAGAGCAGCAATTAGTAATTATTGGCATACTGATGGTGACCTCCAAAGGTGCAGCTGGTGTAACCGGAAGCGGGTTTATTGTGCTTACATCTACTTTAACGGCGATTAAAGTAATTCCTGTTGAAGGTGTGGCTTTACTGTTAGGCGTCGACCGCTTTATGTCGACTGCAAGGGCACTTACGAATATGATCGGCAATGGTATTGCCTGCATTGTGATTGCAAAGAGTGAGAATGAGTTTACGCCGGTAGTATTACCGGAGTAGTTATAACTGTCACTCTGGCTTCATTATGTTCAGCATGGCAATACTAATTTAGAGATGCCTGACCAATTCTTCGCAGCAATGATGGCGGAGACAATAACGGGTTTAAGACATTTGTCCAATTTCCAACGGCACAACTGTTATACTCCCAAACGGACGGACACATCATTATTTATTTAGCCGCGTAACTAATAAGTGACAAACGAAGTCATAGCTAAAAAAAGAACCGTTCGCTGTAACATTTACACTAATTTCGCCTCCAATTACGAAAATGATTTAAAATGAAACGAATACTTTTACTTTTTGCAATAATATTATCAACCGTACTTACAGCCAGGGCGCAGCTTGGCGGTGTAGGTGGCGGCTCAACTATAGTTGGAAAGGTATCGGGTACACTGATCGATTCTGTTTCCAAAAAGCCTTTGGATTATGCTTCAGTAAGTATTTTCCGTGCCACAGGTACTTCTCCTATCAATGGTGTGCTCACCGACGAAAAAGGTAACTTCAAGATCGAAGGTATTCACCCCGGTAACTACAAACTGAGAATTACCTATGTAGGTTATCCTGATAAATTTGTTACCGGCGTTGTTACCACCGACTCAAAACCCGATAAAAACATGGGAACAATCCTGGTAGCGCCGAGTGCAAAATCACTGAAAGGTGTTGAGATAACCGGCACAGCAGCGTTGGTTGAAAATAAGATAGACAAGATAGTTTATAACGCCGAAAAAGATCTTACCGCCACAGGTGGTAATGCTACCGATGTGCTGCAAAAAGTACCTTTGGTTGCAGTAGACATTAACGGTAACGTATCCCTTCGCGGCGACCAGAACGTACGCGTACTGATCAATGGCAAGCCTTCAGGCGCTACGTCTGCCAGCTTGTCAGATGTGTTAAAAACCATCCCTGCCGACCAGATCAAAAGCATCGAGGTGATTACTTCGCCATCTGCAAAATATGACGCAGAAGGTTCCGCGGGTATCATCAACATCATCACCAAGCAAAAGAATATGACCGGTATCAGCGGCTCGGTGAGCGGCGGTATAGGTACGCGTCAGAACAACGGTAACTTTAACCTGAACTATAATAAGAACCGTTTCAGCCTGTCGATGAACATGGGTGGTAACTACACCTGGCCTCAAACTTCGCTTACAGGTTTTTATAACGATATTCAGCCTGTCGACACCGTGCATACCAGCACCACTTCTACAGGTACAAATTATGTAAAACGTTACGGCGCTATTGGCAATATTTCAGCAAATTACGATTTCAACGCCTACAACAGCCTGCATACCAATATCAGGCTTAATCAGGGTGGGTTTAATACGCTAGCTGATAATCAATCGGCATTTACCAATTTATTGCCGACTCATCATGATTCATTAATAAATGACCTGTCTCACCAATATACAAGTCATGGTTTAGGCCATAACAGTTTCGGAGGTTTTGACTGGAACGTGGACTATACACACAAATTCCATAAAGAAGGTGAAGAATTGGATATCTCCACCCAGTGGAGCCACAGCCGCACCGTGACGGATTTTACTAACTACTACAGCTCAACCGCGCAATTACCTAACTCAAAAGCCAATATCGACGGCTTAAACAATGAGTATACACTGCAAACTGATTATACGTTGCCTATCAATAAGGTTTTCAAACTTGAAGCCGGAGGTAAGGAAATTTTGCGCAGGTTAGTAGGTACCCAGGATGCCTTCATGTATGATGGCACAGCAGGTAGCCCGGATGGTTTCATTTTTGATAATTTTAATTCAGCCGTTTATGATTACAACCAGAACGTAACTGCGGGTTACAGCGTATTGACCATTACATTGCCTAAAGGTTACTCTATATTAGCCGGTGTGAGGGATGAGGTTACCAGTATCAGTGGTAAACCTGAAACCTTGAGCACTGATACTACGCTCAGGCCGTTCAGCAACAGCTATAACACGTTTATCCCGAGCTTAACCATTCAGAAGCAGATATCATCTACCCAGACGATTAAGCTGGCATACAGTAAGCGTATTACGCGCCCGAGCTTAACATTCCTGAACCCATATGATAATAAGACCAATATCCTGGCACAAACCGAGGGTAATCCATACCTTGCGCCGGAAGTGTCGCAAACATTGGAATTTGATTATGTGACATTTATCAAATCGTCGGTAATCAATATGTCAGTTTATTATAAGCATACAGGCGGTTTGATCGAAAGTATAGCAGAGCCAACGCTTATCCAGGTTGATGCTACCAATACGCAGCCAGGAACTTTAACAACTTACCATAACATTGGTAACAATAACTCATTCGGAACAAGCTTCTTTGGTTCAGTAAGCCCGATCAAGAATGTGACCTTAAGGGCCAATATCAATGCCTATACTTATAAACCCGATCCTTCAGGCTTATTCCTTAGAGACCAAACCCAGAACGGGACTTATGTACAGTATAGTGGCTTTGCAATGGCCGAATGGGATTTGAAGAGTGGGTTCATTGCACAGGTGTTTACTTTTGGCAGCTCACCACGTCACACCATACAGGGTACCAACCCTTCATTCAGTATCTTGGGGATGGGGGTGCGCCAACAAATCCTGAAGAAAAAAGCCTCGATTGGTATCAATACACTGGAGCCTTTTGTCAAATACAAGGACTTCAATTCGCACTTGTCAAGCCCTGGCTTTACGCAAATCAGCACCTTCCAGTTTCCGTTCCGTTCAGTGGGCCTTACTTTCCAGTATAGCTTTGGTAAAACAACCTTCAGCAACCCGCAGCAGAAGAAAGGTATTAACAACGACGACATGAAACAAGGTGACCAAAGTTCACCGGGTGGAGCAGGCGGCGGCCCAGGTACAAGATAATAAATATCAGATTGTCAACTATATTTGGATGTGCAGGTGAGAGATCATCTGCACATTTTTTATTATACGATTTTTGGGACTTAAAGGATTCTCTAAGATCGTCGTTGCGAGGAACGAAGCAATCTCCAGGCTGTACAGGTCATGGAGCACAATTATTTTAATTGACGTTCCTCAAGAAATGTATTCTCCCTGATTTGCATAGCAAAGAGATTGCTTCGTTCCTCGCAATTACGCGTTTTGTCACACTCTGTCATACATAGCAGCACTCCGTGACGGACGGACCCCTCAATTATGATTCTACATCGATCCCAATCCGCTTTAATAACAATGATGCATTAAACGTCTTACACTCCCCATGCTTGATCTTATAATCAAACAGCATTTCGCAATCTTTTACCTGGATATCAAAATAATAATTGCGGATGTAATCAGGATATTGTTTTTCCAGCTCAGCTATCTGCAGATCGTGCGTAGCCACCATCCCTACTCCTTTTTTGCTGATCAACTGCTGAATCACTGCTTTTGAGCCAAGGTATTTGTCAACCGAATTGGTTCCGCGCAGCATTTCATCTATCAGGAAGAATATTTTGGCATCGCTATCCACCGCAGCAAGCAGCATTTGCAGGCGGTCAAGTTCAGCTTTAAAGGTGGAGGTGCTTTCGTTCAATGAATCTTTGATACGCATATAGCTCAATACCGTCATTACCGATACCTTCATTGATTCAGCACAAACAGGTGCACCGCATAGAGCAAGCACAGTATTAATGCCGATGGTTCTAAGGAAAGTACTTTTCCCGGCCATATTAGAACCGGTGATGATGTCGATCTTATAGGTATCGGTTAACTCATAATCATTGGCTATGCGTTGACCTATGGGTATCAAGGGATGAGCAATTTGTTTAGTATTAATAGTATAGGTGTCACTCTCTATGATCTCGGGGAAACACCAATCCGGATAATTAATATGCAGGCTTGCCAGGCTAATGAGCGCTTCATATTCGGCTATCACATCGAAAGCTTCTTCCAGGTTTTGATGGTTGTTCTTCTTCCAGTTTTCAATGGCGATCACCTGTTTCAATGTCCATAAGAAGAAAACATTCAGTATAAAGCCAACGATCATGATCAGATTGTATTCTAATTTATTGATCAGCCTACCCAGTTCTTTTATTCTTTTTGAAGTATGTTCTGTCTTAAGCTTTTGGGCAAGATCATTGCACCTCTCTTGCTGCCATTTTTCTATCTCGATGGACTCGAATACAATCGAATAATTAGTGAGTATTTTGCCTATCCTACCTGCTATTGTTCCCGATTTAAGCATAACACCACCTTTTGAGGAAAGAATTAACAGGTTTATGATGGCGACAATGATAGCGATAAGCCAACCCAGTCTATAGAAATACCCCCCTATAATTAAACTCGTCAAAAGAATTGGTGCCATCCTGATATACTGAGTTAGTAATTTCTCGCCGGGAATTACTAAAGGGGTATGTAAATAAGTAAACAATCGTTGCAACGGATCAGTATCATCTTTACCTGCGAATAAAAGTTTGGCTTGCAACGCCAGTTTCCAATCGTTTTTAGCAGATAATTCTGCTACCGCAGATTGTCTTGATGATATCTCAGCTTTTTCCGTAGGTGCACTTAGCCAATCGGACAGCTTCTTATTTCCAAATGAAGTAGCAGCACGGTTGGTGAGTTGAAACAAAGAAGCATCACCAAAGATGTCAAGGTCAGAAGTGTAAAAGTGTTTGTCATCTGCAAATTGCTGTCCATCTTGATAGATATTCTGATGGCTGAGCATACTTTGAATTTCATTTTCGTTCACTTTAACCAAGTTTTGAAAATATTCTTTCTGCTGCTCAAATATGCTTTGGCGAGACACTAGCCATGCAAAACAGAATAGTAAAACGACAACTGATACACCAATGATGTTAAAATTATCCAGGCGATCAGCAACATAAATTGACAGCGCAATCAGGAAGAATACGCCAAGCCTCATAAATGAGTAGTTGTCAACTAGTCTTTTATATTTAATAACCTGCTCTTTGGCAGCTTCTGCACGGCTTCGATAATCATCTATGATATACTCCACTGATTTATTTTAATTTTGTTGTTCAGGTTTACAACTTTACGACAAAAAAATGAAAATAACCCTGCTGATAGTCGGCAAAACAGAAGATGCTTATTTAAAGGAGGGGATTGATAAATACCTGAAACGGCTAAAGTTTTATGCCAAAGTGGAAATTGCAGAAATAGCCGAGTTAAAAAACACTAAGACCCTTACCGAACAACAACAGAAAAGCAAGGAAGCTGAACTGATCCTCAAAAAGCTGACGGTCAACGATTATGTCATTTTACTGGATGAAAAAGGCATGGAGCTATCATCGCCCCAGTTTGCTGCTTATATCGATAAAAAAGCCATCGGTTCGGTTACCAACCTATTTTTTATTGTAGGCGGGCCGTATGGGTTTGATCAGTCGGTTTATCAGCGGGCAAATGATAAATTGTCGCTATCGCGAATGACTTTTTCACATCAAATGGTGCGCTTATTTTTCGTAGAGCAGCTTTACCGGGCATTTACCATCATCAAAGGAGAACCCTATCATCACTCCTGACTAAAAAGACGAAACCGTCAGTTTTTTGTAAAATGCGTATCTTTACTCCAGAAAAAATACAGTTTTCTAATATTCTGTGTCTAATTTTGATGTAAATCCCCTATGATATGCACCAAGTATTACTCGAATTAGTCTCTGTAAAGTTTATTATTCTTTATACGCTTATAATTTCTACCGTAATTGTTCATTATAGAGGCAAAGTTCGGTATAAATTCTTCAGACAACTTACCGACCACTCTACCTTTATGGCACCCATTAATATGCCAATGTATGCCCTGTCGGGAGTAGAGAATAAGCCTTACATCAACCAGGCAAATTTTCCTCAGCTTGCGGTATTGAAAGCCAACTGGCAAATCATACGTGATGAGGCTTTACAACTGGAGCGAGAAGAACTGATCAAAGGATCAGATAAGTACAACGATGTGGGCTTCAACTCCTTCTTTAGAAGAGGCTGGAAACGTTTCTACCTGAAATGGTATGACGATTTTCACGAATCGGCTAAAAAACACTGTCCTCAAACTATCGAGCTAATAAAAAGCGTACCTTCTATCAAAGCAGCTATGTTTGCCGTATTACCGGCGGGGAGCCAGCTTTTGCAGCATCGCGACCCGTATGCCGGTTCGTTGCGCTATCATTTAGGGTTGATTACCCCTAACTCCGAAGATTGCCACATTGTGGTAGACGGAGAAAGCTATTACTGGAAAGATGGCGACGATGTCATCTTCGACGAAACTTATATCCATCATGCTGAAAACAGAACCGATATAGATCGCATTATCCTGTTTTGTGACATCGAACGCCCGGTAAAAACCGCGTTTGGCCGCGGGTGGAATAAATTCTTCGGTTGGTTTATTATGGCTGCAGCAGCATCGCCAAATATGGGTAACGATAAAACGGGAAATATCAACAAAGTTTTCAAATATATCTACTCAATCAGATTGTTGGGCAAACGCATCAAAGCCTACAATATCAAGCTGTATTATGTGGTAAAATATCTGTTACTGCTTATCATATTGTACTTTGCTTTTTTCAGGTGGATCATTAATCTGATTTTTAAACAGTAACTTTGCCGCATGGCAGGTCATACACATTCGCACGATCATTCACACGCACATTCCCATTCACATGGTCACGGTCATCATCATCATGACCATACCCCCAAGCTGGATCATTTAAACACTGCCTTTATCATTGGCATTGTTTTAAACTCCGCTTTCGTAGTGCTTGAAGTAATTGCCGGATTGTGGAGCCACTCTTTATCTTTACTGACCGACGCGGGACATAACCTGAGCGATGTAGCCGGGCTTGCCCTGGCGTTATTGGCGTTCAAACTAAGCAAGGTAAGTTCTAACCAGGATTATACATACGGATATAAACGTTCTACCATCATTGTATCATTCTTTAATGCGCTTGTGCTGTTTATTGCAGTTGGGTTTATTGGTTACGAAGCCGTTATGCGCTTCATCCACCCGGAGACTATTGCAGGCGGAACAATGGCCTGGGTAGCTTTCGCAGGTATAGGTATTAATGCCGTTACCGCATGGCTTTTTGTAAAAGACAAGGATAAAGACCTCAACGTAAAAGGTGCCTACCTGCACATGGCTGTTGACGCTATTGTATCGTTTGGTGTGGTGGTGTCAGGGCTTATTATTTACTTCACTCATTTATATTGGATAGACAGCGTAGTTAGTTTGATCGTTGCTATTGTTATTCTGCGTGGTACCTGGAGCCTGCTGATTGACAGCTTGCGCCTCGAAATGGATGGCGTTCCGAAAGAAATGGATTTGGAAAAGATCAAACAGGAACTGATGAAAGCGAAAGGCGTGGTAGATGTTCACCACATCCACGTATGGGCGTTAAGTACTACCGAAAATGCATTAACTGCACACCTTGTAATAGATCAGAACGCAGTATCTTCTTTTGACAATATCAAACATGATCTACGCCATCGCCTGGAGCATTTGTCTATTAGCCACAGTACCTTTGAGCCAGAGTTTTCAGATGAAAAGTGTTTGCATGTGGATTGTTAGTTAACCAAAAGCCAACCACCATGTCATGCCGAACTTGTTTCGGTACCCCATCATAAAGGTATTCGCCCGCAAGATATTCGCCCTGCTTTAAGCGTTAATTTGATAAAAAATTATTAAATTGAAGCTGTAAATCAATCCAAACCTTATCATGCTCTATAAACAGGGTTATGTCTACATCATGACTAATAAATACCGAACTACATTTTATATAGGCGTTACAAGTGATCTGAATGTACGAATATGGCAACACGTCAATAATGAAGGCTCACAATTCGTAAAGAAATATAGATTATATTACCTTGTATTCTATGAGTATTTCGAGAGAATAACCGATGCTATAGCCAGGGAAAAGCAGTTAAAGAATTGGCATCACGATTGGAAAGTCAATTTGATTAAGTCGATGAACCCTGAATTGAAGGATCTGAAAGATCAATTGGAATTGTAAGGTTCAATTCATGATCCCAACGCGTGGCGCAGACTTAGCAAGTGGGGTGCTGAAACAAGTTCAGCATGACCCCTCTTATTAAATCTTCTTGATATTACTTTTTTTCGCCTTAGCTGTCTTTGGTTTCTCTTCTCCCGCTACTTCTGCCTTAGCAGGTGCTTTTGCTTTCTTAGCAGGCTTTGCTTCTTCAACTGGCTTAACCTCTTCAGCAGGCGCTGTTTCTGCAGCAGGGGCTGCTTCCTCATTCGGATCGGGTTCGCTGAATAAAGGCATATCTTTCAGGATATGGTACCATGAAACGATCTTCTTCATATCAGAAGCGTATACCTTTTCCTCATCATGACCTGGCGCTACCTCCCTGAAGAATTCACGCAATATCTTCCCATCAGCTTTTGCATCTGGAACGCTTTTCGAATCCTTCATACGGCCAAACACATCTGTCAGGCGGATATCTTCGTAATTGCCAAAAATGGTGATCTCGTCAAGTGCAGCAATCTTGGCAGTAGACAGGTTAGCCACCAGCTTAGTTTTATTGGCATCAAGGCTTTCCAGAATAAACCCGGTTTTGTTTTGAGCCAATGCTTTCCACAAACCTGGTTTGCCCGATACCGATACTATTCCACGTAAATTCATTTTTTTAGTTGTATTGGTTGTAGTTGTTATAGAGGTTGTAGTGGTTGGACTAGTTGATAAGCGTTTTAACTACTTCAACTAATACAACCATTACAACTTTTACAACCTTTATCTATTCTTCAATTACTTCAACACCCAAAATCTTGTCACCCTGGCGAATGCTGTCAACCACGTCAACATTCTCTACCACTTTACCAAAGCAGGTGTGGTTTCTGTCGAGGTGAGCCGTGTTATCGCGGCTATAGCAGATAAAAAACTGGGAACCACCAGTGTTACGGCCAGCATGAGCCATTGAAAGCACGCCACGGTCGTGGTATTGGTTATCGCCGGTCAGTTCACAATCGATGTGGTATCCCGGGCCACCTGATCCTGCGCGGTAAGCTGTTTCAGGATTTTTTGAGAAAGGGCATCCGCCCTGTATCACGAAATTAGGGATCACACGGTGAAAAGTTACACCGTCGTAAAAACCTTCTTTAGCCAGTTTTTTGAAGTTTGCAACTGTATTTGGAGCGTCTTTGTCGTAGAATTCTACGGTCATATCGCCTTTTGCAGTCTTTATTATTGCTTTGCTCATTGCTACTTATTTAATTGGACTGCAAAGTTAGCAAAAAAGGGTAAAGGCAAAAGTTGAAAGGAGAAAGTGAGTTAAATAGTCATCATTTAAAAAGGCGTCATTGCGAGGAACGAAGCAATCTCTATGCTATGCAGATCAGACAGAATAAATTCCTTAAGGAACGTCCAATTAAAATCATTGTGCTCCTTGACCTGTACAGTTCGGAGATTGCTTCGTTCCTCGCAATGACGCACCTTTGAAAATTCTGATTCAGACAATCAATTGTTAAAAATAGTTAAGACGCTCTTTCACATTCCTAAATCACAATACCTTCTCAAATAATTCGTTACTTTAGCGGGTATGATACGTGTCTTTCTGATTTCTATATTTTTATTGTTCATTGTCAATTTAAGTTTTGCGCAGGGTAATTTGACGGGTCGGGTACTGGAGAATAAAACCCGTATACCAATTGCGGGGGTGAGCGTACAGAACCTTAAATCGAATGTTTTTACCGTTACCGACAAGAATGGCTTATTCTCTATCCGCGCACACGTTGGCGATCTCATCACTTTTTCCTCCTTTGCCTACGAAACCGATACACTTTATGTAAAAGATCTTGGCTCGACTGAGATTTTAATGGATCTGAAAGGTACGAACCTGAAAGGCGTAACCATCCGGGATCAGCAAACCAGACTTGGAAATTTGACTGCCCCACCTTCGCTATCCCCATTTGGCGGGCAAACTGTTGTTTATTCAAAGGATGCAGATGGAAATCTAAAAGGCGGTTTAACTATGAATTTGTTCGACTCGCACTCAGATGCAAAAAAAAGAGCGAAAGCGATACAGTTGGATAAAGACGAAGAATTAAAACAAAAAATTGCCAGGGAATTCAGTCCTGAAACCCTGAAGGATTATGTTCCGCTGAAAGGACAGGAGATGACCAATTTCATCATTATGTATACCCCTACGATGGATACTTACAATGCCCCGGAGTTTAACTTTACTTCGTATGTTGATTCGACTTATAAGGAGTTCATAAAAATTCCTAAAGAAAGAAGAGAATCAAAGGACCTTACCGACCTGCATGCAAAACCAAGTGAGTAACGATTCCGTTAAAATTATAATAGCCTCAACAATTATTCGTTACTTTTAACTGGGTAATTATATGAATATTAGCTTCAAACACCTTTCGCCTTTTAGCTTTCGCCTTTGGGCTATCCTGGGTATATTGCTTTTACCTGTCTTCAGCAAAGCGGCTTCTATTCTTATACCTATGGATGAGGAGCAAAAAGATCATCTGAAATCGTACGGCATAGCTTTCTGGACGCTTAAGAATGGCGAGGAGGTGGATTGGCTGCTCAACTATCGCGGCGGTAGCTTTATGATGAAATATAATAAAACTATCGAGGATGAGTGCAAAATACGGGGCGTAAGTTACGAGGTATTGGCTGATGCAAAAGTAAGCGAGATTATTACTCAAATAAGCGATCCGTCAGTCAATATGGATTTGGTAAAACTGGAGAAAGCGCCGAAAATTGCAGTTTATTCACCCAAAAATAAACTACCCTGGGACGATGCTGTAACACTGGTTCTGAAATATGCCGAGATCCCCTATGATGTAGTATATGATGAAGAGGTGATCCGTGGTGACCTGCCTAAATATGACTGGCTGCACCTGCACCATGAGGATTTTACCGGCCAATACAGCAAATTTTACGGTTCATTCCGCTATGCGCAATGGTATAACGATGATGTGAATATACAGGAAGCTATGGCACATAAGCTTGGCTTTAAGAAAGTGTCTCAAATGAAGCTTGCTGTGGCTGAGCGTATCCGCGATTTCTGTTCAGGAGGAGGATTTTTGTTTGCCATGTGTTCGGGTACTGACACTTTTGATATCGCACTTGCAGCTTCAAATACTGATATCTGCGAAGCAATGTTCGATGGCGATGCTGCCGATCCGGATGCACAATCCAAGCTGGATTTTACCCAAACATTTGCTTTTCAGAACTTTACGCTCGATATGAACCCTATGTCGCACCAGTTCAGCAATATCGATGTAACTACTACACGCCAGGTCGAACGTACAAGGGATTTCTTCACTCTTTTTGATTTTTCCGCCAAATGGGATGTCGTACCCAGCATGCTTACCCAAAATCATGACAAAGTGATTAAGGGATTTATGGGCTTGACTACCGCCTTTAACGAGAAGCTGCTTAAACCCGGCGTAACTATCATGGGCGAAATGAAAACCGGCAACGAGGCCCGTTATATTCATGGTGAATACGGCAAAGGGCAATGGACATTCTACGGCGGCCACGATCCGGAAGATTACCAGCACGTAGTAGGCGACCCGCCTACCGATCTGAAATTGCATCCCAACTCTCCGGGATACCGTTTAATACTCAATAACGTATTATTCCCGGCAGCGCATAAGAAGAAACAGAAAACTTAATTCAGTTGGCAGTTCTCAGTTTGCACTGAGTAGTTAGCAATTAATAATAAGTGCACACTGCTAACCTAACTTATACATCATAAAAGTCTGCCCACTGCCAACCGCATACTGCAAACTAGTTATAGAACGACCAGGAAACCCCGATCTTTAACAGCCTGTCCGGGCCCGGATAGCGGTTGATCATATAATATCCTTTGCTGAACAATCCCTGGTTGGCGTAATCGTACATCACAAAAATGTTGGTACGGATCAGCGTCGCTTTGAAGAATACCGAAGCTACAGGATACGACGAGAAAGTAAGATTAGGCGTATTGTTATAAAACTGACCAAGTCCTACAGCATATGACGGCGCTACGTAAGGCGTATTATAACGCACATCAATACCCATGTTACTGTTCAGCACACTGAAGAACATCTTGGAGTAATATAAGCTGCTGTAGGTATACACTGAGGGTGTCCGTAATGTATTTTGATAGTCGCTCTTCTGATAAACCACATAGTTATCAAAATGCCACCTGCGCCATGATAAATTCTTACCTACACTCAGCTTGATCAGGTTGATCGGGTTATGCAATTGTGTTGGCGTCGCATTTATTCCATTTTCATCGGCGGTGAAATACAGGTAATCGTTTATCATGTAGTATTCCGCTTTCAGATCAAGCTGCAACAGGTCATTGATATAATTGAATGACAGGTTGGTGGTCTTCTGATTGCTGAAACTGTTATGGAATATATAGTGGTTCGATATCCAATCGGTATAAACCAGCGGTGGTGAACTGCTTTGCTGATAGGCCCCAAATGTTATCCTTCCGGCTTTACGACCACCTGACAGGCTCAGTTTTGCTTCGTAAAGGAAATTGCCAAAATCGCGCCCGGCAGCGATTTGCTGCAGATCAACATCGAGCAATATTCTGTTACTGAACCGGTAACCGGCCCTCCCTTTTAGCGTGATATCCTGGAAAGAATTGTTTTGTACCCGCTGATTAACCACCTGCCGTGCAAAATTGGCATTGGTGATGGTGTCGGTAACGTATTGCTGATAGGTATAATAATCGTGAACCAAACCCAGGTCGATCTTTATCTCGTTTTTAACTACCCCCGTCGATTTTCCCCGCAGGTAGAAACTGTAGGAAAACCCATTCTGTAAGTGAAAGACGGAAAGCGAGTCCCTTGAATACGTTGAACTATAATAGTAATCAGGAAACACGCCATAAGTATCCGGTTCATTCTGCAAAAACTTATAGGTGCTTTTATTGTAAAGGAAGGCCCATGATACCCGTTGCGTAGGTAAGATTTTGGATTTGTCGACGCTCTTTATAGTCGTGTCAATTTTGCCGATGTAATAAAACTGCTTGATGTAAAACCCGTTGCTACGGATATTATCGCTTGAACTATACAAGCGAACCGGTTGATTCTGGGAAGTAACATAACCGCTTGTTGGCGGGGCAGTAAAAATCGAGTCATTTTGTACCGAACCATTCTCAGGGGCTTTCAGATTGTTATAAAAGTAACTCCCGAGTAAATTATAACGCTTACTTTTTGACTCGTGCCAGGTAAATATGGCGCCGGTCAGGTCGCTGGCCCCTTGTTGCGGATAAAAGCCACGTGAACCGATAAGATTCATATTAAAGCCGACATTCCACTGTGGATTGACGTTTTGCGTATGAATCACTTTAAATAGCTGTTCTTTTACACCGCTGGCAAAAAGAGAGAGATTGGTATAGGGCACACGGGCCCTGTAATACTGTATATCTTGCGGTGTAAAAAGATAAGCATCCAGAAAATGCTGTCCTACATCAAACCCAATGGTTTTACTGGGCTCAAATAATAAGTTGCGTTCTGCAAGGCCAAGGTTGCCCAATCCTATTTTAGGACTGCGCGGCTGATATAGCGGGCTATAATTCTCAAAATTTGTCAAGCCCGTATCCAACGGAAAAACCTGCGTGCTATCGTTTAGTAAACGTTCATTAGTTACCCTTACAAACTTGGATGTGAATATAACAGAGTCTCGCTTTTTTTCTTCTTTCTGTCTTTCAGCATCAATTTCCTGGTCGCCCGTAAGCTGTTTGCCCTGTTGTTTGGTTGAAGTATCGGTATTAAAATTATTCCTTCTGAGCGTATTATTCGGATAACCGGGTATGGTGGTAGTCTGAGCAAAAACAACACCTGCCGAAAAGCATATCAGCATCACAAGAAGAATATATCGGAGTCGGTTATGCATTAAAGGCCGGCAATCAGTTTTTTAAGTATTAATGTCATTTTGGGCTCCGCTTCGTGTGCAACAGCCAGGATTTCTTCCAGTGATACCGGGTATAATGTTTCAGGGAATCCCTCATCTGTAAGAACCGATATCGCGAACACAGGCAAGCCCATGTGATTAGCTACAATCACCTCCGGAACGGTGCTCATACCTACCGCATCGCCGCCAATTATCCGCAGGTAACGGTATTCTGCCCTTGTTTCGAGGTTAGGCCCGGTCACAGCTACATAAACACCTTTATGGCAGGTAATATTGTTTTCCCTGGCAATATTCAATGCATTTTCGACCAGGTCGCGGCGGTAAGGCTGACTCATATCCGGGAAACGTGGCCCCAACTGCTCCTCGTTTCTGCCAATCAATGGGTTGTGTGGCTGAAGATTAATATGGTCTTCAATCACCATCAGGTCACCCTTTTTGATATTCGGATTAAGTGATCCACTGGCATTGGATACGAACAAAGTTTTTATGCCCAGCATTTTCATCACCCTTACCGGAAAAGTGATCTGCTGCATAGTGTAGCCCTCGTAATAGTGTAGCCGGCCCTGCATAGCCACCACCTTTTTACCAGCCAATGTGCCAAATATCAGTTTACCTGAATGGAATTCAAGTGTGGATATTGGAAAATCGGGGATATTGGAGTACATCAATTGTTTTTCAACTTCAATCTCGGTTACTAATCCGCCGAGGCCGGTACCCAGGATAATTCCTACTTCGGGCTCAAAATCGCCTATGCGACTTTTAATGTATAAGGTGGTTTGTTGTATGTTCTCTAACATATTGTATAACTAACTGGTCGAATTGCTGTGCCTCATTGTTCAGGAATTGTATTCCTATCGGGATGACTAAAACCCGCAACGATTGCACAAGCGGAAGCAGTTCGTGTTCAACTAAACGCTTGGCATCCTTTTCTGTTGTAATGATCACTTTTTTTTGTGCAGTACAGGCAGCAAATTCATCGGCAAGTTTACTGATATTTTTTAAGCTAAAGCGATGATGATCGGGATAATTGTGATGTATCAGCTTTGATGAATATTTTTTGATATGCTGCACCAAAGGCTTAGGGTTAGCGATGCCTGTCAGCAGGAATACCGTGGTATCACTGTCCAATATTGCCTCTGACTTTTCCCCATTCAAATCCTGTAATGGCAGATAATCAATCGACGTAAAGAATACAGACTGGTATGGAAGAGGCTCCATATTATAGATGACAGCTTGCTGCTGTTCAGGGCTTAATTGTTCCGGGCATTTACTGATCACTATAATATCTGCCCGCCAACGCCCGCTGAATGGTTCGCGCAGGTTACCGGCTGGTAAAAGCAAATGCGGTTCATTAATGCGGTCATAGTCAAACAACAAAATGCTCAACCCTGGTTTTACGGCACGATGCTGATAGGCGTCATCCATCAACACCAGGTTATGGGTGTGAGTAAGTTCTTTAATACCATCGACCCGCTTTTCGCACACCACAACCGTAATATCTGGAAATTTGTGCTTAAACTGCAGCGGCTCATCACCTACCTGTTCAGCGGTCGAGTTGGTGGTAACTGTTAAAAATCCTTTTGTTTTTCGCCCATACCCGCGACTTAGCGTTGCGAGTTTGTAGTGATCTTTGAGCAATCTTACCAGGTATTCCGTCATAGGCGATTTGCCTGCCCCTCCAACATCCAGATTGCCTACTGAGATTACCGGCATTTTAAACTTACGGCTTTTCAATATACCGCCATCATAGCACCAGTTGCGGATAGCTACAACAAGACCATATAGTAATGAAAAAGGGAATAAGAGCCAGCGGGGTTTCATATAGTTGGTAAAGATATAAAAAACGCTTCGATAGGGATTTTGTGCATAGTTTTATAACTTAGTTTTTAAAACCAGGCTAAACTTAGAAAAATAACTCCTCCCCTGGAATCAGGGGAGGCCGGGAAGGGTAAAAATCTGCGCATGGCTTAACTGTCCTAACGCTCTACCCACTCTGTCGACGCTACGCTGGACATCTCTCCCTAAGTATAGGGAGAGTTTTATTTATTTTATGACTTACTTAAATTTTATTCAATCGATATGAAATACAAACTACTTATTCTCTTTCTGGCATTTGCTGCTACTGCTTTTGCCCAAACTGACAACAAACTTACAGCTCAATTACAGGACGCTATTAAAGGCTTCAACGGACAGGTGGGTATCTATGTAAAAAATCTGAAAACCGGCAAAACAGCAGCTATTAATGCCGATACTCTGTTTCCTACTGCCAGCATGATCAAAGTGAGCATACAGTGTGGAGTATTTGATAAGATAGAAAAAGGTGAATTAGCCTATAATCAAAAACTTGTATATCGCGATTCGTTACTGTACCCCGGAGAAGATATTTTGGGGTCATTTAAAGACAAGGATACTATCGAACTAAGTAAAGTTGTTTTGCTGATGATCACCATGAGCGATAACACGGCCAGCACCTGGCTGCAAAGGATTGTAACAGGCGAATACATTAACAATTGGCTGGATAAAAATGGATTTAAAGTATTGCGTGTCAACTCAAGAGTAAAAGGACGGGAGGCTGTTCGTTCCAAATATGGCTGGGGTGTTAGCTCGCCGTATGAAATGTGCCGATTGTTTACCATGATACGGAATGGCGAAGCCGTGAGCCCGGCAGCAAGTGAGCGCATGTACCGCGACCTTGTACGGATTTATTGGGATGATAGATCTTTGTCGCAGATACCACCTTATGTACAGGCAGCCAGCAAAAGTGGTTCTGTAGATGAAGCTAAATCGGAAACTGTTTTGGTGAATGCACCGCATGGTGATTATGTATTTTCGGTAATGACCAACAACAATAAAGATCAACGCTGGACGCCGGATAATGAAGCTCAGTTGCTTATAAAGAAGATTTCGGCGCTGTTATGGCATTATTATGAACCTAAGAGCGACTGGAAGCCTGCCCCGGGTATTGACAAGCTGATGCTGAACGAGTGACATTTTTCTGACAACCTGTCACGGATTCTGTGCAATTCTCTGACGAAACAGGAGGCGTTTTTGACGTTCTTTAGCCTTTTTTACTGCCAAAGTGATATTGGCATACGCCTTGTTGATACTGCATAGGTTTAATATCAAAAAAGGAAAAAATCAATCATATATGTCTAAAATAATTGGAATCGACTTAGGAACAACGAACTCTTGCGTTGCAGTAATGGAAGGTAACGAACCGGTAGTTATTGCTAACAGCGAGGGTAAACGTACTACGCCGTCAGTTGTGGCGTTTGTTGACAACGGCGAGCGTAAGGTGGGTGACCCTGCCAAGCGCCAGGCTATCACCAATCCTACAAAAACTATTTATTCTATCAAACGCTTCATGGGTAATAAATTCGATGAAGTGACCAAAGAAGCTGCCCGTGTACCATACAAAGTGGTTAAAGGCGACAATAACACCCCGCGTGTTGAGATCGACGACCGCAAATATACCCCGCAGGAAATCTCAGCTATGATCCTTCAGAAAATGAAGAAAACCGCTGAAGACTTTTTAGGTACCGAAGTAAGCGAAGCAGTTATCACTGTACCTGCTTACTTTAACGACGCTCAGCGTCAGGCTACCAAAGAAGCCGGTGAAATTGCAGGTTTAAAAGTTCGCCGTATCATCAACGAGCCTACTGCTGCTGCCCTTGCTTATGGTTTGGACAAAGCACACAAGGATATGAAGATCGTTGTGTTCGACTGCGGTGGTGGTACACATGACGTGTCAGTGCTTGAATTAGGCGATGGCGTGTTCGAAGTAAAATCAACCGATGGTGATACACACTTAGGTGGCGACGACTTTGATCAGGTAATTATAGACTGGTTGGCTGACGAATTTAAAAACGACGAAGGTATCGATCTGCGTAAAGACCCTATGGCTTTACAACGGTTAAAAGATGCTGCTGAAAAAGCTAAAATCGAGCTTTCAAGCACTTCTCAAAGCGAGATCAACTTGCCATATATTACTGCTGCTGACGGTATGCCTAAGCACCTGGTTAAAACTTTAACCCGTGCAAAATTTGAACAACTGTCTGACAGCCTGATCAAACGTACTATCGAACCATGTAAAACAGCTTTGAAAGCTGCTGGTATGAGCACTGCTGATATCGATGAAGTGATCCTGGTAGGTGGCTCAACCCGTATTCCTGCTATCCAGGAAGCTGTGCAAAAATTCTTTGGCAAAGCTCCTTCAAAAGGTGTAAACCCTGACGAAGTAGTTGCCATAGGTGCCGCTATCCAGGGTGGTGTATTGACCGGTGAAGTAAAAGACGTGTTGCTGCTCGACGTTACCCCGCTTTCATTAGGTATCGAAACTATGGGTGGTGTAATGACCAAACTGATCGAGGCAAACACTACCATCCCGACCAAGAAATCGGAAGTATTCTCTACCGCATCTGATAGTCAGCCTTCTGTTGAGATCCACATATTACAGGGCGAACGTCCGATGGCTGCTCAGAACAGAACATTAGGCCGTTTCCACCTGGACGGAATTCCACCTGCTCCTCGTGGCGTACCCCAGATCGAAGTGTCATTCGACATTGACGCTAACGGTATATTACATGTATCGGCTAAAGATAAAGCTACCGGTAAAGAGCAAAAAATCCGTATCGAAGCTTCATCTGGTTTGACCGATGCTGAAATTAAGAAAATGAAGGACGAAGCTGAAGCTAATGCTGATGCTGACAAAAAGGCAAAAGAGGAAGTTGATAAACTGAACTCTGCCGATGCCCTGATCTTTACTACCGAAAAGCAACTGAAAGAATATGGCGATAAGATATCATCTGATAAAAAAGCTCCTATCGAAGAAGGTTTGAAAAAACTGAAAGAAGCTTATGCTTCAAAAAACCTCGACGCTATCGATACTGCTCAAACTGAGTTGAACGCTGCATGGACCGCTGCATCTGAAGAGATGTACAAAGCTGCAGGCGATGCCGGTCAGGCCCAGCCAGGTGCAGGTGATGCCGAAGCTCAGGGCGGAAACGCTCAAGGCGCTGGTGACCATGTAACCGATGTTGACTTCGAAGAAGTAAAATAATAAATCCATCATATAGACTAAAGCCCGTCCTGCTAAAACAGTGACGGGCTTTTTATTTACTACCCCTCAGAAAGAAAATGCGATAGTGATAATCACAAAAACGATCGAAGCCATCAGGACTACGATCATAATGTCCAGAAATGATCTTATGGCTAACATGGTTAAAGTTTTTCTTTTTATAAATATCAATTTAAAATCAATGTGAAAATTTCAAACTATACCATCGTGTGGATATACTACACGAGCGTGTAATTATGCTATGTAAATGAATGGTGATTTTGGTTAGTAGTAGAGAGGAGGCTCCTACCTTTGGATAAAATTAGTAGATACCTAATGAATATTGTTGTTGTTGTT
>JAFDZM010000038.1 GCA_018266915.1 Bacteroidota bacterium | reverse complement strand
TTTAAGACATAAAAAATGGCCGGAATTTCTTCCGACCATTCGTGACCAATGGCGGCCCCAAAAACGGAAAGATATTCAATCCCCTATTTCCTTTCGTTTTTAGCATTTTGATTGATGCTGCTTTCGGCAACTTCAGTGAGTTTACTGTCGGCATTTTTTTCCTCCTGCAAAGTAGCTTCAAGCAATTCTGCAGCTTCGTCGTACCCTAATACGCCCGCCAAAGTTCTTAACGTACCATACGAAGCAATTTCATAATGCTCAATTTTCTGACCTGCCGAAATGATACCCGCGTCACGTGTTATGCTTCCTTTTTCAGTCTCGGCAACAATTTCATCGCCCTCTTTTATTAATCCGGCCATTGCTTCACACTTTTTAGCGACTGCCTTTTCGCCTATAGATTCAAAAGCTTTTTCTAAACGACTGACATGATTCTCCGTCTCGGCCAGGTGATTTTGGATGGCAGTGCGTAGTTCTTCGCTGGTAGCCGCTTTGGCCATTTTTGGCAAGGCTGTGGTTAAATGCTTCTCAGCCCAATAAATGTCTTTTAACTCATCAATGAATAACTCATTCAATGCTGATTCTGTCACACCAGAAGCCGCTTCTCCCTGATGTGATGCTGTTTTAGTGGTTGCCATAGTGTAGATTTTTTAATTGTTTGTTTATTAATAAACTACACGCGGCGCATTCGATAAGTTTTAATAATTAGAAAAAATATTAATTAGAAATAGAATTTATGATTTCAATAACTCCAATGCCTTCTTCAAATCGGCGGCCTTGCTTGTTAGATTTTTCCAGGGATCATTGGTATTTTTCACACGGTCGCGCATGGTATTGATGGTATAATCGGATAGTTTCAGGTTATTATCAACCTCGCTCCAATGCAAAGGTGCAGAAACGGTGGCGCCGGGCTTTGGCCGAACAGAATACGGACAAGCAATAGTCTGCCCTCTGCGGTTTTGCAGAAAATCGATATAAGTTTTATTTCTCCGCTTCGCGGGACTGCGTTCTACACTAGTAATGTCCGGCAACTCATCATGAATGATATTCGCGGTATACTCTGCAAACATTTTGGTGAAATCATAATCATACTTGGCACCCACGTAGCAATAAATATGCAGTCCTTTCGAGCCTGATGTTTTGATAAAGACATCCAATTTCATCCGGTCGAAAACTTCTTTGGTTTTCAGGGCCACCTCTACTGCCTCAGTAAAAGGCACATCGTGCGGGTCGATGTCGATCACCACAAAATCAGGGTTCTCGGGCTTTTTATAGGAACTGAGCCATGGGTTGATCTCGATGCAGCCGAGATTAACCATATAGAGCAAAGTGGCGGCGTCATTACCAATGATGTAATTGATATTTTTATCGTTGCTTTCCGAATAAAGTGGCTCTGTTTTTATATAGGATGGCAGGTGACTGGTATCCACATCTTTCTGAAAAAACCCTTCATCAGCGATACCATTGGGCTGCCTGCGCATGGAGATGGGTTTATCCTTTAGATACGGCACAATATATTCGGCCATATCGTTATAATAATGGATAAGCTCGCCTTTGGTGATTCCCTCATCCTTCCAGAAAACTTTGCTCAGGTGCGTTCCTTTAACCTGGTTGCGGCCAAAAGTGAATACTTCCTCATCGGCCACTTGTTTGTTGGGTGTTTCCATTACTACGTTTTCTTCGTTCTTATCAATGCGCAATCCTTTGTAAACCGGTTGCCGCAAATGTCCATCGGCTGTCCACTCGGCATACCACACTTCACACACTAATTTCGGCTTTATCCAGGTGACTTTTGTACGCTGATGCACTTTCTCATCAAAAGGTTTTTGACTGGTTTCAAGTGGATGCATTTTTTCATACAACTCACGGATCGAGGTTTCATTAAACCCTGTCCCGCAATTACCAATGTACCTGATCTTTTTGCCTTCATTAATCCCTAGCACCAATGCGCCGAAATGCTTTCTCGATCCGGTTGGAGCAGTAAACCCACAAATAATAGCCTCTTGTGAGTTTTGTAGTTTAAACTTCTGCCACCTGTCTGATCGTTTTCCGCTGGCATAAGTACTGTGTATATCCTTGCCTATGATACCCTCCCAGCCTTCTTTTTTTGCTTTGGTGAAAAGTTCGGTTCCGTTGCCTGCTATATGGTCATTATAAATGATCCGCTTGCTTTTTAGGGAGACGACCAGCGCCTTGAGCAACTCCTTGCGCTTGCTTAATTCCATTCCACGTAGATCGTGTCCATTCAACTTTAATAAGTCGAACACATAATATTTTAATGTTCCAACGGTGTTGTCTTTCTTATAATTCTGTATATGTTGAAATTTACTGATGCCCTCTTTATCTTCGATAACCAGTTCACCATCAAGTATTGCATCTTGTTCAATTACCTTTAGCTCATCAATAACCTCTTTATAGTCCTTACTAAAGTCGATGTTATTTCTCGAGATCAGTTTTGCCTTTTTTCCGGTATATCCGATTGCCCGGTAACCATCCAGCTTTTTCTCATATATCCAATCCGGGTCATCAAAAACTTTAGCTTCCAACTTGGCCATCATGGGCGTGTAAGCTTTCTCACCGGCTGGTTTGTCCTCGGGATCTTCTTCTATTTGTTTAATTCCCTTTGGTTTGACTTTTTCATGCTTCGGAGAAGCTTCAGCCTCACCATGTCTATTATTCCCAAGCTTTTTCACATCGGCAGGTACCAAACTTTCACTATCATATTTTTTGGTGACGGCAAACTGATCTTTATGTTTGATAAGCAACCAGGAATTATCTTCGGCGCTATGCAATTTTACCAGCGCAAATTCACCTTTTAGTTTATCGCCATTTAGTTTGAATTTAAGATTGCCTGCTTTCAGCCCTGCACGTAAGGCTTTTACATCATCTTTTCTGTTTTCCTCCAATGAGGTATAGGTGCCTTTATCCCAGATCATCACCACGCCAGCACCATAATTTCCCTGCGGAATTATTCCCTGGAACTTGCGGTAATCAAAAGGGTGGTCTTCCACCATCATAGCCAGCCGTTTATCGCCGGGATTCATTGATGGGCCCTTAGGCACAGCCCAGCTTTTCAGTACGCCATCCAGCTCAAGCCTAAAATCATAATGCAAGTGCGATGCATGATGCCGCTGAACTACAAAAGCCAGGTGCTTTCCGGTACTTTTGCCGCCTTTTGGTTCGGGGGTTTTGGTAAAAAAACGTTTTTTTATATAGTCGGCCAGTCCCATACTATGCCCCTTTCCGTGCGTTCAGACTTTGCATTAGTTGATCATACAGATCGTTATTGGTGGTTTTGTGCGGTTTCAGCTTCTTGATAGTCGGCCGCTTCCCTTTTGCTTTTGCTTCGATTATTTTCAATAATTCCTGGTGATAATCATCTTTAAATTTCGATACATCAAATTTCTCTTCGTATTGTTTGATCAGCGCAATACCAACGTCGAGCTCTTTCTTACTAACGGTCACATCATCATCAATATTCAAGTCATCAGCGCTCCGTATCTCTTGAGCAAAACGGATACGGGTCACCACTAAAACATGCTCAACCGGGTGAACGATGCACAGGCTTTCGGTACTGCGTAGAACAAATCGCGCAAGGCCTGCTTTGCCTGTCTTTTTCAAAGCTTCAATCAGTAGCGCATAAGCCTTATTGTTTTTGGTATCCGGTTCGGTATAATACGATGTTTCATAATACATCGGATTCACCTCAGATATGCTAACAAAACTTTCTATTTCGATCACCTTACTTTTCTCTGGCGCAGCGTCTTCAAAATCGCGGTCTTCCAGTATCACATAATCATCGTCAAGCTTATAGCCTTTCACGATCTTGTCATAGGGTACTTCCTTGTGTGTACTCTCATTCACCCGTTGGTAGCGGATGCGCGAATGATCGCGGCTGTCGAGCATATCCAGGTCAAGCGAACTGCTTTGCACCGCCGAATACAATTTAATGGGAATATTAACCAGTCCGAAGCCAATCGAACCTTTCCATATCGATCTCATAGCCAATTGTTTTACACTAATATAACTATAAAGAAAGGACTTAGGTTTTATGGATTGACGTTTTTCGTAAAGACGCCACGTAGAGAGGCGATGCATCGCCTCTCTATCCCCGGTGCAATTTCGTCCATTTGATGATCCACCAAACCAGCTCAGCGGTAAGCAAGGCACAAACGGCAAAAACAGCAGGAATGATGCCTTTTCCATTTGATATTAAGGCCCCAGACAAAGCTACTCCATACACCAATAAAGGCAACAAAGCCATTACGCAAAGCCCGACAATATTAAGGGGTATTTTGAACGGACGAGGTGTATCAGGTTCAATTAGTCTAAGACGGATCAATGAGATATATTCTAAGAACAGACCTGCACCATAAACGGTCACGTCTATAATTAGCAGATCTGCGAAAGTCCAGAGCACCATAAAGCTTACCACCAAAGAACAAATGATGATGGATACATAAGGCGTACCAAATTTTGAATGTAGTTTGTTCAGCCATTCTGGCAATAACCCATCATCAGCCATTACTTTCGGCACGCGGGACACAGATAATAATACTGCTGCGTAAATCCCAAGTGTACTGGCCATTCCACCAGCAGCAAGCATTATTCCTAACCACCTGCCACTGATCAGCACTCCCAATTCAGGAAAGCCCTTGTCGGTTAAAGTGTTGGAATCGATATGCGATTGTTGTGCGACAAGTATTGCGAAGAAATATACAATCAACACCAAAATAAAAGCTGTAAATACCGAAATAAGATATGAGCGCACTGGTTTTTCCACTTCTTCGGCATAGGTGGTCACGTTGTCCCATCCCAGGCAATTCCACATTACCGTATACAAAGCCATACCCATTGATGGATAGCTAATCCCTTTTAACGATGGCGAAGGGATCGACAGCCCGCCCGTATGGTGATAGAAAAAGGTGATGATCAATACTAAAAATGGCGTCAATACAGCTATACTTAAAATGAGCGACACCCGCCCTACAGGTACAATTCCTAAAATATTCAATCCGGCCGACGCCCATATGATACACAAGCATACCGGTATTTTATAAGCAGCCAATTCCGGAAAGAAAAAGGATGCATATTCCACAAATAATACCGGGTAAATTGCGAGGTCGACAAATGTATACAACCACGTCCACCAGCCTTCGTAAAATCCCCAGCGTGTACCTAATGCATGTTTTACCCAACGGTAATAGCCACCTTCTATGGACATCATGCTGTTTAATTCCAACACAGTGAAGATAGCGGGTACATCCCACACCATTGGAGTCAACAGGAGCAATAATAAAGCGCCGTGATCACCGGCATAAGATAAAAGCGGCTCAAGCCCGTATGGGCCACCGGAAACGGTAAAAAAGATCACGGCAACCAATTGCAGGGGGCGTATCTTCTTTATGGCAGGTGGCGAGGGCATGCTAGCTGATAAAAATATTGTTTTTGATGGGATTTGCCATCAGCTTTCGCTAACAATTCTATATTTGAATAAAATCTAACCTGATGAGAAAAAATTTACTGACACTCCTTGTCGTGCTCTGCACTTTTTCCCTGTCGTTTGCCCAACAAAAAGCCCCGCGTTTCCATGTTATCGCACTTTACGAAAATGGCGGTCACCATGTGGAATATTCAAAAGCAGCTAAAATATGGCTGGATAAACTGGCAGCTGATAGCAATTTCAGCATCGATTATATCCAGAACACGGATAAGATAAACGACGAATTTCTTAGCCATTACCAATTATTCCTTCAACTGGATTACGCGCCTTACGCCTGGAAACCCGAGGCCGTTAAGGCTTTCGAAAAATATATTGATGAAGGCCGGGGTGGTTGGATAGGTTTTCACCATGCTACGCTTTTGGGCGAGTTTGACGGCTACCCGATGTGGCAATGGTTCTCCGATTTTATGGGCGGCATCCGGTGGAAAAACTATATCGCCACTTTTGTGCAAGGGAAAGTAAATGTGGAAGATCAGCAGCACCCGGTAATGAAAGGCGTTCCATCTTCATTCTGGATCAAGACCGAGGAGTTTTATACTTATGATAAAAGTCCGCGGCCAAATGTGCATGTGATTGCCAGCGTGGATGAAAATTCTTATATCCCGAAATCAGATGTCAAAATGGGCGATCACCCGGTGATCTGGAGCAATGAGCATGTAAAAGCGCGTAATGTATATATTTTTATGGGCCACTCTCCCGACCTGTTTGAAAACGACGCTTATAAAAAGCTATTTACCAATGCTATATTCTGGGCCTCGGCCAAACCATAAAACGCAAGTACATGAAATACCTAAAATCTTTCTTTATCAGCCTATTATTGCTGATGTTTTCCTTGTCTGCTTTTGCTGAACCTATCATTTATATCAGCCAAATCGGTTTTGATACGAACGGGCCGAAAATAGCCGTCATCGGGTCGGAGGCTGTGTTGTCTGCAAAAACGCCATTTTCCATCTCTGATGCCGTATCTGGCAAGGTTACATTTAGCGGACTGCTTGGCACAGGACAAAAGGTGGAGGACTGGTATAAGGACAAAACTTTTTACCAGGCAGATTTCTCGTCGTTCAAAAAAGATGGTAAGTACAAGCTGACTGTTACCATTTCTGGCAAAAAATACACTTCTGAGCCATTCCAAATAACTCAATACGGATTGGCCAAGTTGACGCTATCATCCATCATTCATTACTATAATAAACAACGGGCTAATACTCCTGAAGAATTGGAAGCCGATCAGCATATCAAATTATACGGCAGCGATAAAACTGTCGACCTGCGCGGTGGCTGGTGTGATGCATCAGGTGATGTGAGCAAGTATTTTTCGCATTTGTCGTACGCTAATTTCATGTCGCCGCAGCAAATCCCACTGGTTACCTGGTCGATGGTAAGCGTGGATGAAAAGATACCTGGTTTGCTTACCAAATGGGGACTGAAAGACTCGCTGGAAAATGAAGCTTGCTATGGTGCTGATTATATCATGCGTTCACTTTCTCCTGAGGGGTATTTTTATGAGACCGTATTCAGCTACTTCAGCAAAAACCCGAATGACCGTCGTGTAGTCGGCCTTCGCGCCAATAGCGTAACTACCAACGAATATCAAGCGGCCTTCCGTGAAGGTGGAGGTATGGCAATAGCTGCATTGGCCCGTATTTCAAGATGGAAAAAACATGGCGAGTTTACTTCAGAACAATACCTGGATGCCGCCAAACGTGCCTTTGAACATCTTTTGGCGAACAACACTAAATATGATGATGACGGCAAAGAAAATATTCTTGATGACTACTGCGCACTGATGGCTGCTACCGAACTTTGGATCAGCACAAACAATACTTCATATCGTGATGAAGCGCGTAAACGAGCTGAAAATTTGAATAAACGTATGTCCGACAGAGGGTATTTTATAGCTAACGATGGGAACCGTCCTTACTGGCATGCATCAGATGCCGGGATGCCTGTCGTTGCTTTATCAAGATACCTGACTAAGGAAACTGATCCGGCTTTGAGAGCTAAAGCGTTATCTACCATTAAAAAAGCACTTGATTATAATTTGAGGGTAAGTCATGAAGTGGCTAATCCATTCGGTTACGCCCGTCAAAGCTTTTTATATAAAGGAGCAGTAAAAGACGGCTTTTTCATTCCTCATGACAACGAAACCGGCTGGTGGTGGCAGGGTGAAGATGCCCGCTTAGGCTCCTTGGCGACTGCAGCGATCGTCGGCGGCAGACTAGCTTACCCGGCACAAGGTGCATGGGGCGTAAAATCATCCCTTGCTAAGTTCGCATCTCAGCAACTATCCTGGATAACCGGCTGCAACCCTTATGCTATGTGTTTTATGTATGGGTTTGGTAAGAATAACGTTCCTTATATGCATTCAAGCTTTGGGCATGGTTCTCAAAAAGGCGGCATCTCAAATGGCATCACAGGTAAAGATGGTAACGGCGATGGTTCAGGCATCGATTTTAAAACCGAAGCCGAAGGCAACGAATGGCGCTGGACAGAGCAATGGATACCGCATGCTGCGTGGTTTATGCAGGCCATTACTGCAATGGCGGTGCCGGTTGCCAAAGGCAAGTAACCTGAAATGCGTTAGAAAACTGGCTTTTGTGGATAAAATGACGCGAGCAAAATAAGGCGATGTTTTTTGAATCAGGATATATATAGTTAATATTGACCGTCTGGGTTGCAGTGGCAATATTAGTTTTGATCAATGCTTCCCCAACAACCAATACAACGTTTACAACTAATACAACCAAATTCAACATGTTATCAAGAGACGAAATATTCGGTTATCAACCCGATCCAAAATATAAAAAGGCGGTCGCCTACTTCTCGATGGAGTTCGCCATCGACCAGGCATTAAAAATTTACAGCGGCGGTTTAGGCTTCCTGGCCGGCTCACACATGCGCAGCGCTTATGAGCTAAAACAAAACCTGATAGGTATAGGCATGCTTTGGAAGTATGGCTACTACGACCAGCAGCGCGAAAACAATGCTGATATGAAGCCGATGTTTGTGGAGAAAGGCTATTCTTTTTTGCAGGACACAGGCATTATGTTCACGGTTCCGGTGCACGATACCCCTGTTTATGTAAGGGCATTCCTGCTGCATCCGGAGACTTTTGGCTCGGCACCTATCTTTTTATTGACAACCAACCTGAACGAGAATGATGAACAATCACGCTCGATCAGCTATAAACTCTACGATTCAAATGAAGCGACCCGCATTGCGCAGTCAATCATTTTGGGTATTGGCGGTGCTATGCTCATCGATAAGCTGGGCTTGAATATCGATATTTATCATATGAACGAGGGGCACTCCCTACCGCTCAATTTTTACCTGTATTCTAAATTCAAGAGCTTAAAAGAAGTACAAAAACGGGTGATTTTCACAACCCACACGCCTGAAGCTGCGGGCAACGAGGAGCACAGCTATGATTTGCTGAACAAAATGTCGTTCTTCTATAGTGTTCCTGTTGAAGAAGTCAAAAAAGTACTGAACATCGATGGTTGGGGCTTAAATTATACCCTCGCTGCATTAAAGTTTGCCAAGAAAGCTAATGGGGTGTCTAAACTCCATGGTGAGGTTGCACGCGAAATGTGGGACCACAACCCTGGCATCTGTGAAATCACTTCCATCACCAACGCACAAAATAAAACTTACTGGAAAGACGATCAACTGGAAATTGCGTTAGCAGGAAATAATGACGAGGCAATTATCAATCGCAAAAAAGAAATGAAACGCCAACTCTTTAAAGTAGTGGCCGATCAATGTGGGAAGATATTTGACGAAAACGTATTAACTATTGTTTGGGCACGTCGTTTTGCGGGCTACAAACGCGCCGACCTGATGACCTACGACTGGGACCGGTTTATCAAACTGGTATACACTTCCGAAATGCCTGTGCAATTGATTTGGGCAGGCAAACCATATCCTGAAGATTACGGCGCAATTGATCAATTCAACCAGATCATCCGCAAAATGTGGCCATTTGCCAATTGCGCGGTTTTGACCGGTTATGAATTAGGTTTATCTGCATTGCTTAAAAAGGGTTCAGACGTTTGGCTGAACAATCCTAAGATGTATCGCGAAGCATCTGGCACCAGCGGCATGACGGCAGCGATGAATGGCAGCATCAACTTCTCGTTACCTGATGGTTGGGTGCCCGAATTTGCAAAGGATAAAGAAAACTGCTTTGTGATCACCCCGGGAGATGATAACCTGCCGCAGCATGATAGGGATATGCTTGAAGCCAAAACGCTGATGGATATCCTGGATAATACCATCCGCCCGATGTACTATAAGGATCAGAAGAAATGGGTATCTATCGTTCGTAAAGCAGCAGCCGATGTAGCCCCGGCGTTCGATTCAGGACGTATGGCGGATGAATATTATAATGTAATGTATCTGAGTAAATAAATGTATCGCCCCGGAGACGCCCCGATACATCGGAGTGCCTCTACATATCGACATAAAACAAAATGCCTCCCGGATTCCTGAGAGGCATTTTTATTTTTATGGATGCGGTGGTGGTGGAGGCAACGGCCCTTTTGGATGTGGAGGTGGTTTTGGCAACCTGATATGCAAACTTCCATGATGATGCCTGTAATACCTACGATGCCTGCGATGACGTGGCGGACGTGGCGGTGGTGGCGGGCGGCGTTGTAATAAAACAACGGGGGCAACCAGCGTTTTAGCATTGGCTTCTTTTGCAAAACTAAGGCTTAAAATAGTCACAGCCGCAATAATCAAAAATCTACTGAACTTCATGTAAATTAAATTAGCGTTAAAATTAAAATGATAACCTAAATGTAGCTATTAAGTTCATTAATACTCCTCAAAAAACCCCACTTTAGGCATTTTTGTTACATTTGGGAAAAGTAATAACGGATAGCAATGGCGTTTTTAGAGGAACGGGATAAACAATCGATAGAAAAGGAAACCAGGGTGCAGGAACAAAAATTGCAGCAATTACTGTTATATGTTTCGCAGCATTCGCCATTTTATAAAGAACTGTTTGCCAAGCACCAGACCGATATCAGCAACATCAAAACCATTGCTGATCTGAGCCAAATACCGCCAACTCACAAAGAAGATCTGCAACAACGCAATAATGATTTCCTGTGTGTTCCGGCAGAACTGATTGTCGAATACACATCAACTTCAGGCACTTTAGGCGGACCGGTTACAATCGCCCTTACAGAAAATGATCTGAACCGATTAGCATATAACGAGTACAATTCATTCTCATGCGCTGATGGTTCAAAAGAAGATATTTATCAATTGATGCTGACATTGGACCGGCAGTTTATGGCGGGTATTGCGTACTATTCCGGCATCCGTAAACTTGGCGCTGGTATTATTCGCTTAGGCCCGGGAGTACCTGCTTTGCAATGGGAAACTATTAAACGATTAAAGCCTACGGCCATAGTTGCTGTGCCGTCGTTCATATTAAAACTGATCAACTTTGCTAAAGAGGCAGGCATCGACATCAATAAAACTTCAGTTAAAAAGGCTATCTGCATAGGTGAGAATATCCGTAATACAGATTTCTCGCTGAATATGCTTGGCAAAAAGATAACCGACTCGTGGAATATCAAGCTTTATTCTACCTATGCCTCTACCGAAATGCAAACGGCCTTTACCGAATGCGGAGAGGGTAAAGGAGGGCATTATCAGCCTGAACTGGTGATTGTAGAGTTGCTTGATGAAAATGATCAACCCGTAGAGCCTTACACCGCCGGGGAAGTGACTATCACAACCTTAGGCGTCGAAGGTATGCCGCTACTTCGCTATAAAACCGGCGACATATGCATGTATTTTGATGAGCCTTGCGCCTGCGGCAGAACAAGTTTGCGCCTGTCATCTATCATGGGCCGCAAAAAGCAAATGATCAAATTCAAGGGAACCACGCTATATCCGCCGGCATTATTCGATCTGCTCAACGAGCGCGAGGAAATATTGGATTATGTGGTAGAAGTTTCATCCAACGAGATAGACCTTGACCAAGTATTGCTTTACGTAGTCCCGGCTGACGATAGTGAAGAATGCGATCACCGTATCCGTTCATATTTACAAGCCCGACTAAGGGTAAGTCCTCATATTAAATACGTTACTGCCGAAGAAATTCAGAAAATACAGTTTAACGAGGCAAACAGGAAGGCTGTGAAGTTTATTGACAGAAGGATTTGATTTCGGAATGCGAAATGTCGAATACGGAATGGTAATTCAATAAAACTTCCGCAATTGGCATTCCGCCTTCCGCATTGATTACTTTTTCCTACATTAGCCAATTAATTTTAAAAACCCGAAAAACATAAATTTTGCCCATGGCACCTATTGGACAAGGCGCACTTTCTTTAAACGATTTTGCTGAGCTGATATTTAGAAATGAGAAAGTTGTTTTGGATAAAGACGCTTTAAACAAGGTAAATACCAATTTTGAGTTCCTCAAAAAATTCTCGTCGCATAAACTAATTTACGGCATCAATACCGGTTTCGGTCCGATGGCTCAGTATAAAGTAAGCGAAGAAAATATCTTACAGCTTCAATATAATCTCATCCGCAGCCATTCATCCGGCAGCGGCAAACTGATCCCGGCACAACTGTCAAAAGCGTTGATGATTGCCCGGTTGAATAGTTTTATGCAGGCTTATTCAGGCGTGCACACCGAAGTGGTTGAGTTGCTGAAAGAGATGATCAACAACGACATCTGTCCTTGCATTTATGAGCATGGTGGCGTTGGCGCAAGTGGCGATTTAGTGCAGCTGGCTCATTTAGGATTAGTGCTGATTGGCGAAGGAGAAGTGATATTTGAGGATGCTGTTCATCCGACAATCGAGATATTCAATAAGTTCAATATCAAACCGCTTTCTATTCATATCCGCGAAGGTTTGGCAGTATTGAATGGCACATCGGCAATGACCGGTATCGGCATGCTGAATATTCTGCATGCGAGGAAACTGTTAAGCTGGTCGGTATTATTTTCGGCGATGATCAATGAGATCGTCGAGGCTTTTGATGACCATTATTCTTATGAGTTGAACATCGTAAAACATCATAATGGTCAGAACAAGATCGCTTCACTGATGCGCGATATTTTGAAAGATAGCAAAATGATCCGCGACCGTTCAGAACATTTGTATAACCCAGACAATCTAGACCAGGAAGTATTTGAGGATAAAGTTCAGGAATATTATTCCCTGCGCTGTGTAACCCAGGTTTTAGGTCCAATCTATGATACCATTAACCAGGCAGAAAATGTAGTGGTGAACGAGATCAACTCGGTGAATGACAACCCAGTAATCGATCATATCAATCATAATATTTTCCACGGTGGCAATTTCCACGGAGATTATGTGTCGCTGGAAATGGATAAACTGAAAATCGCTATCACCAGGTTATCCATGCTGGCTGAACGTCAGTTGAATTACCTGCTAAATAATAAACTAAACCAAAAACTCCCTCCTTTTGTGAATTTGGGGGTTCTTGGATTGAATTTCGGCATACAGGGCATGCAGTTTACCGCAACATCGACTGTTGCGGAAAATCAAACATTGTCGTTCCCGATGTATGTGCACAGCATCCCGAACAATAATGATAACCAGGATATTGTGAGCATGGGCTGCAATGCTGCTTTGTTGACAAAAAGGGTGATCGATAATTCATTCGAAGTATTGGCCATTCATTTGATGACCATCCTGCAGGCAATCGATTATTTAGAATGCCATGACAGGTTATCATCCTCATCCATGTCACTTTATGATAAAGTGCGTACTATATTCCCGAAATTTATTGAGGATCAGCCTCGATACAAGGAAATGGCAAGGGTAAAAGACTTCCTGATGCAATCAGACCATATTTCAGTTTTTTAAAATGAAATGCGCGTTAGTCACCGGTGGTTCGAGGGGCATAGGCAGGGCAATCTGCTTAAAGATGGCCTCATTAGGTTACTATGTGCTGATCAACTATAAAAGCAACGCAGAAGAAGCCATCAATACACTTTCTCAGATCGAAGAAGCCGGAGGTGACGGGGAATTACTACAATTTGATGTAGCCGATCGAGAACAGGTAAAACAGGCTTTGGGTGGATGGATTGAGGGTAACGAGAATAATAAATATATTGAAGTACTGGTAAACAACGCCGGCATCCGCGATGACAGCCTGATGGCCTGGATGGACGAAAGACAATGGGACAATGTACTTAAAACCAATCTTGATAGTTTTTTTGTGGTGACCCGGCTGGTGCTCAACAGCATGCTTGGCCGCAAATATGGCCGCATTATTAATGTGGTGTCGTTATCAGGGATAAAAGGCCTGGCAGGTCAAACCAATTACTCTGCGGCAAAGGCTGGAGTGATTGGCGCAACCAAAGCATTAGCACAGGAAGTAGGAAGGCAAGGCATTACCGTTAATGCATTGGCCCCGGGTTTTATAAAAACCGATATGACTGAAGGATTGGACGAAAAAGAATTGAAAGCATTGATCCCGGCAAAACGTTTTGGTCTGCCGGAAGAAGTGGCTCATGCCGCTGCATTTTTTGCATCACCCGAGGCTGCTTATGTCACCGGACAAGTACTATCCATCAACGGCGGCTTGTATACATGATGCTGCCTGTCGAAAATATCATCCCGCTAATCCCCCAAAAGCCCCCTTTTGTCATGGTGGGCAAACTACTTTATACAGACGAAATAAGTACGCGTAGCAGTTTTATTATTGAAGCTGATAATGTTTTTGTGAAGGATGGGATATTCCAGGAAGCTGGCCTGATGGAAAACATCGCCCAAACTGCAGCCCTGCGCGCAGGGTATGTGGCGCAATCAGAAAATAAGCCGGTTGCTGTGGGATACATTGGCGCGGTAAGTCATTTTGAAATATTTAATCTGCCCAAAACTGGCGATGAGATCGAGACGGGGATATGGGTTGAAAACCAGATATTCGATATCACCGTACTTTCGGGCAGGGTTTGGCATAATGGAAATTTACTCGCACAATGTGAGATGAAATTGTTTACCAGCAATAAATAAGATGAAAAATGACGTGTTTGTAGTTGCTGATAACGTATTGTCGCCCATTGGCAAAACCACTATCGAGAATTTTGATCAGCTTAAAAAGAATATCTCAGGGGTAAAGAAACAACATAAGCCGGCAATTTCACCCAGGCCTTTTTTTGCTTCACTCTTCAATGAAGGCGATACCAATATCGAACCAGGCAAAACCAAATTCGAGCAATTACTGATCAATTCCATAGCCGACGCTCTGCAAAATAGTAGCATTGATCCAACGGATAAAAATACGATACTGATCATTTCCTCAACCAAAGGGAATATTAGTCTGCTGGATACGGAAGAGCATACTGCAGATTTACAAAAACGAATTGCATTATCGACTTCAGCAAGAATAGTTGCTGAACATTTCGGATTCATTAATACACCGATCATCATTTCTAATGCATGCATCTCAGGCGTAATGGGAATTATCACTGGCATGCGTTTATTACGGACAGGGCAATATGAGAATGCTGTTGTCGCAGGTGCGGATGTAATATCCTCATTTATATTGTCGGGATTTGAATCTTTCCAGGCATTAAGTCCGCAGGCATGCAGACCGTTTGATAAATCTCGCGACGGGTTGAATTTGGGTGAAGGCGCTGCCACAATCATCTTGTCGACGAATGAAATGCATGCAGGAAATATAAAGGTACTGGGCGGCTCAGTAAGTAATGATGCTAACCATATCTCGGGGCCATCCCGCACTGGACAGGAGTTGAGTTTTGCAATCGATCATTCCTTAAAAGAAGCCGGATTATCAACTGATGACATCGATTTTATTTCAGCTCACGGAACAGCAACGCCTTATAACGACGAGATGGAGGCTAAGGCTATCAATCTATCTCAGTTACAATCTGTACCCTTAAACAGTTTGAAAGGTTATTACGGACATACACTTGGTGCAGCGGGGCTGATTGAATCGATCATTTCTATTCAATCATTAAAAGACGGCCTGCTATTACCAACGCCGGGGTATAAAGAGTCCGGAGTAACCCAATCAGTGAATGTTGCTGCCGATATTAAATCAATCCAGGCGAAAAACTTCTTAAAAACATCATCCGGCTTCGGAGGGTGCAATGCTGCGGTGATTTTTGGCAAATAATAAATATTTTTGAAGAGATAAGGTAAGGACAAACATTGCTGGCAGAAAATCATATCATAGGCAGTTGTGTAATTGAGCGGGGAACTGTTTTTAAAGACGACTCTGTGCTTATTGAAAATACAGGAGCTGATTTGGCAGAGTTCCTGCTTTCAGTATACCAGCACTTTCCGCTGAATTATCCCAAGTTTTACAAAATGGATAACCTGAGCAAACTGGGCTGGCTGGCTTCGGAAGTGTTGCTGAAGGATAGTTTTCAGAAGGATCAATATCAGCCGGAAGAAGTCGGTTTGGTTTTGGCTAACCGGAACTCCAGTTTGGATAACGACATCAAATATTTTGAGTCGGCTAAGGACATCGCGAGCCCGTCTCTGTTTGTTTATACGTTGCCAAATATTGTGATAGGTGAGATTTGCATCCGCAACAATTTTAAAGGCGAACATGGTTTTTACATCCAGGACCAGTTTGATGCAGGATTTATTGCAGGGCAGGTGAGTTATCTTTTGGATAATGATATCCTTAAAGCTTGCATTTGCGGCTGGGTGGATGTGCTGGATCAGGAATACAAGGCCGCACTCTACCTGGTTGAGAAAAATCCAGCTGACAGTTCTAAGCCATTTTCAATAAAAAATATCAATAGTATATTCGAAACAATTTAAAATTGTACGGGCGCGTAGAAAGACGCAAAGCAAAGAGACGCAAAGTATTGCGTCTCTACAGTAGATAAAATATGGGTTCATCAGTATACATAGCAGGCGCAGGCGTCATTTCGGGCATTGGGAACAATGTTGCAGAACACTTGCGTTCATTTGAGCAGGAGGAAGCCGGGATGGATGCTATTACAATGCTAAACACCATTCACAAAGGCGAATTGCCAGTTGCCGAAGTTAAGCTAAGCAACGAAGAGTTGGCTGCAATGACGGGATTATCTTCGAACACCAGTCGCACTGCTTTATTGAGTTTAGTAGCTGCCCGTGAAGCATTAGACGATGCTGCAATACCCGACTTTAAATCATTGCGTACAGGTTTCGTTTCGGCTAATACCGTTGGCGGAATGGACAAAAGCGAAGATTTCTTTGTCGATTTCCTGGCTGACAATAGTAAAGGTAAACTGCGAAATGTGTTCGACCATGAGTGCGGTAGTAAGACGGAGATCGTGGCAGATAAACTTGGAATCAGCGATTACATGACGACGATCAGCACTGCGTGTTCATCATCCGCAAACGCCATTTTTTATGGAGCGCGGTTGATCAAGAATGATCTGCTGGATGTGGTGATCGCCGGGGGAACTGATGCTCTGACCAAATTTACGCTGAATGGCTTCAATACCTTAATGATCTTGGACAAGCAGCTGTGCAAACCATTTGATGAGCACCGAGAAGGCCTTAACCTTGGCGAAGGAGCAGGATATTTAGTTTTGGTGTCTGAGAAAGTTGCAAAAACACTGAATAAACCAGTTTATTGCAAGCTAAGCGGTTATAACAACAGTAACGATGCTTATCATCAAACTGCATCATCGCCGGATGGTACAGGATCGTATCTCGCGATGAAAGGTGCTTTAGAAAAAAGCGGTTTAAAGCCAGCTGACATCGATTATATCAATCTGCATGGCACAGGTACGCCAAATAATGACAGCGCCGAAGGGACCGCGGTAAAACGTCTGTTCGATCCGCATTACCCGCCGATGAGTTCTACCAAGTCTTACACCGGGCATACGCTGGGGGCGAGCGGCGGCATTGAGGCCGTGTTTTCGGTGCTGGCTATCAAGCATGGTATCATATACCCTAACCTGCGTTTTGAAACGCAAATGAGTGAATTGCCCTTTCAACCGGAAACCAAATTCCTGAAAGGGCAAAATATTAATCACGTCATGTCCAACTCGTTTGGTTTTGGTGGAAATTGTACATCTTTAATCTTCTCGAGGGCCTGATATGAAAGCTTATATCCGTTCGGCCTCGTGCATATCGCCGCAAAAGACTTTTAGAAGTGAAAATTTCCTGGCAGACATTGTTGAATATAACGGCACTCGTCTCAGCACCATTGAGCCTGATTACAAAGAGTTCATCGACCCAAAGCTGATACGTCGAATGAGCCATGTAATAAAAATGGGTGTAGCATCAGCTAAAGATTGTCTTATACAGGCCGATATAGAGATTCCAGATGCTATTGTTACTGGAACAGCTTTTGGCTGTATGGAAGACACAATTACCTTTTTGACACGCATGGTAGAGCAAAATGAAGAATTGCTTCCCCCTACTGCTTTTATACAATCGACTCATAATACCGTGGCAGCACAGGTAGCGTTAATGCTTAAATGCCACGGATATAATAGCACATTTGTACATAAAGGCATCTCGTTTGAAAGTGCCCTGATCGACGCTATTATGCTATTACGCGAACAAGATGCGAATAATATACTGGTTGGCGGCACCGAGGAAATGGTGGATACTAGTTTTAAAATTCTGACCCGCTTAGGGTTGTACCGTCGCAAGCCTACTTCAAACCTGGAGTTGCTTTTAACTGAGGCAAAAGGATCCATGGGTGGTGAAGGTGCAGTCTTTTTTCTGTTGAGTGACAAGGCATCTGAAGATAACCTGGCCGAACTGAGCGCTGTGAAAACACTTTATAACGCCCAAGCCATCGAAGTCGGCATTGAACAATTTCTGGCCGAAAATAATTTAACGCCAGCTGATATTGATTTGGTGATCACTGGCAAAAACGGCGATTTGAAGAACGATACTATTTATAAACAATTAGGTTTATCTATCTTCAAAAACAATAATATTGCCAATTACAAGCACCTATGTGGAGAGTATTCCACCTCGTCATCATTTGCTTTATGGCTGGCAGCGAATGCTATTAAAAGGGGAATTATACCACAAATTACTATTGAAAGACAGATTACTGATAAAACACCAAAGAAAGTGCTGATATATAATCATTACCTCCATAAATACCATTCATTAATGCTGATTTCTGCTATTTAACGTGAGTTCGGGTTAAGCTACCAACAAAAGTTGGCTGTCATGTTCCT
>JAFDZM010000037.1 GCA_018266915.1 Bacteroidota bacterium | reverse complement strand
AGAGAGGTTAAGAAAGAAATGTTTGGCCTGGTAGAAAAGGCCATGCATAGAAAGAAACTGATCATAAAGTAAAAGGAATTATTATAAAAAAAGCATCCGGAGTATCAGGATGCTTTTCTCTTCCTTATTCGATGAAGAAAGCATTATTTCGTGTCCGTTTATGTACGTCGGGTTCTTCATCGCCACAGCCAAATATCACTGCCAGGTGCACTTGCTCGGCTAGTGGTACCTGCAGGCGCGAAAATATTTTGGTTTGCTCCACATATTTAGCCAGTCCTATAGGGCAGCTGTCAAGGCCGAGTGCCTTTGCAGCCAGCATCATATTCTGGGCACACATACCCACATCAATTGCCGCCCATTCATTTTCTCTTGGGGCAGCAATAAAAACCACAACCGGCGCACCGTGAAAAATAGGATCGGGGCGTTTAAATAAATCGCCCTCTTTAAGCATGTGCAGCAGTTGAATAGCTGTTCTTATAACATCGCTGCCTGAATGGGATTTTACAAATGTGCGTGCAGTTACCTTGGCAATTTCCTTTGAAAATGCCTTAATGGTATCTTTTTCGGTAAGGATGTAAAATTTCCAGGGTTGTTTATTCATCGCCGAAGGGGCCATGCGGCCGGCATCCAGTATCCTGGTGATCGTATCATGATCTATAGCAATATTCTTGAATTTCCTTACCGACCGTCTTTCATATATCGTTCTTAACGTTATATTATCGCTGAGTATTTCTGTTTCCATGGTTTATAAAGTTGAACTTATTTTAATTTGCATACCTTGCGGATCAGGGGCCTTCGCCGGGAGCAGGCGGCTCATAAGGGCGATTTTCAAGAGTTTCATCCTCAGGGAGGATATCCATCTGCTACTCATCTTCTTTTGAGGATTCTTTCGTATAGGTAGGATGCACTACCTCATCCTTATCTTCGTAAGACCTTTTATTCTCGGGCACTTCTATTAGTCTTTTTTTGTTCATTATTATTCTGACGGAAAGATTAGCATGGGTAGTTTGTTATTCTTTTGCAATTGTTTGGTGTCGCTGTGGTTAACAAGCCGGCCAAAAAATGAATGGTGATGGTGAAGCATCGCAAGCAGACCTGCATGCTCGGTTTTCACTAGTCGTGTTAACCTGGTTTCCATGTCTTTGCCATTCACAACCTGGTAGGAAATATTGTTGGCATGTATTTTTTGCAGGCGGTACTCAAACGAAGTTCTATCTTTTGCATTCGTTTCTGGTTTACTGTTCTCCCTCACATGCACTATCTTCAAGTCAATGCCGAATGCTTTGGCGATTTTAAGTGTGTAACCGATTGCATTGATGTCACCTGTGTTATAGTCAGTAGCATAAACAATTTCCGTTACTTTGTTTAGATTGAGTCCTTGTGGAATAACCATTACCGGAACTTTTGCGTGGCGTATTACTTCATTGACATGGTTAGTCGCAAGAAATTCGTCCTGGTGAGCACCCATCAAGATCAGATCTATGTTGTTTTTTGCCATCACGTCACCTATTCCCAGCCCCAATCCGACAATCTCAA
>JAFDZM010000036.1 GCA_018266915.1 Bacteroidota bacterium | reverse complement strand
TTCAAAAAATATTTGCTTTTAAACACAGTTCATTCTGAGCGATAGCGAAGAATCTGCTTACTGCATATCTTCAGTACCTGACAGCTTCACGGAATAGATGCTTCACTATCGTTCAGCATGACAAAAATTATAGTTTTTTAAAAGAACAACGCTACCCTCAACTTCGCAAAAAACGGTGTTCCCGGCGTAAAACTCATCTGGTCAACAGGTGCTGATTCACCTCTCAGCTGACTCACTTCTTCTGCTTCAAACTCGTTCCACTTGGTATTCAACAGGTTCTCGATAGTTAAACCTATTTCGTAACGTTTCTGCGTATAATTCAGCTTAAGGTCGGTTACATAGTAGCCATTGGCTCTCAATGTATTGGTATTATTGCCCGGGCGACTGTGCATATAACGATAGCTCAACCCACCATTAATACCATTATCAAACTTGAAATCCAATCCACCTGTGCTCGTAAAGGTAGGAGCAAGTGCGAGGTAACCGGTGTTTTTTGCGCTGTCGGCCAGGCGTGGTCTTGCCAGGTTAACGTTCAGATCGGCAAACAGCCACTTGGCTAATTGGTAACGCGCTGATAAATCTACACCCATACGTTTGGTTTTACCTCCTGGTGCAATATCGCCGTCGTCAGTATAAACAAACTCTTGTTGCAGGTATAAATACCATAACGCAGTATTGATATACAAATGGGGAATCGGTTTCCAGTTCAAACCAAAATCAGCGCCATAGGCAGCCGGTATAGTTTCCAGTCCATTATTGCCGATTACTGCAATGGCATTATTGGAGTGAAATCCCTTACCTGCTTTCAGGTAAAGCTGCACCTTATCATTTGCAGTGTATTCAATGTTGACCTTCGGGCTTACAACTACCTGGGTTTTGGTAGTATCGTGGAAATTGAAATTGAAGTAATCCAGCCTTGAGCCCAAATTAAACAACCATTTGCCACTTTGTAAAGTCTCATCCAGGTAAACACCTGTATTGTTTTGACGGATATCACCCTGCGTTATATAATCCAGGAACTGGTATTGCTCCGTTACATGGCTGTATTCGCTACCATAAGTACGGTCAAAACGGGTGTTCAAACCCAGTGTTGATACTAATGAGGTATTACCCCAATTATTCTGTTTGCTCAGTTTGCCATTGTATCCAAACATATCCCGCGCTTCTTCCTGCTGACGTTCATCGCCATTAACGGGATCATCGGCAAAAAATGTGGAGTTAACATGCAGCGCGAATGTATAATGCGTATAATATAACTGGTTTTCCATAGCCCAGTTATTTTTCAGATCGGTGTTCAGTTTGGCAATGGCATTTTCACGGCTCGATTTGCCGTTCTGCGCGCTATCGATGGTGCCAAAACGATTGATAGGATTGGGGGAGATAGGTGCGATATAGGGATTTCCGTTATCATCAATGGCTGTAGTGCCTGAAGCTACTGCGCGTTCAGGTATTTCGCCGGAGGGTATCCAACTTGTACTGAAGGTGGATGCACTAAGTGATAGCTTGTTATTGGCTCCTAATTGCTTGGTGTATTTACCAAAAAAGTTGGTTCGTTTATAATGCTCCGGCAATTTAAAAGGGCCATCGGTATAGCTATACTCTCCGGCAATGTAAGCGTTTTCACCATTTTGCTTAGCTTTTTCGCCCAAAAGGTCGATCACTCCGGCAGCGCGGAAAGTATGAAACTGACCACCCTCGACGCTAATCATACTCTTACCCAATGCATCTTTGGTGCTATAAGCCAGGTAGCCTGCTGTAGTAAAGTCACCATAGCCTGTGTAATACGGGCCTTTACCGAAATCATAAGTCGAAACCGTTTCGGGTATCAGGAAGTGCAGGTCGGCATAACCTTGTCCATGTATGTGTGATACCATATTGATGGGCATACCATCAACCGAGACATTTAAATCAGTACCATGATCAGCATCGAAACCACGTATAAAAATCTGTTCGGCCTTACCACCGCCCATGTGCTGGGCAATAAACAGGCCCGGTACCAATCGCATCAGATCCTGTGATGAGTTAACCGGGCGCAGGCTAAGATCAAGTGTGCTTAAAGTATGAAATGATGCGCTGCCGAGTTGCGGTGTGATCACTACTTCTTTCAGGTCAATTTTACCACGGGCGATTGGGATAACCATATGTTCATCGGTCATGTGACAAGTCATCATTTTGCTCTTGCAGCCTATACAGGTAACAGTAAGCATACTGCTGTCTTTGTGCAGAACGACCCGGAAATTGCCATTTTTAGTGGTACTGATAGATTTTCCATCGACGGTAATTGTTGCGTATTCAACAGGCTGGCGTGTAACACTGTCAACTACATGGCCGGTAAGTACGTGTTGTGCTTTTGCCATTTGTCCCGAAAAAATAAGGACAACGGTCAAAAGCCATATTTTTTTAAAAATATTCATATAATATATTATGATTCAAAGCCTTCTGGTTTTGAATGATTAGTGAATGAATTAATTATAGGAGAATCCAAACTTTTACTGTCATTTCGACGAGCCCGCTGGGCTGTGAAGTGAGCGGGGAGAAAACTTGTATGCCAGACCAGGCAAATAGCAGAAGATTTCTCACCTGCACCCAATAGCACAAGGCCATCCTGCAGATTCTAAATGACAAAAGATTTGATTAAGAAAAGGAATAATTAACCCAACTGGGGCGGGCGGAAGATAGCACCGTGGCCTTGCGGCAGTTCAATGCGGTTGTTCGGGATCATGATCTCCCGGATCAGGCGAGTATAGAAACTCACCTGCGTGTTGTTTTCGCAATAAGCTTCCTGTATCAGGTTCTTTTGCGTCTCGCGTTCAGTGCTGTTTTGCTTTTCTTCAGCCTGTTTTATCTTTTTCATCAGGTAACATTTACCGTTGCAATGCAGCCATGGCCTATTGCGGTTTTCGCAAAGTTTACTGGCGATGTAGCTTCGGTTTAATTTAAAACCTGCATAGATAAAAAAGCGCGAAAAACTACTGCTGAGAATAGCGAGGATGAGTAAAACGGCAGTTAATTTTTGCTTCATAGCTCGTGCCGCAAAAATAGGCGCATTTGTTTATTTTACAACCCGTACCTGCACAAAGTTTGATTGGTTGCCTTTTAAAACAACAAAACCCGCTCAATGGCAGGTTTTTAATTAAATACTTACGCTCGTTTATAATGAGTGATTACATCGGTTAAAGATTGTATCCCTTACTTATCGCTCCTTTTAAGCGTACTATGCATTTTAAAACCCTGGTAATCTACATTCATAGAGATTGAATCACCTTGTGCGATGTATTTTCCAACATGCGGAATGGTGACACCCTCGGGATTGGTAATAGTAAATTTGAAATCGTCCCCGGTTATTTTCCCACTGTCCAACTTTAGTGTGATCCCCTGGGCGGTTGCGTCACCGGTTAATTTGTCTCCATCTACTTTGATGGTATAAGTCACATCGATAGGGTTGCTATCCGGACCGATAAACGAGCCGGTCCATTTTCCATTGGCGTCGGCAAAAACTGCCGCCATTCCAACAATAGCAGAGCAAATGAGAGCTATTGCGATAAATATTTTTCTTTTCATATGCTTAGTATTTGGAGTTTAGCAATTACCGTTTACTTATCAGTCACGCGTTTCAATGTGCTGTGAAATTTAGCACCATTTACTTCAATATCCATTCCTATTGAATCACCTTGAGCATAATACTTTCCGGTGTGCGGAAATACTTCGCCTTCATGGCTTGTTACTTTAAATGTAATAACATCTCCATCTACTTTACCTTCACTGATAGGGGAGGGTTCACCGTCACCCTGACCGGTCCCGGTCAATTGATTTCCATCTATTTTAAAAACATAATTGAGCTGAAGGTCGTTCCCGTCAGGAGTGCGTACAGTTCCTGTCCACTTGCCTGATAAGTCGGCAATTGTTGCTGCAAGGCATATCATAAAGCAGCATACCAATGATAATGTGATGAATGCTTTTGTTTTCATGTTAATTGGTTTTAAGCTATGATGCATTTTTTTTATAAAACGTTACAGTTCAAACAAAAAAGTCTCCTTAGGCAGAGACTTTATTTTATAAGGACTTAATATATTAAATTATTGATCAGCAGCTCTTTTTAAAGTGCTGTGCATTTTGTAGCCCTGGTAATCGATGTTCAGGCTGATAGAATCGCCTTCAGTAAAATATTTACCGTCATTCAGCACTTTCACACCGCCCACATCGATAGCAAATGATAAGCTGTCGCCTTTTACTTTACCTTCTGTGATATCCATGCTTCCCTGAGTTGATTGGCCTTTTCCGGTCAGGGTCGTATTGTCGGAAGTAAGTGTATAATCAAGCGGATATTCGTTGCCATCAGGAGCAACCAAAGTGCCTTTCCAGTGACCGGTGATCCCTGCAAAATAGGCGAACGCGACTATGCCGCAGCATAACAATGAAGTTGTGATAAAGAGTTTTCTTTTCATGGTTTCAAATGGTTAAATTTTGTAAGCTGAGATTTAATTAATTAGAGCTGAGAATGATAATTAAGTTACAAATAATCAATGCTTTTTTTGGACAAACAATAATTTCAATAAAACAAAAACCCCGCCTTACGGCAGGGCCTTTACTATGAAACTATTTTAGGTTGAAAATCTTATTTATCAGCAGGTGCGCGTTTTAAAGTAGTGTGGATTTTTTGTGCACCGAAATCAATATCTAAACCGCATGAATCGGCATAAACTTTTCCGCTGTGCGGATAGTCATTACCATCAACAGTTACTTTAAAAGTGAAGGTATCTCCGTTTACTTTTCCGTCGTCTACGGTAACTTGTCCGGCAGGTGATTCGGCTGTGCCGGTTAATTTGTCACCGTCAACTTTGAAGTTATAGCTTACCTCCAGGTCGTTCCCATCGGGTGTTTTGATAACGCCGGCCCATTTACCGTTCAGATCGGCAAATACAAAGGCAGCGAATACAATAAAGCAGCAGGCTAATGCAATAGGATTAAATAATTTTCTTTTCATATTACCAGATTTGTACAGGTACTAAATGTAAGATTTTAATTACAAAATGAAAATAAACAAGGTGTTAAGTTTTAACATTTTAATGAAAAGAAAGCATAAAAAAAACGGGCGTCCTAAAAGGATCGTCCGTCTTTCATAATACCTATAATATTGTGCAGCTTAAGCTGTATGAAATGTCTTGCGTTTAATACCTGCTTTGATTATAAGAGTAGAAAGGTCGATGTTTCCGGTGCCTTTTAATTCTTCAGCAGAAATATCATATTTTTTGGTCCAATAATCATCATTATGATTCTCCTGAACTAATTTTTCGTCTTTAAGCTCTTTTTCGCTGTGAATGTGATTTTTCATGATCATTAATTTTTTGATGAGAATAAAATGATTACAAGCACAAAACTATTGACTAAAGATTAACTGATTGTTGTTGAAATGTTAAGTTAATGTTAACTGAATCGCTTTTAAATTTACCTGACAATTGATGCCGCCTTATTTTGATAATATTTTACCACGGTTTGGGTTGATAGCTATTTTTTTTGATTAAAATATGGTTAATATCGGATAATAATCCGCTTCATTTTTAATAAACATTGAGCGTACCTTTGGACTACAGGAAATTGTCGATTTAATGAAAAAAATAAGTGCGTTAATACTGATATGCTATAGCTTTACTTCTTTTGCCCAGCACCCCGATTATCCCATACAGCCCGTTCCATTTACCAGTGTAAAGCTGACTGATCAGTTCTGGACGCCGCGTATTGAAACAAACCGCACGGTTACTATTGCAGCTTCTTTTGAGCGATGCGAAAATACCGGTCGTGTCAAAAATTTCGTTATGGCGGCTGAGCACAAAGGCAAATTCTGCACAGTATATCCTTTTGATGATACTGACATTTATAAAACCATCGAAGGAGCATCTTATTCATTAGCCGAGCATCCTGATCCGAAATTATCCGCTTACCTGGATTCATTAATTACCATTATAGGTAAAGCCCAGGAGCCGGATGGCTATTTATACACTGCCCGTAGTATCGACCCGTTGCATCCCGGCCCATGGGCCGGCCCTGAGCGTTGGGTGAATGAGCAAAAGATGAGTCACGAGCTATACAACGCCGGCCATATGTATGAAGCTGCCGTAGCGCATTATATGGCAACCGGCAAGCGCAATTTCCTTGATATCGCTATAAAAAATGCCGACCTGCTGGTACGCACCTTCGGGCCTGATAAAAAACATGTAGCACCCGGTCACGAGATTGTGGAGATGGGCCTGGTAAAAATGTACCGTGTTACGGGCAAAAAAGAATATCTGAGCTTAGCCAAATTCTTTATTGATCAGCGCGGTCATAAGGTATATGATACCAAGAGCAAGAATGAGTGGGAAAATGGCATGTATTGGCAGGATGATAAACCGGTTGTCGATCAGACCGAAGCCGAAGGGCACGCAGTACGCGCCATGTACCTTTATTCAGGAATGACTGATGTAGCCGCCCTGACCGGCGATACAGCTTACCTGAAAGCAATAGACAAGATTTGGGAGAACATGGTCACCAAAAAGATGTATGTGCAGGGCAGCATAGGTGCGGTTGGCGATGGCGAACGCTTTGGCGATAATTATGAGTTACCTAACGCCACCGCTTATAATGAGACCTGTGCAGCAATCGGTAGCGTATTCTGGAACCAGCGTATGTTCTTGCTGCATGGCGACAGCAAGTATATTGATGTATTGGAAAAGACGCTTTATAACGGTTTGATATCGGGTGTTGGATTGGATGGAAAATCATTCTTCTATACCAATGCCATGCAGATTAAAAATAATTTTTTAGGGCCGGATACTGAGCCGCAACGTTCAGGCTGGTTTACCTGCTCTTGTTGCCCTACAAACGTGGTAAGGCTGGTGCCATCTATCCCTGGATACATTTATGCACAAAAAGGGAACGCCTTATATGTAAACCTATTTATTAGCGGTGTAGGAAATCTGACCATCAATAATAAACCCGTAAAGATCACCCAGGAAAATAACTACCCATGGGATGGGGGGCTGAAGTTTACTGTTGATCCGGCTCAGAAAATGGATATGGATCTGAAAATTCGTATCCCCGGATGGGCGCAGAATGAAGCAATTCCGTCTGATCTTTATAGCTATGAAAAAAAATCGGCACAAGTTGTAGAAATAAAAGTGAATGGCATGCCGGTGAACTACCAGGTTGAAAAAGGCTACGCAGTGATCAGCAGGAAATGGAAAAAGAACGATAAAGTAGAAATGACCCTGCCAATGGATGTGCGCCGCGTAGTGGCCAATACCAATGTACCTGATGATATCGGCAAAGTTGCCCTGCAGCGTGGCCCGATCATGTATTGCGCTGAATGGAAAGACAATAACGGACTAGCCAGCAATATGATTGTGCCAAAAGACATCACCTTTAAAACACAATATGAGCATGATCTGCTTAATGGCGTAATGGTACTAAAAGCTGATGTGAAAAGTATTAATGTAGATCCAACGGGCCAAAATATAAGCACACAAGCTACAACACTCACCGCTATACCATATTACTCATGGGCCAATCGTGGCAAAGGAGAAATGACAGTTTGGTTTCCCGAACAAGTAAAGTATGTAGACCTTGTGTCGAAATAAAAAATCATAAAACAGATATGAAATTTGAATGGAGAGGGGTGTTCCCCGCAGTTACAACTAAGTTCACAGATAATGATGAGCTTGATTTCGATGCATTCGATCATAACATCAATGCACAATTAGAAGCAGGTGTGGATGGCCTTATTTTGGGTGGCTCATTGGGCGAAGCCAGTGTTTTAAGCGATGAAGAAAAATTCGCTTTACTTAAGCATACGATTGAGTTTGTTGATGGAAAAGTTCCGGTATTGCTAAATATTGCCGAGCAAACCACCAAAGCTGCTGTAGCCTGCGCACAAAAAGCGTTGGAATATGGCGCGAGCGGTTTAATGCTGCTGCCGCCAATGCGCTATAAAGCTGATGATAACGAAACATTGGCCTTCCTGACTGCGGTAGCTAAAAGTACACCGTTGCCAATCATGATCTACAACAACCCGGTGGATTACAAGATTGAAGTAACGCTGGATATGTTCGCAGAACTGGCGAAATTTGATAACATACAAGCAGTTAAAGAATCTACACGAGACATCTCGAATGTAACACGGATGATCAACCGTTTTGGAGATCGTTTCAAGATCATGACCGGTGTTGACCCATTGGCTATGGAAAGCCTGGTAATGGGCGCTGATGGCTGGGTAGCAGGTTTAGTAGATGCTTTCCCGAGAGAGACTGTAGCTATTTACCGTTTGGTAAAAGCCAACCGCATCGGTGAGGCATTGGCTATTTACCGCTGGTTTTTACCTGTGCTGGAACTGGATATCCACCCAAAACTGGTTCAATACATTAAGCTGGCCGAAGTCGCTACCGGAATTGGTACTGAGAACGTGCGTGCCCCACGCTTAAAAGTTGAAGGCGCTGAACGTGAAAGGGTATTGAAAACGATAAATGATGCATTGGCAAATCGCCCTTTATTGCCTGAAGGCAGTTGGGGAAAGATTGAGGTTCAATTGGCATAATAATTTAATAACAGCGTAATTCAAACTCATTTATCATAGTTTATGTTTTAGGCATAAATTAGCAATATGGAAACACAAAACCTGGTAGGTTATCAATATAAAACAGGCAACAAAACATTTCAGGCGATTGATCCATCGTCAGGGAATGAATTGCCTGGCGAATTTCAAATAGCAACATCAGCTGATGTTGATGCAGCACTGGATCTGGCCGAGAAAGCAGCGGATATCTATCGCTACATCGATAAGAAAACCAAAGCAGACTTTTTACGCAGCATAGCTGATGAGATCAACGCATTAGGCGATGAACTGATAGCGCGCGCTATGGCCGAAAGCGGCCTACCACAAGCCCGCTTACAAGGTGAGCGCGGGCGAACAACCGGTCAACTGTGCATGTTTGCTGACCTGGTAGAGGAAGGCTCATGGGTAGAGGCGGTGATCGACAAAGGATTGCCTGAAAGAAAACCCGCACCTCGTCCCGACATCCGCAAAATGCTGATACCTATTGGCCCGGCAGTGGTATTTGGCGCGAGTAATTTCCCGCTGGCATTTTCTGTAGCGGGTGGTGATACAGCTTCGGCTTTAGCTGCCGGTTGCCCGGTGATTGTAAAGGCACATCCTGCTCACCCCGGCACAAGCGCTTTAGTGGCATCGGCCATTAAAAAGGCTGCCGAGAAGCACAATATACCTGAAGGTGTATTCTCGATTCTTTATGATGACGGATATGCCATCGGCGAAGCTTTGGTAAAGCATCCCAAAACGAAGATTGTCACTTTTACAGGTTCTTATAAGGGCGGAATGGCTTTAGTGAAACTTGCTCAGCAACGTGAAGAACCTATACCGGTTTTCGCCGAAATGGGAAGCATCAACCCGGTGATCATATTGCCTGACGCGTTGGAATGCCGTTACCAGGAAATAGCTGAGCAATACGCAGCCTCGATCACTTTAGGAGCAGGCCAGTTTTGTACTAATCCGGGTTTGCTGATCGCAATAAAATCTGATGCGTTAAAGAAATTCAAAAATGCACTAGGTGAAGCCATAGCAAAGATTAATTCTGCTACGATGCTTACGCCTGGTATTTGCAAAAACTATTCAAACCTGTCCGAAGAAATGCTGAAAGAACAAGGTGTTTCTGTTATCAATCGCGGGTATTTGAATGGTGACAAAGCAAATCAGGCACAACCTTTAGTAGCAACGGTAAGCGCTTCCTCATTTTTGGTGAACCCTAAATTAAAGGATGAAGTTTTCGGCCCATATTCTTTATTAATAGAGGCTGATTACGAAGTGCAGGTACAACAAGTATTGAATGCTTTACATGGTCAGCTGACAGCAAGTATTGTAGCTGATGAAACCGATCTGCCTAAACATAAATCGCTTATCCAAAACCTGACCAAAATAGCCGGCCGCGTAATCATGAACAATGTTCCGACAGGTGTTGAAGTGGTTCCATCCATGCAGCATGGCGGACCGTTCCCTGCAACTTCCGATGGCCGTTTTACGTCGGTAGGTACAGGAGCAATCAAACGTTTTGTGCGCCCTTTAAGCTGGCAAAACTGGGCGCAGGATTTGCTGCCGGATGAATTAAAAGATGGCAACCCGCTTGAAATATGGCGATTGGTTGATAATAAATGGAATAAAGAATAGTGACTGGTGATCAGTGATTGGTTACCGGTTCATAACTAAATAGAATGTCAAGTAAGACTTTTTTTTGTATAGATGCGCATACCTGTGGTAATCCGGTAAGATTGGTGGCTGGCGGTGGCCCGAATTTGAATGGTGAGAACATGAGCGATAAACGCCAGCATTTTCTGAAGGAATATGACTGGATACGTAAGGGTTTAATGTTTGAGCCACGCGGGCACGATATGATGTCGGGAAGTATTTTATACCCGCCGCACGATCCTAAAAATGACGTTGCTGTGTTGTTTATCGAGACTAGCGGCTGCCTGCCTATGTGTGGGCACGGCACTATCGGTACGATCACCATTGCGATTGAAGAGGGGCTTATTATACCAAAAACCAAAGGTATTGTACGTATGGAAGCGCCTGCCGGTTTAGTATTAATTGAATATAAGCAAGTAGGGCAGAAGGTTAAATCGGTTAAGCTGACTAATGTTCCTGCTTACCTCGCGGCTGAGAATCTGGACGTAGAATGTCCCGACCTGGGAACGTTGACTTTTGATGTAAGCTACGGCGGCAACTTCTATGCGATAGTTGATCCTCAACCTAACTTTAAAGGATTGGAAAACTATAGTGCCGATCAACTAATTTCCTGGAGTCGGGTGATTCGTCAACGGATCAACGAAAAATATACTTTTGTTCATCCCGATAACCCAACGATCAATACTTGCACTCACGTTCTATGGGCTGGTAAAACCATATCGCCCGAAGCCACTGCACGCAATGCGGTATTTTATGGCGATAAGGCAATCGACCGTTCACCTTGCGGAACAGGTACTTCCGCACGCATGGCGCAGTGGCATGCCAAAGGTAAATTAAAGAAGGGCGATCAGTTTATACACGAAAGTATTATCGGCAGCCAGTTTATCGGCAGGGTAGAGGATGAAGTGCAAGTTGGCGGTAAACCGGCCATTATTCCAAGTATTGAAGGATGGGCCAGGGTTTACGGCTATAATACTATAAAAATTGATGATGAGGATCCGTACGCGTATGGGTTCCAGGTGATATAAGCCCACCCAACCCTCCCCAGAAGGGAGGGCTTAATAAGGGCACTAATATGAATTAAAGTAACATACATAAAGTCTCTCCGCTAGTTAGCGGAGGAGATTTAGAGGGGGCTAAATGAGTAAAGCAGTTATCATAGGCGGTGGTGTAATAGGGCTATTTTCCGCGTACTACCTTAATAAATCAGGTTGGGAAGTTGATATTATCGATCAGGGCGACCTGTCCGACAATTGTTCGTATGGCAATGCAGGGATGATTACCCCGAGCCATTTTGTGCCATTGGCCGCGCCGGGCATGGTGGAGCAGGGTATCCGCTGGATGTTTGACAGCAAGAGCCCGTTTTATGTAAAGCCTTCACTTAATCCCGAGCTCATTGGCTGGGGATTGAAATTCCTGAAAAGTGCTACGCGAAAACACGTCGACCGTTCGGCAGGGGCATTGTGTGATATATCCGTAATGAGTAAAAAGCTTTTCCAGGAATTTGAAAAGGACTCTAATATGGATTTCGGTTTGGAGGACAAAGGTATATTGATGTTGTTTAAAACCCCGGCATTCGTAGAGGAAGAAAAGCACCTGGCTGAACAGGCTATCAATCTCGGGCTCGATGCCCAGTATCTTAGTCCGGACGAATGCCGACAGTTACAACCGGGTGTCGAGATGGATATTTTAGGTGCAGTGCATTATCATTGCGATGCCCATTTATACCCTAATAAACTCATGCGCGGATTGATAAAATATATCGAAAATGCTAAAGGTATAACTATTTACAGGAATGCTGAGATTACCAGAATAGCCCATGAATCAAGTAAGATCACATCAGTAAGCAGTAAAGACAAAGAATTTAAAGGAGATGCTTACGTACTGGCTGGTGGGGCATGGTCGCCGGGCATTGCCAGGCTTGCCGGCTTGAAAGTGCCGTTAATGCCGGGTAAAGGCTATTCATTTATGGTTCCGCAGGACGAATCCAAACGCATGACCATCCCATCTATCCTGTGCGAAGCACGTGTAGCCATCACTCCAATGAACGGCAGTATACGCTATGGCGGTACAATGGAAGTAGGTAAGATCAACAAACAGATCAACATGAACCGGGTACAGGGTATAGTAGAATCAGTGCCTAAGTATTTCCCTAACTTTAAACCCGAAATGCCGCAGCAAAAGGATATTTGGTTCGGTTTTCGCCCGGTATCGCCTGATGGGATGCCTTATATCGGTCTATCCAATAAATACAAGAATTTGGCAGTAGCAACTGGCCATGCGATGATTGGTTTGAGCTTGGGTCCGGCAACGGGTAAGATCATCAGTGAGGTATTGAATGGACAAGCAACCGGGATGAATATCACTCCGTTTGCGGTGGATAGGTTTCAATAAAAAATAAACGTTACCACAAGCTTCCAACTTGTAGCAAGCATTGTTCCAGCTAATAAAGTTAGCTGAAAGCTAATTAAATAATCACCGCGAGTTACGCTGCGCTAAACTCGGGGGAGCGATGCAGCTTTCAACTGCTGACATAAGATTATTTCTCCGGAGTGTTGTAGTAGTAAATAGGAGCAAAAACACCTTCACTGGTGACATAATAGCTTTTTCCATCCAATGTAAAACCGATAGCTTCACCTTGCTTTTCCTGTTGATAGGGTAGGGTTTCTGGTTTTCGTTGCATCGTTTTCCAGATAGGTTCGTTACCATTGCGTCTCCAGTAATAGACTTTTACGTAGTCCTTTAACAATACCTGCTGCCCGTCCCTTGAAATGTCCCCGGCAGTAATCCATTTGAATGGACGGAACCCACTGAAGTATAGTTTGCAGCGTTTGGTTAGTGTTACGGTATCATTGGGTTTAAAATTCAGGGGCGAAGTGTAGACAGTAACCGAATCGGTACGTTTGGAGACGATATAGATCATTTTTTCAATTGGGTCGATCATCAGCGTTTCGGCGTCACGTGGGCCGTCGGGATATTTGTAATGCACCGGAATAGCATTAGCTTGTACAATGCTATCCTTTCCGATCCATGATTTTTGTTCCTCGATACGGTAAACAGTAATGTATTTTCGCCAGGCATCGTTATCGCCAATGTCGCCCATATATACATAGCTTTTGCCTTTTACTGGCCCGGGGCCTACAGCAATATCCTCAACATCCCGCACTCCTAGTTTTTCTTTAGGGTCGCCTTTATAATAAATTACCGATTTTATATTTCCCTGTGGGGTTATAGCAAAGAAGCGACTGGTATCGCCGCTGTCGTTGTGTACATAATAAATGCCCTCATGAATTGTCGATGCCGCTATGCCTGATATCTCGTCCATTTGCTTGTCCTGCAAATGACCGGTTATATTCAGCTTTTGCTGTACATGTCTGTGTTCGGCATAAGCACCCAAAAACAGGATGAATACCAGGGGAAGTATGATCTTTATTTTTTTTGGGCGGCTCATGTAACTCTAAACGCAAAGATCAGACAAAAGAACATTAAACTGAAACTTTGCCTGATCCGGTTTAGAACGGTAGAGGTAGGGTATATGTTTTACATTAAGGAATTTAATTACACTCAGCGGACCATTACTATATGACGATGACTGCCTAATATCTCAGCAACGGTACGGTAATCGGCCAGATCAAGTTCATGCACGTATTTGCAATTGCAGCTGTGCCCGGGAGAAATAAATACCGGCATATCAAATCCCAATTGTTGGTAATAGGGGGTGATAAACGCCTGTACGGGCAAACTGTTAGCGGTATTAATAATAGAAGTGGTCAGCTTTTTTAAAGGTTTTAGCAATAATCTTACTTCGCAGACATTAAAATTATCGTTTAGCGGAATCCAGCGGTTTACTTCATCAATATCAACCAGCAAAGCATTCTGTCTTATGCCTTTTAGCGTGCCAATAACTTCGTTATCCTCGTTCAATAAACTCCTTATTACTACTTGCTGACCTAAATAACGGCTAAAAATAATTAGCTGCTCTGCTGTTGTTATTCTATCCATAATACTAAATATATTAGCAAATATAAATAAACCCATAGCAGAATTGCAAGTAAAATGCTAAAAATTTTATTAAAAAATAGTGGTAGTAATACCGATATTGAAGGCGCCGAATTGCGAATGCGATGTGTTGAAACCGCTGTGCGAGAATATTTTATAGAATGCCGGATCGAAAACTGCTGCGAAATGATGCGTTATATAATACTCAATCCCTGCGTCCGCTTTTAATGCCACACGGGTGTTGGATATGGTACGCAACATCACGCCATTTGGTGTACTCACTGCCAGGTTAAATGAATGCATACCAAGTCCCGGCTGTATTATACCATATAAACCCCATCTGCCGAAATTATGACGGTAACCAGCCCCGGCAACCAGAAAATCGGTTGATAACTTTCCCTGCACTATATTAGTAGGAATATTTTGTGAATAACTGGTATAGTTGTTATTCAGGGCGTCATAATCTATCCTAAAAAATACATCGTTGCTGTAAGTTGGACGGTACTCAACCGCAGTATTTATTGTCAGGCCATTATTGAGATGGGTGTGGCCATTGGTCAAAGGAAAGCCAACTCCAAGCGAACCCGGGAAGTAAAACCTTGAAGAAACATCTTCAACCTGAGCGTGTACTTTTGTTAAAGCAGTAATAACAATAGCGATCAGCAGAATAAATCTCCTGTCAATCAGCATAATTTATTTTGGTTTATAAAATGTCGTCGTATTTTTTGCGCTCGAGCTTCTGAAAAGGGATCTTGACAATATTCAAAAATTTTCCGTTGACCTTCTCATCCATATGGGTATCGATACCAAAGCAGGTGTCTTCCCTGTCCAATTCTTCAAATGTGCCGAATAGCCTATCCCAGATGCTTAGCACATCTCCATAATTGCAATCGGTATAAGGCAGCCTGTAATGATGATGCACATGGTGCAGGTTTGGGGTAATAAATATTAATCCCACAATTTTATTGACCCTATTGGACAGCCTGAATTCTGTATGCGCTATGATATTTGAAAATGACTGAAATATCTGCCTGATGATCAGTACGCCAATCACTGGCCCGAGTATAGTTACCCAAAGCATCAGGAAGCAGGTGCGAACGAACGTTTCTCCCGGATGCTCTCTTGTAGTAGTTGAAACATCAACTTTCAGGTCGCTGTGATGTACCAGGTGGAATTTCCACAAAGGATCAACCTTATGCATGATTACATGATAGGTATACTCGCACAAGTCCATCAGCACAAATGCAATTATATAATATAGCCAGCCTTTGGTATGCCAATGAATGAGGTTAAGCAATCCCCAATGGTGAAGGTTGGCCCATTTGCAAATGAGAATAATAAAGGTAGTAAGTGAAAGCTGCACCGGCAAAGCCGTGAAAATGAATGTCAGGTTAACTGATGAATGCTTAAATTTAGACTTTAGGCTATCGGCTGAAATTATTAATTCAGCAAGCCATAGGGAGGTAATAACAGTTGCATAAAGGATGATTTGTGCAACATCCTCATGCGTCGAAAACAAAGTGCGTAGACTATTCATAGTCAATCAATAGGGGCAAAAAAAATTAAACGGCGGCTAAAATATATTTTATTTACAATTCCTGCAATTCCATTTGCGGCATCTCAACATCAGGTTTCGCCTTATCAGTTAATTTCACTTTACCGCGTTCTTTTCTTATTATCCTGTTAAATAGAGAAACTTCTTTATCAAAAAGGAACTGGAAGAACAGCTTGGTCCATGAGGTATGATATTTCAATGTATCATAATACTCCGGAGCAGTTTTTCTGATCTCAGGCAGCTTATTCCATGGGATCGATGGAAAATCATGGTGCTCATTATGAAAGCCTACATTAAAAGCAACTGTATTCCATGAGCCGTAATAGCTAAAGGTCTCCTGTTCGGTTTTAAACGTAAGGTAATGCTCCTGTATCCATCTTGCACCAAGCGGATGCAGGCCGATTGAAAACCAAAAGCTAAGAAACAAAAACCCTATGGCGTGAAATCCTAAAAAGTACCAAACAGCTGTGGTAAAAACAGCTTGTGTAAGGAAATTGGTAATGATCCATCCGTCAATAGGGTGGATCTCCTTTAACCTTGACAAACGAAATATCTGGAATACCGGGAAGAAGAATAACCAAAGCATCTTACCGAGAAAGTAATTATTGATCAGTTTAGCTTCCCATTTGTTTGGCAAGTCTGCATCTAATTCATGCACTCCCTGGAAGGAGTGGTGTTTGATATGATATTTCTCGAACGAAATAGCGCTTGGCAGTATCTGCGGTAAGTTGGCAAGTAAGGCTGCCCAACGGTTTGCATTACGATTTTTAAATAATAACTGGTGCGTACACTCGTGTATCATTACGAATAATGCATGGTCGGCAAAAGCGCCTAACAGATAGGCAGCACCAAACACCAGCCACCACGATTGATCACGCAAAAGATATGCGCCGACTAACTGGAAAAGAACCAATCCAATGATGGCGAATATCGTCAAAGGATTTTTACCTATCAGGTTTCTCAGGTCGGGAAATTGCTTGAGAATTTTTTTGGTGCGGATGCGATGTGGTTCAGATTCAGTAGAGTGTATAAAATCAGTCTTTCTTGCCATGAGCTTCGTTTGCCTTCTCTTATTAAAAATTAGTTAATTTTATTTCTCGTTTAAACGTCAAATTGAAGCATAAGTTATATTGGCCCGACTTTTTTTTCAGAGCAAAAACTAAAGCTACAGTTTCTAAATATAGAGGTTAATTCTGTAACAAACCTGTTTTATTTACATTTTTATTACAAATAGTTGTGATGGGGAGTATGGAACTGTCCTTTTTTGTACAATATCCTCAGTGCACTTGGCAATACAATAAGCAACAGCGGCAACGCCACCAGGAAACCGCCAATAACTGCAATGGCCAATGGCTGATGCAATTGCGCACCGGCGCCTATACCTAATGCCAAAGGCATCAGCGCTATGATAGCTCCCAGGGCAGTCATCAGCTTTGGTCTCAGGCGGGTAGAAATTGAAAACACAATGGCTTCATTCACGCAGTCAGTCGTCGGGGTATTTACTTCGCACATATTCGCTTGTGCCCGCTCTTTAAACTGCAGGAAAGTGAAAATAGCATTCTCGCCAATAATACCCACGATCATGATCAGCCCGGTATAACTGCCTACGTTAAGTGGTGTTCCGGTAATATAAAGTGCCAATAAGCTACCGGCCGTACCCAATACGGCAATGATTAATATGAGGAATGCAATCCTGAATTGTTTGAACAAGAATAGTATAACACCAAACACCAGCAGGCTCGCTGTGATCAGGATGGTTAGTAATTCTTTAAACGATTGCTGCTGCTGGGCGTAATCGCCGCCATATTCGACGTGATAACCTTCCGGCAAACTTACTTTTTGTGCGATGCTTTTTTGTATGGCAGGAATAACAGTTCCTATAGTTGCATTCTCCAACCGGGCTGATATTACACCCATTGATTGCAGGTTCTCGCGGTTTACTTCTGCTTCGCCTGGTTTTAGTTCGACAGAGGCTAATTCGGTTATTGGTATTAGTTTGCCTGATGGGGTAAAGATTGTCTGATTTTTAATGTCATCCACACGCAGATTTTTGTTGCCAGGATAAACCATGCGGATAGGCGACAACTGTTCACGCTCGAGCATGTTGCCGATAATGTTCCCCTGTAAAGCACTTTGCAGTTGAAACTGCAGACTGGCAGGGGTGATGTTATACTGTGCCAGCTTACTATAATGCGGGTCGATGCTAACCGACGGACCAGCTATTACAATACCGTCAAACACATCGGCTGTGCCCTTTACTGAGCCCGCGGCATCGGCAATTTGTTTAGATAGATCGTGTAATTTTTGCTGATCGTCGCCGAATACTTTTATCTCAATAGGCTGGGTTGATGTCATCAGGTCACCCAGCATATCTGCTATTACTTGTCCAAAATCGATTCGCAAGGCAGGTTGCGTGGAAGCAATTTTTTGACGCAGATCGCTTATTACCTCTTCTGTGGTTTTATCCCGGTCTTTTTTTAGCTGTATCAGATAATCGCCTGTATTCGGCTCGGTAATAAAAAACCCCATTTGAGTACCTGTACGCCTTGAGTAGGCTTCAACTTCAGGTTGAGCAAGTATGATTTTTTCTACCTGGTGCAGCATCCTGTCGGTTTCTTCAAGTGATGTGCCGGGAGGAGAGGTGTAATCTAATACAATAGTGCCTTCATCCATTTCTGGAAGAAAGCCTGTTTCCAGTAGTTTGGGTACGATAACGATTACCGCAATCAGTCCACCCACAATAGCCAGGCTTAACCACGGACGAAGGATAAACCACGAAACCCATTTCTGTTTTTTAACATGGTGTTCTTCATGTTGTTCTTTTATAGAATCATTTTTCTTTTTGCGGGTGAGCAGCAGGTAAATCACAGGTAAACCAATCCATGTTACAAAAAATGAGCATACCAGGGTTATGATCATGGTATTGGTCAGTACCTTAAAATAAGCCCCGGCCACACCGCTCATCAGCACAAAAGGAATAAAGATCACGATAGTACTGATAGATGAGCCCACCATAGCCGGGAAAAGGTAATCGATGGCCTTTTGCAGCAATTTTAAGGTATGCTCGTCAGGATGTTCTTCGTGTGTGCGGTGTATCTGTTCAACAACAACAATAGCATCATCGATGATCAAACCTATCGCGGCAGCGATGGCACCCAATGTCATAATATTAAAGGTGTAGCCGATTGCATAAAGCACGATCAGGCTTAAACAGATGGTAATAGGTATCGTGATCAGGATAGTCGCACTTGCCTTTAATGAGCGCAGGAAAATAATAGCAACAATGATCGCCAATAATAAACCTATCCAAAGACTATCCGTTACGCTTTTGATAGAGCTTTTTACAAAGTCCGCCTGAATATAGTAAGGTTTGATAGTAACATCGTGCGGCAGGATCTTTTTCAGGTCTTCCACCTTGGCATCCATATCTGCCGACAGTGATACCAGGTTGGCATTAGGCTGTTTAATAACAGCGATAAGTACGCCGTCATGCCCATTGGCGTTGATCTTGGTATATTCAATCCCTTCCTGAACTGATATATCAGCAAAGTCTTTCAGCCGCACAACGCGCTTGCGGTTATTACTGATTACCAAATCGGCCAACTGATCTTTGGCATTGATGGTAGCATCGGTAACGGTAAGATAGAACCGGTTATAGTCAGAAAGATAACCCTCTGATTTTACAAAGTTGGTATTGGTTAGTGTGGTGTTGATGATATCAGGCGTAAGACTGAGCGAACTCATTTTTTGTTTGTTCAGCGATAACCAGTATTCCTTTGCCTTGCCGCCGATCACCCTGATCTCTGAAATGCCATCCACCTGCGACAAGAAAGGTTTCACGGTATAGGTAGCCAATTGCCGGAGCTCTATTGGTGTCCTTGTATGGCTCTCCAGCGTATAACCACTCACCGGCAATATTGACGGGTTCATTTTTGCCACCGATATATTAACATCGGCAGGCAGGTCGTTTTTTATCTGGTCGATACTAGTTTGTATCCTTTGCAGCGAAAGATCGATATCTGCATCCCAGCTCATAAAGGCCGATATCTCGCAACTGCCGCGACTGGTGGTACTGCGCACAGTTTTCAGATCGGGTACCTGTTTGATGGCATTTTCCAACGGTTTAGTAACCGTTACCATCATTTTGTTTACCGGTTGCAAACCTTCGTCAGCTATGATTTTGATCTTTGGGAAAGTAATCTCCGGAAATAAAGAGGTCTGTAATTTAGAATAGGCATACAAGCCGCCCATAATTACAATAGCCAGCACCAAACTAAGGGGCTTTTTGTGCGATATAAAGAAATCCTGTAGCGGCCTTTTGGTCATTGTTTTACGATCTTAACTTTAGCAGTATCTGGCAAACCGTAATTGCCGGTCACTACAATTTTATCATCAGCCGAGAACTTAGGTGATAATATCTCTACACGGTCACCCATCTCGATTCCCCTTGTCACTGGCACTTTCACCGCGGTAGTCGGGTTAATGAGCTTCATCACCCAAAACTCAGTTTGGGTTTCGTTGGCAAGCAGCGCAGCTTTAGGTAACGATGTGGTGTTCTTTTTTTCTGATTTAACAATGCGTGCTTTAGCAACCAGGTTTTCAGGTATCTGATCGCCTGAGTTTAGTTTCAAAACCACACCCTGGGTTTGTGCTACGGTATCAACTGATGGCATAAAAGAAGCTACATGGCTGTTCACAGTTTGTCCGCCCGGTAAAGTAAGCTGGATGTTCTGCCCCTGTTTTACATATTGGCGTAGTTCATACGGCATTTGCATCACAAATACAAAACTCGAGCGGTCGCTGATGGTAGCCAATGCTTCGCCATCCTGTACATAATCTCCGGTTTGGTGACTCAACTGGCTTACATAACCCGGCCCGGGTGATTTTATTTTGTTGACACCCGAAAATTTCAACGTAGTATCCAGCACATTGATACTATTGCCAATGGCCTGTGCTTCTTTGGTTTTTACTGTGAAAAGTACATCGCCCTTATTCACAAAATGGCCCGGCAATGCACGGGCTTGCTGTATATAACCGTTGGCGTTTGATTTAATATAGTTTTTCTGTTGAAAAACCGAAGTCGCATTCAGATCGATATAATCGGTAAGTGAGCTCTGATCAATGGTGGTAACCGTTACGGGTGTTTGTGCTTTTACGTTGGCATCGTCGTCGCCATCGGCCTTTTTATCGCTTTTGCATGAGCCAAGGCATAGCGAAATACCTGCTGCTAAGAACAGGCATTTAATAGCCGGGTATCTGGTTAATATTTTCATGTTACCTGTTCCAGTAATTTAACTGATTTATCAGTTGCAGTTTGTTGATAATGGTTTGTGTCTTTAGGTTTCGTACCGCTAAGTAGTTGTTAATGGCTAATATCAGGTCGGCTATCTTGACATCGCCGGTTTGCAAAAGCTGGGTGTCTACTTTTATCAGCCCTTCCGAGTATTTGATCTGATCCAATATCTGTGGCATCAACTTCTCGTTTTCGCTGATCTGCTGATTTAGCTGTGCTATTTGCTGTTTGTATTGTGTATTAAAAAACGCTTTGTAGGTCTGTCGTGTTTCTTCCTGCAAAGACAATTTTTTGTACTGCATTTTCCGCTGGCCGCCGTCATAGATCGGCATTGATAGACTGAACCCGATGCTTGTACCAAAGTTCTTCCAGGCCTGCCCCATAAAGTCGCTGTTATAACCGGCGTCGGCAAAAGCATTGGCTTTCGGTTTATAGCTAAAGTCGATCTGTTGCTTACTATTTACAAGTTTCAGGCTATCCAGTTTGTATTGCCTGAAAAATACACTTGAACTTATATCCGGTGGCAGCCCTCTTTCCAGGTTGGGCTCAGCTAATTCAACCACGCTGGTATCTGCAATTCCAGTAAGATAATTTAAAGTAGCATAGTCGTTTTTGTATAGTAACCGTGCCTGTGCAAGCTGCAATTGCTGCTGCTTTAAGGTGACCAGGAAAGTAAGATAATCGCTCTGACGGTATACATTTGCCCGCGCCAGTTTTTTCAGAACATCTTCTTCATTGGTCAGCAGCGTAACAATTTCCTGGTTGAAATTAACCTGCTGCTGATCGCCATATGCAGTAATGTATTGCCCGGTTATAGCTTTCTTCAAATCCTGCTCGGATATTTTTGCCGAATTGTTGATTGATTGCGATTGTAAATTAATAGCCTCAACCTGCGATTTGATATTGTTCTTACTTACGATAGCCTGGTTTACTCCAACCAGTCCATTAAGGGTGTGCTCATTAGTAATAGGAGAGGCATATCCATAGCCATTAATAGTTGGGGCGTACAAGCCGGCGCTGGTTAAATTTACTTGTGGTTTAAAACCGGCCATTAAACGTAAGCTGTCCTGCTGGTTTAAGGCAACCTGGTTGTGCAAGTCTTTCAGAAGCGGGCTGTTGTTTTTTGCTATTTCAAGATAATGATCCAATGAATTGACTTGCGCCTGCGAAACAGAAAATGAAAAAATACACAGGAAAAGACAGGGAAACCACTTCATTTAACGGTCAATGTAATTGTGTTAGATTCGCTAAAGTAAAAATTTAATTCTGTAAAAATTTGGGACGTAAACCTTAAAAATTGACTGTAAAAGTGTGAAAAGACGACTGATAACTGTAATTTAACGTGAAGTTTAAATTCTCACAAATTTGCCTTGATATGGTGAGCCCAAGACCGCTGCCTTCAGACTCGGTAGACTTATGGAAACGGGTAAATATCTGATCGTGTTGTAGCGCTTCCGTCGCACCGGTGTTTTGAACTATTAACGCCTCTGATGTCAGTTTGACCCTGATCTCTCCGCCGGCATGGTTATGTCTGATAGCATTTCCCAACAGGTTATTTAATAAAATGTCAATAAGATAGGTGCTGGCCACAACTTCTTTTTCCACCAGATCACTACTTACCATTAATTCTTTGTCGAGGAATATTTCCTCGAATTGAATAAGCAACTCTTCGATGTGTTGTTTCAAGTCGATATGCTCATTCCTTTCCAGCAGGCGGTTTTCGATTTTTACCAGCAAAAGCAATGATTGATTTAAACGGGTGAGTTTAGAAATCGCGCCATAAAGGTCGCTCAATAACTTGCTTTGTTTGTGGGTGAAAGTGTCAGTCTGTATCAATGTATCCATTTTGGAATTGATAACTGCGATAGGGGTGAGCAATTCGTGTGAGGCGTTCTCTGTAAAAGTTTTTAGCTCCTTATAATCGCCCTTAACCCGGGTCGACATGCCTATGATTGCCTGGTTCAGCTCTTCAAACTCATCGATCCTGGTTTTTTCAAGCGGTATATCCTTACTGTCAGTAATATCGAAAAGCCTGAGTTCTTTTAGCAGGTCGTAAAAAGGCTGCCAAAGCCTATTAAGAAGCAGCCTGTTGGTTACATACAGTGTGACAAATAGCAAAAGTATTACGCCTGCAGTAATACCAAAAATGATCTGTATCAGGTCCTCTGCTTCTACTGTCGATACAACTATCAATACCTTATAATATTTGGCGCCAACAGTAACCGAGGTGATTAATCCCCGTCCGGTTTCATATTCATCATCGTCGCGATGCGGGTGCCTTTTTGCGTATTTAGGATTGTCGAAATTGTGGTAAACCGTGTTTATAAAATGTCGTTCTACCGATCCAGGTTTAGCTTCTGTGAACGTGATCTGCTGGTCATTAGATTTAAAAACCTGCGGCAGATGATGGTTCAGGTCTACATATTCATATATCTCGTCTTCTTCAACCTGTAAGTTCTTTTCCAACTGTTTGATTAATATCAAACTGATTACCTGGTAGTAAACAATACCCGTTATCAGCATCACCACAATGGTGGTGAGCAAATTAACGCGATTGTATCGGGCGATGAGTTTCATTAACTGGTAAACTTATAGCCCATGCCATAAGCAGCCTGAATATAGTCATTACTTCCTGCCTCCATTAATTTTTTTCTAAGGTTTTTAATATGTGAGTAGATAAAATCGAAATTATTGGCCAGGTCCATACCATCGCCCCAAAGGTGTTCGGCAATGGCATTTTTTGAAACCACTTTTCCTTTATTGGCAATGAAATATAAAAGCAATGCATATTCCTTCCGCGTAAGTTTAACAGACTGATCATTCACTTTTGCCGTTTTGGCAAGCAGGTCGATATTGATCTCGTTAAATACAAGCTGGTTGCTACCGTTAAATGTTTTTCGGCGGATAATGGCAGTAACCCGCGCCCGCAACTCGGACAAATGGAAAGGCTTCACCAGATAATCATCAGCGCCAAGGTCGAGGCCTTCCAGGCGGTCATCCAGAGAGTTCTTTGCTGAAATGATCAGTACGCCATCGGTATTGTTATTCTTTTTAAGGTATTTTAAAATTTCGATGCCACTGCCGCCCGGCAAGGTGATATCCAGCAAAATACAATCGTAACTGTATATACTTACCTTACCCATCGCTTCCTGGTAGTTTGACGCTGTTTCACAAATATTGCCAGCCTCGCTAAAGTATTCCTCAATACTTTCACGCAGCCCTTTCTCGTCCTCAATGATCAGTATCTTCATGCGTTTTGTTCTGATCGCTCCAAAACAGGAGACGCTGTTTAAATTTTCAATAAATGTACAAACTCAATTTTGGATACATTTGGTATCGATGGATTTTGGGTGTAGGTTTGTTATAATGGTTGTAAGGAGAATTAACGGAACCAATCTACTTAACATATTCAACCATTCAACAATTCACTAATTCAGTCATTCACTAATTAAAAATCATGTGGTGGATATATGCTTTACTTTCGGCGGCTTTTGCAGCATTAACCGCAATATTTGCAAAAATTGGTATCAAAGGAGTCGACAGCGACCTGGCGACTGCCATACGCACTGTTATTATATTGATCATTGCATGGTCAATAGCTTTATATAAAGGCAGCGCCGAAAATATGGGTGCGCTCAGTAAAACAAACTGGACTTTCCTTGTACTATCCGGTTGCGCCACGGGTTTATCATGGATATTCTATTTTAAAGCGTTGCAGGTTGGAAATGTATCGCAGGTTGCGCCGGTTGATAAGCTGAGTGTGGCTTTGGCTATCATATTATCTGCTATATTTTTAAAGGATCCTATCACAATAAAATCGGCTTCCGGGGCATTATTAATCATCGCCGGCACCCTGGTGCTTATCTTCTGAATTAAATAGTCAAAGTATCTATTAGCATTGTTACAAATACTGTAAATCAATTTTTGATTAATAACCGTTTGATATATAGTTAATTGCCGCTTTGTGTTTATGCAATTGTCATCCACGTCTACAACTTGTGTAAAAATCACACTACAATTAACGGCCGATCAGATTTAATCCAAAATTTCTGATCATTTTCGCCCGATTTTAAAGATCAGTGATAACCAGATTATGCGAAATATTATTATAATATTATTATTTTTTATTTGCTCTTCAGCTATTGTTAACGCGCAGCCTTATAACAATCCAAGGGGGCGTATAAGTGGTAAGGTGATTGATGCGGTTACCAAGCAACCTGTTGATTATGCTACTGTAAGTATTTCAAAAGCAGGGGCAGCAAGCCCGTTCGATGGCGCATCGACCGATCCCAAAGGTAATTTCACCCTTATGAATGTTAACCCAGGCGATTACGTCATATCGGTTGATTTTATGGGTTACAAAAAGAAAATAATCGATCATCTGAGCATTAATAATGCTACTCCTAATATTTCTCTGGGAACGATAATGCTTGAGCCTATTCAAACCCAGTTAAAATCAGTTGATATCGTAGCAAAGGCCCCGGTTGTGCAAAACAAGATCGACAAGATGGTTTTCAATGTGGCGAATGACCTTACCTCACAGAGCGGCACCGCATCTGATGTACTGCAGAAAGTACCCCAGGTTACTGTGGATGTTGATGGCAACGTGCAATTACAAGGCAACTCCAATATCCGCTTCCTGATCAATGGTAAGCCTTCAAGCATATTTGGAGCAAGTTTAACCGACGCATTGCAATCTATCCCGGCTACACAAATAAAAGCTATCGAGGTGATCACCAGTCCGGGGGCTAAATACGATGCAAACGGTACAGGCGGTATCATCAATATCGTTTTAAAAGATAGCAAGGTCGAAGGAGTAAATGGCAACTTTAACCTTTCGGCGGGTACACGCCGCGAAAATGGAAGCTTCAACCTGAATGCCCGCAAAGGCAATTTTGGAGTGAATGCATTTTTTGGCGGTGGTGAACAGATTAATACTACTACTACCAATATTAGCGACAACAGATCATATAACGGCAATACGCTTACGGACCTTTACCAAAATGGCAACAACTCTTTCACACGGGGTGGTTTTCACTCAGGTATCAGCTTTAACTGGGACATTACTAAAAAGGATGCATTGACAGCATCATTCGGCTATAACTACTTTGCTAATCATAGTTATGGGCCAACCAACCAGTCCTCCAGCACAATTGACATCCCTACCAATACAGTATTATCAGATATCCTGAGCCAGAGAAATTCGGATAGCCGTTTCAGGGGCAGGTATTTCGATTATAGCCTGGACTATAGAAAGACATTTGATAAAGAAGGCCAGGAACTGGATATCTTATTTAACTCAAGCTACGGTAATAACAAATCTGATTACCTTCAGCAAACCGATTCCCTGGCTACCGGGCATTATTCCGGAATCAGAAGTAATAACCCTGGAACGGACCATGAAACTGATATTTCTATAGATTATACCCAACCGGTAACCAAAAAATTTACTATTGAAGCCGGTACAAAACTGGTACTGGAAAATATTAATAATACCGTAGCTACCGATACACTTACAGAGGGCGGATTTGTACCCGATCAAAACCAAACCTATGGGTTCAGCTATGACCGGAAAATATATGCCGCGTACCTTTCTACCACCTTTTCGGTATTTAATGATTTTATCAATGGTAAAGCAGGGGTAAGGGATGAGTATACAAGCACAACAGCTAATTTTCCTGGCGCGCAGCAAATACCATCTTATAATACCGTAGCGCCGTCAATCGTATTATCGCACAAAATTGATGAAACACAGTCGTTTAAATTGAGCTATAGCTACCGCATCGAACGTCCGGATTATGGAAGCTTAAACCCTTTCTATAACATCAGCGACCCGCACAATATCAGCACCGGTAACCCGAACCTGAAACCTGAGATAGGCCATAATTATGAATTTGGTTATAGCAAATCCTTCGCTCAGGGCGCTAATATTTATATCGGTGCATTTTATCGTTACAATACCAACGATCTGCAATCTTACACCACGCACTATGACAGCTTAACGCTTAACGGCACCTCATATAGCAACGTGTATCTTAATCAACGCTATAACATAGGTACCGAAACTACCGAAGGGATCAGTTTATTCGGTTCGTTGCCTGTAACCAAGCAGTTTAACCTGCGCACTAATATGATGTTCTCTAACAGGATCACTACCAATCCGGGTAACCCGCAGGTCAGCGGTTTCATGTACCGTATTAACCTGAATGCAAGCTATGATTTCGGCCACGACCTGATTGGTGAAGTCTTTGGCGTTTACAACTCTTCACAGCGTACTATTCAGGGAAACAGGCCGGTTTTTGCATTTTACAATGTGGCGGTGAGGAAACAATTCTGGAACAAGAAAGCAAGCATAGGGTTAACCACTACTGATCCGTTTGCAAATTATCTTAACCAGAAATCAACTACCAGTGGAACTGGATTTGAGCAGACTAATATTCGCGAGATACCATTCCGTTCTTTCGGTATTACCTTGAGCTACAGGTTTGGTAAGATGGAATTTAAGAAGGATAAAAATAAAGACGACAATAATAATAATAATAATGATATGCCGGGCAATGATAACGGCGGCAGCAAATAAACAATGTTGCAGGTTGATTAGAATTACATTAATTTGGAGTTAATTGTTAACATAAGTTTAATAATTAATTATTAAATTGTTAATGTAATTTTGCCCCGATGCCCAGAAGTAATTTGCCTACATACGCGATTGTAGAATTGTTGATCCGTTTAGAAAAGCATAATCCAGCAATTGGCGGTTATAAAAACCATACAGAGTTTGATGAAGGTGTGATGGTAAAAACCTCAGGAGGTAGCATAGAGTTTCCTAAAGAATTGGTTGAGCAACAGTTCAATAATCCGGAGCGGATCAGTGAAAAGGTACTGGAAAAGACCGCGCTGTTATTTAGAAATTAATAAATAGAATTACTATACATCAAATATTAAATGAGGCCGCTTTATGCGGTTTTTTGTTGTTAAAATAATTTGACAGAACAGTTTAAATTCCTGAAATTTAACCAAGCGCCCTGAAAACTAAATTTTTAATTGATAATTTTTGAAAATTAAAAATTTAGTTATAAGTTTAGATAACCAATTACATATTCATCCGCCCGGGTTATTTTTGAGATTGGTTTGATCCGGGCCGGATGAATAGAAAATAGATTTCAATTCCTTTTTGCCATGAAAAAAATATTGTACGCTTGTGCATTTCTTGCGGCATTTTGTAATCTGCATGCCTTTGGGCAAATCGATAATCCGGTAACAAATAATATAGTTTCCGGGTTAAAAAGCCTATCAGGTAATCATATCATAGAAAAAGCATACCTGCACTTTGATAAACCTTATTATGTTGCCGGTGATACGATGCGCTTTAAAGCTTACTTAACCCAGGGAGAACATTATGATCTCTCTAAGTTGAGCGGCGTTTTGCATGTTGATCTGATTGGGCCCGGAAATATGATTGTCAGATCAATAAAGCTTCAAATTGTTGGTGGCATAGGCTGGGGCGATTTTCCATTGGCTTTTGCCTTAAATGCAGGTAACTACAGGGTTAGGGCATATACCAATTATATGCAAAATGCACCTGAGTATTTTTTTGATAAAACTATTGCCATTGGCTCTGCTATGAATGCAGGTATGGCAGCTAATAAAACAGAACAAAAAGGACAGGCTGATCTGCAGTTCTTTCCTGAAGGAGGTGAACTGACGAGCGGCATGGTATCAAAAGTTGCCTTTAAAGCGATCGGAGCAAATGGATTAGGCGTAAATGTAAAGGGAGTAGTGTTTGATAATACCAATGCCCAGGTAGCTGCTTTTTCTTCATCGCATTTAGGGATGGGAGCATTTTACCTGCAGCCCGAAGAGGGTAAAACCTACAAAGCCAAAGTAACTTTCGCTGATGGTTCGCAAGGGACTTTTAATTTGCCGGCAGTACAAAGCAAGGGCATTGCCCTTGCAGTGCAAGACACACTTGGTAAATTATCTATTGAGATACGCAGCAACAAAGCCTATTTCCAGGAAAATCTGAATAAGAGTATTAGCCTTGTGATTTATGGCACCGGATTCGTAAATACAGTAAACACTAAACTGGATAGCCGCAGGTTAAGTATGGATATTCCCAACAGCCAGTTCCCGACAGGCGTAGTTCAGATAACTTTATTTTCCCAAACAGGTGACCCATTGAGTGAACGGTTGGTGTTTTTAAAGAATCCTGACCTGGTTGATCTTACTTTAGCCAGCAACAAAAGCATCTATAATAAGCGGGAAAAGGTATCTGTATCAGTAGCCGCTAAAGATAAAGGAAACGCTGCAGGAGGGCATTTTTCTGTGGCTGTGATAGACGAAAGCAAAGTGCCCGTTGACGAAAATAATGAGACAACTATTTTGACTTATTTATTACTGACTTCGCAAGTGCGGGGTTACGTTGAGCAACCGAATTATTATTTTCTGCAAAATAACAATCAAACTGCTGCCGATCTGGATGCCCTTATGCTTACCCAGGGTTATCGTCGCTTTACATGGAAGAAGTTGCTTGCCGGCCGCGATTCCGCATTTGCTTATGCTCCAGAAAAAAACCTCGAAATAAGCGGTACTGCAAAAAATGCAGCCGGTGCACCGGTTAAGGATATGGATGTAATGCTGCTAACAACTGATCGCAGGAGCACCCTTGGCGAAAGAACAGATAATAATGGGAAGTTCAGATTTGCCAATTTACCGGCAATGCCGGATAGTACAATACTCACGTTGCAGGCTACCGGTTCAACCAAAATGAAAAACAATACTGTATTTACTGTAGATGCAGATAAACCCGGGCTGGCAGTGACAGAAAAGAAGGAACCAGTTTTACAAGGAGATTTAGACAAAGCAATGGCCTTTTACGCCGGTTACAATAAGCCGGCATTGGAAGCAGGCATTGCTAAAAATACATTATATAGTCCAAGAACGAGCGCTAACGCAAAAAATGTTGAGTTGAATGATAAAAACAATTACGAATCGTCTAACCTGGGTGGTTCCGGCCATGCTGACCAGGTAGTGAGTGGTGACAAGTTCAAAAATGCGCCAAGTTTATCAACTGGTTTAAATGGCTTGCTTCATGGAATTAGTTTTACTAATGGTATACCGTATAACCTTGTAAGCAATGTTGTGAGTAGTCAAGGAACACCGCTTACCGAACCGATGCTCGTTGTATTAGATGGTTCTGAGTTAGAATTGGGTCAAAGCATCGATAATATTAACCCACTGTCTGTAGCAACAGTTGAAGTATTATCCGGAGCAAATGCAACGATTTATGGTGTGCGCGGTGGCGCGGGCGTATTGGTCATTACTTCGCGTAAAAATGCGGCGGATATAGGCGGCCCTGCTGGTGCCACCTTAGGTACCTTGTCGTTTAGGATGCATGGATTTTATTTGGGGCGTGAATTTTATTCACCAAAATATGACGTAAAACCCGGCACCAGCAAGCCCGACCTGCGCAGCACTATTTTGTGGTTGCCAGAGTTAGCAACCGATCAAAATGGTAATGCCTCATTCCAATACTATAACTCCGATGGACAAGGTATTTATCGTGTAGTTATAGAAGGTGTAGACGATAAAGGCAATATTGGACGCCAGGTATACAGATATAAGGTCGAATAAGTCAGTTTTTCGTCCTTTTCTATTAAAAAGCTTATAATGTCTCTGATTTTTAATAAATTAGAATATGCGGAAGTTGGCCTTATCTCTTATTCTGTTATTATTCATCCTGAATGCTTTTTGCCAGGTTGACAATGCTGTTCCGATAAAAGGCGTCATCTCTAAATTGCAATCATTTTATTCCGGCAATACACTCGAAAAAGTTTATCTGCATCTGGATAAGCCCTGGTATTTTGTGGGCGATACGCTTTACTTTAAAGCTTATGTTACCTTCGGTGAGCAGCATGAACCATCAAAGCTAAGTGAGGTACTATATGTTGATCTGATCAATCCCGAAAATAAATTTCTGCACTCCATCAAACTGCAGCTTAACAATGGCCTGGCCTGGGGTGATTTTACATTACCCGACTCCTTACGCAAAGGGAATTACAAAATAAGAGCTTACACTAAACTGATGCAACATGTTACCGGGGAATGTCTGTTTGAGCAGATCATCCCGGTTGAATCTTCTTATAATCCTAAAGTGGTCAAATTACCCCAAAAAGATACAAAGCCAGATATCCAATTCTTTCCCGAAGGGGGGGATATGATATTTGGCGTTACTTCAAAAATTGCCTTTAAGGCTATTGATGGGAATGGGGCAGGGCTTGACGTTAAAGGAAATATTACCGACAACAAAGGTGATACGATAACGACTTTCAACTCATCGCATTTAGGCATGGGGTTCTTTTTTCTTCACCCCGAAGAGGGCAAAAACTACAAAGCAAATGTCATATATCCTGATGGCCGCCAGGCATCCATTGATCTTCCCGCACCCGTGTCCAGTGGTATTGCATTGAAAGTTTATAATGATGATCCGGATAAACTGACCATCGGTGTAAGGACCAACAAAGCCTTTTTAGATAACAATAAAGGGCAGTCTTTCTATATCGTAATGAATTCGGGTGTTAATGTAGCAGATGGCACCATTAAGCTGACAAATCCATCTATGGATGTCGACCTGCCCAAAAAACGTTTTCGTACGGGTGTAGTCCAGCTTACTTTATTCTCTTCCTCTGGTGAGCCTTTAAGCGAAAGGTTGGCATTTATTCAGCGCCCCGATCTGTTAAAGCTTGATGTCAGTTCGGATAAATCGACCTACAATGATTATGAAAAAGTGTCTTTAAGCCTCTCTGCCAAAACCGCCTCAGACAGCCTGGTATCGGGTCATTTTTCGGTATCGGTAATCGATGAAAGTAAGGTATCTGTAAATGAAAATAATGAAAATACCATTCTCACATGGTTATTAATGTCGTCAGATCTGAAGGGATATATTGAACAGCCTAATTACTATTTTGCTGATATAAATAAGCAGACCATCTCCGATCTGGACGTATTGATGCTTACACAAGGCTATCGGCGGTTTACCTGGAAACAATTGCTTGGTAAGGGCTACCCGCCTGTTGCCTACCAGGCACAAAAGGGACTGGATATAAAAGGAGTTATTACTGCGGCACAAGGAAAATCGGTTGCAGGTATCAAGGTTGACCTGGCAAATTTGGATGGTGGCCCAATGATGAAAGGCGTTACGGATACGTCAGGTGCATTTGATTTCAAATATTTGTGTTTCAGTGATAGTACTCGTTTTCTCTTAAAAGCAGTGTCAGATAAAAACAAAAACAAGCTAATCATAAAATATATCGAAGAAACTCCTGACCCAGTTATAGAAGGTTATTTACCACAGGCACGACTGCTCGCCACAGATAAATTCTTAACATTGGCGTCACTAGAAGACAGCACTTCACTTGCAAATACATTTAGTAAGTATAGTCTTGGTAAAGGCATAATGCTGAAAGAAGTTAAAATAAGGCAAAGTAAGCCGGAAGAATACAGGACAATACCTTATGCAGGAGATGCCGATCAGGTTGTAAGCTTTGAAAACTCAACCAGTGATGGTCTATTGTCAGATAAATTGAATGGAATTTTGCTTGGAGTTATGTTCATCACAGATACAAACTTTCCTAATGTTAAAATTCCATATCTAACAGTTGCACAAAGGCTAAAGGGATACAGACCAATGTTAATTATGGTTGACGGAGCAAAGCTGCCGCCAGGTAGTAGTATCGATGAAATACCATTTAATGATGTACAGAAAGTAGAGGTCTTTAGAAATGCATCAGCAAGCGCTTTTGGTAGCTTGGGTGGTGGTGGCGTAATTTCTATTACAACTTATAAAGGTCCCCGTCCAATTAGTCGTATGCCAGCAAGAGACGTTTTGCAGATTGCTGCACATGGCTTTTATAAAGCGCGTGGGTTTTACTCGCCAAAATATCAAAATACATTTAATGCAAACTACATTGATAAGCGCGCAACCGTTTACTGGGCCCCTGAAATAGTAACAGATAAAAACGGTAATGCTGCTTTCGAGTTTTACAACGCCGGTGGACAAGGTGTATACCGTGTAGTGGTAGAAGGCATCGACGATAAAGGCAATATTGGCCGGCAGGTATACCGGTACAAGGTAGAATGATTAAAAACGCCTGCCTAAAATCACTTTAAAAATAGCTTTATCAGCTTGGCTTGTTAAGCCCCAGCCCAAACCGGCATTAAACTCCCAGTTTGGATTAAAGTTTAAATCTGTTGCAAGGAATAATTGATGGTCCTGCTCTTTTATCGGATCGTAGTGAAAAAATGGGCCGGTAGTGCCATAGTACTCTATGCCCAATGCTACTACCTTGGTAATATCATAGCTTTGCTTAATGTTAGGTGAGAAAATGAATCCTCTATTGGCATCTGGGCCTGCAAAACTTTTGTCAACGGTCGGGTTAAGTGAAAAATACCAGCCGCCCCATTTTTTATCAATAATTGGCCGTATCTCGAGCGTGCATGTATTGGCATCAAAAGCTGACTTTTGAAATCCGAATTCTGTAGATAAACTAACTCCCACCGGCCACTTCCAGCTTTCCGGTGCTGCTACCCTTGGCCTGATGTGCGAACCTACATAAGCTGTGCGACCATCGCTGCCTATTGAGTTAAAAATGTAAAACCCGGTTTCGAACCAGGTGGTCCATCCGTGTGTAATTTCAATAGTTTCATGAACTACATGATTGGTAGGCAATTGGCCATCCACAATAGTTTTACTGCCTTCAATAGTATAATTGCTGTGCAATTCAACCATGGTGTGGCCTTTTTCTACCGTTTCTGATCCATAGACCTGGATCTCGTAATTATCCTGTGCCCTGGCACCAACAACTGTAAATAATAGTATAAGGCTGAGTAAAATGGATAGACGCATAGTGTAATTTGTATGATCAAACCTAAAAAAAATATCAAGGCTTGTCACCTGTTTTTACGTAATAAAACTATTACCGAAAAATGAAGTAATTCTGAACTATGCAACTTAAGCAGGTCAAAACAGTTTTATAACAGATTCCTTTTTTATTTTACTGGCAAAAAACAAATCTAAACTAATATGGCACTTATTGAACCTGTAAAACAGGAGCTCTCTGATACATTACAGAAGAAAAAATATTCTTCAGGTTTGCGCCTATGGCATTGGCTTAGCGCCATAGTTATTTCGGGATCGTTGTTGACCGTACTGGCGAACAGCACAATTACCAATGGACATACAAATGCCGGAGTAATTCAAAAGTCATTGGCAGAGAAGAACCTGTCAGTTTCCCAGGATCAGGCACGGAGTGCAGCTCATGAGATTGGTGATAGAGTTTGGGAATTACATACTTATTTCGGTTACACGCTTATTGCACTTTTTATATTTCGTTTGATCCTGGAGCTATCCCATCGCGCAGATCAAAAACTGATCCGGAAGCTGAAATTTGCTTATGCTCAGCTTAAAAGGGAACATACCGGGCAAGCAAGGCACGATGTAGTGGTTAAATCGTTATACATTACTTTTTATGTGCTTTTAGGCATAATGGGAATAACCGGCTTATGCATGGCTTTTGAAGATGATGTACCCGCATTGAAGATTCATGCATTGCGGGAAATTCATAGCGTTGGCATGTACTTTGTCCTTGCATTTATAATTGTACATCTTGCTGGTGTGTTTTTGGCCGAAAGAAAAGATAACAAAGGCATAGTATCAGATATGATTAACGGCGGTAGCGCTGGCGAGTAGGTTATTTTGTGATCAGGTAAACACTATCTAACACAGTTTCACGGGTAGTAACATCCACAAATTTTGGGAGAATGTTTTCCTGCGGATAGTTAGGGAATGAGCTCAATATTTTAAATGGCACATGTTGCTGGTTTAGAATATCGATAGACAACTTACGGGCGTAGAATATGGAATGAGGCGGAGCGTTAAAGTTTTTAAAGCTATCCAATGGGATATAATCGATAGGCCTTTTTGAATAAAACTGGAAAATATTATTCTCGAACCGAAGTGAATAAAGATGATATCCGTTAAAAGAATCGCTGTTTACATATCTGGCAGCCCTTATTTGTCCGTTGTAATCTGCCATGATATTATAAAAGACTGTATTTAGATAAAAATTGGCAAAAAGTACAGCAATACACGCCAGGAAAAATGCCCGTAAATGTGGCTTTCTGATCCTGGGCAAAATGATAAACAAGCCAACCGCAAGTATACCACAGTCGATCATGAAGAGCAATATCCCATCCGGCTTTGCAAAATAGTTGATAGCAAGTGTGATTAGTATAAAAGCTATTCCATAAAGATACAAGCTTACTTGCCTTAGCACTTCTCCGAATTTCTTCAATGGCTTAAAGCAATAAGGCGCAGTAATAATTGCAAACAGCGGAAAAATGGTATTGGTATAAAACGGGAGCTGAAAACGTGATAATGAAAACAACAGCAGTAGCAGTAATCCCCCACTGATAGTATAATATTCAGTAAGCTGCCGCTTGAATATAATTTTCCTGATATTTCTGAATACTGCGTAATAAAATATCAGGCACCAGGGTGCAAAGGCCCATAACAAGGTATGCAGATAAAAAATAATATCACCGGATTTTTTCTGACTGATAGGCCCGCTATTTACAAAGCGCCCAAACTGACTGTCCCACAAAAACCACCGGATACCTGATACCCCATGCCTGTTGAATACCGTTATTTCAGGATGCAGATCGAACTGGGTATAAAGCGCATAGAACTCGGGTAAAGTAAATAATAAAGTCAGCAGTGCTAAAAACAACCATTTTCGCTGAAATATGGATTTGATTTCCTTTTTAAAGAACAGTTGTCCCAGTAATGCACCATAAATAGCAACAATAACAAATATGCCTTTTGTCATGATGGCGCAGGCTGTTAATAAGGCGCCAAGTATTAAATCTCTGCGGCTAAATTCTTCCTCTAACCTGCTTATGTGATAAATACTGCCTATAACCAATGCCATCAGATAAGGCTCGGCTCGCACATCCGTATTCAGCATTATTATATGCTGCGAGGTAGCTAAAATGATAATAGCCAGCCAGGCAATTTGTTCATTATAATATTTTTTGCTGAACAGAAATGTATATCGCAAACTGATCAGGAAAAAGATCAAAGCAGGCACCCTGTATGCCCATACCGATACTCCGAATACTTTAAAACTGAGCAATACCATCCAGAATGGAAAATGCGGTTTATCCAGCCAGTTCTGATCGTAGGTAAAAAGCTCAAAGAAACTTTTGTGGTACAACAAGTTCTTTGAAATGGACGCATACAGCCCCGGGTCGTCGGTAAAAAACCTTTGATCGATGCCTGCGAAATTCACTACAAGCGCCAACGCTAACAGCAATATAAAATAAGGTTTATAACTGTCTTCCATTCAGATAGCAACTGGTATTAGATAGATTGACCAGGTTCCCCAAAAGTACGTTGTTTATATTTAAGATAATAATTGAGCACCAACTGTAACCAAACCGGTACAAAAAATGCCTTCCCGGCGAGGAAGGCATTCAAAAAACTTTGAATTGTTAATATTTGGTTTGGGTTAATTAAGCTGAGGACCTGTGATCCTTAAATTTCTGCCACGGATGCCGTCAAAAACGTTTTTCATCATTGGCTTCGTAATATAATTTGTTACAAAAGGGTATCCTTTTGAGCGGTTAATATCCATTTGGAAAATAGAAGATGATACAACATAAACCTGGATTTCTTTTTTAAGCGTTGTATAAATCTTTTGAAGGCCATTCAAAAAATCCCAACCACTATTGCCCGGCATATACAGATCCAGGAAAATAAAGTCAGGAAGTGCACTAATCTTATTCCTGTTTTCTTCCAGGTAATCAAGCACAAGTTTGCCATCAAAAGTGTAGGTGGTTTCTTTAGCCAACTCATTTTTGGTTAGCATAAATTGAACGATCTTGTGATGGATCGGATCGTCGTCTATGATTACAAGTTTTGACATAACAACTTAGATTGGGTGTAACAAATAGTTTTAGGGTTCGTATAAATAAGTGATTTTTCGTGTTAGGGCAACATTCATCACATATCGGGGAACATTTTGCCCTATATTGATGACTGTTGTTTTTTATTTAAAATTGGGATTCAAATCGGGGAATATTATGCCCCAATTGTTGTTGAATAAAGCCCGTTTATTAAATAAAACCCTTTAAAGAACGCCAACACAGGCTATATTACCTCATTTTTCGTCCCAAGCCGCTCATCATAGCTGTATCGATGTGGATATATTTGCCAAGATTATGCCATTTGGGTGGTATAACATGGGTTTGATTGTAACAAACCTGTTATGAAAACAACACTTGGTTGTGTTACAGCGAATTAATCGTGTCAAATAAACCAAGGCGAAAAACACCCTTCGTTTGCTCTAATTCGGATAATTGCTTGTTGGCGATGGATATTATTTGGCGGTTTTCTTCAATATAATCTTTTAAACGCTCTGCATCATTATTCAAGCCTTTCGAAGAGGCAAAATCGCGGGCGGTAAGCAAAAAGCCAAACGCCTCAACTGCTTGTGATTTAAGTAATTTAAAGATATCGGTATCCAAGGTAACCAAGTATGAATGCTTGTTCTGAATTTAGTAAAAATTAATTAATTATCCAATAGGAAAATTATTAATTAATACGACATATTTTAGGACCGGGTTGCACTATAAAATGAATTTTCGGAGAGATTAAATAAGGAGTAAAACAAAGCCCTCGCTATTTTAGCAAGGGCCCAACTCACAACAATTGTTTAACCTTATGTTTCAAAGGTCAATTCCTAATTGCAATGTGACTTATTTTTTAAACAATTTGACCTGAATTTAGTTTTGTTACTGCAAAGTCATTTAACTGCGATTTGCGGGAGGTTTAGTGTAATAGTGATTTTGGCATATATTACCAATCAGAATTTCAATATAACTTTATAGCAAATCAATTAAGAAAACTCTATGAGAAAACTATTCCAATTAAAGACGCTATCGCTGTTTGCGATAGCCTTTTTCGCATCTACTATGGTTTTTGCCCAAAAACCAAGTCCTGCTGAAACCGCAACCGGAACTGTTGCCGGTTCAGAAATCAAAGTAAACTATAGCAGCCCTGCTGTTAAAGGAAGAAAAATCTGGGGCGGACTGGTACCTTACGACAAAGTTTGGCGCACCGGCGCTAATGAAGCTACTATTTTCTCGACCAGCAAAGACATCAAAATTGGCGGGAAAACTTTAAAAGCAGGTAAATACAGCCTGTACACCAAACCAGGTGAAAAAGAATGGCAGATAATCTTCAACTCAAAAACTGGTCAATGGGGCATTAATATGGATGGTTCTACTACCGACGATCCTTCAAAAGATGTGCTTGTGACCATGGCTAAACCCATGAAATCAAGTTCAATGAATGAAAGGTTTAAAATTGAAATTAACAGCAAAGGCATGGTATTGCTTTGGGAAAACCTGGCCGTGCCTGTTGAGATCAAATAATTGAAACACTGAAATAATGTGAGAAAGCCCCTTAAGGGGCTTTTTTATTATCTGCTATATTTGCTTAATGGCTAAACGGCTTAACAAACAATCTGTAAAATCGAGACTGATTACTATTGGAATATTAACCCTGGCAATTTGCTTGCTAATATTTATTGCGGGTTACCCCGATTTTGTAGAGCGATATTATTCCAACGGCCTTTACCGGGCAGTGTGTTTTATCTTTCATCCTTTATTCAACCTGTTTCCTTTCAGTATAGGCGATATCATTTATATCCTGATCATCGGATACCTTGTTTATGCAGCGATAAAGTTGGTCAGGCTATTGATAAAAAAGCAATGGCGCACAGCGGGCATATTTACACTCGGACTGATCATAGGCATACAGGTATTTTCCCTCTGCTTTTACCTTCTTTGGGGGATGAACTATTACCGGCCCTCAGCTTCCGAGCGGTTTAACCTGCCTGATAGCGGTTATACCACTGCAGATCTGAAATCAATTACTTCCATGCTGATCGACAGTGCCAATAGCTGCCGTAAAAGAGTTACATCGGTTGATCTGCGGCAGGATAATAAGACAATCTACAATACAGCAGTTAATGCTGTCCTGTCACTTTCATCTAGCTCGAATAATTTTTACACTTTCAAACCCCACATTAAACCATCCTTATTAACCCCTTTGATGAACTATATGGGTACCTCGGGATATTATAATCCCTTTACTACCGAGGCGCAAATGGATTATGATCTGCCGGTTTTTATCAAACCATTTGTGGCCTGCCATGAAATGTCGCACCAGATGGGCTTTGGGCCGGAGGATGAGGCCAACTTTGGTGGATTTATTGCCGGTACGCAGTCCAAAGACCGCCTGTTACGTTATTCGGCTTATTATGTAGGTGTGCAGGAGTTCATGTTTGCCTTGCGGCGGCAGGATAGTTTGGCACGAAAAGAGCTTCGCAAAAACATATCACCCGAAGTATTGAACGATTTTAAAACAGAACGCCAGTTCTGGCTGTCATACGAAGGCAAGCTTGGCGCGTTAAGCAGCGTATTTTATGATGATTTCCTGAAAGCCAATAATCAGCCACAAGGGTTGAATACCTACAACCAGATGGTTAGGTTAGTGATGGGATGGTATAAGCGTAAGCCGTTTGTTCATAGGTAATAGTTCATAGATTTGTTATGAATATCATTAGTAGCTATGAACCATAATTCATAAGCTATAATCTATCTGTGAACCATCAACTATAAGCTTTTATATTTCCACACTATCGTGATGAAACTGAATGTTCAACTTTCCTGTCTGGGTTGAATTGGCGTAAGCGTTACCATTCACAAACAACTTCTCATTGTCGATCTCGAGGTGCAAATCGTCAACCATAAAATTGCCGCGTATGCGGATGACAACATCTGGTGCAAGTGCTTCCAGTTCAGCAATAATATTGTGTTCAAGACGCATAGCTGAATCTTCATCCATTTGATGGATATCAATTATTGTATTGCCATCTGGCCTGGTGATGTGCAGCCTGTCTTGATGCACAGCCACATCATTTTTACCGGTTTGAGCGGGTTCATTTTTGTTAATTTTAATTACGGTACCATCGGTGTCTTTTATATCAAGGTCAACATCCAGTACAGTTGAACCTTGTCCCGCCGGCCTGTCCTGGTATATAGAATTGATCCGTAGGAAATTGATGTTGTGATCTGTGTAAACCAGCGTATTACCGGGCACAATAAACGAATTGGAACCCATAATAAATGCGTATTTCATGGCTTGATAATTTAAGTTTTTAATACAATAAGTAATTGAAGCGGTTTGTTTTACAAATTTAGATAGAACCGCAAAAATTGATGCCTTTTTTTTGCATGCGGGCCAACTACTGCCACAAAACTTTGTTGTACACAAACAACAATCATTCAACCATGGAAAAGTTAGCATTACTGGCCTGGCTGCAGGCCAAACCGGGCAAAGAAAATGAATTGGCAGAGCTTCTGAAAAGTGCACAGCCTTTGGCTACAGGCGAACCTGATACTGTAAGATGGTATGCCTGGCAAATAGACGATGTGACTTTTGGTATTTTCGATACATTTGAAGCTGAAGAAGGCCGTGAAGCTCATCTTAACGGACAAATTGCAGCCGCTTTAATGGCCAATGCCGACAAACTATTGGCCAAGCCCCCGATCATCGAAAAGCTGAATATTCTTGCCGCCAAATAGACCGGAATGCTTTTTATTTTTCGCAAATGCGCCACCTAAGCGTTTAAAGGTTATATTTGATATTACTTCAATTATAAACCTCTTATTATGATTCAACGAAAAGTTATCGGCTGGTCAATTATTATGGCCCTGGGCGGTTTTCTGTTTGGTTTTGATACCGCCGTTATTTCTGGCGCCGAGCAGTCTATTCAATCTTATTGGCACTTAAGCGATCTGCAGCATGGTTTTACTATTTCCATAGCTCTTATCGGTACAGTAACCGGCGCATTCTTCGGTCGTATCCCTGCTGATAGAATAGGCCGAAAGCAGTCATTAATTATCATTGCTTTTATCTTCCTCATCGGTTCGCTTGGTACAGCCGTTGCTACCAACTGGTACCTGTTTGTTCTGCTGCGTTTCATTGGTGGCTTAGGTGTAGGGGCATCGTCTGTTATCGCCCCAATTTATATCTCCGAAATTGCACCAGCTTCAGCCAGGGGACGGCTGGTTATCCTTTTCCAGTTCAATATAGTGTTAGGCATCCTTATATCTTATTTGTCTAATTATCTCATAGGCTTGGTGTTCACCGACCCATGGCGTTATATGCTGGGTATCATGGCCATTCCTTCGCTGATATTCCTGATATTATTAAGGTTCGTCCCTGAAAGCCCCCGTTGGTTAATCCTTCATAAATCTCAATATGATGATGCAAAGAAAACCTTACAACTCATCAATCCTGAAGGTTATGAGCAGGATATGGCAAATATCATTGCTGCAAAAAATGAGGAAGAAAAAGATGTAAACGCCGAAAGTTTATTCAATAAACGCTATCGTTTTCCTGCCACATTGGCTATTCTGTTTGCATTCTTTAACCAGGTCTCTGGTATTAATGCGATCATTTATTATGCACCGCGTATTTTCACTATGGCGGGTTTGGGCAAAAGCGCAGCCTTGTTGTCTACAACCGGCATAGGTGCGGTCAATCTTGCATTTACTATGCTGGCCATTTGGTTTATCGATAGCCTGGGCCGTAAGAAACTGATGTTTGTAGGTTCAATAGGGCTTATCGTAACGCTTGGATTGGTGGCTTACTCTTTCTATGCAGGCCATATCAACGGCAACTATGTGACTTATATGCTGATGTTTTACATTGCCTTCTTCGCCTTCTCGCAAGGCGCTGTGATATGGGTATTTATTTCAGAAATATTCCCAAACCAGGTTCGGGCAAAAGGGCAAACTCTCGGCAGTTTTACGCATTGGGTTATGGCAACCATCATCGCATTCTCGTTCCCATACATCACAGATAAATTGGGCGGGGGCCACACGTTTATGTTCTTTACCGTGATGATGGTACTTCAATTAATATTTGTATGGCGAATGATGCCTGAAACTAAAGGCAAATCATTGGAGCAAATAGAACGCACCCTAACTATGCATTAATATGATCGACAAGGCTAAATATTTGATAATTGGTTTGTTGGCTTCTACAACTGTTATGGCCCAGAAGCCGGCCTACAAAGAGCAATACCGTCCGCAGATACACTTCTCGCCACCGGCACACTGGATGAACGATCCTAATGGCTTGCTGTACTATAAAGGCACTTACCATTTATTTTACCAGTATTATCCTAAAGCATCCGTTTGGGGACCCATGCATTGGGGCCATGCTACCAGCGCTGATATGATCCATTGGAAAAACCAGCCCGTTGCTTTATATCCGGATAGTTTGGGTTTGATCTTTTCCGGAAGTGCGGTGGTAGACTACAATAATACCAGCGGTTTAGGTAAAAATGGTCAGCCGCCATTGATTGCCATTTTTACGCATCACGATCAGTCTAAAGAAAAGGATGGGAAGAATGATACCGAGAACGAAAGTATCGCGTACAGTAATGACGACGGCAAAACCTGGCATAAATACGACCATAACCCGGTGCTGAAAAATCCCGGCATATCTGATTTTCGCGATCCTAATGTGATATGGTATGCTCCGGAAAAGAAATGGGTGATGTCATTGGCTACAAAGGACAGGATTACATTCTACTCATCGCCCAACCTGAAAGAATGGAAAAAGGAAAGCGAGTTTGGTGAGCATTTGGGTGCGCATGGCGGTGTATGGGAATGTCCGGCTTTATTTCCTGCCACGGCAAGTGATGGTAAAAAATTGTGGGTACTAATAGTAAACATTAATCCCGGAGGCCCGAACGGAGGTTCGGCGACACAGTACTTTGTCGGAAATTTTGATGGCAAAACTTTTAAGCAACTCAATAACGATACCCGTTGGATTGACAGTGGTACTGATGAATACGCAGGCGTAACCTTTCATAACACCGGCAACCGAAATATCTTTTTAGGCTGGATGAGCAACTGGGAATATGCAACCACTGTGCCTACCGAGGTTTGGCGAAGCGCCAACACTGTTCCGCGTGAGTTAAAGCTGGTTAACCTGGATCACAACTATTATGTCACTTCGGAACCAGTGAAGGAATTAAATGGTCTAAAAACAACAACTATCGATCTGAAAAGTCTCAATGCAAAAGGGGATAAAAGTCTAACCAAGCTCATAAAGCGATCAGATAATCAATATGAATTGAAGTTTTCATCAAAACAGTTAAAAAGCTTCTCGCTTACATTATCCAATAAAAGCGGTGAGCAGTTGGTGGTAGGATTCGATGCCGCTGAGAACAATTGGTATATCGACCGCACAAGAGCTGGTGTATCAGACTTTAATAAAGATTTCGCTAAACGCATAGTTTCCAAGCGGATTACGAATGAGCCGGGAACTGATGTAACGCTGATAGTCGATGTGGCTTCGGTGGAGTTATTTGCTGATAAAGGCTCGACCGTAATGACCGCTATCTTCTTTCCGAAAAAGCCTTATACCGATCTTGCAGTGCATTCAAAAGATGGATTTGATATGAACGGTGTAACTTATAGTCCGCTGAAAAGTATTTGGCCATAAAACAAACAAGCCGGGCTTCCTCATAGCCCGGCTTCACATCAGTTTAGTCAATTTAGATTTATACGAGGTTCTTTTTAATATAGCTAATGCTTTGCGAAATGCTATCGAAAGGGTTACCCGGACAAACATCCTGCTCTACAAAGAAGTATTTCAGTCCGGCAGTATTAGCTTTTGTAAATATCTTTTTAAAGTCGATCACACCGTTACCCACCTCGGTAAACATCTTTTTCTCGGTCTTATCCATATCTTTCACATGCCACAAAGGGAAGCGGCCCGGGTGTTTATCGATTAGTGCAATTGGATCCTGGTTGGCTTTGGTCAGCCAATAAAGATCAATCTCCATTTTTACCAGGTTTTTATCAGTATTATCTAACAGGATCTCATACGGATATTTTCCGTTCTCCTGTATAAATTCAAAATCATGGTTGTGGTAGCAGAATTGGATACCATTTTTTTTGCAGGTTTCGCCGGCTTTGTTAAAATCTTCTGCCAGTTTTTTGTAGTGATCCAGGCTCCCACGCTCAGATGGCGCTAACCATGCGCAAACCATATATTTTTGACCAACTGAAGCCGCATCCTCTGCCGCTTTATCCCATCCATCCAATATGGTCCCTTTGCCTTTCATGGCCTCACCTAACAGGTAATGACTGCTTGGCATGATCAGGTTATTTTTTTTCAGTAATTCGGCAAAAGCCTTTGGCTCAACGCCGTAATATTTGCCATCACTGTAGCTTGCTTCTACCGAGGTGTAACCCAACCCGGCTACTTTAGCCAAAGTACCGGCCACATCTTTGCCCATTGCATCGCGAACGGTGTATAATTGCAGCCCGATATATTTCTTATCGTATGCAAACAGTTTTGGGGCAACTAAAACTCCAGCCGAAAAAAGGGCAGAGGTTTTCAGGAATGAACGCCTGTTAATCATGGTTTTATTTAGTTTAATTGGTCTATGTGTAAAAGTAACACAATAGTTTATTTATGACTAATTTTTTTCAAATAAGTTTAAAATTTAGCTGTAATGTGCAGAAATCATCAAAAAAATTAACAGTCCGAATAAATCATCACAAATATTTTTATCTTCGGATATTCTGTTAAATCCTAATAATCAGCACAATGACAGCCGCCATCACAGCCTCGCCCAAACATCGCATCGAATCTATCGACATATTAAGAGGCGCAGTGATGCTTATTATGGCAATCGACCATATCAGGGATTTTTATCATGGCTCTCCTGAACCAACCGATTTATCGGTAACAACGCCAATTTTATTCTTTACCAGGTGGATTACCCACTTTTGTGCGCCAACATTTGTATTCTTAAGCGGAGTGTCGGCTTATCTTGCCGGGATGAGGAGAACGGAGAATCAATTGGGTTTATTCCTGATCAAACGGGGGTTTTGGCTACTGTTTGTTGAGTTTGCAATCATTACTCTTGCCATCACACTTAACCCGCTGTATAATGTATTCATATTACAGGTAATATGGGCGATAGGAGGGAGCATGATATTGCTCGGACTGATGGTTATGCTCAAAGTGCCCGTCAAAGTCATTGTGGGTATTGGCCTGGTCATATTTCTGGGTCACAATATATTTGACATAGATAAAGTAGATTTTATTAATAATACTGTAGCCGGTAAAATGTTGTTCTCAGGCGCAGGGTTTGGTGCTTTTGTACCCTTTGGTACTAATCGAGGAATGCTTGTTGCCTACGCCCTTTTGCCCTGGGCGGGCGTAATGTTTATAGGCTATGGTTTTGGGCAGTTGTATAAAAAGACTTTTGATGGTGGTAGGCGGAGAAAAATATTGCTGTATTGGGGTTTAGGAGCGCTCTTATTTTTCCTGATATTCCGGTATTTCAATATTTATGGTGATCCAAGTCCCTGGGCTCCACAAAAAACAGCTTCACTTAGTATTATCTCTTTCTTTAATGTGACCAAATACCCCTGCTCATTACTGTATCTCTGTATGACATTGGGGACTGCATTAGTTGTATTGTCTGTAACAGAAAATCTCAAGAGCAAGATTACTGATTTTATGATCGTTTTTGGGAACGTGCCGTTCTTCTATTACGTCTGTCATTGGTACCTGATCAGGTTTTCAACTGTCGTTGTTTTCTTTGCATCGGGGTATGGCACTAAAGATATTATTAATACACACGGCCCCTTCTTTCAGCCAAAAGGGTTTGGTACGACCTTGTTAGGTGTATACCTGATATGGATCATTATTATTACGATCCTCTACTTCCCATGCAGGTGGTTCAGCAAGTACAAGAAAACCCACGACCAGTGGTGGTTGAGTTATTTGTAGGTAGCAATTCCTAAAAAATTATGTCATTTCGATGAGCGGTAGAGGCAATGGAGTGGGGCGAAGAGAAATCTTATACGCCCTGCAAAGTATGCGAACCGCTCGTATAAGATTTCTCACCTGCTCCCAACTCGCAATCCCGTCCTGCAGGTTCGAAATGACAACGGGTTTTGATGGGGAGAACTATATAAACTGCTCTGCTATCTGTTTTAATTGTGCTGCCTGCACCACACCGCTTTGGCGCCATTTGGCTTCGCCTTTTTTGAAGATCATCAGCGTAGGTACACTGCTGATTTTGTAAGCTTGTGCGGCAGCAGGGTTTTTGTCGATGTCTATTTTAATGATCGTGAGCTTGTCGCCCAAAGTATCTTTTACATCTTTCAGTATCGGCGGCATCATTTTACATGGTCCGCACCATTCAGCCGAAAAATCGATCAGTACCGGTGTTTCAGCATTTATTATTTCCTGGAAATTTGCCATGTTTTTATAACAGTTAAAAAGTTGTAAGGTTGGAAAGTTGAAAAGTTATTTTTTCTTTTTGTCCGCTTCAAATTTTTTTAAATAATCAATTAGACTTTTTGTCTTGCCTGAAAAATCAACACTTTTCTGATAAAGATTTTGTGCTATTTCACTATCAATTTTGCCTGCCTTGTTAGTATTGTTAGTTTATTTCGAAACTCCCCTGACGAGCCTTTAGCATAATTCAAAAATCTCACAAAATCTGCATTGTTGTTATATTCAAAACCTTCTGCAATATTATCCGACATTGAACAGGCAGCACGCCGGATTTGATCTTTCATTCCCCAATCTGACTTCAATGGTTCACTATCGCAAAGTAAATAAACCTCAACGGCAATCTCTACTGCTATTTTCCAAATTTCAAGTTCCTCAAACTGTTTTATTTTAGCCATTTAATATTCAATATAGCAATCAACTTTACAACTTTCCAACCTTACAACTTTCCAACAAAGTTATTTTACTTCCATTGGTCTGTCTGTTGATTTCAAATACCCGTTATCCGATAGCCAATCCGCCAGTCGTTGTGGCCATGTATTAATGGTTTTTAATCTTGACCGATTACCCATATTGAAGCCGTGATCACCTTTAGTATATAAATGTACTTCAACCGGAACTTTCGCTTTACGATAAGCATTCAGTAACCCGACTACGGATGGTGAGCAGCAAGCATCATCATTGGCAGCCAGTAAAAATGCAGGAGGGGAGTCTTGCGGAATATCATCAGGTATGTACAGCGGACCGGGATAAATTTGAACAATAAAATTAGGTTTTGCACTAGCATTATCGATCGCATCACGGTGCGGGGCATCTGGTTCAAAGGTCACCATATCTACTATTTCGCCACCTGCCGAAAAGCCCATTAATCCTATTTTATTAGGGTCGATCCCAAATTCTGCAGCACGGCTTCTCACCAACCGCATAGCCCTGCAACCATCTTCTTTGCCATGAATATCAATTTTATAAGATGGTGTAGTGGTGTCGCGGCCGAGGCGGTACTTCAATACAAATACTGCTATACCCATATCGCTTAGAAATTTGGCAGGCTCAATACCTTCTGCAGTAAAAACTAACAGCCTATGCCCCCCACCCGGACAAACAACAATTGCTGATCCGGTTGCCTTATCCTTAGGTGGCAGGAAAACCGTAAGGGTGGGGTTATTGATGGTTTTAACCCAGTAATCTTTAGCTTGCTCTGGTACATCCTTCAACTTTTCAAAACCCGGAGCGCCTTTTTCCCAAAGAGGAATTACAAATTGTTTGGTTTGTGCCACTGCCAGCAAGGGCAGCAGGCAAATGAGGAAAGTGAGTTTTTTGAGCATAGCTAAATTTAATATATCTTTTTAATAAAGAGATCCATCATGTTCGAATGTTCATCCATTATGTCATTGCGATGAACGGCCTGTGTGGTGAAGAAGCAATCGCGAACTGTGCATCTTCGCTCTGTATAGTA
>JAFDZM010000035.1 GCA_018266915.1 Bacteroidota bacterium | reverse complement strand
TGTTCTCCGTCGTCGCTTCCGCTACTTTCACCGTCTTTTCTTCGGAATAGTCTACCACCGCCTGAGGAGCCTGCGTGACCGCAGGCGCGGGAGCAAAGAAACCGGCGGCAAGATTGGGCCTCATCTCACGCCCTTTGGTCAGAAACACATTCTGGTCTACAATAGCAAAGTGATAATCAGTTTTGTCGAAAACCATAAATAAAACAGCAGAAAGGGTTCTGTCAGTAGCCGATACGGTAACCTTCAAGCTATCAAATTGTGCCTGTTCGTAATAAAAATGATAGCCGGTTTTGGCCTGCAGGTCATCAACGAACTGTTGGATCTTAGCCGCGTGAAAGTCGACACTGATCAGCTTGTCCTGGGCGTTTGCCAGTTGGAAAAAAGCAAGCAGGCACAAGCCCAAAAAGTAAATTTTCTTCATTAGAATAACGATTCAATAGTGGCTTAATGACTTTCTGAGCTTCACAGCCCATTATGTCGGTTATAATTGGTATTCCTTCACACAAATTGCCGCAACACGAAATTTTTCAATTGGTTACCTGGTCGTAATAGGATGCTATTTTGACCATCGCGAACTCGGGATTATCTACGTAGATAATATTATTCTGCCTGAGATATTTCTGAATATCACTTTTCTTGTCTTTCAGCAATTTCAAAATAGAGCCCTTGCTTCCTATTTTATAATACATATTCCCTTTCTTCAGGTAATAGTCGTTAGTAGCAGAAAAGTAGGTTTCGGGTGCTGCTACTGCATTTGACGAGTTCTGGATTGTTTTTCTTCTTTTTGCCAATATCTCCAGTTTTCCGGCATAAAGCTGTTCGTAAAAACCAGTTGTGAGCTCTGCTTTGTTATCTGTAATCTGATCCGCATTAATCCTTATAAAATGATGGCCTGAAAAACTAAAATCATGCACCCGTTCGCTCAGCAGAGTAAACATTGAAAAGTGATTGTATAACTGTACAACAACAGCGTCCTTATAAATATCGTACATCATGAACACCCCCTTATAAGTTATACCATCGTAATTAACCTCTCCCGTTGCCCAGGTTTTTGCATCTTCAGGGAAAAGCGCACTATTTTTTATATGGGGATCATACGGTTGGTACTCGTGACCGTTATACAACCTGGACTCCTGACCAATTGCTTTATAAAAATTGGCTGATGCTATTTGCAGGTTAACACTATCGGACGTAGTGGTTTGGGCATAAGATGTGCCTATTAAAAAAGCGGTTAAAAAACATAGTAGACTAATTCGCAGGATATGTTTTTTCATTAAAGTATAGGTTTATAGTTTGATCAGGTAATGTGGATGGAATTTACTAACTCTTTAGTTACAAACCAAAATTTTAGTTGAAAAAAATACAAATTAGTCGTTTTTGTATTAATCTTGTTACAACAAAATCTTCCTGCAATAACAATTGGGGCTTATTCCGTCAATATAAAATTCTATATCTTGCATTAATACTTTTTATATCAAACAGATTTTTAAACCCCACTATTATGAAAACCTTAAAAGTACTGGCCATTATTCTGTTAGCAACATTCAGCTTTCAGGCAGTAAATGCACAAGCAAAACATCATCACAAAAGGCACCATAGCATAAAACCCAGTCACCATCACAAGATCAAAAGACATCGGTAAATAAAAAGGCTCTCCCGAATATATCAGGAGAGCCTTTAATTTTTATAAGAAAAGCCTATTAAAGCTTGCGCTTAACTTCTACAATTTCATAAGCTTCTACAATATCGCCAATTTCGATATTATTGAAGTTCTGGATATTTAAACCGCACTCGTAACCGGCATTTACTTCCTTCACGTCATCCTTAAAGCGTTTCAATGAAGCAAGCTCTCCAGTATAGATAACTACACCTTCGCGGATGATACGTATTTTGCTGTTACGTGTGATCTTACCATCCAGCACCATACAACCTGCAATGGTGCCGACCTTGCTGATCTTGAAGGTTTCGCGAATTTCAACGTTCGCAACGATCTTCTCTTCAAAGGTAGGGGCAAGCATACCTTCCATCGCCGCCTTGATCTCGTTGATCGCGTCGTAAATAATCGAGTAAAGCCTGATATCGATCTGTTCCTGTTCGGCCAGTTTACGTGCACCTGGTGAAGGGCGTACCTGGAAACCGATGATGATCGCATCGGATGCCGAAGCCAGCAATACGTCTGATTCGGAAATCTGACCAACTGCCTTCGATATAATATTTACCTGGATCTGCTCGGTAGAAAGTTTTAGTAAAGAGTCTGACAACGCTTCAATTGAACCGTCCACGTCACCTTTAACAATGATGTTCAACTCTTTAAAGTTACCTACAGCCAAACGACGACCGATTTCATCCAGTGTAATGTGTTTCTGAGTACGCAAGCCTTGTTCACGTTGCAATTGCAAACGTTTATTGGCGATCTCGCGTGCTTCAACTTCGCTTTCTAATGCATTGAACTTATCACCTGCTGTTGGCGCACCCTGCATACCTAATACCTGCACCGGAGTTGATGGGCCCGCAAATTCTACACGCTGGCCACGTTCGTTGGTCAATGCCTTTACACGACCGCTATAACAGCCTGCCAAAATAGGATCACCCACCCTTAGCATCCCGGCCTGCACCAATACGGTAGTTACAATACCGCGGCCTTTATCCAAAGCTGCTTCAATTACCGTACCTACTGCACGTTTATTCGGGTTAGCTGTCAGTTCCAGCAATTCTGCCTCAAGCAATACCTTTTCCAGTAACTTGTCTACATTCAGACCTGTTTTAGCTGATATTTCCTGAGATTGGTATTTACCGCCCCATTCTTCAACCAATATGTTCATGGTTGATAACTGTTCACGGATTTTATCTGCATTAGCACCCGGGCGGTCCATCTTATTAAATGCGAAAATAATAGGTGCTCCGGCTGCCTGCGCATGGTTTATGGCCTCGCGGGTTTGTGGCATCACGCTATCATCAGCAGCTATAACTATAATTACAATATCGGTTACCTGGGCACCCCTCGCACGCATTGCGGTAAATGCTTCGTGACCCGGTGTATCCAGGAATGTTATTTTCCCTTTATCATCTGGCAATGTCACTTCATAAGCACCGATGTGCTGGGTAATACCGCCAGCCTCGCCTGCAATCACATTGGTTTTGCGGATAAAGTCGAGCAAAGATGTTTTACCGTGGTCAACGTGGCCCATGATGGTTACGATAGGAGCACGTGGCAACAAATCTTCCGGTTCGTCCGGTGTATCCAGGTTGGCTTCCTCATCTTCAGGTTTTACAAACTCAACCTGGTAGCCAAATTCATCAGCTACAATGGTTAAGGTTTCCGCATCCAAACGCTGGTTGATAGATACGAACATACCCAAGCTCATACAGGTAGAGATGATCTGCGTAACTGGTACATCCATCATGGATGCCAGCTCGTTTGCAGTAACAAACTCTGTTACCTTCAATACTTTTGATTGCGCTTCCTGCTCTAATGCCAGTTCTTCGGCACTTGCCGCCACATCATCCCGTTTTTGACGACGGAATTTCGCACGCTGAGCAAATTTCCCCGACTTACCGGCGCCGCTTAACCGTGCAAGTGTTGCCTTAATCTGGTCTTGTATTTCTTTTTCTGAAGGCTCTTCCTTAGGTGTGCTTGGTGCACCGCCTCTTCTGAAATCCGGACGGTTGCCACCGCCTCCCTGTTGATTCCTGTTACGGAAGTCTCCCTGCTGCCTGTTACCGTGATTAGGGTTACCATTACCTTGTTGCTGCTGATTACCCTGACCCCCTTGTTGCGGACCGCCTCCTTCTTTGCGTTTTCTTTTGCGCTTATGATCGGCTGCGCTATTAGAATTAGATGAGGAAGCTACTGGCTGATTACGTTTTGGTTCGTTAACCGGTAACTGGATTTTACCAACTACGTTCGGTCCGCTTAAACGTTGTGCCCTTGCACGGATCACTTCATTTTCTGGCTCGGCCGCTTCTTCCGGCTGTTCTGCAGCAGGTTTTTCAACCGCCGGCTTTACAGGTTCTTTTTCTTTTACCGGTTCCGGTTCGGTTTTCGCAACAGGTGCTTTTACCTCTTCTTTTTTAGGTTCCGGTTTTACTTCCGGTGCAGGTTCCTTTTTAGCAACTACCGGCTCTTCTTTTTTCTCCGGACGATAAGGCGCATTCAGGTCAATCTTACCCACTACCTTCACACCCGGAAGGCTTGTATCGTTACGGTCCTCAGCCTTTGCAGGCTCTGACTTCGGCTTCTCAGCCGGAGCAGAAAAGTGGCCCGTATTCTTGATCAGTATTTCTTCGTTCTCAAAATCTCTCGAACGGCGCTGCTCAGTCGGTTTTTCAGGAACCGGAACCGTCTCCTCCTTCCTGATCTTGCCGATACTGATCTGTTTGGCCTCTTCCTTAATAATTTTGTCAGCAGCAAACTCTTTCAACAAGGTATTGTACATATCACCGCTAAGCATAGCCATAGGCTGCTTCTCAACTTTATACCCTTTCGAGGATAAAAAGTCAACGATGGTACCCATACCAATGTTGAGTTCCTTTACCGCTTTTATTAATTTTATTCCTTTGTCTTCTGACATTTAATATTACTTTCTCTGCTTAGATGTATGCAAAAATACGATTTTAATTTTGCTTATTCAGTTTATTCAAACTCAGCCTGCAGAATAGATAACACTTCTTTAATCGTTTCTTCTTCCAAATCGGTACGTTTAACCAGTTCGCCAACGCTCAATGCCAGTACTGATTTTGCAGTATCCAAGCCAATGCGTTTGAACTCGTCAAGTATCCAGCTATCTATTTCATCTGAGAATTCTTCAATATCCACGTCTTCATCCTGCTCATCAGCCTCACGGTAAACATCTATCTCATAGCCGGTTAACTTACCTGCCAGTTTGATGTTATGCCCGCCGCGACCGATAGCCAATGAAACCTGGTCGGGCTTCAGATACACTGCTGCTGTCTTTTTCTCATCATCCAGTTTAATAGATGTGATCTTTGCAGGAGACAATGCACGTTGTATGTATAACTGTAAATTATTTGTATAGTTTATAACGTCGATATTTTCGTTTTTCAATTCGCGAACGATGCCGTGGATACGTGATCCCTTCATACCTACGCAGGCTCCTACCGGATCGATACGGTCGTCGTAAGATTCCACAGCAACTTTTGCTCTTTCACCTGGTTCGCGTACAATTTTCTTAATGGTGATCAAACCGTCGAAAATTTCCGGTACTTCCAATTCAAACAAACGCTGTAAAAACTCGGGTGCAGTACGCGAGATGATGATCTTCGGGTTGCTGTTCATCATATCCACTTTACTTACCACCGCTTTCACGTTATCGCCTTTTTTGAAGTAATCGGCTGGGATCTGTTCTGATTTTGGCAGCAATAACTCGTTGCCCTCATCATCCAGTACCAAAGTTTCTTTTTTCCAAACCTGGTAAACCTCACCCGTTACGATCTCACCTACACGGTCTTTATATTTTTTGAAAATTTCGTCTTTTTCCAACTCCAGGATCTTTGACACCAGCGTCTGGCGTGCAGCCAAAATAGCACGGCGACCAAAGCTTTCCAGGGTGATCTGCTCCACATATTCATCGCCTACTTCCAGGTCCTCATCATATATGTGTGCTTCTGCTAATTCAATCTCCAGGTCGTCGTCTTCAGAAAAACCATCTTCCATTACCGTACGCGTACGCCAGATCTCCAAGTCACCATTGTCGGTGTTTACGATCACGTCACAATTCTCATCGGTACCATACTTCTTCCTGATCATGCTTCTGAAAACGTCTTCCAGAACACTCATCATGGTTGGGCGGTCAATGTTTTTGAAGTCTTTAAACTCCTGAAAAGACTCAATCAAATTAATATTGCTCATTTTTCTACTTAAATGATATTAAAACTTTTGTTTCTATTATCTGTTCCAAAGGGATAGCGCTTTCAATTATTTCAGCCTTTTTCCCTTTTTCTTTTTTTGTTTCTTCTATTACTATGGCATCCTCGGTCATTCCGGTGAGCTTGCCTTCTCTTTTGTTGCCGTCAGCCATTTTGATAGTCAGCTGCCTGCCTACATTTTTTACATACTGGCGTGGCAGAACCAGCGGTGCATCAATACCCGGCGAAGATACTTCCAGGTTGTAGGCATTTTCGATCACATTCTCTTCTTCCAAATGAAAACCCACATGCCTGCTGATCGCCGCGCAATCCGCAATGCCTATGCCTTTTTCACCATCTACCAGTATCACCAGCTTGCCGTTTGAGTGCATTTTTACACTCACTACAAACAGGTCTGGTCTGTCGGCGATCTTTTCTTCAACCAGTTGCGTCACCCTCTTTTCAATATCCATTTATCCGTAATTTTAGGCTGATGATTACACAGGTAAAATAAAAGAGGGGACTACTGCCCCCTCTGATTCTTTTAATTACGATGCAAATATACGAATTATTATTTAAAATTCAAGACCCAAGCGCATTTAATAGCTAAAAACCAAATCTTTATAGCTGACACTTCCAGGTCTTTTCTTTTCTCTAATCAATTGCCAGGCGCTGGTACCTCCATCATGCCTGAAATATCTTAAAAAATAGGCCTGACCTTTCTTGAAAGCCGTGTCGGGAGTGAAGATCACCAGGCTATCTTGTACGATGTATTTTCCGGGCTGAACGTTTTGATAGTCCTTCATATCCGTATCTGCGGGCATTTTGTAAACAGGCAGCAGGCTTTCCCAGGCTTCATTGTTTGTATCACGACCGATGTCTGCGATGATGAGCTTATCAAATCCTGCGATTTTTAGTGAGCTGTTGCTGTCCGTCAGGCTGATCTTTACGTCAACAGGCTTGGAATGATTGAAACATCCAAAGCAAATAGTTACACCTAAAAACAGAATTGCTATTTTCATTTTGTCAAGCTAAGATACCTAAAAGAAGATGACTTATGCGCTTGGAGACATATTCCAGGGGAGGAGGCACCTACGGAGCCAATATTTCAGATTAATTTGCTATAAACAGGCGACTCGGATGGAGTCAATCATATTTTGGGTTCAGCTCTGTAGGAGCTTCCTGTTTATAGAAAAAACAGAGCGGTTTTTTGGCTCCGTAGGTGCCTCCTTTTTAAAGCGATTTCTCCGTGCTATATTCGCAGCATGTCCGATTTCAGGCTGGAAGTTTTTTACACGGTTGCCAAACGGCTGAGTTTTACCAAAGCTGCAGCCGAGCTGTTTATTACCCAGCCTGCCGTAACCAAACACATCCGCGAACTTGAAGACCAATACAAAGCCAAACTTTTCGAGAGAAAAGGCAATCACATTGCCTTAACCCAGGCAGGCAAATTGTTACTTCATCATGCCGAACGCGTTTTTGAACTTTACCGAAATGTAGAGTTTGAGATCAATTCTTTAAGCAAACGCAAAGAAGGTTTACTACGAATCGGTGCCAGCACCACCATTGCCCAATATATTGTTGCGCCGCTGCTGGCCAAATTCCGCGGCAAGTACCCGGATGTGCAATTAAGCCTGATCACCGGAAACACCGAGCAGGTGGAGAAAGCCTTATTAGCCAAAGAAATCGAGATCGGTATTATCGAAGGTTATTCTAAAAACCCCGAGATCAGTTATCACGAGTTTTTGAAGGATGAATTAGTATTAGTTTGCAGTAGCAAGCATCCGTTAGCCAATAGAAACTCACTGAGGCCGGATGAATTAAAAACCATTTCATTTATCGTGCGCGAACAGGGTTCAGGAACTTTAGAGGTGATCGATCATGCTCTAAAAGAAGCCGGCATTAATCATGCTGAACTTAAAGTAGAGATCCGCCTCGGCAACACAGAAAGTATCAAATCTTATCTTCTCAATTCATCGGCGATGGCCTTTGTTTCTGTTCATGCTATTATTGATGAGGTAAAACGCGGTGAGCTAAAAATCATTGATGTGGAGAACTTAATCATTGAACGCAGTTTTTATCTAATCAACTTGCAGGGCCGAATAACTGGCCTGGCCGACCTGTTTTTCCACTTCGTTAATCACAAATCATAACTTTAAGTTATGGAAGATTAATTTTTACGATTTGATAGCCCTGCGCTAACTGCTCAATTTTGTTCCGTCAAAAACACAAAAAAGATGGAAACATCGGGGATCAAAAATGATCATTTCTCAATTCAGTTAAGTGAAAATGCACGTAAAACAATCTTTATAGGCGCATTGATTATTTGTTTCTTGCCGGTAATGTCGCCGCCATTAGCTTTATTACTTGGTTTGATAATGGCGCAATTAATGGATAATCCGTATGCACAATTAACTCACAAAGCCACACACTGGTTATTGCAAGTATCAGTAGTGGGACTTGGTTTCGGAATGAATATTCTGAGTGCACTACAAGCTGGTAAGGAAGGCATTTTATTTACAATTGTATCTATTATAACAGTACTGACTGTCGGTTTACTGGCAGGCCGCTTTTTAAAGATCGATAAAGTTACCTCCTTCCTTATTTCGGCAGGGACCGCTATTTGCGGTGGAAGTGCAATAGCGGCTTTATCACCGGTGGTAAAAGCCGAAGAAAAGCAGATATCCGTTTCTTTAGGCGTGATTTTCATTCTCAACTCCATTGCCTTATTTCTTTTCCCGGTTATCGGTCATCATCTGCATTTATCACAAACTCAATTCGGCTTATGGTGTGCTATTGCCATTCATGATACCAGTTCGGTAGTGGGAGCAGCCTCGCATTATGGCGCACAGGCATTGCAGGTGGCTACAACTGTTAAACTGGCAAGGGCTTTATGGATCATACCTCTGACATTTATCAGTACCGTCGCATTCAAAACTGGCAGCAAAAAAATAAAAGTCCCTTACTTCATAGGGTTGTTTATCCTTGCTATGCTCATTAACAGTTATGTGCCTTTTATAAAACCTATTGTGCCTTATTTGACAAGCATAGCGAAAATTGGATTGACTTTAACACTTTTCCTGATCGGCTCTGGCTTATCTTTTAAAAAACTAAAGTCAGTGGGTGTAGTTCCGTTATTTCAGGGTGTGATGCTTTGGTTGCTGATCTCTGGCTTGTCTCTTTTTGCAATTTTAAAGATGGCTTGATTGTCCCGCAGACATAATAATGGTATTTTAGCCACTATGGAATTAAAGGGAACCGGTTTTATTATCCGCGGATGGAAAAAGGGTGATGAAGTATCGCTTCAAAAACAAGCTAACAATCCAAGGGTTTCCGCTTGCCTGATGGACCGTTTCCCGTCACCATATACCATGGAAGATGCTATTAGCTGGGTAGATTTTTTGATTGACCAGAACCCGGTTATCAACTTTGCGATTACGATTAACGATGAAGTAATCGGTGGTATAGGTATGGAACCAAGGCAGGATGTTTACCGCAAAACGGCCATCATTGGCTATTGGCTGAGCGAAGAATTTTGGGGTAAAGGCATTATGCCCGAAGCTGTAAAATTGGTGACCGATTACGCTTTTACCCATCTCGATTTTATCCGCCTGCAGGCAAGTGTTTACAGCAAAAATCCGGCATCGATGCGGGTACTGGAAAAGGCAGGATATGTGAAAGAGGGGGTTATGAGGAATGCTGTTATCAAGGGTGGAGAGATTATAGATGAGCATATGTATGCAATTTTGAAATAAGGCTTTTGGACCGATATTAGAGGGTGTCACATTGAGGCTCTCGAAATGTAGTGCGATAAGGCCTTCGCCCGCTCTGCTTCGAGTGCCTCAGCATGACACTCACGCGCAAAATATTAGTTTATAACCCTTCCACTCAAATCAACCGTCTTCGCAAAAGGATTTAAATATTTATTGGCCAATACTGCAAACTCCATACGGGTTACTGGCCGGTTCAGATCAAAAGTGCCGGCCAGTTTAAACTGCGTTGTCCATGCTTTTTGCAAATGCAGTTGCAAGGTTTTGGGATCCGTAAGCGTATAATCGCTGATGAGTGAAAGCAGGTTGCCTAAAGTAAATTTATCACCTGGCTTTTCTTTGTTGAACCACAAAAATGCACGGGTATAGAGCTCCAATAGAAAAGGCTTTATTTCTTCGGTACTCACTGCATCACCTGGTTCAAAATGTATTTCGATTTTGTCGCCATTGGTTTTCTGAACACCTTTAAGCAAACCCGTTGCGCATACCTGTTGTATAGCCCGCCAATGCGGGTCTTTTTGCGAAATGTCTGTAATCGGCATCAGGTAGCCTTTATAATCCAGAATTTCGCCTTGTATGAGTCGCACGCGCAGATGTTTGGTGGTAGTTTTAAAGAAGGCACAAAATGCGGCTGTTGCGCCCACGCCTTGACCTAAAGTCATTTGCACCGACGGATACATAGTACTATTGTTCACTTCATTGGTTACTGACAGGGCTTTTTCGGTTACCAAAACATTATCCAGATCATTTACAACAATGGAGCCCAGGGGAATGGTATAAGATGGAAATTCATTAGCTTGAGCACCTGCTGGCGCTGCGTCGCTTACACCAATAGTTGTGCGGTATAATTTTGATTCCCGATCATACGGCTTTGTGATATCATCCATTACCATTCGTACTGCGCCTTTTACGTGCCGACTTTCAAGTACTAGCGGAGCGGGCGGAAGATTATCCGGCGTCCCAAATTGACCATCTAAACCCAGATTCTTACATCCAAGATCAGTTTGCAGATAATATACCAAACCTAATGCATGTAGTTTGGCCTTTTTATAAAGCTCTTCCTTATTTGTAATAGTGCCAGCACTATTGTTGCTATACCTATCCCAATCAACCATGTATTTATCATTAGGAATACTTACAGCGCGAAGCATTTGCCTGATGTTTTTCCGCTTTAACCAGGAGTAAGCTGATGCATCATATCCTTCTGGTTTTTGAATAGTTTTGTCCGCATTACGCCCGAAATCTTTTAAAATCGCTATCCAGGCTATTCTTTCTATTTTGGCATCTTCATCAAATTTTGCTCCTGCCTTTGCTGCTACTTCGCCTGTTTCGGTGCCGTCCACCAATACCTTAGCATTCACTTTTACTGCTTCGCCATTTACTATAATGGTTACTTCCCAGCCTGTGCCATCTTTCTTAACGGAAGTCCATGGGGTCTTCAATTTGACGGTAAGGTTCTTAACAGTATCACATATCTTTTTTAGAATATCGGCACCTGTGTAAGGCTCAAAACGAAGGATGGAATTATGCGTAGTATCATAACCCAAACGCGGGCGGTAATAATCAGTTACTTTCCTATGAAATTCGCCCCAAATACCCGATGGCAAATTGCGGTTAGCGTCCAGCACGCACATGCCGCTCATGGTCATGCTGCCGCCCAGCCATGGGCCTGGTTCAACCAATAATGTCTTTACCTTACTGCGCGCGCTTTGTATGGCGGCCGCTACGCCGCTGGCTCCGCCACCGATCACTAAAACATCCGTCCTGATCGTCTCAGCACGGGAAAAAGTAAAGACAAAACACAACAAGGGTAGTAGTAATTTTTTGATCATCGGTTTAAATAAACACAGTGTAAACGCTAAAATATATGAAAGCTTGCATCGTACAAACACAATGCATTGCTAAAATTGCTATTTTTACGCGAATACCTGTTTCCCCAAACAGGGAATTCGCCACAAAATCAACACTCAACCAATTTAAAACTATGACAGACGAAGAACTTAGATACCCCACCGGCAAGTTTAAACCACCCGTTTCGTATACACAACATGCTATAAATGGTTGGATAAATGATATTAAAACGCTTCCTGGCAGAATGCGCAATGCAGTACTGGGACTCACTGAGCAACAGTTAGATACGCAATACCGCACCGGCGGCTGGACCATCCGCCAGGTAGTGCATCACGTTGCCGATAGCCACATGAACTCCATCATCCGCTTTAAATGGGCGCTGACTGAAGATAACCCAACCATAAAAGCTTACGAGGAAGCGGATTGGGCGTTATTACCCGATTATCGTTTACCAATCGAGCCGTCACTTAAAATGCTGGATGGCATACACCAGCACTTGGTGGCTTTGTTTGAAAGTTTTACCGAAGAGCAATGGAACCGTACCTTTATTCATCCTGAGTCAGGTGATACCATACCTTTAAAACGAAACCTTGCCTTATACTCATGGCATGGCAAGCACCACCTGGCACATATTACAGAAACCATCAAAAGATTTCAAAATTGAAGGTTGACGGACTGGTCTTCGATCTGGATGGTACACTTTGGGATGCCTCTGAGTCTTGCGTAAGAGCCTGGAACAGGGTCTTGCAAAATAAAGGCGTAACCGATTTTGTGATTACACAGCAGCATGCCCATGCATTTGCCGGAAAGTTATTGGACGATATTTTCGTTCAGTATTTTACCTTCCTGCCCAAAGAAGAATACCAAAATATGGCCAACGCCTATGCCGAGCAGGAAAAATTCCACATGCGCGAATATGGCGGTAAACTGTATCCTGAAGTGAGAGAGCTATTAACTGATCTTGCTGAAAAATATCCGCTTTTTATTGTGAGCAATTGCCTTTCGGGTTATATCGAGAATTTTTTACAACAGCATCACTTGGAGCATTTATTTAAAGACTATGAGTGTTCAGGTAATACCGGCAGGCCTAAGGCCGAAAATATTGGAATGATCATCAATCGAAATCAATTGAAAAAACCGATGTATGTTGGTGATACGATAGGTGATTTTGAGGCTGCAAAGAAGAATGATATACCTTTTATTTATGCGGAATATGGATTTGGGGAGGTAGATGAAGCTAAGCACACGATTAATCATTTTCGACAGATCGAAGGAATTATCGAAGCACTTTATGTGTAGTATCATGCTGAGGCACTCGAAGTATTGGCGGGCAAGGGCCTTTACGCACTACACTTCGAGCGCCTCAGTGTGACACCCTTTTTTTAGATTCTATTACCTCGGCGTAATCCTCAAATACACCTCAAAACCCACTGGTGCACTACCATAAAGCGTCTTCAACTCTGACGGCGATACATTTAAGGTAGATTGCACACCCGCTGTTAAATTCGTTTTAGCAACAGTTGCCAATATCCGGTTAACGCCAAGTGTAAAAGCATTAATAGTGAAATTCGGGTTGAGCGGATAGCTATCCGTCAAATCCAATTCATCTGCATCTTTCTGCACATATTCATATCGCCCGTACACAGCAGTTTTATGCATTTGCCAGCTGCTTTCCAACAATACAGATGGCAGTGTTTTATGGTTGTCTGAGAAATGGTTTTGCCCGTAAACCAACGTGGTTGCAATATAGCTGTCGTCATCCAGCATTTTGGTGTAAATAGCTGAGGCTGTGAACCGGTCAACATTCTGCTGAGGTTCGGCGCTTTCGGGGCTGTGTATCCAACCGTTGGATACCTGCAATGCCCACTCTTTGGCGGGGTTGTATGACAAGCGCACGGAATAAGAATCAAACCGCATGGCATCGAAATTATAGCGGTATTCATCCGGCTCACGACCAGTAAAAATAGATCCCTCCAGTTTTATATCCTTATAACGGAAACCCAGGGTCGAAGTACCGAACGTGATATGCGTAGCATCGGCATAATGATGCGTTAAAGGCGCATCCGGATCGTTCATGGCTGATAACCGATGCATAAATACAGGCGGGCCTAAAGCGGGCTCTCCGGGATAACCGAATGAAAGAGATACGTCGGCATCTTTGGCTACCCGTTGCGTATAGTTGACGCTCAATTCAGCAAACAGATCATGCGGATGTTGTATATCCACCAACTTTTTGCCTTTGTATGATTCTCCGGTTTGAAACAGCAAAGGATATCCGCCAGGGCCAACCAGGAAAGGATCAAAAGAGAACATGGTGTTGATGGAGAACAATCCATTTTTACCTATTTGTCTTTGAGTCATCGCCATCAACCAATCAGGAGCATCGAACTTTTTGCCGCCACGACTGCCTGAGTTAAACAAATCCTGTTTATTATATCTCAGGAAGAAACTGCCATGTATCATGGTCATCCATTTTTTACCATGGATCATATAGGCATACATCGGCGTTTCGTCGGGCACCCATGATGTTCCGGAGCCGTCGCGGTTCATAGGCACATCAAGTGAATATTGGCTATTCATTTTCATAGACATCATCGAACCGGAGTCCATTTTCATATCGCCCATGTCCATGCCTTTCATGGAAGTATCTTTCTTCATCGGCATTTTTTGGGCAAGGGCTGAGATGAAGAAAATAGTCATAATTATAGATAAGATGGTTCTTTTCATATAGTAGATTTTAAAAAACATTAAACAAGTTGTACTCAAGCCTTACCAAATAGGTATTCTGACTTGTTCTGGTCATGTCGTTATACAAAGGGGTACGATACGAAAAATCGACCCTGAAAAAACTATTAAATATCAGTTGCACAGCGGGCGCAACATCCAGGTAACTTTGTCCGTACCCCGGGTTTGCCTTTCCTAATAACTCTGCATAAACATTAAGGTTTACCTGGTTATAATTTTCATATTTCCTCGGGAGTAACAAGTACCCGGCTGATAGTGTATAGCCTACCGCATCATGAGCATTGGTTGCAGGTATGTCAAAGTCACTATTATTAAAACCGTGCAGATAACTTGTTGAGGCAGATAAAGCCAGCTTATGTATCAGTTTGGTAAAAACAACCCCTGTTTGAAAGCCGCTGTTATCGCCCTCAAGCGCTATTTCCTGGTAATGGATGGGGTTGTTTATGGTGGAGGCTTTTACAAACACCGCTCCCCTGAAATGGCTATGTACGGAGTCTATCGATAGAAAGCGGTACTTGGCATATATGCTGCCGCCTTCCAAATGCTGTTGGCTTTGATAATAATCGGAAGCATATAAAGTACCATGTACCATCAGGCTTTTGCTGGCGCCATACATTACTTCAAGACTGGTCCGGTTCTTATATTCCGGGTTAAAATAACCCTGGTTCTCCAGCCTGATCCCAATGGAATGTGTGGCCATGTTGCTGGCTGGCTCAGTATTCACATACAATTCCTGCGAAAAAACAGAAAGTGTCATCCCCAAAAGGATGACAAACAATAATATAATCTTCATGATCTTGCAGATTAGAAAATTATATCGAAATGTGGTAGACGCGACCTGTTTCTGCTTTATCGGTAGTATTGTATTTTTTATAAACCGAAGCAGGCGCAAAGCCTTTATCAACTACCGTTACCATAACCGGTCCAGCTAAAGTTTTGCCTTCTCCGTTAACTACACGATAAGAATCGCCGCCATAGCTAAAAGCGTTGTTATTTACCTTGACATTATCAAAATTGAAAGTGGCTTTCAGGTTATTGACAAAAAATCCGGCACCCTCAACTTTTTTGCTGATCTGGTCAAGGTTCACCGGAACATCTTTTTTAAAGGTGATCACAAATACATTTCTGTTCAGATCGGCTTTGATGTCGCCTATAAAATTTAAGGTACGCAGTGATTTTTCAGTAGCTTTTGAACACATGGAGCAGGTGAGTCCGCTTACCTGTAATTCGGCTTTGGTGAATTGTGCTTTTGCAGCAGTGACAGAAGAGATAAATAATATCAGGAATATTTTAAGAGTTTTCATTTGATAAAAATTAATCGTTAAAAAATAGACATACAACCTTGCGGTCGTAACAATAATGTAGACGATTAATTAAGATCAAATAAGAAAAGTACAGTATTTCAGAAAGAGAGGAACATCTGGCGATTTAGGCGGACCGCGATCAGTTACGCTCGCAATCATTTGGTCTTGAACAGCCGGAGTGAAGATTACAAAGGCTGATACCGGTAAAGCAATGGGGAAGAATTTGGACCAGTGTAAAGGTGAGTTGTTTTGATGCGCATCTTTAACCTTTATCTCGATCTTCTGATCCTTGCAGCATTTCATCTTGTTGCTCTGCAACTTGGCGCAGGAATTGGGTTGCGCGTCTACATTGACAGATGAAAGGTGATTAAAGCAGTAATGCAGGTTCAGTGCAAAGCCGGACACTGTAGTTAAATACAGCATCGCCAATACAATTATCACCGACCTTTTGAACATAATACAAACTTAGGGTTTTACATTGTCATTACCAATAATTCGGTCATATCGCTGTAATAATTAATATCTTAGCGGGATAAAACCAAAAAAATGAAACGCATCTATTTTTATTTGGCGGCCGTGCTGATCGCATGCACGGCGCAAAACAGTTATGCCCAAAACCTTAAAGTCCCGCAATTAAGCTCAACTCAAACCATTACACAGGAGCTCGGCCTGGGACAAATTGATTTAACTTATTCCCGTCCAAATGTACGAGGCCGGAAGATATTCGGAGGCCTTGAACCCTACGGCACCGTTTGGCGCACCGGGGCCAATGCTGCTACTATTATCAAATTCTCTGATGATGTAACCATTAATGGAAACAAAGTCCCAGCAGGTGAATATGGATTTTTCTCTATACCGGGAAAAGATGAGTGGACTGTAATCTTAAATAAAACCGCACATCAGTGGGGTGCCTACACTTACAAACAGGCTGAAGACTTTCTGCGCTTTAAAGTAAAGACCATCACTCATTCTGAACCAACTGAAACCATGACTATCCAGTTTAATAACGTGGATCAAACCAAATGCGAACTGGAAGTGAAATGGGAGAATATTTCATTTTCGTTCCCTATCAGTACTGAGGTTGACAGCAAGATCATGGCTAATATAGATGAGATCATGAACCATGATAAAAAGCCTTATTTTGAAGCAGCCATGTATTATTATGAGAATAATAAGGACCTGAAAAAGGCTTTGGAATGGATAAGCGACGCCGAAAAAATGAGTCCAAATGCTCCTTTCTACAAGCTTTGGAAGGCACGCATCCAACTGAAAATGGGAGACAAGAGCAGCGCATTAGCTACTGCGCAGCAGGGTGTTAAACTAGCTAAAGACCAAAAAGACGATGAGTACCAACGCCTGAACCAGGCTGTTGTTGATCAGGCAAAATAATTTTTTTTGATTTTTTTCCTGCCATTGCAAACGCCCTAAAACGGCCCATACAGTTTGCAATGGCAGTTTTTTTATGCTTTACTTCTCAACTCTCCGGAAGTGCCTGATGATGAGGGCAATTTATCTTAGAAGGCGACGTTCATATTAAGTAATAATTAATGCGGATGCTTTCCATTAAAGCAAAAAAAATAGTCAAGCCTCGCGCTCAACTATTTTCCCTAATTAATTTAATGCTATTATTTAACTAAAGGTAAATAAAAAATCGATAAGATTAGTCGTGTAACCATAATGTTACAATTGAATTCTTATTGCCCTAAAACATAGCGACTTATCTTATTGTATATCAAGCGGAAATTTTTTGTGACGTATCAACCCGCTCATGACGGCCGGGTTAATTAGCCAGGCGATAATGATCACCAGGAAACATCCGATCGCATTCAACCATAAATAAGCGATCACTTCATAAAAGCCCATTACACAGATAATGCCCTCGGTTATTATTGCTGCTATAAATACGGCTGTTCCCTTTATCTTCTTTAAGTAAAAAGCCACTACGAAAACGCCCAGTATGGTTCCATAAATAAAAGATCCCAACTTATTCACGGCTTCCAGCAGGTTGCCCAGCTTAGCAGCATATAAAGCCATTCCAATACATATCAATCCCCAGAACACCGTAGCCAGCCGCGAGGCATTGAGATAGGTTTTATCAGATGCATCGCGATTGATAACACGTCTATAAATATCCACAACAGTAGTGGATGCCAGTGAATTGAGGGCACTTGCAGTTGATCCCATCGAAGCCAAAAACACGATAGCAATCAGCAAGCCTATCAACCCGTTTGGTAAAAAATGGATCACAAAATTCAGGAAGACGTAATTGGTATCGTCGGTATCAGCCTTACTATTATTTTTCTTCATCAGGCTGATGGCATTTTTGCGGATCGCTACCTCTGCTGCATCTGCCTGTTTCAAATTATTGCTTGCCTTATTTATTTGTTCCTCGTTTTTGCTGTCAAATGCTTTTACTAATTCATCGGCGCTCGCCTTTTTCTGCTGAAAAGCAACAGCATATTGTGTTCTGAGGTCGTTGTATTCACGAGCGTATGGCCCCTTCTTAACCTGCATTACCTCGTACTTATTAAAGAATAAAGGCGGTTGGTTAAACTGGTAAAAGGCAAAAACCAAAACCCCGATAAGCAGGATCAGGAATTGCATAGGTATTTTGATCAATCCATTCATGATCAAACCCATGCGGCTTTGTCCTACGGAGCTCCCCGTCAAATAACGCCCCACCTGGCTTTGATCCGTACCGAAATAGGATAGCTGCAAAAAGAATCCACCTATCAAACCACTCCAGACATTGTAGCGATTGCTTGGATCAAATTTCCAGTCGATCACATTCATACGCCCAAGCTTACCGGCTAAGTGCAACGCTTTAGTAAATCCCACTCCCGACGGCAGCAGTTTAACTACCACTACTCCTGCCAGGAACATCCCTAAAAATATAATACTCATTTGCAGCAACTGTGTATAGCTTACAGCTTTTGTACCGCCATAAACAGTGTAGAATATTACCAGTCCGCCGATAAAGAGTGTGGTGTAAACCGTATTGATACCTAATATGGTTGATAAGATGATAGATGGTGCATAAATGGTAATCCCGGTGGATAAGCCACGTTGTATCAAAAACAGCAGTGAGGTAAGCGCACGTGTTTTCAGATCAAAACGGTTCTCCAAAAACTCATAGGCAGTGTAAACCTTAAGCCGGTGAAAAATTGGAACAAAAGTGATGCACAACACAATCATGGCCAACGGCAGACCGAAATAGAACTGCACAAAGCGCATTCCATCTGAATATGCCTGGCCAGGCGCTGATAAAAAAGTGATCGCGCTGGCTTGTGTCGCCATAACCGACAAACCCACAGTATACCAGGGCATAGAGCGGTTGCCTACAAGAAATTGATCGATATTTTGATTGCGGCCGCTTTTCCAAATACCATAGGCTATTATGGTAAGTATGGTAAGGGCTAAGACGGTCCAGTCAATCAGGCTCATTTAAAGAGAATGGTGATGAGCCAAAATACGAAAATTAAAAAAACCAGCCATACGATAACGATACCGTAAAACTGGTTCCAGTTTTTTATGAATGAGGGTAATTCAGGATCAGCGTTGTTCACGGCCTCTTACAAATACCGTTACGTATAAAAGCGCTGTCAATAAACCTAAGATACCACCAACAATAACCCATTTAATACCCACTTCCAATACTGCACCGGTCATCAGGCCGAATACCAGTCCAACCAGGTAATATAAATTGGTTACGTTAAATTCTTTTTTCTCTTCTTGATGATGTGCCATGTTATGCTTATTTACAACAGTGCAAAAGTAATTGTTTCTGTAAGGATTGCAATAAAAAAATTTGTGTTATAATACTCTGTGTCATTGCGAGGAACGAAGCAATCTCCAATCTGTGCAGATCAGGAAGCAGGAATTTGTTAAAGAACGTCCAGATTAAAATTCCTTCTCCATTGAATGTCCTATGTAGAGATTGCTTCGTTCCTCGCAATGACGATCTGATTATGGATTCGCCTTCGGCTTATTAATCATATTAATAAACAATCTATACGCACCCGGAACACCGGCCGGCAACTGCCTGAAAAACGCCAGCGACGTATAAACAAAACGCCCTTTTCCATATTGGGTAGTAATCAGCGCGCCATCTTTAGGAGATTCACCGGAATCAGCCATTTGGAGTACTTTTTGGTATTGCGGATCAGAATCTTTGGTGAAATATAAGCCTCGTTCCTGAACCCAACCATCGAAATCGGCGGGGGTGATTTTGTTTGGATAGTTTAATACCGGGTTATTTTGGTCGAGGATAGTAATCTTTGCGTTCTCGTCGGTTACACGTTCGTTTACTACTTTGAATGGGTACGGACCAATATCTTTAGTTACCAAACCATTACTGTTATTATACTGAACCAGCAGGTTACCGCCGTTTTTCACGTATTCCATCAGCTTAGGCTGCTCTATAGCCAAGCGCGAATCAACGTTATAGGCACGCACGCCTACTATAATGGCATCATAGCCTGACAGATCGCCATTCAATAGCTCATTCTCTGAAAGCTGGTGAACTTCATAGCCAACTTGTTTCAAGGCTTCAGGTACAAGGTCGCCGGCACCATTGATATAGCCGATCTTTTTGCCGGCAATTTTCAGATCAAGCTGTACCAATTTGGCCTGTGCAGGCGGGAAAAGTGTAATGTTAGGTATGTGATTATAATGAATAGACAAAATACCATCTTTATAAACAGTATTGTCGTGATCATGTGTTACGGCAGCTTCCAACACTCCGGTTTGCGATTTATTGCCAGATGGTGTAATAGTAAAATCCTGTTCCCATTCATCACCTTTATTTTTATTAGTGAATTGAACCCGTTCCGGACTGATTTTCCATCCCGGAGGGGCATCCAGGCTAATGCTGCCTGAGCCAATCTTTTCAAAAACCTCTAAGCTTACTTTAACGCTCTGCGGCTGTTGAGAATTGAAGATATAGACTTTATCCTGTATATTGGCGGTTACTGGTGGAGTGATTTCAACAGGCTGATAAATTTCACCCTGTGCAGGATTTACATATTTATATTCAAGTTTTCTGTTTACGCTTATAACGTGATCGTCAATTAAAAATTTAAACACAACCTTGGGTGCGTCAGTATTTTCAGGACTGCCAACATCACCTTCATTTTCAATTACGTAACTACCAATAGAATGAGGGGACAATAACCAATAAGGTTGCGATATTCTGCCGACGGCACATTCGTTAGTGAAAGTTTGAAGTTCGTTTGCAGGAAGCGTTTTATCTTTATCGGCCAATGGTAATTCATAATGTGCTAAAGGATGAAGGAAATCTGAAGTAATTGATGGCACATTATCGGGATGTTGGATTACAGTTAGCCCGTCCAATGCTGCTTTTACTCCATACCGGCTTATCACTTGCGAACGAATATTCATTTGCTCGCCTTTGGCATAGGTTAATTCGTTGGTATAGGCCTCACACCATAATCCGCCACAGGCAACAATTAATTCACTCAGCTCTTTTGTCTTTTGTTCGCGCCAGTAAGTATCATCTATTTTCTGAACAAGGTCATATACTTTAACCAATGCCGGAACCGACTTATCAGGATGATTGGCATCAAACTCTTTAGTGATCTTTTCTATATCTGCTCCAATTGCATCGCCGCCCTTTATGCGTCCCCAGGTAGTGTTCACACCATCCAAAAGGTCGGTTTTTGGGGCGTCTCCTAATATCGTTTTAAAATATTCATAGGCATCACCACGTTGCCTTGCAGAACCAAATCCCTGTGTTTTGTGATTCGAGCGGCTTTCGGCAGCTAATTCGCCATAACCTTTGCCCAGTAATGGATTATACACTCCTACATTCACCTTAAACTGGTCAGGCGCAATAGTATTGGTATTGCCAAAATTGAAGGTGTTCCATAGCAATCGTTTAGGCTGCCAGGTTTGAACATATTTCAATTGTTCAGGGAAGCGCTTTGGATCTGCTGCTGCTGTGAATGCTTCCTGCGCCAGAATAGCTGAGGCAGTATGGTTACCATGTCCGCCTTCACCTGTAGTAGGAAAGCGGCAGATAATTACATCCGGCCTGAATTTACGTATCACCCAAACTACATCGCTCAATATCTTTTCTTTACCCCAAAAATCCAGTGTTTCCTCCGGGCCTTTGGAGAAGCCAAAATCAAGCGCACGGGTAAAAAACTGTTCTGCGCCATCTACTTTCCTTGCGGCTAATAATTCCTGTGTGCGGATCAATCCTAATAATTCGCCCTGTTCATTGCCAATCAGGTTCTGACCGCCATCACCACGTGTCATCGACAGATAGCCTGTACGGTAATGCTTTTCCTGCGCCAGGTAGGCCAGCAGGCGGGTATTCTCATCATCAGGGTGTGCAGCAACGTAGAGCACACTTCCCACAACATCCAATTTTTTTAGATTTTGTTCAATGGTAACCATGTCAGCAGGCGGAGCAGTTTGTGCAAATGCGGCACCAGAAATCAGTAGAAATATAGGCAGAAAAGGGAATCGTTTCATAAGAAAAAGACAAGTCGAAAGATAGACGGATATTTTGAATACTTCAAATGTAAAACAAAACTGTTACGCAGCTAAATTGTTAAAAACTAATCAGTTGATTGGTTTTTTAGCCACTCTTAATCAAATGATTACATTAAGATAACAAAACCCTCCTTGACATAATCAATCGATTGATTAATTTTGTACCGTTTAAAGAAATGGATAAAGATAAGATCGATAAAAAAGAACACATCCTTGACGTTGCTGAAAAGGTTTTTTCAGAACTCGGATTTGATGGCGCTTCCACCCGGACAATTTCGGGCGAAGCCGGGGTGAATATGGCGATGCTGAATTATTATTTCGGTTCCAAAGAGGGATTATTCCTTGCGGTTTTCAACCGGAAGATCAAATCGTTCCAAAACATACTACAAAATATCAGCAGTGACGATACCACAACTTCGTGGAATAAGATGGAACAATACATCGACCTGTATGTACAGCGCGTGGTGAGCAACAACTGTTTCCAGAAAATGCTTTACCAGGAATTGGCGATGCAGCGCAGGGGTCAATTAAGCGACGAAATAGCCGGCATATTGATGATCAACGTAATGGAGCTGAAAAAGATCATACAGGATGGCATAGATAAGGGCGAGTTTAACAAAGACGTAGATCTTGACCTGGTGATAGCCACTATTTATGGCACCAAAAACTTTATTATAAATGCACCCCAGCTAACCACAACCATGTTAGGATATGATATACAGGACGAAAAAATACTGGAGGAAGTATTTAAACCCCGTATCGAGGCTTATATGAAAAAACTATTAAGAGCTTACTTAGTGAATGAACATGATAACACAAATAAATAACCCCCTTAATCACCCATTTAAAAAAATGGTGAAACCCCTCTACCGTTTCGCTATTGCGATTATGGTTCCGGGTTTGATGCTAAGCGCAACTGCTTCTGCCCAGGACAGAACCCTGACCCTTGATGAAGCAATTAAACTGGGCATCCAGAACAGCAAAGTACTTAAGCTGTCACAATCAAAAATTGATCAGGCTGTTTCTAAGTACAAACAGGCTAAAGATGAAGTATTGCCTACAGGTAGCGTAAGTTACGGTTATAACCGTGCGGAAATACCGGCTAACCGACTGGCTTTAGGAAAAAGCAGCTTTAATTTACCAAGCAGCGCAGATGCTTATTTAGGTATCGTATCGCTGAAGGAAACCATCTATGCCGGCGGTAAATTAAAATTAGCCCAGCAATCAACCGACTTGCTGACCAAAGTTTCAAAATTGGATGCAGACAAGGACAAAGATGAGATCGCCTACGATGTGATCAATTCATTTTACAACCTGTACAAAGTGCTGCAAAGCAAAAAGGTTGTTGAACAGAACCTGAAATCCATTGACGAGCAGATTCACCAGTCTCAGCGTTTCTTCGATCAGGGCCTGGTAACCAAGAACGACGTGTTGCGTTTCCAACTACAACGCTCAAATGTTGAACTGAACGGCATCGACCTGGAAGCTAACCGCAAGATCATTAATTATGATCTGGACATCCTACTGGGCTTGCCTGAAACAACACAGATCAATATTGACCAAATCAACGATGTCGGCCGTCAGATCGGTTCTATCGGCAGCTATATCGATACTGCTATGGCCAACAGACAGGAAGTACAGCAATTAGTAATACAATCCAAAGTTGCTGATAATAACATCAAGAGCATTCATGCCAATCAGTTGCCGACTTTAGCGGCTTCGGCTGGTGGCTATTATGTAGATGTTTCTGCAAATCCGCTTCCTAAATCAGGGAGCTTTATCACCCCGATAACCGTTGGCTTAACCTTCTCATGGAACTTCTCCTCGCTTTGGACCAACAAGAACAAGGTGACCGAAGCGAAAATCGAACGTGAGCAGGTTTCTATTAACCAGGGCATCACTGCCGATAACATCCGCAAAGATGTGAACCGAAGCTACCAGGGATATGAGGAAGCCATCGAAAAGATCAAATTGCTGCAAACTTCAATCGACCAGGCAGGTGAAAACGATAAGATCCTGCAATCGAAATATAAAAGCAACGTAGCTTCTGCTACAGACAGGGCTGATGCCGAAACATTATTGTACCAGGCACAAATCAACCTGGAGCTGGCTAAAGCTGATGCAGGGCTTGCTTATTATACATTATTAAAATCAACCGGAAAACTTAACAAATAACAAAATTTAACTACCCAATAAAATGGCACAGGAACAAGAACCCAAAAAGAAACCGAACAGGGTTATCCCTATAATCCTTGGAGTGATACTCATAGCTGGTATCATATTCGGAATAAAAGAATATATCTACTACGGTAAACACATTGATACCGATGACGCCCAGATTGATGGCGACGTAAGCCCGGTAGTAGCCCGAGTAGGCGGTTATGTGGATAGCATCTTCTTTGAAGAAAATACCCACGTAAATGCAGGTCAGGTTTTAGTAAAGATCGACGACCGCGATTATAAAGTAAAATTAGAGCAAGCTTTGGCTGCACAAAAAGGTGCAAGCGCAGGCGTTGGTGTTGGCCAGTCACAAATTATTGCTACTGCAGCTAACTCATCAAGCGCACGTGCCCAGGCTGAATCAGCTGCTGCAAGATTAGAGAAAGCAAACAAGGATTACGCACGTTATGCTAACCTGGTAAAAGACGGGTCAATTACCCAGCAACAATTTGACCAGGCAAAATCAGACCGTGATGTAGCTGCTGCTACTTATCGCGCTGCTCAGGATCAGTATAAAGCTGCTTTGGAACAAGTTGGTACAAGCCGTAATCAGCTTACTGTAACTAACGTAGGTGTTACCCAGCGCCAGGCTGATGTTGACTATGCAAAACTGCAATTATCATATACAACCATTACAGCGCCATCAAGCGGTATCACTTCTAAAAAGAATATCCAGCTGGGCCAGTTGGTACAAGCAGGTCAAACTTTATTTAATATCGTAAATGATAACAGCTTATACATTACTGCCAACTTTAAAGAAACACAGCTTACCAACCTGAAGAACGGTCAAAAAGTAAACATTGAAGTAGATGCTTTTCCTGACCTGGAATTGCATGGCGAGGTTTACAATTTCTCACCTGCTACAGGTGCCAAATTCTCGCTGTTACCTCCGGATAATGCTACCGGCAACTTCGTTAAAGTTGTACAGCGCGTACCTGTTAAGATCAAGATCAATGCTGATAAAGAAATAATGGCAAAGCTGCGTCCGGGTATGAGCGTAAACGTTTCTGTAATCTATAAAGACTAAACATAATGGCCGAAACTGGTTTTAAAAAATGGATCATTACTATTACGGTAATAACGGCCTCACTGCTGGAGCTGATAGATACTACAATAGTAAACGTAGCCTTACCGCAAATACAAGGTAACCTTGGCGCAACATTGGAGAATGTTGCCTGGGTAGTTACCGGATATGCGGTGGCTAACGTAATAATACTACCCATGTCCGGGTGGCTGGGCAGTTTCTTTGGCCGCAAGAGTTATTTCATAGGCTCAATTGTATTATTTACCATTACCTCATTCCTTTGCGGTAATGCACACAGCTTAAATGAGTTGGTTTTATTCCGTATCATCCAGGGCGTTGCCGGTGGAGGGTTGATATCAACCTCACAAGCCATTTTGGTGGAAACGTGGCCCCGTGAGCAAATTGGGACGGCTACCGCCTTATTTGGTTTGGGCGCTGTGGTTGGGCCAACTGTAGGGCCTACTATTGGCGGGTATATCACTGATCATTATACATGGCAATGGATATTTTATGTGAATATTCCAGTGGGGGCCATTGCCGCTTTCTGTGCTTATACATTTATCAATAAAACGCCAAAAGAAGGCAAGGGAAAACCAATCGATTGGTGGGGTATACTCTTACTGGCAATTGCTGTAGGCAGTCTGCAGGTAATATTGGAAAAAGGTGAGTCTGAAGACTGGTTTGCCAAAACTTACATATTGGTACTTACCATAACCGCAATTATTGGCACCATTTTATTTATATGGCGTGAGGTCACTTATGAGTACCCGATAGTTAATTTTGGTATCATGCGCCACCGTAGTTTTGCTGTGGGGATGTTCACTTCTTTTATATTGGGCTTTGGTTTGTACGGTTCGGTGTTTGTATTCCCGGTATTTTGTCAGAACCTGCTTGGGTTCACGGCACAGCAAACAGGGGAATTACTGTTCCCGGGTGGCTTGTGTACCATTGTAATGATGCCGTTTATTGGCAAGATGCTGAACAAAGGCATACCAGCACAATTTATGGCGACGGCAGGCATGTTCCTGTTCTTTGTATTTACTTTCATGCTTAGCGGTTCAACTTTAGAAACCGGCGAAATGAACGTGTTGATACCACTATTAATAAGGGGGGTAGGTATGGCGTTATTGTTTGTACCATTAACCACCCTGGCTATAGCAGATTTGAAAGGACCTGAAATGGGACAAGGAACAGGGTTGAATAATATGATGCGTCAGCTGGGTGGTTCATTCGGTATAGCGGCCCTTACCACCATCATTCACATTCGCCAGGGCGTTCACAGAAACAACCTGCTAACTAATATTAACCCTTATAACAATGCGTTTTTACAACGCATGCATATGATGGAACAGGCCTTTATGGCCAAAGGCAAATCGGCTATTGATGCAACACAGATGGCTTACAGGGCTATTGAAGGGGCTGTGGTAAGACAGTCATTGTTATTAACTTATAATGATGCCTACCTGATATCGGGTTTGATCATGCTATTCTCCATTCCGCTGATATACTTGCAGCCATTTAAAAAAGGCAAGGTAAGTGTTCCGACAGATGCTCACTAAATGATAAAAGCCGTTCGGTTTTGCAACCGAACGGCTTTCCCCAAAAAAAATTTAACAATTAAAAGTTTTGATATCAAACCCCAACGCCAGATCATTCCTAAAAATCACGCTTTGGAATTGAGTAATCTTATGGTATAAAATTATGAGTTTTAGAACCATAATATCAAGGATTTGAATAAAATATTATTAACAAATTTAAATCTTTTCACACCTCAAAACGCTTCTATCTCAATCCTGGGGCAATTATCTAATAAATCAGCCTGACCTTTGTAATTGTTTAATATTTAGCCTCCTCCAAATATTTTTCTAAACAAAAAAGCTTAAAATTGGCTTATTATCGTGGTAAACAGCCATGAATAGTAAAAGACGTTTCACACTGATGAGAATTTTAAGCAAACGATACCTTAAAACATTATGGAAAGTTATCGTAGCCACCTTTATGGGTTTTATAAACGATAACGGCCTGAAACTAAGCGCGTCGCTAGCTTATTATACTGTGTTCTCAATCGCTCCGCTTATTATATTGGTCATCTCTATATCTAGTCTGGTGTTAAGACATTATTCCTTTAACGACGCCCTATACGCGCAGATGTCGCAGTTTATAGGGCACGATGCTACAATTCAATTGCAACAAGTAGTTAAGAACCTACAGCTTTCCGGCAAAACAGGCGTAGCCCTGATATCTGGTATTGTCATTTTATTACTGGGAGCCAGCAGTATGTTCGTCGAGATACAAGACTCACTCAACATCATCTGGCGGGTAAAAGCAAAACCTAAAAAGGGCTGGTTAAAATTGCTGCAAAACCGGTTTCTTTCCTTTTCGCTGATCATTGGCCTGGGCTTTTTATTGCTGGTAAGTCTTATTATTAACCTGGTCGTGAAGGCGCTCAGCACCCGTTTGGAGCGTTTTTTACCTTACGTAACCGTAACTATTTTCGACCTGATAAACCTGGCCATCACACTGCTGGTAATTTCCGCTTTGTTTGGGATCATTTTTAAATTTCTGCCTGATGTAAAGATTAAGTGGAAGGATGTCCGTTCGGGTGCTATTTTTACCGCACTGCTGTTTATGCTTGGCCAATACCTTATTGGGTTATATATACAATATACTGCCCAGGGCTCTGCTTACGGAGCGGCTGGGTCCATCATCGTGATTTTAGTTTGGATATATTACACATCCACCATCCTATACATCGGTGCAGAGTTTACCCAAGTATACGCAGAAGCATCAGGAAGCAGGATAGAACCCGCCGAGTATGCAGTGCATGTGCTGCAAACTGAAGTAGAGCATGAGGTAGAGGACTTGCCTCCGCAAAACCCAGACTTACAAGGGAATTTGAAAGAAGCGAAGAAACCGGTTAATCAATAGTTATCGTGTATATAGGTGATGATGCGAACCATCTCGTCACGTATCTCTCCCGTTGGCCTGGTGAAATTGTTATTCATAAACGAAAAGGCTAAGCGCTTACCTTTTCTCGTCACCAGGTAGCCACTTTGATTATGGTTATTAGATAATGACCCCGTTTTTGCCCACACAAACGGTACCCCATTATCTGTTTTGTAGGCTTTACGAATGGTTCCGGCAACGCCTCCAATCGGCATCAGGCTATGCAACAGGCTATCGTTTTTCATTTGGTCTGATATTTTGCACAATAATGCAACTATGCTTCTTGGCGTAAAGAGGTTAAATCTCGAAAGTCCGGAACCATCTACCCATTGAGGCACATCAGGCAAGTCGTTCAGGTAATGTGCCTTTGAATAGGCGATCACCGAGTCCGCATTCATTATTTTAAACTTTCTAGATGAGCAAACCAGCAATAGCTGTTCGGCTATAAAGTTATCGCTTGGCTGCAGCATACGTTTATAGACGGTATCGGCATTAGTATCATAAATAATTTTGACGCTATCCGCCAAAGGGACATGCACTTCGTTTATCTCTTTTTTCAGGGTATCCTGCAACAAAGCCAGGGTAAGGGCCGTACTGGTTTTCCAGGGAATTTCTTTGCGATAACCAACGGGCACTTTCATAGCCGGATACACAAAACTATTGGTCAAAAAATCACGCTGCACCCTAAACGTCTCGGGTTTATAGTTACTGTCGCATTTTAAATATTGTGACAAACAAGAAGGGCTGATCTTCAATTGTCCGCTGCTATCCGCCGACAGGACAGCCACATTATCTTCAACCGGCAATTCAGTTATTTCGGCCTGGTAATAATCATTATAGTCATCCCAAGCCCAACCCGAACCAAAAAACTCGTTTTGATATTGGCCCGATGAAAAGAATAGCTGCTTATCCGAGTTTTTCAGCAGATCAAACCCTTTTACTCCCTTCAGATCAGTATGCAGAAAAGCAGGATCGCCGGTTCCCCAGAATATCAGCGAATCATTATGCGTTACATATTTTAAAGCCGGTATGGAATCGCCCAGCATCTTCAGGCAGGTATAAAAAGTAAACAGCTTGGTATTGGATGCAGGGGTGAAATATTTATCCGAGTTAAGCTCATAGATCATCTTCTTCGTATCCATATCATACAACGCAAAACCGGTAAAATGATCTTTTACTATTGCCGAGTGCTTAAAAAGCTTCCTGATTTTTCGTTTCCTGATCTTGCCGGCATCGGCAGTGGAGTTTACCAACAAAAATATTGTTGCTATTAGTAACATTATCAGGCTTCTTCGCATCATATAATTTTAGGTAACTAAACTTTTATCGTAAATTTATTAATCCAATTATAAACAAATTGTTACTTAAACTACTTTATAAGACCAAGCTTCTACCTGTTTTGGGTTTGATTTGTTTACTGTGCTTTTGTCATACACCGGCCCGGGCCCAATATTTTGATATTGATAATGGCTATAAATCGGTACGAATCCCCTTTAAACTGATAAGAAACCTGGTGGTGATAAAATTAAAAATAAATGGAAGGGGTCCATTTAATTTTATCCTCGACACGGGCGTTGGCCTCATGGTGATTACCGAGCCCAAATTAGTCGACTCTATCAATCTAACGAATAAACGAACCATTAAAATGGCCGGGCTTGGGGAAGGGGACGCTTATGAGGCCTATGTGACTCCGCCATTAAAAATAGAGATACCTAACCTCACCAGTTACGATGTTGCGGCGGCGATACTCAAAACGGATCATTTTAACTTGTCAAATTTTGTGGGTATTCCCATTCATGGGTTATTGGGTTATGAATTTTTTAGCAATCTGGCTGTAAAGCTGAGCTTTGTTGATAGCACAATAACTGTTTACAAACCAAAAGAGGTACGCAGATTCAGAACAGGCGAAAAGTTGCCAATAACTGTGGAATATCATAAACCATACATACAAGCCAAGGTTATATTACCCAATGGCAAGGAACAAATGAGTAAGCTGGTGATCGACCTTGGAGCGGGTCACCCGGTCTCGCTCGAGAATATGATCAAAAAGAATGGTCTGCCTCAAAAATTTATTATTGCCAATCTCGGCGTGGGGCTCGCGGGGCCCATCTCAGGATTTTTAAGCCGGATAGATGAAATAGACCTGGGTAAATACCGGCTCAAGAAGGTAATCACTTCCTTCCCGAATGATTATGACGAGGCCACGATGAAAAGCTTATCTGTACCACGGGACGGCAACCTTGGTGTAGGTATATTGAAAAGGTTTACAGTGGTATTTGATTATCCGGATAATGCCATTTATTTAAAACCCAATGCAAATTTTGGTAACCCATTTGAACACGACATGAGCGGCATAGAATACTATGCGGCAGGCGAAGGCTTTAAACACCTTGTGATAAGCAGGGTCGAGCCCGGCTCGGCGGCAGATGAAGTTGGCCTTGAAAAAGACGATGAGATCACTTCTATCAATTTTAAACCGGTAGGCGATATGACGCTAGAGGAAATAGACAATCTGCTTAAATCAAAAAACGACCGTAACTTGCTGATCGAAGTTTACCACGACCATCGGTTCGACAGAGTCATCCTCACACTCAAACGCAGGATCTGATTTTATTTCAATTGGCTGATATTTTCAAAAAAAGCACTTTGCAGATCAAGCAATGACCTCACTTTTATGGTTTCGCCATAAGTGTCGAAACACAAAAACTCAACTTTTTCAGGATGCTTGGTGTCGATCTTCTCAAAAAAATTAAAGGTCTGGAAAAAATAATGGCGGGTAATAATGCTTTTTTTCTTGTTTGACCTGGAAGAGTTTAGCCTGAACCCAAACGCATCTATCCATTGATGGATCCGGGCGTGAAGTGAGGATGCGATTTTTTTCATAGGTAACCTTTTCATTTCTAACGAAAAACATCTGCCCTTGTTTTAATTATGGATGGAATAGTTTCTCAACATCCGTTTATAAAGCATACTTAAATACAGTTAAATTTTTGGTAAATTTTTTTTCTCAAAATGAAATGTAACTTATTGAAACAGTTAGCGTAGAAAGCTTTAATTAATTTATTTTAACGTACCCTATATGAGACGAATTAGACACATAGTGCCATTAATATTACTAGCATGCTTAATTAGTATTAATGGTTGTAAAAAAGACAAAACACCCGGCCCTGCGGGCGCAACTGGTGCTACCGGTGCTACTGGTACGCAAGGCGATGTAGGTGCTACCGGACCACAGGGGCCACAAGGCCCAGCCGGAGGCCCTCAGGGGGCTACTGGTGCTACAGGCGCAACAGGCGCAACAGGCGCTACCGGTGGTACTGGTTCAAATGGAACAAACGGAACCAATGGTACTAACGGTGCTACAGGCGCAACTGGTGCAAACGGAGCTACTGGTGCTACTGGTTCAAACGGAACTAATGGCGCTACAGGTGCAACAGGGGCTGCCGGTTCTACTGGTGCCGCTGGCGCTACAGGTGCTAACGGCGCAACCGGAGCTAATGGTGCAACTGGCGCAACCGGAGCTAATGGTGCTACAGGAGCAACAGGCGCTAATGGAGCGACTGGCGCAACAGGTGCTGCAGGTGCTACGGGGGCCACTGGTTCTGCTGGTGCTACAGGAGCAACAGGTGCTACCGGAAATGCTGATGTGAATGCATTCTTGTTCAGCAACAAATCGATATCAATAACCGGAACAACTTTCAACGTCCCTGCTATTACACAATCAATTGTTGATCAGGGCCTTGTGTTGGTTTACATGGGCACAAGCTCAAGCGGCCCATGGTATCCGCTGCCCTATACTCAAGGCGGTACAACCATCAGCCTGCTAAGCTATAATGTTGGAACAATAACTGTAATTGCAAGTACAAATCAAACTAATATATACTTGAAAGTTGTTGTAATCCCAGGTAATTCGCTTACCCAGCTGAATGTTGCTAACCCGCATTTGAATTATAATAACTATAACCAGGTTGCTTCTGCACTACGTTTGAAATAACCTTATAAGTTCAAATAAAGATTCGCCCCCTGATTCGATGAATCAGGGGGTTTTTTGTTTTATAATGTAACAATGATATGATTTTTAGCGGTTTGATATTTTTAAGTTGAACCTTTGCGTTCAGTTATAGTCTTTATGACTTTGACAGTATTTCAACGAAAAGTTATGAAACCCTTATTCCTTATTTTTCTTTTTTCATTAGCAATTACTATTTATGCCCACGCGCAAACCGGAAGGGAAGTTCATGGTACTGTGACAGACTCTACCAAACTTGGTGTACCCGGGGCCAACGTCAAACTGATCTCGGACAAAGGGGACAGCACTGTAACCATTACCGACCCCAATGGAAAATTCGTTTTCCCCGCAGTCAACGGCAGTAAGCTTACCATTACCGTATCATCCATTGGTTATCAAAGCGTCAAAAAACATTTCGCGCTGGATAATGATACTAAACCAGCCACTTTGGGCACAGTTGTTTTAAAGCAAGAAAGCAATACATTGCGGGGGGTAACCATTGTTGGCGTTAACCCTGTTACACTGAAAGAAGATACAGTTGAGTATAAAGCAAGCGCCTATAAGGTAAGGGAAAATGCCCCGGTTGAAGATCTGATAAAAAAACTGCCTGGTGTTGACGTGGATGTCAATGGCAATATTACCACGCAAGGTAAGCAGGTGACCAAAGTAAGGATCAATGGCAAAGATTTTATGGGCGGTGATGTACAAAGCGCCACCAAGAACCTTCCCGCCGATGTAGTGGAAAATATCCAGATGATTGACGATTATGGCGACCAGGCAAACCTTACCGGCGTAAAAACAGGTGAGCCGGATAAAATCATGAACATCACCATACGTAAGGACAAAAACTATGGCTATTTTGGACAGGCTACTGCCGGCGACGGTGAAGACGCACTACCCCAAAGCCAGGGGCTGCCCGACGATAACCGTTACCTTCTCAGCCTGAATGCTTTCCGTTTTAACGGGGATCAACAAATGGCTTTATTGGGAAGTGTAAATAACACCAACGTTAATACTTTCTCGTTCAACTCCAATAATGGGGGCGGCGGCGGTTTTGGAGGCGGTGGCGGACGTGGGAATGCTGCCCGTGGCGCACAAAACTCAGGCAGCTTAATTACTACGCAAAACGGTATTACCGATGCACATTCAATAGGCGCCAACTTCCGCGACCAGTGGGGAAAAGCCTTGTCGGTATACGGCAGTTATAGTGTTTCAGACAATACTGTGTCTACTAACAGTACCAACTTCCAGCAAAATACAAACGCGCAAAACCCAAGTACAAATAATCAAAATAGTACCGAAACAGATAAAAACTTCAATGAGCGTTTTACCTGGAACATGGAGTATAAACCCGATACGATAAATTATTTAAAGGTAACCCCGACATTTACTTATGCAGCTACACGCTCGAAGGATAATGAGCAGAATAATTTTAATTATCCCAACAGCCCCGACCAGAATAGCAAATATAATTCATACACAAGCGGCACTTCTAATGCTCCTTCATATGGTATTACGGCCTTATACAATCACAGGTTCCACCATAAGCGCAACTTTAGCTTAAATGTAAATGTAAGTTCTTCCCCAAGTACGCAATATCAACATGTAGTGAACGTGTATACTGAGGGGCAACCAAATACTCCTCCAAACCAGGTGCTCAATACGGCCAGCCGAACCACGACATTTGGGTCCACCCTGTCGTTCCTGGAACCAATAGGGAAACGTGATTATCTTGAGTTTAACTATGCGCTTAGTCATTCACATACTACAAATGATAAAACAACAGCGGTGTCTGATACAGTTACTATTTTCCCTATGCAATATGACAGCGCATTGAGCACCCGTTATAATTATAATTTTACCACCAACCGTTTTGGTTTGAATTACCGGTTTATTGAAAAGAAGTATAACTACACATTGGGTATTGCAGCACAGCCTGCCACCCTTGACGGTTATTCGCCCCTTACAGGAGCACAAACCCATATAAATACCTTCAATATTATTCCTACCGCCAGGTACATTTATAATTTTTCAAGAAGCCACGCATTTACTGTCAATTATAACGGATCAAGCAGTTCCCCAACCTTTACACAATTGCAGCCCGTTACCGATTTTTCAAACGCAACCTATCCGGTACAGGGTAATCCTGATTTGAAACCCCAGTTTACCAATAACCTTTCTATACGGTATAATGCCTTCAGCTTTGCTACAGGGAATATATTTTTCATCAATTTTGCATTCCAGGACATAAGTAATGACATTACGACAAATACTGTTACTTATCCGCATAAATACACACCTGATCCAAAGCTTTCAAATACAATCCTGACTCAATATCTTAATGCAGATGGCTATTATAACCTTTCCGGAAACTTTACATATGCCAAACCATGGGATAACCGCAAATACTCATTGATATTTACAAACACCCTTAATTACACCAACAGCATAAGCTATTTAACAAGTGTTGATTCCGGAACATTTGCTTTTGATAAAGAAAAGAATATTTCTAAAAACTTACAGATCACACCAGGCGTACGTTTCAGGGTCGATATAACGGATATTATCGATGCGCAAGTATTAACCAATTATGCCATTAACCATACCAACAATTCAGTGAACAGCCCGCTGAATAACAATACCTTTACCCGCACCTGGAATATCGGTGTTAACGGTAAAAATTATTTTAAAGACTGGACAGTAAGTTATGATTTCAGCAAGGCGGTCAATTATGGATATAGCTCAGCATTAGGAAAAGTGACCAATCCGAACATATTGAATATGTATGTTGAACGCCGGTTTTTGAAAGATCACCGTGCAACCGTCCGTTTATCCGCTTTCGACCTGTTTAATCAAAACACAGGGTTTTCATCGGCTTCAACACCAAGCTCATTTACAGAGACACATGTTAACAGATTATCGCGTTATTATCTGGCGACCTTTACACTCCGTTTGCAAAAATTTGCTGGCAAAACACCAACTCAAAATCCTGAAAGGCAATTCAGGAGGGGGAACAGGGGCGATGGTGGCGGAGGTCCTCCGGGTGGCGGGCCAAGCGGTTCATTAGACTAATATCAAAGCTTTGAATAATTATTAATTATTATTCACCAGTACGCTATTGATGACCTGTTCCAGTTGATGCAGGTCAAATGGCTTGGCGAGGTAGCTTTCTGCCCCGGCATTGCTTGCAAGCAGCTGGATATCACTATTTGCCGAGAAATATATTACAGGTATACTTTTTAGTTTGCTATCGTGTTTCAACGTCTGCGTTGCAACAATTCCACCTGCATCCGGTATCCAATTATCCATAAGGATCACATCCGGATAAATGGACGAAACTTTTTCTGTTACGTTATTACAATCAGTAAAAGCATGGACTTCCCAGCCCTGTTCCTCCAAAACATAGCTGCAAATTGAAAGTATATCCTCATCGTCATCAAAAATGACGATCTTTTTTGTAGAGGCTTTGTCCATTCTTTGGGGTCAATCTTTAATGTATTTATACCAAAACACGTTATAAATGTTTTAGTTTTTTTAATTTAATCTAATATGTATATTTAACACTAATTAATTAAATATCTTAATACCCCTTTTATAAATCACTACTCTTTTAAATTGAACCCCATTAATATTAAGTTGTCCTACGTTCAAATTTTAATTACCGGCTTGTTATCATAGCGTTTAACCAAATGCCGATTAAAAGCAAAGAAGGGAGCCATGAGCGAACAGGATTTAAACAAACAATTACTCACTGAAAGCAACGATTTTCAGGAAGCAAACCTGCGTGCAATTTTTGAAAATACCGATACGGCGTATGTGCTGTTCAATACCGACTTTGTAATCATGTCTTTCAATTCTCTTGCTCAAAAATACTCCCAGGAACAGAATGATCAGACCCTGATCGTGGGTAATTCGGTAAGGGATTATTTTTCGGCAGAACGCTGGCCAATTATTAAAAATACGCTTGAAAAAGTTTCAAAAGGCGAAACAATAGCTTATGAAATAAGCAATACCGATGCATCAGGAGTAGTAAAGTGGTTTAATGTACGCTGGCTGAATGTAAAAGATGATGATGGACAGAACAGGGGGTTCATTTTAGCTAATAAAGAAATAACGGAAGCAAAGAATGCGGAATTGGAGCGCGAAAAAATAACTGCCGACCTGATCCAGCATGATAAGGACCTGGAGCAGTTTACCTATATTATTTCACACAACCTGCGGGCACCGGTAGCTAACATTCTCGGGCTTTCGGACATGATGCGCGATCATGACCTGGACAATGAGGCAAAAATGGAAGTATTCGATCGGGTTGTACGATCCATCGAAAATATCGACATGGTGATAAAAGACCTTAACCAGGTTTTACAGGCCCGTGAAATGCTGAATGCGAAGCAGGAGGTTATTTATTTCGATAATATCATCGAGGCTTTTAAGGCCAGTATTCACGATGTCGTTTTGAACGAAAAGGTTCAGTTTAAGTATAATTTTGATGAGGTGGAATCGGTTTTTTGTATTCCCAGCTATATCAACAGCATTTTTTATAATCTTCTTTCCAATAGTATTAAATACCGCAAGCCGGGCGTATCTCCAATAATTACCGTGAAAAGCCGTAAGTTGCCTGACAAAATAGAACTTCACTTTAAAGACAATGGCAAAGGCATCGACCTGGAAAAACATGGACGACATGTATTCGGCATGTACAAACGCTTTGACACGAGCGTGGCAGGTAAAGGACTTGGGTTGTTTATGGTAAAAACACAAGTTGAGGCTTTAGGCGGAACTATAAAAATAAAAAGCAAACCCGGCGTAGGGACAGAATTTATAATACAGTCGCCAATACGGGACTCGCACTAAATTTGATCAAATTGATTTGTTTTTGGGTAGAATTATTAGTTTGAAGTAAATACCTTCACATAATCGACATACATTATTCCGCCACATTGTATATCAGTTGATTTCAGCGTTGTATCATAAAACCAGCCGCCCACAGGCAAACTCAATGAAACATTCTGCGATGTACCAAAAAGGCTGCCAATATATCCGCCTGTCGTTTTTACTTCAACCAGCTTTCCGTCAAGATAGGAGTTAAGTGAATTTTGTGTCCATTCCATGGTGTACACATGGTAACAATTTGCAAGGTCTTCGTTAGTTGGATTATATAACAGGGTACCCGAAGTCAAACTTGTACCGGGAATAGTGCCAAATTTATAATCTGTTGAATATGTTTTAGTGGTGTTGCCTTGTACTTCAAGACAATCGATTTCGCCGGTTGTGGGCCATGCTCCGCTACCGTAGGTCCAAAATAACGAGGTAACCCCATAGCCCCTCGCTACTTTTACTCTTGCAACCAGGCGAACTTTTGGTGTCGTACTATTTGCTGAAAAAGATTGTTTTGTAGTAAGCAGCGCCGAAGTAAAATCAAATGTTGCAGTAGTATCATTGTTAACGGTTTTTGGCCCGGTAACCGTATCATGCTTTGATGTGATTTGCAAAACTCCATTTACTATTTGGGCATTCCCTGGTTCATTACATTGTAATACCCCCCGCATACCGCCAACCTGTAGATTCCAGTTTGAGAGGTCCCCCGTAAATTCATCATCGAAGGTCTTTGTCCAGCCGTGATTAGTCAAAGCAGTATCGCCAATATCAAAATCGCAAGTCGCAGATGCTGTAACGGGGTTTATCTTTGTAGTGCTGCCGGGCGGATTATTGTTACCAGTATTGCCGGTATTACCACTATTCCCATTGCTCTTACCGCAACCAACTAAAGCTATCAACCCAATGATGGCTGTAACAAAATTCCTGACTGACATACTGATTCTATTTAATTTTTAAAAACACTATTTAATTGTACTGACCTAAGGATGATTCCACAGCAATAATACGTTAATAAATTATTTTAAAACGACAATTGCTTAATTATAAATAACATTCTGTTAGCCAATGACTTATGCTACATATTAGTACGTGTATTTTTAGAAAAAGTTCTGCTTTTCTGCTACATGACAGTTTGCGAGAATCTGTTAGATACCGTACTTGCAATTTTTCCGGTTTTGATAGCTGGAGTTATCAAGATTATGAGAAGTATATTTAATCAATCTCCCTGAACATAATATGGGCATCCACATAGTGCTGGCTCCGCCGTTGTTGGTGTTGTCAAGGGCGTAAGCGATATAATTTTATCTGATTATGCAGCCCCATACGTGTGCCAGCAATGCCCTAATTACATACCGCCAAAACACTGTCACCACTTTCCTCAATTCAACCCCCTAAATTTGTCTATACCAGGTGAATCTTCCAATAATTATTTGTGAAAATGATGGAAATCGTTCTTTGACGTATTGATTTATTCGCGGATTGAAAATCCCAGCCTTTGTTGGTGTTGTCACCAACAAACCCACTACATTAATCTTGTCCGTCAAAATGCATTACTAAACCAAATTCATCGTAGCCAGATTCATAAAATTTAGCAGATGAATACTTGTAATCCTTCGGAAACTCCGCCAAACGCCATTTCTCCTGCAAAGGATTATTATGTATATAATCTAATTTCTGCATAAACACTTCCTCTGTCCAAAGATCGATACTTAATGAATTCCTTTCCCAAAATTGGTAATCTCTGTCTTTCGCATTTACCTTGAATTGGTTTAATCTGAAATCAATTGTATCGATCAACCTGAACTTCATTTGTTGCGCTGTGAATTTCAGAAACCGCATTTGAATATTATCTTGTTTATGGCCATCCTGAATTTGCCATATTAGGTGTATATGGTTTGGCATAATCACAAATGCATAAATGACAACGCTTCCTTCTTCTTTCAAAAACTTTAAGCTTTTAATGATGATATCTTTATAACTATCATCTGCTAATAGAGGCTTCCATTCTAATATCGTTGCGGTAAAAAATTGTGGGTGGTAGTCGAAATTGATCTTCGGCATTTGTGCTAAAATACAAAATTCTCGGGCTTGTTGGTGACAACACCAACAAGAGCGGACACCAACAAGGGCGATAGGGGTTACTTGGCACCGCTTTTATCTACAACTGAATCGATTTTGTATTCGCTGCCAGTTTTTATCAACTCCAAATAAAGTGTAATATTTCGTCTTACATATTTCGATGGGGCCTCGTGGAATAATGTTGTATAATTTAAAATATAACCGTTTGGTTTCTTCACATCTTTTACGACAGTCATTAATTTAACATCGCTTGGTTTGATTCCCCAATCATTGGTATATAGATCATGTCCATCATCATCGAACCAATCTTTTGCCTCCTTTCTTATCTTTTGACTGCAATATACTTTTTGCAATGAGTCAAGCTTTTTATAAAATTCCTTAGGAGGTGGTAGCGGTTTAGCAGCCCATAATTTACAATAAGATGCGTAAAATTCCTTAAGCATGGTAACCTGTTTATCATTTCTAGTACCTTGAGCAATACAGTAAGTGCAAACTGATAATATAAAAAGAACAAGAAAAATCTTTGATGCTTTCATATATTGTTTTTGATTAAATTTTATCTTTCTCGCCGTTGTTGGTGTTGTCACCAACAACTACCCCGCCCAACCCTCTCTGTCCAAACTCCTGAAATGAATAGCCTCTGCCAAATGCTCCAATTTTATTTCTTCGCTTCCCGCCAGGTCGGCGATGGTGCGTGAAACTTTTAGGATACGGTCATAAGCCCGTGCGCTCAAGCCAAGCTTTTCCATGGCCTTTTGTAAAAGAGTTTGCCCGGCGGCATTGATCTTGCAGATATCCCGCACCATTTGCGGACTCATTTGTGCATTGGCATGCAAGTCGGGTTTGTTTCCGAAGCGTTCGGTTTGAATATCACGGGCTTTGATTACACGTTCGCGGATATCTTCGCTCTTTTCTGCTAAACGGTCGGAGGATAATTCGGAGAAATTTACCGGAGTTACTTCTACATGAAGATCAATACGGTCGAGCAACGGGCCTGAAATTTTATTGAGATATTTCTGTACAGCGCCTGGCGGACAGGTGCATTCCTTTTCCGGATGGTTATAAAAACCGCACAAACATCCCTGCATTGCCTTTTTACCGATATCAGAAAGCTGTTGCAAAGTACCAGTATCCATCAATTCCGCAAACGCTGGGTGAGCATATCCGTAAAGCCAGGCTAGAGCGGTGTTTATTGCAAAGACAAGTGGCGGAACTATTGAACGTCTGTGAGGATAGTGTAACCCATTGGGAAACTAATTATTCTGTGCCTCAGATTCGACTCTATCCTGCCATCATTCAGTTTTTAGGATACTACCCATTTCCTCACGAGACAGAAAGCCTTGCTGGAAAGCTTCTACAGCTACGACACTGTAAGGGCTGCAACTACAAACAGATGGGTACGATACTAAATGTCGATGGCTCAACAGTGCGAAGTTGGGAATTACGAAAGCATGCTCCCGACCTTTCCAAGCAGTCGTTTATCCTTAAGTTGTGGTCACAACTCCCTGAAATCATCATAAATCATTTACAACTAAATATTGACAGTATATGAAAGAACAAATTCATAAAACACAGAACAACGAAGCGTACAACGACGCTGTGAAGCAAGCATACTTCAGCATTCTCAAAAAAGCTAAGTATCTCCTTTCAACTATCGACAAAGACGAATTGCGTTTTACGTTAGAACGCCAAGATACTAAAAAGTCAGTCATTGGCACAATTGTTCATGAATTGATTAGCCCGGTTCTCTACCTTCGATTGGAACATCACAGTGACAATGTCATGGCCATTCATTTCGGTATAGAGCAAGTTAACGAACTAGGTTTACTCAGTTCAATTACTACGAAGTTTCTTAGGTTACTATACAAGCTGACTTCGAAAGAGATAACCGGAATAGATATTGAATGTAGCGTCAGGACTGATTGGTTTATCAATAGTTGTTCAGCCGCGTATGAATATATCGAAACGCGAAATAAGTATCATGAAGTGAAGCAAATCAAATACAAAAGTCGTGAGAATCGAGGAAAAACGATTTTGAACGTTGCATGATTAAATAAGCTGTCCGGTTTGGACGGCTTTTATATTAGTTTTCTCTACTATCGACTACAATCATTCGTTAAATATTTTGCGTCATTGTCATTGGAAATGAATACTTTTACATATGATTTCTTTGTAATCAGGTATTAAATGAAACCTTATCTTTTCGCCGCTTTACTCTTATTAGCAATTGGTGCTCTTTTTTCATCGTGCGATGCAATTATAGAGCCCTCTATTTCAAAGAAAACAGTCCAACCTGAAGCTCCCTCAGATCAATATCAAAGCACCAGCTATACTATTAATTTCTGGTGGGATGAAGTAGATAATGCGCTTTCTTATCATTTGCAAGTTGTTACTGCCAGCTTTACTAATCCGGGTAACCTGGTACTGGATACGATTGTTAAGAAGAATACTTTTGCTTTCAATTTAAATCCTGGTAACTATCAATGGTGGGTATTGGCTCAAAACGGCAGTTCACAAACAGCTTACTCAACACCACGCAGCTTTACTGTAGCAGTGGGTTCTATTAAACAGCAGGCTGTACAACTCAGCTCCCCTACGAATAACCAGATCACCAATCAAGTTAATATAGTGTTCCAGTGGAGCAGCTTATATGGAGCAACTAAGTACCAGCTTGAAATCGATACCAATAATTTTGTAAATGAAAGTGATGCTGTATATAACCAGGTAATTCCAGGTCAGCAGTTCAATTTTACTTTTCCGAAAGACCAGGTATATCAATGGCGGGTAAGAGCACAGAATGATACCGCACAATCGCAATGGTCTGCTATCAGTGTGGTTACTTATGACCATACACCACCAGCAGTGGTTACGTTAACTTCACCAGCTGATGCAACCACGCTTCCTTTACCTGTTAGTTTGCAATGGAACACAGTAACTGGTGCAGCGAAATATAAATTATATGTTTATAAAAGTGATGCGACTACGTTATATAGCTCCAATTTTCCAATGGTGCTAACAACCAACAGCTATAGCTTCAATCAGGGTAATTCGGATGATAAAGTATATTGGATGGTAACTGCTGTAGATGCTGCCGGGAATGAAAGTGCTGCAAGTACCCAAAGAAGTTTTGTTTTACAATAACCTATGAAAAACAAAAAGCTTACCTACTTACTCATCGTCATTGTTGCAGGCCTTTGGGGATTGATTATCTACAGTGTACTGGGAGCTGTATCTGCCGATGACGATACTTCCGCACAGGCACCTATATCAATTGTCAAAGAAGCCTACAATGATTTTAGTGTTCCAAAAGACACTGCCAAACTATTATTAAACTATCGTGATCCGTTTGGAATAGTTAAACAAAAAGATACCACTTCGATAAAGGCAGTGAAATCGCTGGCACATCCAGTTGTCCCGGCTGTAACTAAACCAGCTATGAACTGGTCGTTCATTACCTACTCCGGCTATATCAGAAACCCTTCAACCAAGAAACTTATTACCCTGGTCAATATCAATGGTCAAAATACTACTCTGTCGGAAGGTGAATCCAAAAGCCAGGTAAAATTGCTTAAAAACCTACGTGATTCAATCAAGGTCAGCTACGCGGGTAAAACCAAATTTATTTCCATTAAATCTTCCCAATGAGATATATCATCCTGATTGTTCTTAGTTTTCTCTTTATAAAAGCTCATGGCCAGCAGATGCCGGATTATGTATTAGATAAAATCAGGATCACTGAGCCTGAACAAACTATCGTTGCTGAACTGTTGCCGGTATCATCAAATATTGCTGCAAAATCAAACCTTCATTATTGCTGGTATAGTGCCAATGCTATTCATGAAACCCAGGGTGGTTATAGCGGACATCTTTTGAATGGGTTGTATTCTGTATTCTACCTGAACAAAAACTTAAAAGAGCAAGGTCATTTCAGAAAAGGATTAAAGGACGGCATTTGGAGAAACTGGAAAGAAGATGGTTCATTAGCAACCACAACAACCTGGAAACGCGGTTTAGAAATCACAGACAAAAAACCTTCTTTCTGGAAACGGCTGCCTTTGCTTCACAAAAAAACTAAATCGACAGATTCAGTAAGTAAAGTAAAGGAACAGACCAAGAAGTACCAGTAAAGAAATTATGCTGAAAGCGTCAGCCTTATATATAGTGATTATTATCGCTTTGGTAATAGGCGTAATCTGTTCCGCACTAATAGCAGTAGCCTATTTTTACAGGGCAGAATATCAAAAGAAATTCAGATATGAGAAGCTAAGCAGCAACCTGCATTCAGGTATCAATTTATTATTGACAAGTTCTGATTCTGCTTACTTAAAAAAATCCAAAATCGACTTATTCGGCACTCATACAGATTCTGTTGTTTTACAAAGAAAGCTTTGGGGTATCTATGGCATCGGCGTTGTTCAGGCTTTTGTACAACAGGATACCCTTTATAAAACGTTTTCCATTGCAAACGCCATTGACTCCACTAAGTGGGCTGTAATATATATTGCTGATGATAACCGTCCATTGTCGGTCAGCGGTAAAACCCGAATTGAAGGAAATGCCTATCTGCCAAAAGCAGGCATTCAAACTGCTTATGTAGACGGTAAAGCCTTTGAAGGTGATAAACGTTTAGTTATTGGTAAAAAGCTGCTCAGTGATAAAAAGCTTCCGGCATTGGATAGTGTCAGATTCAATGTATTAAATGGGTATTTTTTAATAAAAGGTGATAAGTTACCTGCTACTGATTCATTGAACCAATCATTTATTAAACCAACAAAAATATTAGACTTTGCAGACCAGCCTTATACGCTCAGTAAAATATCGCTAAAAGGTAACATTCTTCTACATTCAGATACTACCATTACCCTGGATAGCACCGTTAAACTGGACAACATACTGATTTTTGCAAAAGCTATTGTAGTCCAAGAAGGATTTAAAGGTACCTGTCAGCTGTTTGCATCAGATTCAATTTCTGTTGGAAAGAATTGTCATCTTAACTACCCGTCTTGCCTGGGAATCATCAGATCCAAAACTGCTAAACTATCCGGTCAGGCTCAAATAGCCATCGGTGTACGGACAACTATTACGGGTACATTATTTACATGGGAAAAGACGCCCGGTAAACTAAACCCGGTTATTCGGCTGGGCAAACGGGATACGGTTACAGGACAGATTTATTCGCAGGATGCTGTTTCCTTTAAGGACAGCTGCGTTGTTCATGGCAGCATTTTCTCCAAACGCTTTTTATACCAGAACTCATTCACTTTATATGAAAACTATTTAATTGGTTTACAGCTCAGTTCAACTACATTATCACCGTACTACTTAAGCAATGCTCTGCTCCCTGTATCATCAAAGAAGAAAAAACTATTGCAATGGTTAGAAGGAAATTGAATGTATTTAGCAAAGTAGAAGCTTCTACGGTATTGGAAGTAGTAGTTTCTATGGTCATCATTATTGCTGTATTTGGCATTGCTATGATGATCTATGCTAATGTGAGCCGGATGTCTTTATCCGGGCAGAAGATAAAAGCCCAGGCTGTTTTATCACAGGTTGCTAAGGGTATAAGTGAAACCGATTTAGGTTCAAATCAGCAACTGATGCTTCATGATTTGACCATTGAAAAATCAGTAAAACCTTACGCTGACAATAACAAGATTTTAGAAGTGAATTTAAAAGCATTTGATAAAAACCATTTATTATTAGCAGAGTCACATGAGCTGATTATTTCAAATGAAGATAAATAAGAAAATATCGGCCTTTACCATTATGGAGGTAGCCATTACCATGCTGCTTTCGGCTATCGTGATTGGTATTACTTATACCGTATTTTCTATTGTCAGCCATTCATATCATAGCTATACGATTAAACATGAGGAAATGAATCGGTTGCTGCGATTGGATGAATTATTGCAGAAGGACTTCGACCGGGCGGAAATTGTTTTGAAAGACACAGGTGGCGTTGCATTTAGAAGTCAAAATCGCTTAATCAGATATCGATTTGATGGAAATTATGTATTACGAATTGGGATAACTACAGATACTTTTAAAGTTAAAAATGATTCATTACTTACTTCCTTTGAGAGCAAGGTAATAACTACACCGGGTGATAATGATGAGCAAAACAGGTTGGATGAATTAGGCATTCAGCTCATGTTACAAAATGAAAAAATTCCTTATTATTACCATAAAACATATAGTTCAGTAAACCTTATTAACAGAATAACCAATGCCGTCAATTGACCTGAGCAGATACGATAATAAAAAGAAGTCGCCTTCAGTTAAGAAAGCAGAAGAAGGAGGTCTAATAGCGTTCCTGAACAAGGACATCAGCTTTGGCAATAATAAACTGAACGACAAAAAGAAAGAAGCCTTTTACCTGGAACTAAGTTCGTTGCTGCAAGCGGGCATTAACCTTAAAAGCAGCCTGGAGCTCATTACCGCTGACCAGGAAAAAGAAAAAGACCGGAGCCTGTTTACTCAAATACAAGCTGATGTATTAAAAGGCAGCTCGCTTTCGGTAGCAGTTGGACAGAGTGGTAAGTTTTCTTTATATGAGGTTTATAGTTTGCAGATCGGTGAAGAAACAGGAAAGCTTACCGAAGTATTACTGGACTTGGCCAAATTCTATCAGAATAAGATTAAGCAGCGACGTAAAATAGTGTCATCCCTCACTTATCCCTGCGTGGTGATGTCTACTTCATTCGGAGCAGTCTTTTTCATGCTGAAATTCATTGTACCCATGTTTGGCGATGTCTTTAAACGCTTTGGAGGACAGCTGCCCTGGATCACCGAAAAGATAATGGGCATCTCACAAGGCCTGGAAGATAACTTTTGGAAAGGATTTATACTGCTGGCTTTGGTTGTAGCAGTTATTTATGGCAGCCGAAAAACGGAGCGATTCAGACAATTATCTTCCCGGTTCATATTAAAGATACCTGTAGTAGGCAATCTCGTTCAAAAGATTTACCTGGCACGATTTTGTAATTCTATGCGCCTGCTGATTAATGCCAAACTTCCGCTGTTGAGAGCAATTTCTTTGAGCAGGCAAATGATTAGTTATTATCCTATTGAATCTTCTCTCGAAGCTATAGAAAATGATATTATGCGCGGTAAACCACTCCATCAAAGCATGGAGCAGTTTAAAGTGTATCCATCTAAACTTATTCAGCTGATTAAGGTAGGTGAAGAAACCAACCAGCTTGATTATTTCTTTGGACGCGTGTCTGACCAGTATGTGGATGAAGTAGAATACAAAACCTCTACACTCAGCAGCATGATGGAACCACTCATCATTATCTTCCTGGGTTTAATTGTGGGTATTATCCTGATCTCTATGTACCTACCACTATTTCAGATGAGTAATACGATTCAGTAAGCGGTCTTTTTGCCATCGTTTAAGAATGCGTGACCAACTGTATAGTCAGGATCAGCTTTTTTGGATATTTTTCGTTAGAATGATGATTTATCGTTTTTATATCAATACTTCTGACCAGGCCAATGCCGGAGGTTTTTTCCAGTTCATTTAATGTTTTCAGTAGCGGAACATAGTCGCCTTCGAAAGCCAGCTTTTCTACTACCAGTTTTTCTTTATGTAGCTCGGGGTTGTCGGTAGGCACTTCAGACAGTTTCACGTTTTCCTTCTCAGCTATCGAAGAAATTTTGCTGATGATATTACTTCTGAAATTCACAGTATCGGCCTTATACAAATTGAGTAGACGGCTGATATTGGCGCTTTTTCTTTCTGAATAACCTGGCTGAAAGTTCGTATTAGCCGATCGCGATAGTTGCGTTTCCAATTGTTTGTGAAGGTGCCAGGCTTCAAACGTCTTTTTAAATGCTAACTGATAGCATACCACCAGCATCACTACACTACCAATGAGCAGCAAGTATTCCTTTTTGATTTGCGCTTGTTTAATCATCTTCAGTAATTAATAGCTATGATAAAACGACCTGTATTTAATTCATTGTCAAAAGCAAAGTTTTCCAGTTGAATATTCTTTACCCATGATTTGGTTTTAATCCTGGCGATCCATTCATTCACCGGGATAATTTTCTCCGAATTACCGGTTATGATTATCTTTTTATCATCATATACGACCATCTTTTGCACCCTGCTATCTGCCACATCAACCGGGTTCACTGAAATAGCCTGCAAGGTTATTTCCGGTGGCATTAAGGAAGCAACCTGGTCAATTAATATGCTCTTATTTATTCCGCCATCCCAGCCCAGGGCGTGAAGCAGGGTTTGTTTTTGCTTTATCTTATCTGAAACCTCCTGCTCATTACTGGTCGTTTCTGCATACTTACCAACCTGTTCCGATAAAACAGCATTAGATGAATTGAACCAGGAAAGCGTTACATAGTTAAGCAGCAGTAAAGTAAAGATGACAGCAAGTGCTATAACGCCCTGAACTTTTAGCTTTTGCTCCGACTGTTTTGCATTTAATATTTTATCGAGCTTTTCATCATTGGCTCTTACGGTGTCAAGCTGATTTATCATCACAAGCTGGAAAGCAGTCGCATAAGGAATTAAAAGCTTTTCATCCATCTTTTCTGAGGCCAGTTTGATGGCAAAAGCTGAGCTTTCTTCTGTTGCTTTCACATCTATCCACTCACCTTTATCATTTCTTTGAATCTGATAACCGCCTATGATCGCTTGATGCTCATAGATATTCAGTTGCGGGATAATATTTTCAATAGGAAACACACCCAGGCTCAGTAATAGTGGTTGAAAGTTAAGTTCGTTCAATTGGTTGAGCCATTTGCCTGCCTCCGTTTTCCTCGCAATTGATACAAAAGAATATTCACCTGAAATAAAATTCTGCATGTAGAAATCTTCTAATTTGACATTAGGTAATACCTTGCTAAAAGCATTTTGATCAATGGTTTCTACTTTATCAATTCTCTTATGAAGAATGCCTTTACCCGACAAATTCAATGAAATAACAGCCTTCGCAGGAAGATGTTCCTTCAACTGATTAATCGAAGTTAAATCAGTAAACTTTTTAGTAATGTCCAGTTGATTGCCATTTGCTTCTACCTGGCAAACCTGTATCAATGGTTGACCATTACTTTGGATGTGGATATTTACTCCAGCTACCTTACTAAAACGGTAATATTGATCCAGCTTACTCAATTGTTAGCGCAATACAGTTGATTTAATAAAAAGTACCGTCGTCACTTTCTGCGTGGTCTTTGTCCGGTTACTAAAAATCCATTTAAGTATCGGTATCCTGGAAAGGATAGGGGTGCCGGATGCGCTCAGATCGTTTTCTGTTCTTTCAATCCCGCCCAGTAAGATAGTATCTTCATTATGAACTCGAAGACTGGTTTCGAACTTGTTTACCGATTGCGGTGGTGGTGAGCCATCTGTTGGAATTGATGTAAAATCGGATACATTCACTTTTATCGCCAAGGTTACCTGGTCATCTCCTGAGACTACCGGCTTAATATCTATGCTTAAATCGGCATCTACTTCTTTATAAACATTTGAAAAAATTGAAGCTGTCGTAGTGGCTGATGGATAAAAGTTTTGGGTTACATCTTTGTAATATCTTTTATTCCCTAGGCTGAGTGTAGCAGAATGACCGTTTAATGCAGAGAGCTTGGGTACCGAACGCACATCCACGTTATTGTTGTTTTCTAAGGCCTGTAAACTGACATAAAAGTTTGGCACCACATGTCCCAGGTTAACTCCTGTATTCTTGCTCAGGCTGCTTAAAAAGCTGTTAACAGAGGTGGCACTAAACGTGAACCCTACTCCAGGCAATATCGTGCCGCCAGTTTTTACGCTGTCTGAAACGCCTGCGGAAATACCAGTAGATACTGTTCTTGTCTTATGGAAATCTATCATGGTTACCTCAATCATTACTACAGGTACCAGTACGTCCAGTTCTTTTATGAATGCTTCGGTCTCTTTAATGTGGGCAATGGAACCTGAAAGTAATATAGTGTTCTGCTCCCTGAACTCTTTTATTTCCAGTGCTTTCTTCCATTCTGCCGGAATCATGTTCACAATGGTATCGATAGAGCGGTTTTGTAAATGAATGGCCTTGTAGGTTCTCAGGCCTTCTATTGATTTATCACCTATGAGGTAAATTCCATTTTCATTTTGAAAGGTATAGTTGGTGCCCCTGAAAAGCAGGTCGAGGAACTGGTCATAGGTAATATCTGTTACATGAATATCGATGTTACCTTTTAAATCAGTATAAATAGAATAGCTTTTAGATAGCTCTTGTGATGCTTGTTTTACCAGGCTAAGAATAGGCGAATTGACAGCATCAGCTGAAATCAGCTTTTGTCCGTTTACCATTCTGCTGAATACCCCTGTTGCTCCTGCATTCCCGTTGCCGGATGGTTGGCGGAAAGTTTTCCTTACTGCTGTGCTTTTATCTCCATTGATGTACAGTTCTTCGTTCTCATCAAGGGGCTGGAACACAAAAAAGTTATCATTGGTCTTTACCACTTTAATTTCATTGGCATAAGCCAGTTTATCCATGGCAGTCTCAAAGGGTGCTGCTTCGATAAACCCTGATACATGTTTTGTTTGCAGTGAATTGGGTACTACTACATTTTTACCGGAGACCTGCGTTATCTTTTTAGCTACCGCAACCAGGCTGTCATTGTTCAAAGCAAGAGATAACGCATTATCTACTGTGTTGTATTTTACATCAATTTGTTTTGGTACGGGTTTGATGAACTGGGCAGGGTCTTGGTAAGGCGTTACATAAATAATAGCTCCCACGATACTTACATCCAGGTTATATTTCTGGGCAAGAAACGTCAGGATGTTAGCCGCAGTAATATCATTATAGGAATCACTGATGGCAAAGTTTAGTTTAGGGTCAACGCTTATGCTTAATCCGTTGGAGCTGGCAATGCCGGAAAGATATTGTTGTACCGTCCCTCCGATTACATTCAGTTGTACTTTTTGATTTAGTCCAGGAACGTTTTTGGATAAGCTGTCCAGTTTTTTCTGTATAGCAGCGATTCTGCCTTGTTGGCTATATGCTCTGCTTGCTAAACAGATAATAAAAACTAAAAGAATAAGGCGGGTAAATTTATTGTGCATCAGGTTTATTAGTAATTGAATAATAAAGGATAAATTTCCTCCATAGATGTTTGTCCTTGTTCAAACAGGCGGAAAGCATTTTCTGCCAAAGTTCCTATACCGCGCTGTTTTAACAATTGTTGTATATACATATTTCCGTTTTTGATTTCGACGGCTAACTCCTGGTCAATAGGAATGACCTCGTACACGGCTTTACGGCCTTTGTAGCCGGTGTAATAGCATTGCTCGCATCCTTTGGCTATATGGTGGTGATTTATCTTGCTGTAGGGTTTAAATTGCTTGGGATAAAGGTTCTCATCAAATGCTGCTGCTTCTTTGCAATGTGGGCATAGGAGACGCACCAGACGTTGTGCTGCTGTTGTGTTGAGTGTGCTTGCTACCAGGAAAGGAGGAATACCCATATCTATTAATCTGGATACTGTCCCCCAGGCTGAATTGGTATGGATGGTAGATAATACCAGGTGGCCTGTCAATGCTGCTCTTATCGCCATTTCAGCAGTTTCCATATCACGAATCTCACCCACCATAATCACGTCAGGGTCTTGCCGTAGGAAGGTTCGCAGTGCTGCTCCAAATGTTAATCCAATTGATTCCTTTAATTGCACCTGGTTAATACCTTCCAACGTGTATTCCACTGGGTCTTCGATGGTCATTACATTCCTGGTCTCCTTATTCAACAATTTGAGCGTTGCGTACAGGGTGGTCGTTTTACCTGAACCAGTAGGGCCACTGATGAGCAGGATACCATTTGGCCGCATCGCGCCTTGCAGGTAATTATCCAGGTCGAATTTGGAAAAGCCGAGACTGTTGAGGTCTATATCAGTAGCATCATTGCTCAATAGACGCAGAACTGCTTTTTCTCCATGCAGCGTAGGTAAAATAGAAACACGTATATCAAACTGATGGTTGTTATGCTTAAAGTTGATACGACCATCCTGCGGCAGTCGCTTTTCGGCTATATCCAGGTTGGATAGTATTTTTATTTTATTGATTAATGCCGGATATTCATCTCGTTTTAAAAGGTAACGCTCAACCATCATGCCATCAATCCTCACCCGGACACGGCACTTATTCTCATAGCTTTCAATATGAATATCGCTGCTCTTTAGATTCCTGGCCTCTGCTATCAGGTTAACCAAAAAATCATCGGCGTTGTAAGAAGATTGTATTTCTGTTGCTCCCTGTGCCGCGCTTTCTTTTAAGTAGTACTTGGACAGTAATCTTGCTATTTGGGCATCGGCTATGGGTTCAAGCTTCACCGCTGTTCCTAAAAGAATTTCCAATTCGTCAAGCAAGCTTATCTTATCTGCTGAATCTTCACAATAAAGCTTTAGCTCATTTGCTGTTCTGCTTTTGGGTAATACTTTGTAGTGCCAGGCCTGGTCTTTGGTCAGCCAGTGCAGGTCGTCCGTCTTTATAAAAATCTCTTCCGCTATATTCATCTGGTGATAAGGTTTAAAATCCAGGTATCATCAGTCAGGCTATGCGTTTTTAGTATCCAATCACTTAATAAGAATCCTGCAAATAGAGCAGCCTGTAGTCCGGCAAGCGGAATATGTTTATTATTATTTGAGGTAATGGATTGCCAGCATATCCAGGATGCTAATACAGTAATTAAACTGACGATATAGAAGAACAAATAATTAAATATTGGAAGATAAAAAGCGATGCTTAGAATAAACAGCACATCACCTAACCCCAGTAATTCATTGGTAATGTTAGTTAGCTTTCTGTTTTTGATTGAAAAATAGAATGTAACTAAAAGTAATTGAACAATAAGGAAACCAACATTAAATAATGCCGATTGCCAGTTTAGGATACTTCCACTATTTTGAAAATAACGTAAACCAAGTAAAAGACCGGTGAGCGCGGGAAATAAAATCCAATAGACTGAACGGCTTTTTATATCCTGGAAAAAAATCATCAGTAAACAGATTAGGATTAGGATTTTTATTATAGTTATCACTTTAGTCAGCTACCACTTCTTTTAAATTACCATCCTGGTCAATCTCCCATACATTGAATTTGCCATCACCGCTAAAGTCTTTTACAGCTGTTGCCCTGGCTGTAAAAGTAGTGTTCGTAGCGTTGGTAATTTCAATACGGTAATTAGCTTTACCATCTTTACTATCTGTGCTTAGTTTCTCTTGGATAAAGCCTATTTCATTCAGGTCTTTCGAATATTCTGAATGTTCGTAGAAGTAATTTTTTTCAAGCGTTTTAACGTAGGCTAGCTGTTGTTTGGCTTCCAGTTTTTTGGCTTTATTTACAGCGGGCAACAGGTTTGGTAAAGCCAGTAAAACCAGGATGCCGATGATTACCAGCACCACCAGAATTTCCGTAAGTGTATAGGCTTTGACACGTTTGCAGAGGAACAAGGTGTAGGGTTTCATAATCTCAATAAGGTATCTAAACTAAGCATTCCCGATGAAGAAAACAAACATTTATGCTCGATAAGATTTTAACTATAAGCAACCTCATTGAATGATAACGAAATCATCGGCATTATACGAACTTTTTACCACCTTGATACCAAAGATAGATTTTAAGGCAAGCTTCAAGCATAGATAGGCTTTTCGAATAACAAATTGTTTTCCTGTTCAATCGTTTCAAATGTGTACGCAGACTTAGGTTTTTTCGTTCGATCCTGTTCGTGCCATACCGCTTCGTTATATGTAATTTGGTTGGGATTAGTCTATGATAAAGATTTAGTCCATCAGTAAATATTTTTCTGCACTTTGCTAATAAAAGCGTATCAATAACTTTCTTCAGGTTCTTTTTGTTGCGGCTACCGACTTTAAAGTCAACTACCAGTCCATTTTGCTTATCCAGCGCATAAATTATCCAGCACTCACAGTTTTTACTACCGATGTATGTCCTCAGCTCGTCTACCTCATATATCTGTTCACTATTTATCGCTGGTCTATTAATGGAGGCTGCAATAGTTTTAATTCGTTTTAAGACTGTATTTGGAGAAATATGTAAAAGCCTGGCAATGCTCCTGACACCACATCCTTCTTTTACCTGCGCTACGATTTCACTGTTGAGGAATGATTTATAGGCTTGATTTTTTAAACTATTAATTGCGTTTTAAGGCAACTCTTGCAACGATAGCGTTGCCTGCCTTTGAATTTTCCAAACTTAATGCTTTTACTTTGGCAATACTGACAGGTTGCATCGCCAACAACTTTGACACACGGCATAAAGGTCCAGGCATTTAGGTGATGTCTAAACTACAAAAAATAAGCGGATGATACGTTAATACCACCCGCTTTTCACTTTTTTTATTTAAGTATCTTTAATTATAATTGACTATCAATGCTTTATCCAATAAACAACAGCTTTGATACACTACCGGATTGATATATTACGCTAGATGAGCTCGTTATAAGGAGGTCGAGGGAACTCTACTAATGGCGAAGAGTCCGCTTTGAATACATCTAATTCATATAGATCATTCTCCCTATCTAATATTACCGCAAAACTTGTAGCCACATTATCCTTATCAAGTAAAGAAATTTCAGCAACAATATGGCCGGTTCTTTGTTCCTTCTTGTCATTGCGTACGAATGTTAAACTTCCCATTCCTCCATCATCCATTTCTTCTACAACACAATCTTCTAATTGATCATACAGATGTTCAGTGTTTGGCGTTTGCCTCAATAAATATTCGATAAGATCGTGTTCTTCTTTTCTTAGTCTTCTCATGGTTTTGCTAATACAATACGTCCAACATTAAGTACTCCATTAGTTCTTCTAAATACATTGTATTCTAATTTAACTCCGTTAACAATGATTGGCCTTGTTAATACTTTTGCTCCTGTTTTGATCGAGCCTGCAACTTTTGATACATCTTTCGTTATGGCGTCTTTTACTGCCTGCACTTCTGCTTCATTCATGCCTGCTTCATCTATTAAATGTCGTACTGCATGCCAAGATGCTTTTGCTCCGCCACCGAATTCTATAGTTACAGCACTTGCTGCATCCCTTGTAAATAAACTAGCCAAACCAGTCGTTATCCCCTTTTCCAAAAACATCTCTCCAGTAAAAAGTGCAGTGGCCATTCCATCAGCTTCACGTCCCGCAGCTGTCCAATAATTGCCGTTTTCTACATTATCCCACGTTTCAGCTGACCAACTTATTATTGGTACTTTATATTCCCAAGCGGGTGCATGTCGTGGATTTGCCCCGGAACTCTTGTTTTCTTCCGGCTTCTTCTTTTTCTCTTCTTGCTTTTTCTTTTTATCACCCGGCCCTCCTTGTTCTTGCTGTTGCTGCTGTAAGTCTCTAAACAAATTCTGTGCATCTTCTTCTGTATATAAATCTCCTCCAGCTATACCTTGTCCTAGAAAGACTTCCATCCCGTCTGGATCGAGATTTCGTATCGGATTATTTTCAACATATGTATAAGGACTAAACCTTCTAGAATTCTCTGCCATAGGGTCTACGACACCCCACCTACCAATCACCGGATCATAGAACCGCGCGCCATAATCGTATTGCCCGAGCTCCTCTTGTAGCTCCTTCTTGTTGTAAAGATATTCATTTTTAGGATTGGGTATTGTGCCTTCTGGTATCTCTAATCCAAACGGAAAATAATCATCTGTTTGATAAAGCGATGCTGAACTAAGTTTTGTATCAAACGTTACCCTCGTATTCCCCAGATTATCCCCGAGGTAGTAATAGTAATCAAACCCTCCGGTTGACTGCAAATAAGCTGCTTTACCTTCTTCCGTTTGGATAAAATTCAAGTTTGATTGAGCGCCATTGTAAGCATCATACTGAATACCGCTGATATAATCTGTAACATCACTCAGCCCTGTGCTTGTCCTTCTTAGTTTGTTGCCCGCTGCGTCATAAATATAGGTTAGGGTAGTGGACGTGGTTAGGCCCGTATTGGCGGTTATTATCTTCGGCAAGTTCAGCAGGTTATATGTATAGGTTTTGTCCTGCTGCGTGTTACTGTTCTGATTTCTTTGGGTCAGTAAATTTCCATTACCATCATAGGTGTATTTGGTGACCCCACCGGGCAATCCGGTGGTATATGTATTGGCATTCAAGTCATTAACGCTCTGTAACTGGTTGGTATAATTACCATTTACATCTAGATAGTTATACAACAGCTGGTCAGTATTGGTATAAGTAGTCGGTCCCACCCCCCGGTTCAATGCAGTGATGTTGCCGTTCATATCATAAATCGGATATTCATCGTAGTTGATTGTCGAACTTCCCGCTAGCAACCTGTCTTGTGCGTCCATGTCATAGGCAAAATGCTGGTTCATTACCGTGCTGGGCGTCCCCCAGTACTGGTACTTGATGTCCCCATTCCATGCCTTTATGCCCGCACTCGTATTATAATAAAGGTTCATGGCAAACAGCGGTGCACTGCTGGTCAACAACCAACCACGTTCATTGTAGGTATAGGCTATATTCTGGTAAAAGTTTAAACTGTCCGTACTGTGAAGGCGTTTGGCCAGTACCTGCCCCAACTCGTTATAATCCACCTGGCTAACCAGCGTATTACCAGTAGGCAGGTTACTGCCGTAAGTCAGCTGCTCCCATGTTTTTAGCTTCCGGCCCATATGGTCATACATATAGGTATTGGTAGCTGTCAGCATCGGTATTGTAGTGCTGGATGAGGTATAATGCTGACGGGTTACAGTTGTCGGCGCATTGGTAAAGTTGTAAGTAGTGGTAATCGCATCATAGTTGTTGGTATTTGCTGTTCCACCCAGATAATGCTCTGTGTAGGTTTTTATCGTTCTGCCCAGGTCATCATAGTAAGGCACATCCCAAAGCATATCTGTGGGGGTATTGAGTACCGCTGTTTGCTTACCCGTAAGAAGGCCTCTGGTCATCGTACTTGATCCTGATGGTGCAGCATAATTGGTTGGCGCTCCTGCTACATTGCCATAGTTGTAATCATCATAATAGTTAATCGTCAGGATTGTGCTGGGCCCCGGATAACTGTTCATCAGGTAACCTGTGCTGGTATTGGTATAGTCCCGTATATCCCATTGGCTATAGGCATAAATATTCGTTTTCTGTGTATTCTGTGTTGCACTGCTGTTGAACAATCCCGTCATTATTACCCGCCCCAGGGCATCATATTTGGTAACCGACCACTGATTGTTTGCCCGTTGAACAGAGTCCTGTGTTAGTACAGGCTGGTCAAGCTTATTGTAAACAGTATACTCCCATCCTTTGCCCGGCAGCTTTTTCTGCGTTAACCTGTTCTGCTCATCATAACGGTATTGGTAACACAGGTTATCCAATAAGGCCTGCGAAGGCTGCGCACCGTCAGCGCCGGACATCGGGGTTAACACAAAAGCCAGGTTACCCAAATCGTCATATACATAATAGGTGGACATGATTTCGGTTACATGTGTAGTCCGCACATAGTTAAAAGTGCGCTTAAGTACCACATGCCCTTCTATATCTTTGTATTCCTCACTGGTGCCGCTTCTACCCCCGGTCCAGTTCTCATTATAGGTTATAGTCAAGTACAATTGCCCTGCATCATAGTTACCGGCAGTGCCACTTGCTCTTGTAAGTGTCCGACTTTGGTCACTGTTAACAGTTGCTGTATACAATGCTACCAATGTCGTATTTGCTGTATCGGTAATTGCAGTTGTGTTATTGGTTGTGTAGATTGTCTTAACCGTATGGCCGGTATTGCTGTTAGCTACTGGCTGCCATGGCGTACCCGGTGCTCCTTGCTCTATGACCCGATTAAGCGGTGATGCCTCGAATACTATTTGAGAATAGGGGTTAGGATTGACTACAATTCCATTGCTTTGTTGGTTACCGCTTATGCCAGACCCAGTTGGATTATAAAAATAAGACACCCCTGCAGCAGCTGTCAGCGCATCCGTTTTATAGCTACCATCGCTGTTACTAGAGCCTGTTACCGCATAAGGAAGGTATTTATATGCCTCTCTTCCTTGAGAATCATAAGCTACAGGCTGTACCAAATCGCGTCCATTTGGAGACCCTTTTACTTTAACTGTCTGTATCGGTCTTCCCAATCCGTCGAAATACTTTATTTCCGTTTGAATTTTTGTTTTATCAGGACTGGCATTTACCACAGCAGTGGCAGAGGTTAATCCTGAAACACGCGGAACATAAGTCATGATATAATTCATGTTCTGGCTTGGAGCAATCGATGCGGCGTTGACCGCAAAAGTCAGTGTAGTAGTGCTGCTCCCACTCAGGTTATATGCTGTAATAGTATACGTGGTGGATGGTGAAGATGAAATTGCCGCTCCACTGATTACTCCAGTCGCAGTATTAAAGTTTAGGCCTGCAGGTAAGGCTGGGCTGATCGTATAAGGAGTAGATAATACTTTACGGATGGTCAAATTTGTGAACTCGCTTACATACAGATTTCCCGACTTGTCTATAGCTATGCCGTAGGGATTATTGAAGGTAGCGGAACTACCTGCTCCATTTGCTGAGCCTACTATCCCTGTGCCCGATAAATTGCTTACCACACCCGACTGCGATACGATACGAATACGGTTGTTATTATAATCAGGCACATAGATCGTCCCTGAAGCATCTATGGCCAAGCCGGCAGGATTGTTGAACTGGGCAGCACTCCCATTACCGTTGGTATAACCCGCAGTTGTCTGACCTGCCAATGTAGATACCGTTCCGTTAGGCGTGATCTTCCTAATCATATTATTGGATTTATCAGCTACAATCAGATTGCCTTGCGGGTCAAAACCCAGGGTCTGCGGACCGCCGAATTTCGCCAACGCCCCCTGGCCGTCAGCATAGCCGTAAACGTTTTGCCCTGCAAACAGAGAAACTGTGCCGTCGGGAGTGATTTTGCGGATCATGTGATTCCCAAAATCAGCTACGTAAACATTCCCCAGTGCATCAGCTGCAACTCCTGTGGGACTGTTAAACTCGGCACTTCCCGGTGCTCCATTTACATATCCTGCCGTGCCATTCCCTGCCAGCGTACTCACTACGCCTGCCGGCGTGATCTTGCGGATCATATTATTGAAGTAATCGGCCACATACATATTGCCCACCATGTCAAAGCAGATTCCGAAGGGGCTGTTGAACGACGCCTGAGTGGGCACACTGTTATTGGTGGAACCCGGGCTTCCTGTGCCTGCAAACGTACTAACCACACCTGCCGGAGTGATCTTTCTTATTTTATAATTCCCTTCATCGGCAACGTAAATATTGCCATTGGCATCCACGGCCATACCGATCGGATTACTGAAGCTGGTGCCTGTCGAACCGTCTGACGAGCCTCGGCTACCCACTGTTCCTGCAAGCAAAGATGTCTGCCCATTGACGGCAACTGCCCCACCAGAATTTGTGGGACTAATCGGAGTAATAGCCGTTCCTGCTACTATCGTTTGTGTATTTGTATAACTAATGTTAGGCGCCTGGGAAAATGCCTTTTGCCAAAACATTAAACAAATCCCCATGCATAAAATAAGCTTGGCAACCAAATGCTTCTTCATTTGAATTATTGTGTTAAGGTTTGAGTACTCTGCTTTAATTATGAAATATCCTTTTGAATTATTGTGCTGAATTAGCATAGTTGTACTGATATTGCTTGACCACATTCTGATTCTGATCAAGCACCTGGATCAATCTGCCAACATTGTCATACACGTAATAGGTGACTTCATTCTTAGTATCGCATTTGCTGGCCATGCCAACAAGCGGGATATAAGTATAAGTACTCATTTGTGCGGTTGAGGGATAAAGCCTGACTTCATCTATTGATCCTGTACCACCGATCGTAACCGAAGTTGCTCCGGTTACGCTGTATTCGTGATATATCCATCCGTTTTTAGCATTACCGGTCGCAACGTTAGTTAATGTTCCACCGGTAACAGTAATGGCTGCTCCTGATTTAGACCAGAAGGAAACCACGTATTTTGATCCTGAAATTAAGTTACTTCTTACTATGGTATTACTGCTGCTCACAGTATAGCATTGAGCACCCATCGGAGCGGTTATATCAGTTGTGGTTCCGGAACTGTTATAGGTCCAGTTGCCCAAGCCATTTGTTTTGTAGCTTTCAAAATTCGTGTAGGCTATGCTATCAGCTGAGGGATTAATTACCTCAGCAATAGGATATGTATTATTATAAGGCGGATTCGGGCTGGGATATCCCCAAATATAGTTATGTGTTGCGTCGGCAATTTTCTTTTCCTGAAGGATGCTTCCGTAAGCATCATATTTATCAAATGAAACTACGGGCTGATACCGGCTATCCCTACTGCCACCTGAGATAAGGCTCGTAAAATTCGTGACCGGAGTGACGCTTCGTAACTCGAAAACCGTATCCCTAAACGGCTTATTTGTTTTGTAGCTGGTCAGGACAGCCTTTACTGTCCGTAAGTTAGTTCCGTCTGCATTTGATTTTGTAGTGACCTCTTCAATAGGGTAGGTAAAAATATTGGAGCCATATAGGTTAGACACACCAATTACAGATAATGAAGATGACCCCGGATACGTAACGCTCTGGGTTATCAATTCTCTTTTGCTGTTTAACGATTGTAGCCTGGTCAACTGATAGGTAACAGGATCCATCTGATAATTATTCCACGTTTTTACCTTTTTTGTTGTGTCCAGGCTGCCGTAAACCCAAGTGGTATCAGATGATATATAAGTATAATCAGTCCCATTCTGATAAGTTTGTTCAATCAATGTACCTTGGGTGCCTTGGGTATTGCTTCCTCCGTTATAATTAACCGTTGGGTCGTAATTGTATGGGTACGGGTTAAACCCCACCTTAATATTATTGCTAAGACCGCTATTAATCGTTGAATAAACCATTACCTTTTGCTGAACTGGCAGGTAGCTTCCGCTAGCGTACCTGGAAGTGATCTGCCTGGTCAGCAATCCTTCGTGCCAATCAAGGGTAAGCGATGGCGCAAATGGGAACCCCAAATTATTCACCCCCTCTGCCCCTGCTATAGAATAGTAATAATCAGTTTTCCCGCTTTGTCCGTTGCTATCAAAATCTTCTTCGACATGATAATAACCCACTACAGAACCGTGTTGAGTGGCCAGTGGGTAATTGGAAACAGCAGTCCTTACAAAGTAATTCGTACTTACGGGAGTATTGCCAGAAAGGGTTAATACTGTTAAGTTATAGCTAAACTGCGGCTGGTAATTCAAATATCCGCTTGACCCGGTTCCTAATAGGTATTTGTAGGTCTTGACGTTAAAAGGAGAGGCATTAATTCCATCGTAGTCAGCTATTTGTTGGATTCGCAGACCACTTGCGACATGACCAACCTCCGAGCCTATATCTGCACCGAAATTATAATTGGGTTCAGTATTGGGTTCATAAGTGAATATAGTATATCCTCCTGTAGGGTAGGTGATCTGTGTCAGCATTGCATCGGCCATATACGTTGCATTAGGGTTTCTGTTTGCTCCTGGCATTGGGGATATAGCAGGAACCAGAGTAGTTTGAAAGACACCGTTATAATACCCCCACCAGTCCTGAGCGCATACATAGTTTACGCCCGACGACCAGTGATCTGTATTATATATGAAGCTATATTTTTCCTTTTTATAGCGGTTGGTACCTGAAATGGGCTCCAACTGGCCGATAAGTGAATCCAATCTTAAACGCGTGTTGGCATTATTGGTATGATATAGCTTGTATAACTTGGAGAAGCCCGTGGAATTAATAGACAGGCTATCAATCATCGTTGCACCACCGGGAATCTGGCTAGGATTGATGTCCAAACGGTTTAGATTAGCATACACCTGGATATTTCCATTTTCGAAAGTTATGCCCGTCAATTTTACCGTGTGAAGCCCATTAGACGTGCCATTATCGTCATCTTGGCGTGTTGCTGGGGTTCCGGTGGAGTTAAGAAACGTATACCGGCTGCCACCTGGTTGATATTGATCGTAACTTTCCGCCTTGTAAGTAAAATCAATTTCATGACCTGAGGGGCTGACCACCTTTGTCAGGAACCATGATGTATTGGTAGAGTTACCCGATCGTTGGGTGACTTCCGTAGCACTAGTGCCCCCGAAATACCATTTGACTCCATCAGGCGTTGTTGCGATAAAAGAAGCAATCGGGCTGCCTTCAACATAGGGGAAGGTAAAACTAATTTTCTGTTGAGGGCTTACCATGATACTGCCATTTTCCGTGAAAGAAAACTGTCCTGTATAACTCCCAAAATTGAAAGTATAGATATCCGATTCCCCGTCGTAGGTGCCTTCAGCAATACGATTCAGCAGTTGACAGGCATTGAGATAAGTAAGATTGCTTGGCTGGCTATATAAGGCTGCATTAATGTTTTTTACATACTGGTTAGGGTCAAGGTAACCATTAAGATTTTCATCAGCGATTCCTCTAACCGTTCTGGTAATAACTCCGCCTGAATTCAGAGCCCACCCCAGTCCTGTCGATGAAGCGACTTCCTCTACTTTGATACCGCCGCCATGATAGCTTAGCGTGACCGGTAATGTAAGGTCACCGCTCTTAATAGTGTACAGCGGAATAGTGATGTCAGGTATACCTGTAAAATAGCTGACAGGAACCCGACCATACTCACCTAAACTGGCGGCATCTGCTGAGGCCGGGATAGGATTGGCAATAGTGACCCCTTCCGGCGGAATAGGATTCGATGGCTGCGAAACAAGCGGGGACATACTCCCCTGAGTGTTCGTAGTTGTCTGAGCGAATAAAAAAACCGGGAGGAGTAAAAAAAAGGCAATGCAAACTCTTCGCATAAAAAAGTGATTAAGATAAAAGGTTAATCAGGAAAGCAGCGCAATCCTATAGTTTGATTTTGTTTGGATAATTGTCGGAAAAGAATTCAAGCCTAGTTGGGATGCTAGAGCCGCGTGGGGCATCGCGTATAATTTTCATTGAATGGATTAAGGATTAAGGTAACTTATAATATTCTTCTTGTTCTTTGCAAGTTTATAAAAAATACTTTAATAATACATACCGTGTTTTCACGGTATTTTCACTTTTCAATGAACAAATGTCTGTCTTATACCAAAATAAGTATAAGTAATATTAGTTGCTGGGTCGGTATAAGGTATCTGCCCGACGAGGGTTAATTGCATACTGGTATCATTTAGGATTGAAAAATCATATGTAATGCTTTTGTTTAATGCCAATTGCGTATTATCACCGATGATGTCGTAGGTACCACTGCTTTGCACACTGCCATCGCTATTATAAATAACGTAGGTGCCATTTGTACTAAAGACATTAGATACAGAGGTAACAGAAGCGGGTAACGGCTTTTCTATCCAGGTTCCGTCCTGCTGCTGATATTCCAGTTCTGTTTCTTTCCAGGATGATTGCGTCAGGTACTTCAATGTCTGAGTGGCCCTCGGGTCGTTGTCGAACGGCTGAGGTTGTGCGCTCTTTTTGCAGGCAGTCAAACTAATTGTGATTATGCATATCACTGCATAACACATCTTCGCTATTGTTTTCATACTTTAAAGGGTTAGGCTATTGATTAAGGAGTTTTTTCTTTTGCTCGTTGTATTCTGCTTGTGTTATCGCCCCGCTATCCAATAATGATTTGAGCTTTTTCAACTTATCTAAACTATCATCGGATTGCTGCATCACTGTCGCTTGGGCCTTATGTACGTTGCAATCGGTAATCTCACATGAGGTAATGGCATCTTCGATCCAAAGGTCACAGTTGCTCCCCCCGCCTATGTCTACTGCAAACACCACTTTTTGAATGCCATGCGCTTTAAAGCTGTGTATTTTCTTAATTACCGCACCATAGCCGGAAAGGGTGCGCTCTAAATTGTGTGAATCAGTGCTTTGGTCAGCAAACATAAGGCCTGCCCATCCCGCATATTGTATGTAGCGAAACGTGCCGTTTGGCGCTGATCCCTGGCCAAGTTTAATAGTGTCGCCTTCATGGTATGCTTTGCCATTTGAGGCTTTGTATTCAGCAAGGCGCTTGCCAAAGCCCAATACTTGTCCATACGAAAATGCAGGGATAATAAAGAGAAAAAACAAAAATAGTTTCATGCTTAAGGTTGTAGGGGGTAAGACTACTTGTTCGAAAGTATAAAAAAGAATTAACAAATACACTCTATCGAGTGTATTTTATTCAAAATCTTTATTATTCTTTTATACTTCCGATGAAGAAGGAAGTATTACTCAAGCAGCTTGGCGAAAAAATCCGCGAAATTCGAAAGGATAAGGGATTGACACAGACTGATCTTGCCCACAAAGTCGGTAAAGATCAGCAAGTAATTCATCGCCTTGAAATCGGGGATTTCAATCCAACTATCTATTTCCTCTATGAGATAGCCGTAGGCTTAGGCATTGCACTGAAAGATTTGTTTTGATTTCTTTTCGGCCCAGGTATTACATATCAGGTTTTTTGCTTCCGCTAATAATCCGCTTTATCACATCCTGCTTATTTTCGCTCGTTGAATCATATTGCACCTTTACCCGGTATCCTTTCATTATGGTCGTAGTCGGTGCTGTCTCTTGCTGATCATTCAGTAAAGCGGCAATTTCATCAGGGCTGATAACCGAAATCTTGCTCTGATCGCTTGGAGCGATACTTGAATTGATACGCTTTTTGATAGCACTGCGTTTCTTCTCATCCTTTGAGCATACTACAATTTTTTCATATCCGGCAGCAAGGCATTTCTGCACATTATGGAGCTCCCATTCCGGCTCAGTTGTCACTGAAATTTCCACAGCAATCTTGATACCTTCTTTTAGCAATTCCACATCAACGTATCCGCTTCCATTAAGAATGGGCACTTCGATAGCAGCCTGGTATCCATACCCTTCGGCTAATTTCTTGATAAGGGTTTGCAAGTACCGGTGTTCCCGAACCTCCTCCCTGGTCGGCTCACAAGTTATGTTTGTAACTGGCTGTACTAAAGATGCAACCTGTATTTCTTCTGGTTCTCTTGGTTGAACCGGTTCCTCAAGGCGTGGAACACCGTACTGCTCTTTGCAATGTTCTATAACCCGATCTGTAACATAAGTTCGCTCACCTTCAAAAGGAATCACTTCCAAATTAAAATCTGCACTTGATGTATTTACCCTGGCAATCGCTTCACCTGTGCCAAGATTTTGGAAATCTTCCGGCATGAAGGATGAAAAGCCTTTCTCCAGGCGTTTAGCGTCATCATCACCCAACCTGAAACAAATCCGGGTAGCCGGATTAGAGAGCAGTGACGAGGCAATGCTGGCATCATACCGCGAGACCTGCTGCAGCTCCTGATGCGCCAGAACCAACCCCAAGCCATATTTTCTTGTTCCCGAAAGAATGCTATCCATAGAAGGCGTAATAAAATGATGGAACTCGTCAATGTAACAAAAGAACGGCTTGCGCTCATGAGAGGCTTGTGCCTGCCGTGCCATCGCAATTTGCTGGAATTTGGAGACAAAGAGCGCGCCCAGGACAAAACTGTTCTCTGCGCCCATCAAGCCCTGCGACAGCTTCATGAGTATGATCTTGTTTGAATCCATCAACGTTTGCAGATTGATGCTTTTGGTTTGGCACACCATTGACCGGATGACTTTAGGACGGAGAAATGTATCAAGCCGGGTTAGAATCGGACCAATAGAAGTGCTTTTTAATAGCGGGAATTCTTTTTGCCAGTAATAGATGAGATCATGGTCGGTGACAGTGGAAAGCACCTGGTTTCGGAAAAGCGGCTCAATTAAGAATTTTCGGAGATCGCCCAGGTGAAATGGTTTGGTATTGTACACCATCGCCATAATAGCATTGGCAAAAACGCTGTTCATCTGGTCGCCCCACGAAGTGCTGAAACGCCGGAAGATGGAGACCAGATCAGACGCCAGCAAATCCTTTTCTATTTCTGAATTTGCAGAGAGGATATTGAATCCAATACTATACTCACTCTCTGCCGGATTGATGTAGACAATATCGTCTATGCGCTCTTCAGGAATGAAGGATAATACCTGGTCAATTAAATCCCCATGCGGGTCGAGTACACAGCAGCCCTGTCCGTTTTGTATATCCTGCATAATGAGGCTATGAAGCAGGGTGGACTTGCCGGTCCCTGTTGCGCCAATGATATGGATATGCCGCAACCGCTGAGCTATGTCCAAGCCAACCAACAGTGTCTCTCCTTGATGGTCATTCCATCCCAATGTATACGGCAAGCCATCCAGGTATGCCGGTGCGCTTTTAGTAGTCCGGCGGGACTGCCGCAGCTTTGCGCTCTGCATGGCCGGGTCAGGAAAATGCACGAATGCCGATAGCTCCTTACTGTTTAAGAGCATGCCTGTGCGCCGCGATACCCTGTATCCAATGTCAAGCAGCCGGTCTATTCCGGTGTAGTCTCCATCCAGTAGCGGGATGAACGCATTAAAGGGCCCGGTTGAAGCCTGAATGATGGACGTGCATGCATAATACAGCAGTGCGCCCGCTTCTTCATCCGTCTCAGCACTTGCAAGCAACCGGATAGAGGTGCCAAACAAAGGCCGGGACACTTTTTCCCTGGCAAGCTGGAGCATTTCGGGGGCATCAATAAAGAAGGATTGCTTGCCGGTATAATCTGCTGCGGCAGTGAGAACGCTTTCGGCCCAGGGATTTTGTACCCCGCAAAATAAGACCTGAAAGATGATGGCGCTGTTGCCTTCCAGTTGCTCAAATACGCCAAAGAGGGCGGTATACGGGTCTGGATTAGACATAGTAGCTATCGGGCGCATAAACTCCTCTTTCAGTCCAAAATCCACCAAAGAGCAAGGTATTTCATACGGGAGCGCACTGAGCAGCATGTCCTGATACGACAATACAACACCGCAATCAGGGAAATAGGCTTTGCATTGCGCAATCAAAAAATGCTCCTCCGGTTCACGACACACAAATTGTATCGTGACCTGATCAGCCGTAGCAACGATTTCAAAACTCAGCAGTGCCTGGTGAAAGGACAGCATGGTGAGCAATTGCTCCATGCGATCCTGTGAAGGCTTGCCGTGTCGCGGGAGGTGAATGGAAAGAAAAGCCAATGCCGAATCGTTCTCATACGGGAAATACTGGCGCGTATGTGCAAAGGAATGAGGCGTAGCAGGTGTTTCTTGGGGGCCAAACACCTCTGAAAGGGCTTGCAGCCAATGGGGGCGCTTGCCGTCATCGATAATATCCCCTCTGTCTATAAAGTGCCCAAAGAAGGGCCGAAAGGCTGGCTCAAGTTCTACCGGATATTCAGCACGCAGCCATCCTCTCCCTAACTGCTCCCACTCATAAAACTGCTCTGTGAGAAGCTGATAAGCGGCAATCGTCATGTTGCTTGTTCATTTTTTCTATGCCCATGCTCCCCGCTCACCTTCTCAATAGCAAGCTTAATAATGGACTGGATGCTTTCGGTGAACATCAGTTCGGTGTCGTACTGGTAATAGGTCTTTCTCTCCATTTCTTTGGCAATGGGCTTACCAATTAGCGGAATTTTTTCTGTGATATTTGCTGCAGTATTGGCTTCTTCGATCATGTACCAGCTAATGAAAAAGCTTTTGCCAAAGGGCGCGGCACAGACGTAAAACAACTGGCGTTTCCGCTTAATCGATAAGTATTCACGGCTCGAAGAAAATATACCGCTTTCTTTCATGGTGGTACGCTCACAGGAAACATCGGGAAACTTGTATTCCCTGATCATTTCTTCGAGGAGTGCATAAAATTCCTTAGACGAGAGTTGGAGATAGTCAAAATGCTGATGATGATGTTTGTGCAGGGTATCGACTGAAGCCATTGTGATATAGAATCTAGGTGAATCGTTAACAGTGACAATAATAGCTTAAAGATAGTAAGCGGGATATGGCTTGTAAAGAGGTGTTTACACGGTATTCTACACAGTGTTTTAACCTATTCAAACAATATTATTTCCAAAAAAACAAAAAGAGAAAAAGAAACCCGGATAGACGGCGCGGGGTGGAGGCAAGGAGGAACGGAATAAATGGATCGTGCAGAGGCAGCGCGTTTATGCCGGAAATTCCTTGCCGGAGCATGGAAAGGCAACAGCAAGCCGGGTAGCTTTGGTGCTTTTTTCTTTTTTTTTGAAGTAAGTTCCCGTGCTCTCGCAGCTTGGGAACTCTATTTACTTAAACCTTTTCACAATTGGTAAGCACCCCTGCTTACCAGTGAGAGGCGCAAAAATGTATCGATTTATCGTCTTTTTCAAATGAAATGAAAAATACCGTGAAAACACGGGTTGACGCACAGTTATTTACACCGTACCTTCAAATACCAAAACATATCACGATGAAAAACACCTTTATCATTTTACAAGTCGGATATTCCCAACCGATGACACTTGGCGAATATCTTTTGATCGCCACGCTGATTGCTATTGTGCTCTTCTTTATTACCAGGGAACTATTCTTGTGGTATTGGAAAGTCAATGAAATGGTGAGCAACCAGCAAAAGCAAATAAAGCTGAGCGAAGAACAAAACAAGCTTCTAAGGCAATTAACGGGCTCACCGGATATTGATGACTAAAGCAAACCTATATCCATGAAAAAGAGCATTATTATTTTTCTCTTGCTAATTAGTGCTGGTGTTAGCAAAGCAGCATCTGTTCCGGTTACTTATAAGAAAGTTGCTATAGACTCTGTCTATATCTGTCAAAGCAAGTCGGCCTATGCGTATCATAAGTATGAGTGTCGCGGCTTGGCGCGATGTACTCATAGCATAGTGAAGATCACGAGGGCGCAGGCTGTTAAATTGGGCTATAAGCCGTGTAAGATTTGTTACCGTTAATAAGAAACCAATTTTAAATTATCACATATGAAAAAGTTATTAATTCTGATATGCCTATTCCCGTATGCGTGTCTGGCGCAGTCGCTGACTGATACGGTAAGTCTTGATGAGGGCAATTTTCATACCGCCTGGAGCCATAGTGCCAAATACCCCGTTAAGGTGTACTGGCACCTTACCAAAGCCATGCTGACCTGTGAAAACAAGCTCAAGCGATGCAATTGCTTCCAATTGGACCCGCAATTGCCGGGTGAAACTGATCTCGATGCAGATTATAAAGGTTCAGGCTTTGATAGAGGCCATAACTTTGACGCCGCTGATGATGCATGTGCTACTGAAGACCTAAATTTGCATTGTTGGTTCTTCACAAATATGGCACCGCAAACTAAGCATCTCAATGAGATTACGTGGAAAGCCCTGGAAGACCAGTGTCGCAAAATGGCACTTACTGGTGATGATTTGTTCATTGAATGCGGCAGTATAGGCTCACGGAAAGTTATTGGCAAGGATAGCGTATCAGTGCCCGAGTTTTGTTGGAAAGTGATACAGCATGCCAATGGCGACATAGAGGCTTATTTGATGCCCAATAGTGACGATGTAAACCAATTCCCCTACACTCATTACAAAGTCGATATAGCAGTATTGAAGCAAAAAACAGGGCTGTCCTTGTAATAAACTTTTTAAATCTTGCCCTGATTCATGAAGTTCGGTTAAAGTAAACATTTTTTACGCATGACAGAAGATGGATAGCACACAGAACGCAAAAAAAGGCTTTTGGAAAGGTCTTGCAGACTTCTATTATGGGGTTGAGCCGGCAAATGCTAATAGTATTAAAATCATTTATCATAATATGCTTATCCTAGTAGGGGTAGTGACGATAATCATTTTCACAACTTTTAGCTTCTATTACAAAACATCCACGCTTTTTGATGTTTTTACAGCCTTGGCTGTGACGGGAGCCGTGTATCTCGGTGGCTGCGCTATGGGGTTTTTATTTGCGATACCGAAAAGTGTTCAAGGGAAACCTGTACCTGTTGCCAATGCGCAAGCATCAGATAAAAACGATGATTACAACGACAACACAAGTCTTGAAGAAATATCGGACTGGCTAACAAAAATTATTGTAGGCTTAAGCCTTACGCAGTTCAATCAAATTCTTGATCGGATAGATCAAGCCGCGATAAAGATTAGTGAAGCATTGAAGCATCCGGGCAATGATCTGTATGTGTTTTCATACGGCCTGATCGTCTTTTATTTTATTGCTGGTCTTACCATTGGATACATGTGGACGAGGATAGATTTTCGCAAAATATTGACCAAAAGCAAAAAAGACCTTGAAACTATCAAAAAGCTTCAAAAGGAAAACTCATCGTTGAAAGAGCGAAAAGAGGAATTTATTGATTTAATCAATAATCCGAAGCAGGATCTGACATTTTCCGATCTCAAGCAAACTGATGAACTGGACGACCCTAATCTACAGGATGAAATCGCAACAATTGTGAGGCAGACTCAAACAAAGCATCCTGACGATCTGCACAAAGAGAAATGGGGAGGAAAATCATATTCAAATATGAGACAACTTACAGTTGAAGTATCCCCTACGTTAATCTCCGATTTATTCAAAGTGCGGATTACAGTGTCATGCGTCGATGATAAGACATTCCGTGGGCCGGTTGCTATTTTACTTCATGACACCTTTAAGCCCATGATAAGGATTCTAAATGCAAGTAAAAAGCAAACGGTATTTCTAGAGATACTGTCATACGAAGCGTTTACAGTTGCTGCGTTATCGGATATTGAGCAAAAAGACAGCACAATCGATTATATCAACCTAGAGCTTGATATTAACGACTTACCTAATCTACCTAAGTCTTTCTATTGGTCAGATTAGTAGATAACCGAGCCGTCAAAAGACGGCGCAGAGTAACGAAGCCGTCTGCGAGCTGAGCAAACGGTCCATACAGAGGGAGCGCAGCGAGTGGATGGTATGTGATACACGAACAAATGATTTCAGTGTGCAAATAGTGCGCTGATTTGTGAAGTAGTTAATTGCACGCGAAAGTATTTGTGAAGCCGTTTGCGAAAGAGCAGGCGAGCCTAACAAGGAAAGCGGCTGGCTTTTATTGTTCTGAACGACAGGGAAGATAAATAAAAGGCAGAGAGAGCTTTCATGATGAACGACCTTACTTCTACAAAAATGATGACAGGTCAGCATTCGCGAGAGCGAATAGAAAGCTGGTCATAGTCATACGTGCTTGAAAAGCTTCTATGACTATGACGAAACCTGGCGTCAGTTTTTGTGAAGTTTGGGAGAGAAGAATACCTTATTCCCTTTTTAAAGGGAACATTTAAATGATCGGTCCATATACCATTATTATAACATTGATATATAAATACAGTGTTTTATAATAAGGTGGTTATATCTAGTATAGGCAAAAAGATGAAAAAAATAATAATAATAGGCGCGGCGAAGCCAGGCTACGCACAAGCAATTACCCAAAAAATGATTTCTCAGGGTGTATCCGTGCTGGGGACTTATGAAATGGAATTTGAGCAAGATGCTCAGGAACTTTCAAAAAGTCTACCTGATGATTTACTTAAACTTATTCCTCTTGATGTTTCCTCCAGAAAAGACCTCGTAGCTTTTGTCAATTCAATTAATGAAAATATCGATGGTGTTATTTATGCGCAGTTTTATTTTAACATGGAAAACCCCAATCAATTTGATCATGAGTTGTGGGACAAAAGCATTGCTGTCAATTTAACAGCTCCTAATTTTCTAATTCATGAGTTGAAAAACAAAATGAACAGTGGCAGCTCAAATATAATTATGACTAGTACTGAAGCTTATCGGGGTTCTTACGGGGCCTCTGCGTATTCTGCGTCCAAAGCCGCTATTCATAACCTTGTTAAATCCCTGGCGAATACATTGGGAAAAAGAAACATTAGAATAAATGCGGTTCCTGCAGGGTGGATAGGCGGTGAGATGGATACGGACGAAATATTCAATAAATCTAGAGACCTAACGCCCCTAAGCCGTTTGGGAAAACCAGAAGAAATTGCCGAAGCCGTCTATTTCCTTTTTTCAAGTGTGTCTTCGTTTATTAATGGCACCACAATGATTGCGGATGGAGGTTATTTGTGCTCTGACCCGTTGGCGAAATACGAGTTTGACGATTTATCCACAAATACTAATCAGTGAAAAAGACAATAAAATACATCGAGATTGCATCCGCCTTAGTGGGATTGGCTCCTCTAGGAACCGCTATTTGGTCAGCAGTAAAATTTGTTACATCTACCTCGGATAAGACATTCTATTTTTTTATTGGTCTTACTAGCATATCCATTTTAGGACTTATTTCGCTTTTTTATATTGTTCAACAGTCGAAATTTAAAAACACAAATGTTTTTAAGATTGAAGAACTTCTTGACAACTACTATGAAAATGAAGGAAGAAAATTTATTGATAATAACGGGGGGCAATACCTAATAAATAAGACAAAAAATTCAATAAAAGATCTTGAAAAGAAGGGTGTGACCGGTACGCTTTCTCAAGACGTATATTACATTTATTTATACTCATTGTTGAATGGCGCTTCTAAAAGAATCTGGGCTGCTTCTATAATGGGTGAAGAAGAGTGGGTAGATACTCCAGAGGAAGAAGAATTTTTACGGCTTAATTTACTTGCGTCTAGAAGAGATGTTTTGGTTGAGCGAATTTTCATAATAGAAAAGTCTGCTGTTAAAAAGATGCTTGACAATCCGGCCATAAAGATCATGATAGCTCGACGAAATGATTATATGAAAACGTATTTCATAATCAAAGAAGCATTAGTTAAAGCTAGACAGAATTTATTGACTGACATAGGAAGCGGCTTCCTAGCATTCGATGATTTTGCGATTGCATCCGATGTCTTTGAAGATTCTTACATACGGGGCATATTGAACCTGGACGATGGAACCATCAAGAAAAATAATAGAATTTTCACAAATCTTAGAGACTTCGCAAAACCTCTAGATCAAAATTTCATAGAAGAGTTTGAAAATTCATTAGAACATGGCAATGAATCAAACCTATAGCGATTGGTCTATAAATAATAAGGAATATTGGGACATAATGGCAATTGAATATGACCAGTTGTATCTTGATCAATGGAGTAATTTGGAGAATAGGTTTATAGGCGCTGAAATGGAAAAATTAAATTTAAATGGCTGTAGAATTCTGGATTTGGGCTGTGGTACCGGATTGGGCTATTCTCTGTGCGCGAAAAACGACAATATCGACTTTATTGGATTGGACTGTTCAATCGAAATGCTTAAACAATTTAACAAAAATTATCCATTAGTAAAATTGATTAATGCCTCTATGAGTGACCTGAGTCAGTTTGATAGCGGTTACTTTGATGTAATAATTAGCACTTTTACAGCCTTGTCCTATGCTGACGATATCGGATTAACTATTGCTCAAATGAACCGGATTTTGAAACCGGAAGGAAAGGTGCTTTTGTCCGTTATGAGTAAATGGTCGTTAAGGAGACTACTTAATTTTAAATTTGGGAAAAAAGAACATTACAAAACCAGAAAAAGTAAACATAAAAAATACACGTATGCGTGGGTTTTTAGCCCAAAAGAGATAAAAAAATTGTTTTTGAAATATAACTTCAAAAATATCGATGTCAGGGGTTACAACGCCTTTTCCGGCATAATGATCTTGCAAAAACCTTGGTTATGGCCAACTAGCCGGAAACTCGGAAAACTTTTGCCCTTTTTAAGCCATGAACTTATAGTAACTTTTAAAAATGAATCACATGTTTGATGAAACAGGAACTTATGCCAAATTTGATCTAAATGAATTACAGCTTTTGCCCGTTGGGTGGAGGGAGGAAATCGAAAAAGTTGCTCTACAACAATCTTATTTGGTTCATTTAGACGGAAACTCTACGACTTCAAGAGAGCCGGCCAACTCTAAAGGAACAGATATAAACATTGTAGACGGAATTAAAATCTATTCTTCCTTACCGTGGTTATTTCGCTTATATGCTAATGAATTATTGACACTTGCCAATAAACATTTCCCCAACAAATATAAAATTGATACTGAGTTAATTTCATCTATAAATATAAATTATTTAAAAGGGCGTGGGTCGCGATATGAGAGACACGTTGATAGTAATCCATTAACAGGAATCTTATTTGTAACATCTCACCATGAACCCGAAGGAGGTGAATTGATTTTTGAACTAAGTCGTGGGGTTATAAAAATATCTCCTGAACCTGGAATTTTTATATTATTCGATGCAAGAGAACTCCCTCATACAGTCACCCCGTTGAAAAAGAGTGCTTATCGGATAAGTATTCCTATGAATTTTTTCCTCGAAGGGGAAAAGCGACTAAGACCCTCAGATCTGGATGGCTATATTTACAATAATCCTAAATAGCCGAAGGTTTTAACTAAAGGTCAAAATAAAAGAAACAACCCAATTCATAGTGCTTCTGGTTTATAAATTATCATAAAATTTGCCCTATAGTTTACCAATTAACGAAAAAATACCACTCCCTTGTATGAAAACAGCTTTTCTAGTAGCCCCGACGAGAATAATTTTGAGTGATTTGATACTCAAGGTAACTCAATTAGGCTCAAATGGCTTCACTGCGTGCCGCTAATGCTTTCCCGGTTTTTTAGCCCTTTAGAAGACAGCAATTAACGTCGCTTATAAACACAAATTAAATCGGCTTGAATGTTGTTATCTTTCGAATTCTGCCTTAAGTCGGCCTTTATCAATGGATCTGCAATTTTAAAATACTCAATGAGTTTCTCGGCCCATAGTGCAGCTACCTCTTGATATTTCTTGCATTGCTGCGTTTCGATATCAGCCCTATATAGTCTGTCATATTTAATTGAAGGGAATAATTTATCTAAATCGTCTTGAGAGAAATAATGCTTAAAATATTCATTATTCTGGGGGTTTGTTGGATCGTTTGCAAAGTATTTGACAGAGTGGACGCAGATACTTAATATTGACCCGGTTTTCAAATGTGGTTCGAGTTTTTCTACGAATCTTTCACAATACTTCAGGGAGAAGAAATGCAAAATATTAAATAACACTACCATTGCATAAATTCCCTTCGGTAAAGGATCGTGCTGTAGGTTTTGCTTTAGTAACTCCCATTCCCTTGAAGTGAATCCGGCAACTTCTGTCATTCGAGATCGCAATTTATTTAGCTGAGATTGTTCATTGTCAATTCCAATTAATCTTCTTCCGCTGGCCGCATACTTTAGCAAAGAGGAAGTTTGACCACACCCAATGTCGATTATCGCTCCATCAATAAGTTGATCGTCGAAACGGTAAACTGGATTGTGGTCTTCTTTTAATATTTCCTGTGTTGAAACAAGAGATTCGAAAACCTCCTCAAACACTTGCATCTGCCTGTCCATTGCATTTTTTGTGTTGATATGTGCTCAATGATGAACTCTCTGTATAAAGTATTAGGCAATTATTCCACCAACGCAGCAATAACGATGAAGCCTAACAGCCCTAAAAAAACATTCTGAACTTGCTTACTTTCAGAAACCCCATTTTGAACATGGTTAGCGTGGTGCTCACAATTGTTGGCAATTAAATCGTATGGTTTCCCCGCGTCCGAAAGAGCACGTTTTATAGCATTATAACGTTCGGCCTCTGTGCCATTAAATGGTACTATGCGCTCAATCTGGCCGTATTCCGCAATGTATGAATCGGCTGTCACTACTTGTACACCTTTTTGCTTGTGATTCTCTGATACTAATTCGTTGCCAAACCGATCTTCACTGAGAAAAATTCCATGATGTTTGGCACCAAAGTAACCAGCTATGGGATGTATTAATCTATCTCCTGGAGTTAAATTAAATTGTGATGAAAGTTTTATCATATTGTTTATTCATTTAGCATTTTTATCATTTCTCCCTTTCCACAAAAGAACGTCGACCATCTGATTATTTCAATGGCAATAGTAGGGACGGTTTTTTCTTATAACGGTGTAAGCTAAATTGCCAGTCCAGCCCTAAAGGTGGCTTGCCACCTACAATAAGAAGTAACGGAACGCTTATGCCAAGTTGATTTGTTTTGGCAAAAATTTGCATTTGTTTCAAATCGGTTGGGCTTGCAGCAGGGCTATTATTCGGATGGCTATGCCATTCTCCTACATAATGCAATTCAGTTGATAACTTCTTTTGCGCCAATGTTATATTATTTACTATGTCATTTACTCCTCTCTTAAAAGCAGTAGCACCATACTCAGAATCTTTTGGTGATTCAGTGGCTAAATAAATTGTTGCTAATCGCAGATTCTCATCATATTTCCCTATCAATACACCACCTGTTTCATTTGGATAATGTACCAGTATTTCCTTTTTAATCTCACTTATGGCATCCGGTAGAATATTTACGCATATCAATCCATCTGACGAACTAAATACCATTATGCAGCCTTTATTTTTGTTGATAAATTGAGTTGAGGAACTTGCCATTCATGGCAAATAGCTACAGGGCTAATTATATCTTCAGCAACAACCTGCTCAATGAACTCGATGGCAACACCTGCGAGTCCGGATATTCTGTTTAGCTTTGCTGGCGTTATCGGATTCCAACACCCCGCACCGCGAGGCAATTCCTCATTCTCTGCTATTTTATGCTCTTGTTCTCTAAAGGGCTGAAACCAAGAATTAAAATTGCTTTCATCAAATGAATTGGCAACATCTGCATAAAAGAAAAGACGGTTTGCATGTAAGCCCATTGAGCAGCTTATTATTTTGGCATTTTGATGTAGCCCTTCAAATGGTAGCTCGGACATCAATCCATCATCTGCTGAACAGTCGATTATTAATGAAGTGCGTTTAATTTGCTCTAAAAAAGCCTTGTCTTTGCACGGAATAGTCACTGATAAACCTTCGACTACAGTGACTGGACTTAATGTATTTAAGTACTTCGCTAATTCTATCGCTTTCGATTTGTTGATGCTATTTAAAGTCAATTTATGCCTAACTAAATTACCAGGGTCGAAAAGCTCCTTATCAATGACCATCAGCTTTTTGACACCCATCCTAACCAATAACTCACCAATTGCAGATCCAAGTGCCCCGCATCCTATAAGTAATACATCTGATTCTCGTAACGTTTTATTCAGACTACCTCTATTTTGCAAATCATCTGGATGCCAGTTTTCACTAACAACAAACCACTTGATGGGTGTAGGTAATTTGGCTTGTAGGTGGTTTACAATCAACTGAGCCCTCATTTTGGGCGATCTGACTTGGTTAGCTGCTGGCAAACTAAAAGCCTGCCAATGGAGCCTGAATGATTTATCACCTACTTTCTTTGATACCGGCATGCCAACCAACACGAAGCATTCCGAATTATCGTCTAAGTTTTCCAAAACGCCCTTAATTATTGAGACCAAGTCTATTTTTTGCGCATTAGCTGCAATTATTAATTCTTTTGATGTGGAAGGTATCTGCCAGTGGTTTAAAACTGGTATTTGATCAAAGCAAACCCATATTGCACTTCGCTCTCTCAAATTTGTTATATAATTACCCCATTGCGGCTCATAGTAAGTTTGTGAACCATTTTTGCTTAAATATTTGCGTATAATTATTGTACTGTTAAGCATGCTAACCGATGCAATTCCAGCCTTACCTGTTAGTGTTTTCCATACGTCGTAACTATCAGAGCTTTCGTTATAAGCCAAAAAAAGTGGTTGTGTGGCTTTGGGGATATTGAAATCAGGTAGTTCAAAACTATCCCCACCGTTTGATAAAGAATTTGTTGCTGCTGCTTTTAGCCATTCTAACGCTCTTTCTACATGCCAGATAATTCTTTCAATACTATATTTGGGTTCTGTTGTTACAGCGTTCTTGGTAATTGACAAGCCATGTATAGATGACATAGTACAAATATGTCCATTCCGAACCGGCAAAGATTCGTGACTACCACCATTATACTGTTGATGAGCATATGTTTTTGTTATCGCATTATCATCTAAGGAAGGATGTATCTGCACTTTACCCCACTTATCTTCATCAAAGTCAACTATAATACTCCAGGTTGAATATTTCGGAATATCATTGGCTGGAATAGCTCTAAGCAATTCCAATTGAATTGGTAACATGAATACAGAATCGCCATGATTTACTGGCACCCAATCACCCTTAACTGCTACACCTTCTATTCTGGAAAGCTCAATTTTAGATTGATCAAGTGCCAGTTTATCAAATTCACCTACCATACGATTATGCAAAACGTCCTCCAGATGCTGCGCCGCCCGTCACTGGAGAAGCATAACCACTTCCACTTTTCTCTTTGCCAATTTCTTTCAGCAAAGCCTTAACTTCTGAAATCATAGCTTTAACAGCAGACTCATCCTCATAGCCTTTAGGACTGGCTGCAATAATTCTATTATTAGCCGCCTGAAAATGCCACCGCCATTTTTGCGCTACATCTTCGAAATACTTCCATTCTGGCCCTTCGCCATTCGCTACCGCAACTGTTCTTTTCACAACAGGAGCATCTGGGCCTAATGTTGTAAATAATGCAGCGCCTTTTTCGCAATCGCTTTTGTTGTAATACCCCTCGGCTGAGTCAGCCACGATTACATCACTGGCATTTTTTAATCTCCAACGCCATTCGTTTTTGTGGTCTTGATAAAATTGAAAACCTTTCATTTTGAAAATATTAGTTAAATTAATTATTAAACTGTCCACCATGCTAATAAGCCAAACATGATGTTAGCCCAAAGTTAGTGATTGTTAAATCGCTTGCAAATATTTACGACTTTATTTACGAATAAAAATGTCGTATAAACTGACATTTTTATTGTAACAACTTTTTTTCTCTGATATTTGTATTAAATTAGATTTGAGGTAAATTGTGATAGAGAAAGAAAAGCAAGTTGAATTCTATGGTCGGGTTGGTTTTTTAATCAAAAACGCCCGGAAAAAATTAGGACATAAGCAAGAATATGTTGCCAATCGATTAGGACTTACAAGAACATCGTATGTAAATATTGAAGCTGGACAGCAGAAAATTCATCTTCATACATTACTTGAGCTTAGTAGCTTTTTCGAAATGGACATAAAAGAGTTTTTGCCTGATATTGATGGTTACACTAATATTTTATTAAACAAATCTGCTGAGAATAAGCTATCGAAGGCTATCAATCGGGTTGTTGAAGATAACGAGAACGTTAGCGAAATTCTACGACGGTTTATAAAATATACAGAAAACAAGAAATAATTATGGCATTTCCTAATCGGAATTTCTACATGGAGCTTTCTGATAAAGTCAATACACTTTTACAAGAAGCCAATGTTTTTGAGCCACCTGTGCCGATAAAGAATATTGCTGTAAATTGGGGCGCACGCGTTCTACCTTATGAACTCGGTGAAGAGGTGTCAGGTATTTTGGTTTATGATAATTACAAGGGTACAATTGGCTACAATTCATCAAATCATCGGGTTCGTCAAAGATTCACGATAGCCCACGAGCTTGGGCATCTGATCTACCATGTTTCTGACAACAGCGGCAAAGAAATGTTCGTAGACAAAGATTTCATAATTAAGTTCCGCAGCGAAAAAGATTATTCACCAAAAGAAATCAGGCAGGAACGCGAAGCCAATGCATTTGCTGCATTCATTCTAATGCCTAAGCAATTTATATTTTCAGAAATAAAAAAATCTAAGTATAAAGAACTCAGCGAAACAGAAGTTATTGAAGAATTTGCAAAATTGTTTGATGTTAGTATCCCAGCAATGACTTATCGATTTGCAGATTTAAATATTAGTAGCTATTGATCGAAGTTTTACCTCTTTGCTCGATCTGATTATTTAAGGACACTCTTTATAAATTTTTAAGTAATTTATAGCTTCTTTTATTTTCTCTTCATTATCCGAGTTTTTTGTGTTACCTTCTAATTCTTCCTTAATTTTCCTTTTATCGGCTGTGGTTATTCGGGCGATTTAGGAAATGGGGATTTAAAACTGCGCTGAAAGCCTTAGATGAAGTTCCATCAATCAACAATTTCAAATAAATGTTAAACTGAGGTAAATTGATAAAATCGTCACTTGATATTATGGGATAAAATTGTTCCGCCATGATTTTGGCATCAGTTACCCCTAACCGAAAACTAACAATTGTTCCAATATTCCCGATTATGGCACTGGAAACATCACTGGGCATTTGTTCTAGATATTGATGAGATAGAAATAGCCCAACTTTGAACTTTCGAATTTCTGAAAGCATGGTAGCAAATGAATTTGTAATAAAAGAGTGGCATTCATCAATAAACACCATGTACGGCTTTCGCTGCTGTTCTGATTGATTAGCTCTTCTCATGCAGGTGGTTTGAATAGTGGTTACTATGAGACTTCCCAATATTCGGGAAACTTCTTCGCCGATAACTCCCTTACTAAGGTTACAGATCAGAATTTTCTCGGAGTTCAAAGCTTCTTCAATTGAAATGCCTTTTTGTTGCCCAATAATGCCTTTAAGAATGGCATTGGCATTAAATACACCAACTTTATTTAATATAGGCATAATGGCTTCATTTCTAAACGTATTTGTATACCCTTCAAATTCATTATGCCAAAAAGAAAGAATTGAATCGTTGTCAATAAACTGAAGCACCATGTTGCGAAATATTTTATCAAGCAATAAGGGCTTTATGTCTAACAGTGTCGATGTCGGGTATTCTAAAAGTGTGAGAATACAATAATTCAAGATATACTCTAATCGCGGGCCCCAATTATCTGCCCATATTTTTTTGAAAGCCAAAACTATTTCGGAAGCAACCAAATGCCTTTGTTCTATTGGCACACTATTCAATGGGTTAAACCCTGTAGGATGTATGAGGTTTGTTGCATCAAAATATATTACATCCTTTTTTCTGTGCTCGGGTATGTTTTGCAACAATTTAAGACAGGCATCACCGTGTGGCTCAATCAAACATACACCGTAGCCTTTATAAGCATCGTCTACAGCCATATTCAATAGTAATGTGGTTTTCCCTGTACCAGTCTTTCCGACAGCATAAATATGCGAAAAGCGATCTTGTAATTTGATACCAAAAAACTTGTGTTGATTTCTCCAGTTTGTATAGCCAATGGGGGTGAAAGGTTTTGAATGGTCATAGTCATTTTCCATAATGTCTATCCATCATATGAAAGAACTATCATACATGGTAGCCAGGATAAATAGTTGTCCAGGATAAATTATCCTGTCTTTTTTATTTCTTCCTTACTGCCATACTTACCCTATACAAGCTTAAAGATTATGCTATGATGGAATCGCTAGACAATAGACAACCTAACGTCCCCAAAGCGGAGCAATCCTGTCTATTGTCTAGCAACAATGGCGTTAGTGATTGCTCCGCTTTGGGTTTTGAATACCAGGAGCCTCCTATCGAAGTATTATTAGATCAACTAGCAGAAATTCTAGTAGAGGCTTATTTTTATGAAAAACGAAATACTAACTGACGTTCCCAAAAGAGCAGTAATTTATTGCCGCGTCTCAACGAAAGAACAAGTAAATGAAGGAAACAGTCTTGTTTCACAAGAGCGTATTTGTCGTGAATACGCTTTTAATGAGGGTTATGAATTATCACAAATTTTTATTGAGAAAGGAGAAAGCGCAAAAACGGCTGAACGACCTGAACTGCAAAATATGCTCGCCTATTGTGCTAATAAACAAAATCAAGTCGAAGTTGTGATTGCTTATAAAGTGGACCGTATCAGTCGAAATATTGCCGACTATAGCTACATCAAAGTCAAACTGAAAAAGAACAACATTGTCATAAGGTCAGTAACTGAATTTTTTGAGGATACCCCAGCCGGGCGCTTCATGGAAAACATTATTGCTAATGTAAGCCAATTTGATAATGAAGTGCGAACAGAACGATCTGTAGGGGGAATGAAGGAAGCAGTGCAGGAAGGCCGATATGTGTGGAAGGCTCCTTTGGGATATGATAATAAGAAAGTAGATAATAAATCGACAATAGTCCCAAATGATATAGCTCCGCTTATTAAAGAAACATTTGAATTAGTTGCGAAAGGACATTATTCAACAGAAGTGATCCGCCATATAATGCAGTCAAAGGGATTATGTGACAAATATGGTGGCTGTGTCACGCGCTCTTACTTTTATAGATTACTCCAAAATCCTTTATATAAAGGTGTTATAAAAAAATTTGGCATGACATATCCTGGGAAATATGAACCAATTGTAAGCGAGGAATTATATGAGCAGGTGCAAAACGTCTTAAAGGGTAAAAAAAATAAAACGAAGCAGTACCTTCTGGAGAATCCTGACTTCCCTCTCAGACGTTTTGTTTTCACCTGTGATGGTAAACCACTAACTGGTTATTGGTCCAAGGGTAAGCGGAAAAAATATCCTTATTACTCATTTAGTAAACCTGGAACAACGATTAGGAAGGAGGAGCTCGAAAGAAAATTTATGATACATCTTTCTAAGTGTTCTTTTAAAACAGAGCAGCTTGTTGTTCTTAAAAGATTACTTGAAGAACACTTCGATAAGCATTTAAAAAATGATGCAATAGCAAATGGTGCATTGGAAAAACGAGAAGAAGAGCTAAACAAGCAAATTGATGCATTGATTGCCTTACATTCTCAAGGAAATATAAGTGAGGCTATTTTAAATTCAAGAATTAAAAAACATGAAGCTGAATTGGAAGAACTAGCTTCCCTATCGAGTATAAATAGTAATAATAAAGTTGACCTGGACGGCTTATTACAATTCGTAAACAGTTTTCTTTTAGCTCCACAAAGTATCTGGCGGAAAAGCCATGTTTATATTAGGCGCAAAATACAGGAGTTCGTATTTCCCCAAGGCATTGTTTTCAATGGGACAAATTTTCGAACACCCAAATTATGTAATATTTTTGAGGCAAAGCACATAATGTCTGGTCGATTTGACCCTAAAGTCGCCTCAGGGGTCAGTACTAAAAACAATGGTTTGAGGACTAATTTGCCTCCCTCTGACCCTGA
>JAFDZM010000034.1 GCA_018266915.1 Bacteroidota bacterium | reverse complement strand
ATATTAAAATGGATCATAATACCATTTATGGAATAAGCACGCCGTATTCCAATTGTGGTCTTTGCTATGGCAATTATTCCGGCGCGTCAAGCTCTGATATTTACATGGGCTATAATAAAGTGAAATTCTTCCAAACATCAGGCGCAGAAATGGATGCATGGTGGGACCCATCAACCGCATTCCAGCCTGACGGATGGACCACTAACATATTAAAAGCTAATATTGATGCCAGCATATTACCCTCGGTAATAATTACCCTGAAGCTTTAATAAGAATTTTTATTAAATGGACAACCCCCATTTTGAATAGAGCGTAGGTTGAGATGCTCTGTTCAAAAGTGGGGGTTTAAAATTATTAGGACTTTTTGTTAGTAAGCGTTTTTGTCACCTGTAGCTGATTTCCAGAATGTTAAGGCTATAATTCTCAGGTCAAGCAGGAATGTCCAGTTTTCAAGATACCATACATCTGCTTCAACACGCTCAAGCATGGCTTCGGTTGTTTTTGTCTCTCCGCGCAGGCCGTTTATTTGTGCCCAGCCAGTTATACCGGGTTTCATGAAATGACGAACCATAAACTGATCTATCAATTGAGAGTATTGCTCAGTATGACTTAACATGTGAGGGCGGGGGCCTACGATTGACATATTGCCGATCAACACATTAAAGAATTGCGGAAGCTCATCAATGCTTGTTTTACGCATGAAAGCCCCAAGTTTGGTTACACGTGCGTCGCCTTTAGTGGCCTGAACATGTTCAGTTTTATTGTCCTTTCTCATACTTCTGAATTTATAGCATGTAAAGGAATGGTTATCGCGGCCGGAACGCTTTTGTTTGAAAAATACGGGGCCTTTTGATCCTAATTTGATCAAAATAGCTATGATCGGGAACAACCATGTAAATAAGAAAATGATCACCCCTAACGAGAACATGATGTCAAAGGCGCGTTTAACAATCCTGTTAACAATATTCTCTAAAGGTTCAGCCCTTACTGTCAGAATTGGAATGTTTCCTAAATTTTGCAGATAAGATGTGTTTTTGAAATATTCGTGGTATTCTGGTACTATTTTAAACCTGATCAGGTTCTTGTCAGAATCAGACATTAAACGCTCGATGGTTTTATGCTCTGAGTATGGCAGCGCACAAAATATTTCTTCAACATTATTTTTAAGAACATAATCCATGCATAGGCTGGTATTACCCAGGTAAAGGTGCTTCGGGCTAACCCTTGATGGTTCATCATCAAAAAAGCCAAGCAAATTATATCCTTTTAATACTTTATTGTTGAATTGATTGTAAAGCTCATTCCCGGCGCGGCTGGCACCAACTATGATTGCGTTTCGTGAATTATTCATTAACACTTTATCACTCTTCCTGATGGCGAAAAACCCGATTTTCCATATACCAAGGAATATCCCGAACAAAGACATGGAATAAAATAAATACTCTTTACTTATAAAATGAGTTTTAGTTCCGCTCATTGCCAATAGGATAAAGCATATCAGGCCAAGGTAAAGCAGGTAAGTTTTAGCCACATTACGATAAACCTTAAGATCAATGTCTGAAACATTATTGTATAGGCTGGTGATATTAGAAGATAAAAGCCACAAAAGATTGAATACCAAAACTATTGGCAAATAGCTTTGATTGTTTACCCAGGATATTAAAGTATGATTGAAATAATTGTAAACGACTATCAAAGACAAGTTTAGCAACAAATAATCTAATGTTATATTAATTACATTATGAAATTGTTTGTACCTGTGTACCATAGTTCAATAGGATTGATATTTACTATTATGCAATAACTATGCATTAAAATAAATTCTACGTTTTATTATATATTTTTTTAGAAAAAATTCAGTTTTTATTAGCAGATATGTGGTTAAACCGCATATACATCTTAATTGAAAACACAAATATTTAACTATTAAATTGTTGGTTAATTTTCTAAGAAGAAAAAATACGCTCTCGTCCGGGAAAAAAAATCCCCATTTGAGCAAAAGTTTATACATGAATATTGGGGCCTTAAAATACTGCATACAGCGGGGGAAATATTGTACTTAATACAAAACAGTTGTTCGCAATTAAGGCCATTGCTGATCATATGAAATTTGGTTAGTTAATATTATTTTAATATGATGATCAATGAGATCGATGACCTAATACGTATATAAGGATTTAAAAGTTAGTCACTTCGGGAAATAAGTGACAGTAGCCCGGTTGGGACGATTCGCATATTTTTTCCTTTAAATAAAATGAAGGTGATTTTAATTATGATCTTATTATTTCACTCTAATTATCAGGTATTACTAAAATTCTAATCCGTTTTACTTTCTTTTGGTATGCTTTTTCGTAATTGGCAAATATTATTTAACGTGCTGATTTAATTTATAATTGAAACATTCACCTAAGGTAAGTCGTTAAATGTCCATTGAAAAAATAGTTTAACGGCTTGAAACTTTTTTTACAAAAAATAGTTGTTCTTTGTCGAATGTGAGCGGGGTTGTGTAAAGATGATTTGGTAAGATTGTAAAAACAAATTATTGATTTAATTTATTGTTTTATAGTTATAAAATCAAGACGGCTATCAGGCTATTTAAAAGATAGTTTTAGTCAGGGCTTTTTAAAAAATACACATAAAAATCTGCTACTTATTTGAAACGGCTAAATGAATTATTCTATGGAAATTATAGGTATAACAACCTGTAAAAATTAATTATTTATTAAAAATAAAACTTATATTACTATCGCTAAATCTTCATACACTCTAATAGTTACAAGAACTCATGTACAACGTCTAAACAATCCCTGCTATGAACTTCAAATCACCACTATTTCTCTTATTTGCCCTTGTTGCAGTGTTCTGTAGCTCGTGCTCCACTTACGAAAAAGTTCCTTATTTCCAGGATCTGAACCAAAACAATATCACCAAGGAAGACATCAATAACTTTTCTCCACTGATCATTCAACCAGGAGATATACTGGCTATCAGTGTTACCAGCCCGTCTGAGGGAGCTAATCTGTTTGCATACAATCTTAACAGAATAAGCGGTTCTTCAGGTTCAACTGATTCAACTACTCCTGAGAATGCAGTTATAGGTTATATGGTTGATTTAAACGGCAATATTAATCTGCCATACCTGGGCCAGGTTAAAGTATCTGGATTAAACACTACTAATTTGACTGATCAGCTACAGGCATCACTTTCAAACTACTTTAAAAAGCCGGTTGTTAATGTTCGTATCACTAATTTCAAGATATCGGTATTAGGTGATGTAGCTAAGCCGGACGTTTTTACTATACCAAACGAAAGAGTAACTATACCTGAAGCATTGGCCATGGCAGGTGATCTTAACATTACAGCAATACGCCAGATATTTTTGGTTAGGGAGGTTAACGGAAAGCGCGAATACATTCCAATTGATTTGAATTCAAAAAAATTATTTGATTCGCCATACTATTATATGAAAAATCACGATGTATTAGTTGTAACGCCAAACCGTTCTAAAATTTCAAACAATAACACTGCAGGTTTCCAGAGAGTCAGTTTAATAATTTCTGCACTTTCAGTAGTAGCCTTAGTACTAGTTTACCGTAAAAATCTATAATAAAATCAATGGCTGTTACCACAAACGACAACAGATATACAACGATAACATTACCCGTTTCGCAAAACCCGACTACCGATTTTGCGAAGGTCTTTAAAAAGTATGTTTTTCATTGGCCTATATTTCTTCTATCTCTGATAATATTTATAGGAGGGGCGTTCTTTTATTTAAAATACGCAAAGGCTATATATCCTATAAATGCAACTATAGCATTTAAAGACACTAAAAACCAGGATCAGAGACAGGATAATAGAGATAATATCAATCAATTGGACCAGATCAGTGCACCTGTTGTTTTCGAAAATGAGATCGAAATCATAAAATCGAAAAAGATAATGTTGCAGGTGGTTAATAGCATGACACTGTGGGTTGGATATGCTAAAAAAGAGGGTATGGTTTCGACCGACCTTTACAAGAATTCTCCTGTAAAATTCCAGTTTATAAAAATGCCTGATAAAATTGATGATAAGGGTATCAAACTGGATATTACCATAGATAATGCGCAGGGGTTTACTGTTGAAGACAAAAATGGAAAGCAAAGCCAGTTTAAATATGGCCAATACATTCAGAGTGATTTTGGTTTATGGAAGCTGGATGCTACATCTTATCTGAATGCTTTTATTGGTGACAAAATCATCATTACTATTGGCGACCCTTCAGCCGTAGCAGATTATTATGTAAGCGGCCTTAAGTCCACTTTGGATGATAAGGAAGTACCGTTTGTTGATTTGTCAATGTCTGACGTCGTTCCTCAGCGTGGGGTTGATATTCTTAACGCGGTAATCAATACTTATATGAAAGCTGCGGTAGATGAAAAAAATAAGAAAACCGATGCTAACATCAAATTTATTAACAAACGTATCGATTCAATAGCAAAGGACCTGCACATGAGTGAGGCTCAAATACAGAGTTACGCCAGTTCTAATGGCTTGACAAGTAATACAGATGCACAAGGTCAAAACTATGTTCAGGATGTTCAAGCAAGCCAAAAGGCGCTTGATGATATTAATCTGCAAATAAAAATTATTAATAGCATAGAGAACTACGTTAATTCTCCCGGAGGCAATAAACAGCCTTCAACAGTGGGGCTACAGGATGCAAGTTTAACCTCACTTCTTGATAAATTGACCGATGCTGAGTTGCGTAAACAAAATTTACTGGCTAACAACCCGCCTGATAACCCGGTATTTGAGCCTATTAATAACGAGATCACCGCATTACAGGCCAATATTAGAGAGAAGATACGTAATGATAAAGAAACTCTGATGTTGACAAGAGGGCAACTTCAATCAACCAATTCAAGAGCTGAAGGGCAACTTAGGAGTCTTCCGGGGCAGCAAACCCAATTAAATGGTATGCACAGAGATAACGACGCCGAAGCAAAATTGTATTCTTTCTTATTAGAACAACGTGAGGCATTGTCACTGAAATATGCTTCGACTGTAACGGATGCCAAAGTAGTAGATTATGCTCATGCCGGTAATTCGAAATGGCCAAAATCATCTATAGTATATGCACTGGCCCTTTTTGCTGGTATGCTAATTCCTGTAGGTATCATTTATACCCGGAATAGTTTTGATGATAAGATCACCCACCGCAGGCAGATTGAACAGGAAGTTGATATTCCTATTCTAGGCGAACTTTCATTCCAGGAATCATCAACTGCTATAGTGATCACAAAAGAACGCGGAAGCTTTGCCATTGGCGAACAATTCAGAGCGTTACGATCAAAACTGTACCAGGTGCTCAGCAATAATGAAGGCGGTAAAGTATGTATAGTCACTTCCAGTACATCAGGTGAAGGTAAAAGCTTTGTAAGCGCAAACTTATCTGTTACTCTCGCTTATGCCGCCAGAAAGACTATTATCCTGGAGATGGACCTTAGGAAGCCGAAAATTGCATCGATTTTTGAGTTACCGGATGAGCATTTAGGCATTAGTGACTACCTGGAAAGCGATCACCTGAATATTGATAGTCTTATCCGTCCGTCAGGCATTCCCGGGCTGGATGTGATGAGCGCAGGTACGATCCAGGAAAACCCTTCAGAGTTACTTGAAAAAGTTAACCTGGATAACCTGATCGATATCCTTCGCAAAAAATATGATTTTGTAATTATCGATAGCCCGCCAATACATTTGGTTACTGATGCACTCATCATCGCACGTGTAACAGATGCTGCCTTATATGTGATAAGACAGGGTTATACACTAAAAGAAGAGCTTGACTTTATTAATGAAGTTAAAAATGAGAACAGATTCCCTAAACTTAATCTCATTTTTAACGGTATAAAGAGAGAAAAGTACGGTTATGGCTACAACTACAATAATAGCTATTACAATACTTACACAAGCCGCCCCAAAAATACATTCGGTCGTGCAATGAGAGGCTTTATGAGCAGATTTTAACAGGACACAGCCCTTGTTTCGATCGGGCCTGATGATTCCAATATTGGTATGGCCGGCAAATGGAATAGCCTTTAATGTCGTTATGAGTTATTGATTGAAATCTTTTACCAATAACTCCTAATAATTATTACTGTGCAACAAGAATTAAACTATTGAAAAACAAATTTAAGCAGCAAACGTGCAAAAGTTAAGTGTTAGTAATTTTAAAAGACTAATAGCGGAAAATTGGAAAAATCCCAAAGCGAGACAGGTTTTAATGCTGCTTTCCGTTAACATTGCTGGAATACCGATGGCCATTGTTACCAGTATTATTTTTACACATTACCTGGGACCTAATGCATTCGGAGATTATCAGTTTATGGATAATCTGTTCAATTTAACGGTACTAATCTCCACATTCGGGTTCTTTCAGGCTGCCAATAGGGCATTGGTTTTAAACCATGATAAGGAGAAAGCAAGGCAATATTATGGTGCAACTTTTGTCATATTGCTATGCATGTTTGTTGTCATGTCAGGTGGTTTGTTGCTCTATTCCTTGTATGACCCAAATCTGCGTGAAAAACATCTTAGCAGTTTACTGTTTTACTCAATACCAATCGGTTGGGCATACCTATCAATCAACTATTTTGAGGTACTGTTCCAGGCAGATAATAAAATGTCTTTGCTTGCTATCCAACGGCTGTTTCCTAAAATAGGCTTTCTTATATCAGCTGTTATCATTTACACATTTCTATCTCATATTAAAACAAACAGATTGCAAATAGCGTGGTCATTTTACGTCGGAACTTTGGCGCTTGTATGTCTGTATGTTTTAATAAGAATACGGTTGTCGCTTAAGAATTTAAGATCTACCATTATTGAGATATGGAATTATAACAGGAGCTACGGTTTTCATGTATACATCGGATCTGTATTTTCAGTGGGTATGGCCTCTCTTACGCCTGTTATTGTCAGCTATTTCGGTTTTAATAACAGCGGAGTTGGTTTTTATGCATTGGCTGCTTCATTAGCAAACCCATTGTCATTTATACCAAATACAATAGCTACTACTAATTATAAGGAATTTGCAAGTCATAATCGCATTCCTAAAAAGCTTACTCTAATAACGGTAGGGCTAACGTTGTTTTCATTGGTGGTGCTATGGATATTGGTTCCCCCATTTATAAGTTTCTTTTACGGTAAAAAATTTCAATCGGTAATATTTATTAATCTTATTGTTAGTATTGGCGTAGCTTTTTATGGTATTGGAGATTATTTCAACCGCTTTTTAGGAGCTCATGGTTTTGGAAAATTGTTAAGAAACACCTCATTTATATCAGGAAGTGTTACTTTGATATTTAACTTTATATTTATTCCCTTGATGGGTGCTAATGGGGCGGCTCTTACAAGATTGCTTGGCGGACTAATTTATTGTTCGTGTATTTTGTATTATTACCGAAGTACTACAAAACGTTTACAGGTAAGCCAGGTCGAAAGCGTTAAAGTAGAATAGTATGACTAGTGTTACAGCATCACCTTCCTCAGACAAAACTACCAGGTATCTTTACTATGGGATCTTATTCGTATTATTTGCTCACTTCATCGCGCTGATATTTTCTCAGTATTATATGAAAGTAAACGCCGATGCTGCAGAAAGTGGTTGGTATTCTAAAATTGCATTTTTAAGCGATATCGTTCTGACTCCGATTAGTCTTTTTCTATATTTCAAATATCACCGCTGTTTTCCATTTGTTATTAATACGTGCTTCTTATTAATGCCCTTGCTTGTATTTATTGCATCGTTTAATGACCTGGGCTTGTTTGCCAAAACTCCATCTGTATTTTACTCACCTAAAGGTTTAGGAACATGGTTGAATTTCGGTACGCTTTATTTTGCAGCCGAGGAGGAATATACCGAAAAAATATTAAAGTGGTTTAAATATTTTTGTTATGTATTGATTGTTTTTAACCTGATGCAGCTAGGTTTGGCAGGTACTATTTCAAACAGGGAGGTAGCTTTGAACGCCATCAGAGATACCACAGTTGTATTGCTTTGGGTCTATCCGTTCTTCTTTCTGAATGATGATGACAAAACGAATTTTGCCAAACTAACCAAGTATGGAATGATGTTGCTGATCGCATTCTTTGCTTTTGCTATCGCGTCCAGGAGTTATTTGCTTACAATGGCAATTTTAATTTTCATTAAACTCAGACGTGATTTAAAGGAAGGCAAAAACAACTTTATATTGTTTTGTATGATTATAATGGGGCTTATGGCAGGTTATTATATTGTTGTGAATCTTGATAAGTTTGGTACACTTAAAGATATATCAACAGTATTTACAGGAAGAATGGGCGAAGATAGCCGAAGCAGTCAACTCCACGAGTTTATGGACCAATTTAATTGGGACAAGCTATTTACTGGCGTAGGGCCATCGGCAACGTGGAACTGGAGTGGTGACCTGAAAGCGCCTTATCAGTGGCTGGATAATCAATTTATTCTAATTATCTGGTGGTTCGGATTGCAGACCTGTATACCTTATATCGGACACCTGGTTTACAGTTTGTTTAAGAAAAACAGGTTAAATCTGATAAGAATTACCAACGCAAAAATCACATTGTTTTTTTGGACGCTGGCGTGCGCGGGTTTTGGTATTTACATTACTATTTCGTCTAGTTTATACTATTATTTTATGACACTGATGATAGGCATGGTCACCCTAAATATACGGCGGGTTGTCGTTTATCATAAACTGCAGGAAGAACAGCCTGTTCCCGACGCCGAGCCTTTACCGCAAGTGTGATACGGTAAAACGCTATACGGCTTTTTTACGTAAAAGCTGTTATAGTGAGCGAAGTTGGGGTGATAATTTAAATTTTAATAAAATGCAATTACACTGGGCCTTTGTTTTGTTAGGAGACAATGATTTAGATAAAGGGGAATTAAGGTAGATTTACTGCTTTAATGAAGTTATGAATACCCCTGGTAGCTGAAATAATGAAATGAACATCACCATAATATTGAATGAAGCCTATCCGCATGGCATGGCTGCTACAAACAGAATTCATTTATATGCCAAACGGTTTAAGGAACGTGGCCACGACGTTGAAATTATAGTGCCAAGGCCAACCGAACGCCATAGAACCAAGGCACTGAATTTTGAAAGGCAGGGCGAGTATGAGGGAATAAAATTCAGATATCCTGTAAACCCGGTCAGAAGTCAATCGTTCATCAAAAGACGCTTTAATGACTTTATATCTTTCTTTAAAACATTAGGCTATGTAGCCACAAAAAAACGCAATACTGATATTCTGCTTATTGTAGATAACAGGTGGTATATGATTCTTACTTATAAACTGTTCAGCCTGATTGACCGGTGCAAATTTGTGCTTGAGATAAGTGAGTTTCCGTTTGTATTTGCCATCGAACGCAGTTTCTTTAGGAAGATATATATTAATTTATATATCAAACACTTATTTAAAGTGTTTGACGGTTTAATCGTAATTTCTGATAGCTTGTATGATTACTTTGTAGATAAGATCAACAGGAAAGCCAAGCAAATAATTGTCCCGATTATTACCAACACGAACAATTTTAAACAAACGCCAAATAACAGCGGAGAGATTGTTTATACCGGTGCCCTAAACCAGTTCAAAGATGGGATTATGGACCTCCTGCAAGGGTATACTATTTTTACCAAAAACACTCCTGGCAAGAAGTTAGTTTTAATGGGTGATCTAAACGTATCGCCTAATAAGGCTGATGTTATCGAATTTATTGATAAAAACAAGATGCAGGATAACATCGAAATTACAGGATACGTAGACAGGCCTGTAATGATAGAAAGGATGACAAATGCGGCAGTTTTGGCTTTAGCTAAGCCAAATAATCAGCAGTCAGAGCATTGTTTTCCGACTAAAATTGCCGAATATCTGTCGACTGGTAAACCGGTATTAACCACATCGACTGGCTCGATCCCCCAGTATTTGACCGATAGGCAGAACTCTTTTTTAACAGAGCCCAATGACCCAGACCATTTGGCCCAAACGCTGTCTGATATCTTTGCAGATTATGGCAAAGCCGAAATAGTAGGGCAAAATGGCCGAAAGCTTGCTCAAAATGAATTTGACTATACAACCCAGGTCGATCGCATTATTACATTCTTTGATGAGTTAATAGAAAAGAAAAAATAAGCCCCTCAGTTTATAAACAACATTAAATAATTAAGAAGTACAAAAATCTGCGAATGGAAAATTTACAAAGCCAAAACCCTTTGAACATTTTGATGGTGAATTGGGTGTGGTTTCAGGTAGGGGGCGATTGGACCTATGTTGACAATGTAAGAAAGCTTTATCAAGGAAAAGGGCATAATGTGATTCCTTTCGCCATGAAATCCGATAAGGATTTCGACAGCTACGGATACGATAAATACTTTGTCGATTTCATCGACTATAAAAAGTTAAATGCAAATAAAAGCATTGTAGGCGGTGTAAAGGCGCTCGGTAAAAGTATCTACTCCAAACAGGCTAAGGTAAATATGGAGCGGTTGTTATCCGAGACCAAAATTGACATAGCACATTTGCACAACATCAACCATTATATTACTCCGAGTATATTGCCTGTGCTTAAAAAACATAAGGTGCCGGTTGTATGGACACTGCACGACTATACTTTGATATGCCCCGAGAACTCTTTTATCTCTCACGGCAATATCTGTGAGAAATGTAAAGGTGGTTACTTCATTCAGTGCGGTATCAATAAGTGTAAAAAGAATTCTTACCTCGCAAGCTCACTAGCCGGTTTGGAGAACTACGTGCACAGGTACATGAACTTATTTAAGCATGTCGACTATTTCTTATGTCCTTCTGAGTTCTTGTACAAAAAGTTTTACGAGTTCAATTTTTTCAGAGATAAATTAAGGCTAACCAACTTATGCTTCAATTTTAACCGGGAAGCGTTGGCTGCACAACAGAAGAACGAGGATGAAAAATATATCCTATATGTTGGCCGGCTGGAGAAGATCAAAGGTGTATCCACATTATTCAAAGCAATTAGTGGGTTAGATATCCCCTTAAAAATAGTAGGAGGCGGGAATTTGTTGCCAGAATTCCAGGCGCATATTAAGGAGAACAATATTACCAATGTACAACTGTTAGGGCATAAGACTCTACCCGAGGTTTATAACCTGATCACGAATGCTCAGTTTACAGTTTGTCCATCTGAGTGGTATGAGAATTACCCCTTTTCAGTGATTGAGGCAATGTCGTTTAAAAAAGCTATCGTTGGTGCAAGAATAGGAGGAATACCTGAATTGATACACGATGGCGAGACCGGTTTATTATTTGAATCCTTCAATGCCGACGACCTGCGCGAAAAGATCATTAAACTATGGAATGATGATGATATGAAAAAAAGGTTTGGTGAAAATGCTTACAAATTTATCTCGAACCAGGTGAGCTATGAACGCCACTACGGTATACTGAAAGATATCTACAGTAATTTAAACGTTGCACTTTAAGTAATACCTGAATGAAAATAATGGTAATGGGCACCCGTGGCATTCCTCATATACCGGGTGGAGTGGAAACACATTGCGAACATCTTTATCCAAGAATGATAAAAGGTGGAGCAAATACTATTACCGTTATATGTCGCAGCAATTATGTTACAGATAAAAGCCTTAAAGAACATCATGGCATCAAACTAAAGAATATTTATTCGCCGAAAAGCAAATCATTCGAAGCGATTGTACACAGCACTTTAGCGGTACTGCACGCTGCGGTTAAACGCCCGGACGTTTTACATATCCATGCAATCGGGCCCAATTTAGTTGCTGGTTTAGGAAGGCTGCTGGGGCTTAAAGTGGTAATGACCCACCATGGGCCTGATTACAAGCGGATGAAATGGAATGGGATCGCTAAATTTTTCCTGAGAACAGGCGAACTGATGGGAGTGAAGTTTTCTAAAAAAGTGATCGTCATATCGCAGGAGATCAAAGATCATGTTGCTGCCACCTATGGTCGAAATGATTGCATACTTATTCCCAATGGCGTTGATAAGCCCGTTATTAGCGATAGTACAGATTATATCGAGTCACTAGGGCTTGTAAAAGGCCAATATATATTTACATTGGGGCGGTTTGTTCCCGAAAAAGGTTTTGATTACCTGGTGCGTGCCTATGCGCAATCGCCGATTTCAAAAAAATATAAATTAGTTATTGCAGGTGACGCTGACCATGAATCTGAATATTCTCTCGCATTGAAAGAACTGGCCCGAAACAACAATGTGATTTTAACTGGTTTTATTAAAGGTGAAAAACTACACCAATTGTTTACTCATGCGGCTTTATTTGTGATCCCCTCATTTTATGAAGGGCTGCCAATAGCCTTGCTGGAGGCAATGAGTTACAGACTGCCGATCCTTTCCAGCAATATCCCTGCAAATACACAGGTAAATCTCCCCGCTCAGAATTATTTCGAAGTAGGTAACGAGGCTTCGTTACTGAATCATCTGAACAACATCAATTTGACAGAAAATCAACGTGTCGATTATGATATGAGAAGGTATGACTGGAACCTGATTGCTGATGAAACCCTTGATGTTTACAAAAGCATCGTTAATAAATAGAAACTAGCTTTTAATTTTACCAACAAGAAAACCTTTAAGATCTGTTCTTAAAGGCTTTCCTGTCTTTTCTGAATAAAGATTATTCGAACTGATTCTTGATGGTGTAACCGTATTCCTTTAGTAGCTTCTCTTTTCTGAAGTGATCAACATCGGCCTGAACCATTTCACTTACAAGTGCTTGTAGATCGTATTTTGGTTCCCACCCTAATTTGGTTTTAGATTTGGTTGGGTCGCCAATCAACAGGTCTACTTCTGTTGGGCGGAAATATTTAGGGTCAACTGCTACCACTTCTTTGCCTGTTTCCACCTGGTAATCCGGGTTAGTGCACGAAACCACGTATCCTTTTTCATCCACTCCTTCACCACGGAATTCAACTTCAATGCCTAATTCCTTAAAAGACATTCTTACGAACTCACGTACACGGGTGGTTACGCCGGTTGCAATTACATAGTCTTCCGGAGTATCCTGCTGAAGGATAAGGTACATTGCTTCAACATAATCTTTCGCGTGGCCCCAGTCGCGTTGGGCATCAAGGTTACCAAGGAATAATGTATTTTGTAAGTTAAGAGCAATTTTAGATGCCGCACGGGTGATTTTTCGGGTTACGAAAGTTTCGCCGCGTAACGGGCTTTCGTGATTAAACAAAATGCCGTTGCATGCGTAAATGCCATAAGCTTCGCGATAGTTTACCGTTATCCAGTAGGCATATAATTTTGCAACAGCGTAAGGAGAGCGTGGGTAAAATGGTGTAGTTTCTGATTGCGGAACCGCCTGCACCAATCCATATAGTTCGGATGTTGAGGCCTGGTATATTTTTGTTTTCTTTTGTAAGCCTAATATTCTGATTGCCTCCAATAAGCGCAAAGTTCCGATACCATCGGCATTAGCTGTGTATTCTGGAGTATCAAAACTTACCTTTACGTGCGACATCGCACCCAAATTGTATATCTCGTCGGGCTGAACCTGTTGGATGATTCGGATAAGGTTTGTTGAATCTGACAGATCGCCGTAGTGTAGCGTAAATCTTATATTAGCGTCATGAGGATCCTGGTAAAGATGATCTATACGATCGGTATTAAATAAAGAGCTCCTTCTTTTTATGCCATGTACCTCGTAACCTTTCTTCAATAAGAGCTCCGCAAGATAGGCGCCATCCTGACCGGTAATTCCTGTGATTAATGCTTTTTTCATTATTTAATTGTTGTTCTTAAGTATGAAGTTCAATATCCTGATCTATTTCAGGAGTTTATCTGAGTTTGTTAAACGAAAAATTGGCGCTTTTTGTTCTGCTGAGTAAAAATAAAGCCCTAACCAAAACATTACATGAATCACTTTAAGAGCCTTTACCAACAAAAAATGTGGCTATGAACAAAATAATCAGAATACCAAGAATGATATAATGACTTTGAGGAATATGATAGTTTTTGTCCTCGATTTTAAATGTTACGTTGAAAAGAGTAATACTTATTATCGGAAACCAAAGGAAGTTTCTAAACAGTTGAACTTTTTTCATTTGTGCAGACGTGCTTTTATAGCGCAATGTTTTTCGGCACTAAGATATTCATTTTCTTGATTGGCAGTAACCCTAAGTGCCAAAAATTAATTAGAAACTAACAAGTTTGCCTTAGAAAATAGGAGATGAATATAGTTTGTCAAAAAAACACTTATTTGTTTGGTTAATAATTAATCTTTTGCAAGGTTTGTGCCGCACACTACTATTAAACCATCTAAGCTTTGAAAGTAATACACAGCGTCCACCCGGATGATTTTAAAACCTATCAGACCGCGCTGATAAGAGAAAGATTTTTGATTGATGATCTGATCGAATCAGAAAAGATAAATTGCACCTACACCCATTATGACCGAATGATCATCGGTGCGGCTAACCCGGTCAGTAAGTCGTTAGAGCTTAAAACTTACCCAAATCTCCGGTCAAAATATTTCCTTGAACGACGGGAGATCGGTATTATTAATGTAGGCGGTGATGGCGAAGTCTCAGCTGATGGACAAACTTATGCTGTACATAAACTGGATTGCATTTATATAGGTAAAGGGACTGAATATGTGACTTTTAGCAGTAAAGACCCGGGGAATCCTGCCATATTCTATTTACTATCAGCGCCCGCTCATGCATTTCATCCAACAATGGTTATGACTCACGCAGAAGCGGCAAAGGTGAATGCAGGTGATACATCCACAGCTAACAGGCGTACAATCAATAAATACATCCACATGGACGGGATAAAAAGCTGCCAACTGGTAATGGGCCTGACCATTTTGCAGGAAGGTAGTGTTTGGAACACTATGCCTGCCCATACTCATGACCGCCGTATGGAAGCCTATTTTTATTTTGATTTGCCTACGGGACAAAAAGTATTTCATTACATGGGGCAAGGTGATGAAACAAGGCATATTGCAGTAAATAATAACGAAGCTGTGGTTTCTCCGCCGTGGAGCATACATTCGGGTAGTGGGACTGCCAGCTATAGCTTTATATGGGGTATGGCCGGTGAAAATTTGGATTACACAGATATGGATGTTGTTAACATCCCTGACATCAAATAAATACAAATCAATGAATGATAAATTTTCTTTAGAAGGCAAGGTAATTGTAGTAACCGGCGGCACCGGCATATTGGGCAACTCTTTTGTTAATGGAATCGTCGACGCAGGTGGCACCGTAGTAATACTTGGGCGTAACGAGGCAACAGCCAATGAAAGGACAGATGCTATCAACAAAAAGGGCGGCAAAGCTTTAGCAGTTGTTGCCGATGTGTTAAATCAGGATGATCTGGTTGCTGCCAGGGGAAAAATATTAAAAGCATTTGGGCGGATTGATGGCCTGGTAAATGGGGCAGGAGGCAATATGCCACAAGGCGTATTACAGCCCGACGAGGATATTTTCAAAATGAACCTCGATGGTATGAAACAGGTGATGGACCTGAACCTTTGGGGTACTTTATGGCCGACTCAAATATTTGGCGAGGCAATCGCTAAGACGGGTAAAGGCAGTATCGTTAATATATCATCCATGAATTCAAAAAGAGCAGTCACTAAGGTGATTGGCTATAATATGGGTAAAGCGGCTATGGATTGCTATAATCAATGGTTTGCCGTTGAACTGGCTAACCGATATGGCGATACCATCCGCATGAATGCACTTGCTCCTGGCTTTTTCCTTACCGAACAGAATAGAAACCTATTAACTAAACCTGAAGGTGGATATACCCAAAGGGGAGAAGCGGTTATCAGGAATACACCGTTCAAACGTTTTGGGCATCCGGATGAGTTAATTGGTGCATTGGTTTGGCTGTTAAGCGATGCTTCTGCATTTGTTACAGGCGCAATGATTTGTGTAGATGGTGGTTTTTCAATCTTCAGCGGGGTATAACTTAAAAAGCCTCGTTCAGATTGAGGAAGAATCCTTTATTGCCAAATTTACCCCAGGCATAATCTAATGCGAGGTTAGTTCGGGTCGCTTTGTTAAATAATACTCTTAATCCCGTACCACCGCCGGGCTGAAAAACCTGGAATAATTTGGTGCCATGCTCGTCATTAGCGGTTTGTAAATTCCCAAAGACAACGCCGCTAATTAATTTATTGTTTAGTATCGGGAAACGGAATTCGGCTTCGGTATCATTAAATTGGGTGCCTTTAAAATATTGTGCGGTGTATCCTCTGCCACTTCGGTAAGTGCCATCCCTTCCGGTTCCCGGTAACTCCAGATAAGGTATAGCACCACTGGCCAGGTAAGAGCCCCAATTCCACAACGCCAAAACCATTTCGGGATATTCTTCGGACAAGCTGATGTATTTCCTTAAATCAGTAGTAAACTGAACAGCATTTTTCGAACTGCCGATCCAGGTTTGATTAATGCGGATTCCGCCATCAAAATAGATACCTTTATAGGCTCTGTTAGGATTATCGCGGGTGGTGTATTCAATATTGAAAAGGAAACCGTTTGCTGCATAATGATCCTGGGCAAATCCATGCTGGTTATTATAAATACTATATGGTGTACCATTATTAACGGTGTCTGAGTTTACAATCTTCCGCCTGACCTCAAATGACACACCTCCACCTATGAAAAGATTTTCAGCTACTTCCTTATATGCTTTTTCCCTGAAATTATAATATTGGGAGTGGATAGCATAACCTTTATGGGTTGGGTCGGCCAATATGTTGTCTGTGGTACTGCCATTTGTTATACCGTTGCCGATACCGAGACCATGATCCGGCGTGATGCTTCTTGAAGCTACAATGTTGCCCTGGAAATTCCAGGTATTGCCTGGCGTGAATATATTATGATTAATATAAAAATAGATGATGCCTTTAGTGGTAATAGACGCAGAAGTCGCCCCAACGGACAATAATGTTTTTGGATCATTCCCAAGCCTTCTGCCCGCAACAGCTTTGATGCCTAATTGACCGCCTATGGTGGGGTTGGCAGCAACGTTAGGTACAACAGTAATTCCAGAGCCTTTGTGCAATGTATCCGGCTTTTTACGCGGATGAAGAATATCGTGGGCTAAATTTCCAAAATCATACTGCTTGCTTACATTATAGGATGGATTGCGTGTCTTATTGTTTTTAATGCGCAAAGAATCGGCTTTAAGAGAATCGGGTGGTGCAGTGACCTGGGCGTGAGTAAAGGATACAATGCTCACAAAGAAGATTAGCAATAATAATTTTAGGGGTAATTTATTTTTAGAAATTAAGTGGTATAGCACAGACAAGATTTAAACAATTAATGTATCAGTTTAAAAAACTATGTTAAATTCTAACCGATACATCAATCAAATGTTTTCAGGAAGATGTCAGTACGAGATACCTGGGGTATATTTATCTTCAGATTTTTGTATTCCAGATAGGTTTAATATCGATCACCGGTGTCTGATCCAACACCTCAAGACTGTCTACTTTAATCTTACCATCTGTTATTGAAATAACTTTTACAGAATGAATACCAACAGGGTTGGGCCTGTCAGGGGAGCGGGTTGAAAATATACCAGTAAGGGGTGCGTTGGGATTGTTTCTGGGCCTGGTTTGTAATACTGTTCTGTCACCCATATGCAGCCAGGTAAGTAACAATATTTCATCGCCGGGTTTTATATCTTTTACGCCTTCCGCAAATTCAGGATAAACAATTATCGATGCTTCAGGCGCATTTTCATCAGCCTGTCGCGGGCAATCATCTATATTTTTAAGTTTTGAGCTAATTGTGCCTATGTATTGTAAGATGGTGTTCATAAAGAGGTCTGTTTGTTTTTAAAGAACTCGCCAAAGTGCCAAAGAATACCCGAAGGATCATGTACGAAGCATTCTTTACCCCAATAGTCTACCCTGACCGGAGTCAGCCTGACATTTTCGTATTTCTCTTTAAGATTTAAGGCCGACAATTCTTTAAAGTATCTGTCGGCATCGTCAACCTCGATAAAAACCATCGTATTGTCAACCCAGTCTTTTACATATCCATTTTGCAAATAAAATCCCAGCTCATTGATTTTAAAGAGAGACATATTGGTAGAGATGACGATTTCTTCAAAGCCCATGTCGCGATAAAAATTTCTAGAAAGAACGAAATCTTTAGCTCCGATAAATGGGCGGATCGATTTGGCCTGATGTTTCATAGTAAGAATGATGGTGTTTTACTAAGATACAATTTAATATCTGCTTATAATATCTCTATATATCCGTCTGTCCCATTCACCCGAATCCTTTGTCCGTCTTTGATCAATTTAGTAGCATTTTCTACTCCGACAATGGCCGGTAAGCCATATTCCCGAGCTATGACTGCTCCATGCGTCATTAGCCCACCGACTTCAGTGATCAAACCTTTTATCGATACAAACAACGGTGTCCAGCTTGGGTCGGTGAATGTGGTGACCAATATATCTCCATCTTCAAGGTCAGCATTTTCCATATTTAAAATGACACGTGCTCGTCCTTCTATAATGCCGGAGGAAACAGGCAGGCCAACAATAGCATCAGTTGGCATATCTTCACGCTTGTATTTACCTGTAATAATTTCTCCATCAGAAGTAATAACTCGAGGCGGAGTTAGCTTTTCATTGAATTTGTGTTCTTCTTTACGTTTATTGATGAGCTGGTAATCCAGTTTTTGTGTTTGTACTACTTCACGAAATTCTTCAAAAGTCAGATAGTATACATCTTCCTTTTCACGAATGACGTTCGCTTGCACAAGTTTTTCCGCCTCTTTCCGTAAAGCCTGCTTATAAACAAAAGACCGGCTAACAATGCCGTACTTTGGATATTCCCGATAACCAACAAAATTCCGGAGCAAGCTGATCATTTGTTTTGTTTCCGGCACTTTTTGTTCGCCATTTGGCAAGCGACTTAGTCGTTCCAATAATTCTTGCTCTTTTTTCAAAGCTGATTGTCGTCCCTGATCAAATTTTCGTTTGGATTCACCCTGTTCAAAGTTTTTAATATTGTTCAGGATCATAGGGATTAACGTCGCCGGTTTTTCGCCCCAGCGCGTTTTGGTAATATCGATCTCTCCGGCACAGCGCATTCCATATTTTTCAAGGTATGTGTCGATAACATTATGAACTTCCCGACCACCTTGAAACTTAACCAGTTCATCTAAAAAGTTATTGTCTTTTGTATGTCGTAAATATTCAATTACTTCGGGATAAAAACGGATCACATCAGCCACATCCAGTAAATCCAGACCCATTTCAGAAGTAATATTGTTGGGGGCAGATTGAGAAAGCACGTCTGCAACGTTCTTCTCACCCAACCATTCTTTCATGTTTTCGTTGATCCACGTAGTAGCATCCACAGCGGCTATAATTGCAGCTATATTTTGCCCGGCAAATAAGTTTCTTCTTGACTGCCCGTCTTCCAGGATAAAATCAAATAGATCTGTCCCCGTTTTGGTTTGAATATTTTGCTTTAGCTCTTCTATTGCGGTTTCGCTATGTTTGATCAGTTCGGCAGCTACGATGGGGGAGTTTTCGATCTGCCCCGTAATTTCTGCGAACGATTTACCTTTGCTGCTTTTAATAGGTATTGATTCTTCTTTACTGCTTGTCTTTGTTATAAAATCCTCTCGCTCCGTTATACTAATAAGCGCATCCCTAATAAGAGGATCATGTTCGCCAATGACATCTATTATAGTTTTTCTGCTAATGGGAGAGATCAGCATTGGCCCAACATCAACAAACAGCCTACCACCGGCTTTAAACATCGGTCGGGCCGCGGTTAACTGCCATAAAGATAAGCCCAATGGTTTCATAGCATCCGTCATCATTTGCTGATGACCGACAGATACATATACATGATTTTCCTCATCATTCGCCTCGGGAATAGGGTACAGGGTTGTAATTGGTCTGCTCTGGACAATATAAAAAGTATCATAATCCCAACACCATTCAATATCCTGCGGGCAGCCGAAATATTCTTCGATTTTTCTACCTATAAGTGCAAGTTGTAAAATCCGCCCGTCTGTTAAAACTTGCCTTTTTTGCCTATGATGGTCAACCTCTTGCTCTTGCGTACCGCCATCTGCTGAAGCTACAATAACCAGTTCCTTAACTGGTATTAGCTTACCAGCAATTCTATTTTCCAATACTTTATAGTTGTCAGGATTCATTCGCCCAGAAACCAAAGCCTCTCCTAATCCGAAGCCTGCATCAATAGATGATATTCTTCTATTGCAAGTTTTAGGATCGGCAGTGAACAAAGTACCTGATGCAATAGGGGAAACCATCTTCTGTATAACCACAGCAAGGTAAACCTGTCGATGATCAAATCCGTTTTGTATCCGGTAGGTCACCGCCCGATCTGTAAATAACGAAGCCCAGCATTTGCTGATATGCTTTAAGATTTCATCTTTTCCGATAATATTCAGATAAGTATCCTGTTGTCCCGCAAAAGATGCAGCAGGCAGGTCTTCAGCAGTAGCGCTTGATCGTACAGCAAACGCGTTTTGTTCGCCAAATTTTGCGAGTTGAATAGTTATCTCTTCTACTATGTCTTCTGGAATTGGCGTCCTTTCGATTAGCGAACGGATTTTTGTGCTGACATCACTGATGCTCGTTCTATTATCAGCTTTTAAAACATTCAATTGATTAAGCAATGAATTAAAATCTTCTTTACCCTCAATAATTTGTTTATATACTTCCGTAGTAATGCAAAAGCCATCAGGTACATTTATATCGTGAATTTTGGATAGTTCTCCAAGATTTGCGCCTTTTCCCCCGACCAATGCCAGCTTATTTTTGTCAATTTCGTGAAAATTAAGTATGCTGGCACTCATATTTTATTCAATTATTAGTCTTTGAGTTTATTAATCGTCTCATCCATTATTTCAATTGCTTTTGAAAAGTAGATTTCAAGGGTTTTGAGTTCCTTTTCTGGAAATGAAGCAATCAGTTTTTCCGAATTGTTCCGGAATTCTTTGTAAAGCGGCTCTAACAATGCCATTATCTTTTCAGTATCCGGTACAATGAAAACCTTTCGCCTGTCATCTTTGGCAAACTGTCTTTTAACAAGTTTTTTCTTTTCAAAGCGATCAATTAAACCTGTGACTGCTCCTGTCGTCAATCCGGTTAACCCAGCCAATTCGCCAGCTGTCATTTGTCCTTTTTGCAACAGGAAGCCCAGGTATTTGTGATCGGTGCCTGAAAATCCCGCTTTTCTGGCGACGGTTTCATGCATCTGGATGGAAGTGTAGGCGTAATGCTGACTTAGTCTTCTTATTTGGGTTATCAACTCATTATTCATAATCTTATTTAATAAGTATCTTATTTGCAAAGATAATTTAACAATCCAATACATCAAAATATTTTTGAGTGAGAAAGCTGGAATGGTACAATACTCAGAATTATAAATGGAAAAGCCCGCTGAAGTTTAAACTTCGGCGGGCGAAGGCGGAGAGAGGGAACAATAACAGATTTGTTACCCACTCTAAATCAACATTTTATATTTTAAGGCTTTAATAGGTTACCGATTAGGTCACCATCAAAAAGCACCAAAAATCGCAAATGCTTATCAATTAAATATACCGAAATAATTTCAGAAATCATAAACTGATTGATATTAATAGAGTGTAAATTTTGAGTGGTTAACCTCAATTACACGAGTTTCTATCTCATGCCGCTTTGCATTCTCTATAAGATCAAGCCACTGATGCCCATAATCGTAAATTCTCGAAATATTTCCTCAATGACTCGAAAAGATTATCCATTTAAATTCAGGGTTCGATTCACCTTCGGGGCTACTGAACTATCAAATCAACCATTGTAAGGTACTAACTTACAAGAGTATATATTGTAGTTCATCGGCCCTAATCGAACTATATTCGAACCAGTTTTTTGAAGACTTGGAAACAATTGGCGAACCTTGTAGCTTAGCCATCGTCATTTTTTAAAGATTAAATCACTGTGTCACATTTTATTATATTCTGACCAACCTATTATCTAAAACAAATATGAAACGATATTTCTGTTTTGGGTTCGACTTTTCTTATTGGGGCAGGTAGAAGAATGCTTTGTTTTCATACAGGGAATAATATGATTTGATTCACATCTTCATGCCGCCCATGCCTCCGTTACCTCCATTTTTAAAAAGCGCTTCGCTGTTGAGCAAATAAGCCCCGTTGGTAACTACGACATCTCCGGCTTTTAGTCCTGAAAGCACTGGTGTAAAATTTTGATTACCTGTACCTAATGTCACCATTCTGGCAGAAAAGCTGCCGTCTGCATTTTTTAGCCACACTTCGCTACCCATAGCATCAGTCAGAATTGCGGAGGCGGGTACAGCCAGCGCCTTGTGTTTACCGTCAGCCACCGTTACATAGGCCTGCATACCCGGCCTGATCAATCCCTGCGGGTTATTGATATCCACCCGGATAAGATTGACCTTCGAATTTCCTGACAGTTCCGGATTTGTAAAATCGATCCGTCCTTTGATAGCAAGGCCGTTCAGGTCCGGGAAGTTTACCACAACGGGATCACCCTGCTTATAATTAGCGGTTTCATTAGCATAGATTTGCGCTTCCACCCATAAATTATGCAAAGACTGTGTTTTCAGGATGGTGGCCCCTTCGCTTACATACCCTCCTTCCTGAACGGCAATATCGCTTACTATCCCACTGATATTGCTTAATATCGTTTGGGTCGCAGATGCTTTTCCTGATGCGGCCAACTTGTTTATTTGTATTGGCGACAGTCCCCACAAACGCAGCTTGTTTTCGGCAGCTGCTATGAGTTGTTTGTAATCTACATCCGGGTTATGCAGTAATTTTTGCTGCTGCATGGCCAACAGGTACTCCTTTTCGGCAGCTAACAGGTCTTCGCTGTAAATCATGTAAACAGGTTGCCCGATACTGATATTTTCGCCGGTTGCCTTGATAAATAAACGCTGTATCCTGCCCGCAATTCTGGCGCTCAGCTCCAGTGCGCGGTTTTCATCAGTACTTACCATCCCGGTAATCGTTTTCCCTGCATCAACATTTTCCATTTTTACGGTATCGGTTTGTATCGCGGCAAGCTGTATTTGCACGGCCGTAAGCATCAGTCTATCCTTAGTGATAGTGCTATTATTATCTTCGGTCAACTCAACTTTGATCAGTTTCATACCGCAGATGGGGCAGTTCCCCGGATGTGCTTCATGTACCTGCGGATGCATGGAGCAGGTATAATAGCCGCTGGTTTTTATCATGCTGACTTGTTCCTGCGAAACCGACTGTTTTTTTTGTTCGCAAGCCGGCAAAACAGATAAGAATACGAATGCCGCCAGCACCGGCGTCCATTTATAGCTAAGTGTATTATTCATTGTCTTTCGTCTTAATAAAACCCTCACTGTCTGTCAAATATTGTGCATTGGATGCCAGGCTGTCGGTTGCCGCAAGCCCCCGGGTCACCAGCACATTGGCGTCATTTACAATCCCTATGCTTACTTTATGCGCCCGATAAATTGCACCATCTTTCAGCCATACTATTTTGGCCTGGCCAAGGTCGGTTAGCGCCGTCCTTGGAATCCATAAACCCTTTATGGTGCCTGTTTGTATTTCGGCCCTCACCAGGCTATTTACTTTCAGGCTATGATCCATATTTTCAAGATAGACCCGGATGCCGGTAGTTTTATCGTCCTTTTTCAGCATAGGTTCCACCAGCCCGATTTTGCCGTATAACGTTTTACCCGGCTGATCAGGCAGAGTGATCTTGACCGGCTGGTTCCCCTTTAAGCCGGCAGCATCCGAAGGGTTAACCTGAATAACCGCCCACAATCGGTGCGGGTCGACGATATTAAAAATGGGTTGCCCTTTTTCTACATACATCCCTTCCTTTATAGCAAGGGGGCGATTGGCGGCGAAATCTGATGAGGCAGCGCCAGTCATATCCTCTCTCATCTGGCTGATCGCTGCATCGTGCACATGCCCGTCATATGGACTGTAGACCGGCAGGCTGTAATAAGCTTGCCTGGTTTTGACCACATGTTCAATTTGCGCGGCAGTCATTCCCAACAACACCAATTTCTGTCGGGCGGCCCGGATCAATCCTGTTTCGGCTGGTGAATTGTTGATAAGGTAGATCAGGTCTTGTTGCGCAGTCACCATGTCCGGACTGTAGATATCGAACAAACGTTCTCCCTGATGTACCGGTTCAAAGGCATAATGAATATATAGTTTTTCAATGCGCCCGGTGTACCAGGCAGCAATGGTATGAAAGGTGCGCGTATCATAATCCAGGTAACCTTCACCAGGTATTGTTATACTCACCTGTTTTTCTTCAGGGACGATGGCCTTCACTGATGAAATTACGTCACTGTTCACAGGCTGTAAAACCGTTTCCAGGCTGATGGCCGCGCCTTCACTAGCCTGTCCTGATTTCCTGATCAGCGTCATTCCACATATCGGGCAACTACCCGGATGGTCTTCCAATATTTGTGGATGCATCGGGCAGGTGTATTTTATCGCACTTTTTTCAGGCGCTGAAGCAGTTGCCGGCTGCTTATTTCCGGAGCAGCCACTTATTAACAGGGCGACGACCGTCATCGCGACCAGCACAGTCTTAATACTTTTCATTTTCTTTTTCGTAAGCTACCTGTAATATCAAAAGCTGCTGTAAGCGATCTAAAGCGCCCATTCTCGCAGCCTGTAAATCTTTAATTCCATCCAGTACCGACTGTATATCACCGGTATTCTGATCATATGCTATCAGGGCTGTTTTATAACTGTTTCGCAGCGCCGGGATAATATTTTCCAGGTAATTATTCAGTTGCCGCTTTTCGCTGGTTATTTGTGTTCTTAATGCCGCCAATTCGCCTTCAGCTTGATTAAGGATGTCCATTCTCTTTTGCTGCAACGCATCTTTCTCATACCGGATGCCTTTCAGGTTGGCTTTATATTCTTTGGATGCCCAGGGTACAATGGGGATAGTGATGGAAGCCATTAAAATGTATTGGTTGGGGTTACCTCCATAAGTAAACATATGACCCGCCTGGATGCCAAAATCGGGTTTGCGTTTATCATATTCCATTTTGGCGCTGAGTCGCTGCAATTCAATGTTCCGGCTAATACCCCTGATATCGCTCCTTTTCTCCGCCAATACCGATGTATCGGTAAAAGTGGTTTCATAGTCCTGTACCACCACGCTGGTATCCACGCTGAAAGCTTCCTGTTTGTTGCGGAACATCAGCGTGTTGAGCATAATGTTGTTTTGCGATATAGTGTTGCTCAACTGCTCCTGCTGGTTGTCAAGGTTGAACAATTTGGCTTTGGTTTTATAGATATTGCTAAGTTTTTCTTTACCGTAGCTAAGGCGGATATTAGCGTCTTTCAGCATATATTCCAGCAATTCGCGGGTTCCCTGCAATACTCCCAGCTTTTTCTCCAGTACCACACGGTCGTAATAATACTCTTTCGCCTGCGCGATCAGTTGATTTTTTAAATAGTCCTTATCCGCTGCGGTTATTTTTGATGCCTCTTTCATATAGTCTTCCTTTGCTCTGAGCTTTGCCGGGTTGGTGAACATTTGTTCGCCGCTGATCATAAAGGATCCCATATTGGGCTCAAGGCTATATGGCGTCATGTACTGCCCGGCGCTGATCTTTGGCGCATCCAGGTTTTTCGCTCCCGCTGCATAGGCGTCCTGTGCACTTATCTTTGCGTTGTAGACCGTGAGGGCAGGGTTTGCATTAATACGTGCGATTACGCTATCTAAGGGTAAAAGCGGTGCCTGCGCTTTTACAACAGTTATTCCTGCTAAAAAGCAAAGTATCACCAGCATGGGATTTATGATTTCTTTTTTCATTATTCCTGTGCCTCCAACACTTCAATTTTTCCATGTTTTTTTAGTTCATATTCCTTTACCATTAGGAAGATGAGCGGTGTGACTAGTAAAATGTGGGTGGACGAAGTCAATACCCCACCAATCATTGGCAGCACGATAGGGCGCATCACATCGCTGCCGGTACCGGTTGACCATAGCACCGGGATCAAACCAAACAGTGCTACGCAAACGGTCATCAGTTTAGGCCGCAGGCGTTTCACGGCCCCGTTCATTACATAAACCCGTAAATCTTCCCTGGTAATCGCCTCTTTTGAATTTTCCTTCGTGGCAACCATTTGCTGCATGGCGTCATTCAGGTATATCACCATCACAATACCTGTTTCTACGGCGATACCGAACAGCGCAATAAACCCTACCGCTACCGCAACTGACAAATGGACGCCAAAGAAATACACCATATAAGCCCCGCCGATGAGGGCAAATGGAATACTGATCAGGCTGAAAAAAGCTTCGCGGATAGAATGAAAGGCAAAATACAGGCAGATAAAGATGATAACCAGCACTATTGGCATGATCAGCTTCAGTGTACGTTCAGCGTGGATCAAGTTTTCATACTGGCCGCTCCATTCTATATAATATCCTTTCGGCAGCGTTTTCACCAGGTTGTTCAGCTTTTCCTGAGCTGCTTTTACGGTGCTTCCCAAATCCCGGTCTCGGACGTTGAATAACACCGTTCCCCGCAGCAGGGCATTTTCCGACTGGATCATGGCGGGGCCATCACTGATCTTTATATCCGCAACTGATGATAAGGGAATAGGGCCATAATTGGGCGTCTGCACCAGAGTACGTTTAATCACGTCCAAGTTATTGCGGTAATCCTGGGCAAAGCGCAGGTTTACGCTGAACCTTCTCCGCCCTTCAATGGTAGTGGTCAGGTTCATGCCCCCTAAGGCGCTTTCTACCACTTCATTCACATCATCCACGCTTAAACCATACCGCCCGATGGCATCTTTGTTCACCTGTATATCTAGGTACTTCCCCCCGGTTATAGGTTCCACATAAAGGTCTTTGATTCCGGGGGTGCCTTGCAAAGCCTGTTCCATACGGCTGGACAGCGCGTAAATGGTATCCAGGTTTTGCCCGTAAACTTTCAGGCCCACATCTGTTCGGATACCGGTAGAAAGCATATTGATCCGATTGATGATGGGTTGTGTCCAGCCGTTCACTACTCCCGGTATTTGCAGTTTGGCATTCAGTTCATTAACGATATCTTCCTTGTTAAGCCCTTTGCGCCATTCGCTTTTGGGTTTGAGCAGGATAATGCTCTCCGTCATACTGATGGGTGAATTATCTGTGGCTGTGTTCGCCCTGCCGGCCTTGCCCAACACATTTGCTACTTCGGGCACGCTTTTAATGATCTTGTCCTGTACCTGCAAAAGCTGCTTGGCCTCGGTATTAGATACATCCGGTTGGATAACGGGCATAAAAAGGATACTGCCTTCATCCAGAGGCGGCATAAACTCGCTGCCGAGGCTGATTAGTAAAGGGATGCTGATGAGCAGGGCGACAACATTTATGATAAGCGTCGTTTTACGCCAGCTCATGCACCAATCCAGCACAGGGCGGTAACACTTTTCCAGCGTCCGGTTTATCGGGTTATGGTCACTGCTCCTTAGTTTCCCTTTCAGGAAAAAAGAGATCAGCACAGGGGCAAGCGTAACTGCCAGGACGGCATCAATAGCAAGTATGAATGTTTTGGTCCAGGCCAGCGGCCCGAACAATTTACCTTCCTGACCCTGTAGCAGAAATACCGGCAGGAATGATGCAACGATAATAAGCGTGGAAAAAAACACGCCTCGCCCTACCTGTTTGCAGGAGGCTTCTATAATTTTGATTCTTTCTGCGGTTTTCATGTTCTTTCTTCTTTTTGTGCGATGGATAAACTACGGTGCGAGTTCTCGACCATGACGATACCGTTATCCACAATAACACCTATTGCCAGAGCGATACCCGTCAGAGACATGATATTAGAGCTTATGCCAAAGGCATTGAGCAGGATAAAACTGGTGGCTATGCTTATGGGTATCTGGATAATGATGCTCAGGGCGCTGCGCCAACTGAACAGGAACAGGATAACGATCAATGATACGGTAATCATTTCTTCAATTAGCGTGTGCTTCACAGAGTTTACCGCGCTCTCGATCAATGCACTGCGGTCATAGGCTATTTTAAAGGTAACGCCCTGAGGCAATCCCTTCTGTATATCTTTCATCTTGTCTTTGACAGCTTGGATCACCTGGTCGGCATTTTCTCCGTAACGCATCACCACGATACCACCGACTACTTCACCGGTGCCGTTCTGATCGAATATCCCGAGGCGTTCGTCGCCACCCATCTGCACCGTGGCAACATCCTTGATCCTGACAGGTACCGTATTGATAACGCCGATGGGCATATTCTCCACGTCCGACAAGTTTTTGATATAACCCAGCCCTCTGACGATATAAGCCGTACCGTTCATTTCGAACTTGCGGCCGCCCACATCGTTATTATTGCTTTTTACGGCCTTAAGTACCTGCGATAGCAGAATGTTATAATAATCGAGTTTATGCGGGTCAATAGCGATCTGGTATTGTTTTTCAAAGCCCCCAAAGGAAGCTACCTCACTCACACCCGGAACAGTTTGCAGGCCTAGTTTTACGTACCAATCCTGCAAGGCGCGTTGTTCGCCAAGGTCCATGCCTTTCGCGTCCAGTGTGTACCAGAATACCTGGCCCACACCAGTAGCGTCCGGTCCTAAGGTTGGCGTTACCCCATCAGGCAACAAGCGGCGTGCATAGTCAAGCCGTTCCAGTACCCGGCTCCTTGCCCAGTAAATGTCTGCTTTATCGTTAAAAACGATATAAACAAAGCTCATCCCGAACATTGAGGTTGCGCGGATGGTTTTCACATCCGGAATACCCTGCAGGTTGCTCACCAGCGGATAGGTCACCTGATCTTCTATGATCTGCGGGCTGCGGCCCGCCCATTCCGTGAAGACGATCACCTCGTTTTCAGAAAGGTCGGGGATGGCGTCAACCGGGTTTTGACTGACGGAATATGCGCCCCAGGCAAAAAGCCCTGCGGCGACCAGTAATATAATGTACCTGTTTTTTAAAGACAGGGATATCAATTGATTGATCATCTTGATGATTTTGTTAAACCCAGACTTTTCACCGGGCCTGAATGAATTACATTTTCATTGTTTTCTTTTTCAGATCACTCTTTTTCACCAGCGTCATGCCGCAGCCTGGTCTCGGGCATTTGCCCGGCTTATAGCTTATCAAGTCGGTATGCATCGGGCAGGTGTAGATCACTTTAGCCGCCCTGGTCTTTTTGGTAGTGTCAGTTGGCATTGTACCTTTATGATGATTTGCGGCAAATACAGTCGCAATAGAAAAGAGGATAGCAACTGCCATCAGCATGAGTTTTTTCATGTTTTTAAAATTTAAGAATGAGTAAATAGCAATGGCAAGCCAGTGCAGGAACGATAAATTAAGATGATGAATTGGGTTTCAGCCGAAATTGCAAATGCGGCCAAAAGGAAAGAGTAGAATCAGATCCGGTAGGTGCAATAAAGAGTATAGGCAGGTATATCAGGATGCCCTGGAGGAGCATTTCCCTGATAAGCAATATGGTTTGCAACCTCCTTCAATGGGAGGCTTATATTCATTGCAGAAAAAGCCGGAAGTATTATCGGTAGAGGGGCACTAACCCAATATGCCTGCGTAATAATTTGGTGGTCTTTCAGTTTAAAGCTGCGAATTTGATTAGTGCAGCATTTTTTGCCGTTAACTGTTTTAGCGGGGGCATCGTCCCCCACACCATACACAACGTGAACAGACGCAAGTTTCCCGCAGCAATAAAAGCTCTCAGTCCCAATGCCTACGCAAGAGATGAGATAAAAAAAAGCTAATATGACGAGTGCTATCCGTTTCATCACTCTAAGATATGGATTTTATTTCAACTGCGCCCGGCGTTATCATACCGGGCGCAAAATTATTTTAATTTTTCATACTATCCTTCATCATCATGCCATTTTTCATTGGCATTTTGGATATCTTGCCATTCATAGTCACGCAATAACCGTTTTTCAGCATCATCGTTTTACCCGACTTCATTTTAATCATTCCGTTGGGCATTACCATTGTGCCGTTAGACATCGTCATATCATGCAGCATGGGCATACTTTTGCCGTTCATCACGTTCATCATTTTACCATTCATCATCATAACATAGCCAGACATGTGGTGCATAGACTGCTGAGACATCCCGTGCATGGAGGTGTCTTTTTTTGCTTGTGCCATAGCGCTGCAACTCAGTGCAACGGCAACTATGGCGATCATGATTCTTTTCATAATTATTTATATTTAATATCATACAGAATTACTACCATGCTTTTACTTTTAACCTGTTTGCATTGATGGCTACAACAACTGTACTGATGGTCATCAAGACGGCCCCTGCAGCGGGGCTCAATACCACACCCTGGTTATATAATACTCCTGCCGCCAATGGCAGCGCAACTACATTATACCCCGTGGCCCAGACCAAGTTTTGGATCATTTTGCGGTAGGTGGCCTTGCCAAATAATATTAAACTCACAATATCTTTCGGGTTACTGTTCACCAGCACAATACCTGCCGTCTCCGCAGCGATATCGCTTCCCGAGCCAACTGCGATACCAATGTCGGCCTGTGCCAGTGCCGGAGCATCATTCACCCCGTCGCCCGTCATAGCAACAAATCCGCCTTCGTTTTGCAATTCCTTTATTTTCTCCAGCTTTTCGTGCGGTAGTACACCCGCGATAAAACTATCCATACCCAATGTTTTGCTTACACCGGCCGCTACTTTGGCGTTATCGCCTGTAAGCAGGATCGATTTGATATGTTCCTCCTTCAGCGTGTGGATGGCCGGGGCCGATTCGGGCCGTATCTTATCCGACAAAGCGATGTATCCGGCCAGCGCTTCGCCGATCAGCACAAATACCACCGTTTCAGTATCGTCAGCGGCAAAACCTTCCGGGACGGTGATCTTATTTTCTTTCAAATATCCGGGGCCGACAACTGCAACGCTTTCGCCTTCCACCATCGCCTGCACACCCTGTCCGGTAATCGCTTTAAAATTTTTTGCCGCAGGAACAGGTATTTCCCTGTCTTTTGCCATTTGCAGGATGCCCGTCGCTATCGGATGTTCAGAATTTTGTTCGAGTGCAGACGACAAACGAATCAGCCCATTTTCGTCAAAATTCTTATTGAATGAACCGGCCCTGGAAACTTCAAATTTCCCCTCGGTCAACGTCCCGGTTTTATCAAAAACAACCGTCGTTATTTTTCTTGAATTTTCAAATGCATTCCTGTTTTTAATGAGCAATCCGTTTTTGGCCGATAAAGCAGTGGATTTAGCCACAACCAAAGGTACGGCGAGGCCCAGTGCATGCGGGCAGCAGATCACGATGACAGTTACCATCCTTTCCATCGCGAAAGCCAAAGTCTGGCCGGACAAAAACCAGCACAAAAAAGTTGTAATGCCGGTAACCAATGCAATAATGGTCAGCCATCTTGCGGCTGTATCCGCCAGCAATTGCGTTTTTGATTTTGATTTTTGTGCATCATCAACCAACTTTACGACTTGTGAAAGGTAGGAGTCCTTAGCCGGATGGGAGACAACAACCTGGAAAGAGCCGTTACCATTAATTGAACCCGCGATCACTTTATCACCTTTGCTTTTATGAACCGGTCTGGACTCGCCCGTCAGCATACTTTCATTTACATAGCTGTCACCTTCCGAAATGATCCCGTCCGCGGCCACTTTTTCGCCCGGTTTTACCAGGATGATATCGTTTGTCTTGAGGGTCTCTGTTTTGACGTCGTGAACCATTCCTGGCATGACCATATGGGCTTCAGCGGGCATCAACTGTACCAGAAGTTCCAGGTCGCGGGAGGCCCCTGCGACTGATCTCATTTCGATCCAATGTCCCAGCAGCATGATGAGGATCAGCGTATCCAGCTCCCAGAAAAAATCCATCCCCTTTAAACCAAATACGATGGCTGTGCTGTAACCGTAAGCGACCGTGATGGCGAAACCGATCAGGAACATCATTCCGGGGTTCTTTGTCTTTACTTCGTTGGCCAAACCTGTTAAGAAAGGCCGGCCGCCGTAAAGGTAAACCACGGTTGACAAAGCAAATAAAAGATAGGGAGAACCCGTAAATTGCCAATTAACCCCCATAAACCGCTGTATCATTGTCGATAGCACCATAATAGGCGCAGTCAGGGCGAGTACAACATAAAACCTCTTCCGGAAATCAGCAATCATCATTGCGTGATGATCGTGTCCGTGCATGGCCGTAGCATGCCCCTCTGTATGATTCATTTTGCTATGATCCATCTTTGATTTTCTATCTTTATCAATCAGAGGTATTAACCTCATTTTTTTGATTCATCTTCTAATACCTTCCTTTTATCCAGGTATTCTTCTTTGGTAATTTCTCCGGATGCAAACCTTTTTTGGAGGATGTCAAGCGGAGAATCCTTCTTTCTTCGCTGACCGGGAATATCATAAGGGGTAATGAATATCCATATAAACAGGATAATCCAAATGATCCACCAGATCAAGTTCATCCCCCAGTAGCTTCCATTATAGTACATCATGATATTTGGTTTTTAAATTATTGTTCCCTGATTTTATAATATCCGGCTTCACTCAAGCTCGATTGTAACTCCTTTATGTCAATAGGCTTGTCCGTTGTTAGTGTCGCTATTGGAGGGTTCAACTTCACATCGGCATGACTAACACCCGAAACCTTCTGCAAAGCCAGCTTCACACTGTTTACACAACCTTCGCAACCCATTCCTTCTATGTGATATTCCTTATGCATTTGTTCTGAAATTAATTTAATAACAACTAAGTTCAGTAAAACCAGTTGTTTAGTCTATGACAGTCAATAGCTAAAAAGATGATTCTGGTCACTTTTGGCTATCCTGTCGGTTAAAACCTAACCATTACCCCACCTCCCCAGCGATAGTCTGAACTGTAACCTCCGGATAATGAAATATATTGGCTGAGCATATACTCCAGGTTTGCCTCGTATTCCTTGTCGGTATTGCCCATATAGGTTAGCCATAATCTTTGGAACAGCCAGGTTTCGCCACTAAGGGTGAACCGGGCGTGCGCCCTGGTATCGATGCGCAGGTCAGCATTCAGGAACAGGGGCAAAAGATAACGAACCCCGACAAGGCCCCTGGTATCCTGCTGCGGAACCGTTTTACCGTTATCTCTGAAATAATCCAGATATTCATCTTTGTTACTGGTTACTACGCCTGCGTATGGGCGGAGAAATTTACCGACGAAATACTCATACGAACCGGTTATTTCATTTTCCCGTTTGTCCCAGCCGTAGTCGCCGCTAACCTGTATCCAGTTTTTACGGTTGGAGTAAGACACATAACCCTCGCCCCGGTTAGAAGCGACGGTGCCGTTGCCCCAGAAATACCAGTGATTATCATCATTAAACAGCCTCTTCATGGGGTAGTTTTTCATCGTGTCGGGCCGTTGATAGTCTGCGTATTGAAAGCTCCGGGCCATACCAGCCATCATGTGATATAAAATATGACAATGAAAAAACCAATCGCCGGGTTCATCTGCCAGAAATTCGATGGTAATGGAACGCATCGGTGGCACGATGACCGTATGTTTTAAAGGCGAATAGGTACCATTGTCATTAACCAGCCGGAAGAAATGCCCGTGCAGGTGCATGGGGTGATACATCATTGTTGCATTGTTCATCGTGATGCGGAGAATTTCGCCTTTGTGCACCAGTATTGAATCCTTTTCAGAAAGTGTTTTCCCGTTGATGCTCCAGTTATAGCGCCACATGCTGCCCGTAAGATTGAATGTCAGATGGCGCACCTGATGCCCTGTGGTATCAAAAGCGGTGGGATGAAGCGCCCGCAGCATGTTATAATTAAATATCACCGAATCATCCTGCTGAAGTTTGCCCATTTTCATGCCTGCCATACTACTCATACCGGTTTCCATTTTATCATCGCCGGTTTTATCATCGGCTTTCCCCATATCCATTTTCTGGTTGACCGTACTATCGCTATTCATGCCGGACATGTCACCCATCTGCATATTTCCCATGTCCATATCGCCCATATACATATTGTCGGTGCCTGCGGTATTGATATCTTCACGGTCTATATAATCTTTTTTAAGGTAGGGCATTTCGCGCTGCATCATTTTGGGGCTCATGTCCATTGTCATGCCGTTCATCTTCATTTTCATGCCGGCCATGCCTTCCATCATAATGCCCTCCAGATGAAATACATCGGGTTTGGGTAGCGCAGGCGCTTCGTGCAGCGCCCCTTTACCCAAGTAAACGGAAGTATGGCCCGAGCCGTCCTGTGCGGTGGCCCTGAATTCGTACTTCCCGCTTGCCGGTATTGTAATCACGACATCGTAAGTTTCCGCTATGCCCATCAGTAACCGGTTTACAGCTACGGGCTTCACGTCCTGCCCGTCGGCGGCAATAACCTGCATTTTACCGCCGGCAAATTGCAGATGAAAAAAAGTAGACGAAGATCCGTCGATAACCCGTAGCCGGATGGGTTCGCCAGGATGCACGTCAGGCGCGTTTAAGCTGCTGCTGCCATTGGTTAAAAAAGCGTTGTAATAAACGTCCGATATATCCATCGGGGGCATACGTTGCCAGGCCATTTGAAATCTTTCACCGAATCCGTGATGCGCGATAACCCGGTTCAGGCTCTGCGCCTGTCCTTTTTTGATACTGTACCACTCCAGGCCGCGTTTCAGGTTGTTCATAACGTGTTTCGGGTTTTCTGTCGTCCAGTCGCTTAGCAACAGGACTATTTCCTTGTCATAGTGGCGTACCGGCTTTTTGGGATAAATGACAATAGCGCCGTACAGTCCGCTTTGCTCCTGGAACATGCTATGGGAATGGTACCAGTAAGTGCCCGTTTGCCGCAAGTGAAACCGTACGGTGAATGTTTTGCCCGGCGCAATGGGGGGCGTGCTGAGATAGGGCACCCCATCGTAATAATTGGGGATCAGTACGCCATGCCAGTGAATGGACGAAGCCACCTTCATCTCATTCTTGATATGGATAACGGCCGAATCACCTTCGGTAAAATACAGTGTCGGCCCCGGTATCGAGTCGTTGATGGTAACCGCTTGGGCGCTGTGGCCCGCTTTCGTTACTTTCTGGTCTTTTATCGTCAGGTAATATTCTTTTACCGGCCGCTGGGCGAATGCCGGTAGTGCAAAGCTTAAAGCTATTGCCATCATAAATATACCTGTAATATGGCGTTTAAATATGCTCATTGTTTTCATGGTGCATCATTTTGTTTTGGTTACATGACCATACCGGTCGTTCTACCGCAGGATGGCATGGATTTTCCGTAGTAGGGGTTGTGGATCGTTTTATCCTCATCCATCCAATAGGCTTTTGCCATCGGGCAATAGTGGATATAGAGCGTCTTTCCAGCTTTCTCATTCCTGAACAAATTGTGCATGGCCACCGTAAGCAAGGCGAATGATTTACGTTGCTCTTTAATATCGGAGGTCTGGCTGATGCCCGTTGCCGCTTTGATGGCCGCATCCGCGTCTTTGGTGTCGGTTAATGCTGAAATGAGCCGGCCTGCGGCTTCTTTTGCTCCTGCCGCATCGTCGCTGGTAAGGGCCTTATCTATTGCGGCATATTGCTCGTAAGCATTTTCGATCGTATTGGCAGATACAGCTTTTGCGTTCACCCGGATACCAAATGATAAGGCCGCCGTTACGAGCAGGGTTATGATGATTTTGGGTTTCATAGTAATAATTTTTAAAAAATAAATGAGAAAATTTGTTGGATTACATATCGTCATGAGCCGGAATATCCCGGCCCTGAACGCCTATTCCGTCAATGTGCACCAGGCGTGCACCCATATCGCCCGCTACGATGACCGTATAGGAACAGGCAGCCAACAACAGGGTTACGGCGATTTCATAAACCAGCTTTCGTTTTAGTAAAAAGTGGCTGACTATTTTGCCAAGTGCGGCTATGCCGCCAAGCCATACCGTATAGCCGGCATACTGTTCGTGTTTTTCAAAGGTCGCCCTCGATACCGGGTCGAGCAGCGAGAGGTTGGGGTCGCCGCCATGGAATATGCCGGATGCAAGCCAGGCACCGGTAAACCCGGTTATGACCAATACCACGGTTACCCAGCTTAGCTCGCGTTTGAAGACGAAAAATGAAGCAACCTCGCTGAGAAATGCGAGGACTAAACACATAATGGGAATATGTACGACCAGTGGATGCAGTTTTGGGAAATCAGCCAATGACCCTGTGTTATGGGCAATGGGATAAGCCGAGGATAGCGCCGTTGAAAGGGAATCAGCCGTATCGCGTGAGTAAGTGGTTGTTGCGATGAATATACCGCCAAGTATCAGCAGGGAGGCCCATACTGTTTTTCGATTAATTTTCATATACCGAGATTGAGATAAATAATATAAACATTAACGAAAGCATGTGTCCCCACGTAACAACGCAGCGACAGCCGTTTGGTTAATAAAATATTATCTACTCAGATCAGGAATACGCCGTAAAAAGCTTGCCGGCTATTGGCCGTGGCAAACCATCGGGGCGGGGCGTGAGCGGTATGAAATAAAGGAGAGCCTTCGGCCGCCCGGTCTTGAGGGATGCTTACCTGGCTGAAGTCGGATATAAATACAAAAGGAAGTCCTTGAAAGGCATACGTCTCCGACAAAAGCTGGTTGTGATTAATTTTTACCTGAAGCTTTGGATGTTTGCAACAGTTTTTATCCATTTGTCGCTGATGACAACCCGGGCAACGATCATGATGCGCAGCCAGCTGCGTCATGTTAAATCCTGTCATCCAGCCGCCTTCGCAGTAATGCAGGTTTAATGCACTGGCGGTACTTACCAACACATAAAAAACAAATAGAAAACAGGCGGTTAACTTCCTCATTGCAATATAATCAAAGGTAGGTTAATGTCTTTAAACAAAATAGTTACCATAATAGTTTTATAAATTATCAGGGTGCCTGTCTTTTTCCTGACTGAAAAAATCCTTCCATCCTCAGCAAGAAAAGTTGAACCAAAACCGGGTATATCATTTTATCTTCGTTTTAGATAATAGTTGCATGCTAAAATATAATAGCTTTTGATATAGGGCTTAAACTGTCAAGTGCTGATTGTGAAGCACAGGAGGCCGTTAATTTGGATTGACGGCTGTTGTTAGCGGCAGTTTCTTTTCGCTCATGACGCGGTGCACCTCATATACCTCGTGTTCTAGTGTTTTCAAGTAGGCGTTAACTGACCTTACATCTTCACTGGTGTCGTTAATTTTCTGACGGTTTGTACTCCATTGATCGGGTTTGACATAGCGTTTAGACGATATTTCGATACGTACGCCGTCAATGGTGATACGCGGGTAGACAGGGGCGAGACCCTCGGCGTTGATTTTTGATCTCTTTACATAAAAGAGCAGTCCAAAAGATGTGTTCATCGCAAAAGCTTTTTAAGTGAATAAAATTAGTTACTTAACCCGCTGATGTCAAGATATTTAACTATTAAAAAGCTTGATATACAGCAACTTATAAGCTTTCCGGTGACCCGGTGATTTCCAACTTAGAGGTCACCCACAGGTCACCGGAATAATGCGATTTTGGGGTGTATTTTGGTGGTGGCTAAAAATGAAAAACGCCGTAAATAATTAGTTTACAGTGTTTTTGGTTTCATTTAAAATATAATTTGCGGAGAGAGAGGGATTCGAACCCCCGGTACCTGTTACAGTACACCTGATTTCGAATCAGGCACATTGAACCGCTCTGACATCTCTCCGTTTAAATGGGCTTCAAAAATAAGCAAAATCTTGCTGAGTATAGATCAAGTTTTTATTTAGAAGCTCGGTTTTTCTGCCCTCTTGCAGAAGTTTGTTACAATAAATGATAATATAGTCCATTTACTGTACTGAATTATCCATTTTATTTAGCATTTATTTCACGAAAATTGTATAACCAGTTATTAAACTATGGGAATAATGTGTAATAAATCCTGCACAATTCTGCATAGATATTAAGTAATTTTAAATTAGTTTTTCGCAATTAAAACCATTTATAGACCCAAAATGCGTTTAGCTGTAATTTGTGTAGCGATTTTTTTTGTTGGTGCGATCATTAGTCTTAACGCCTGCCATAACACATCCGAAAGCTCCGTTGCCGCCGAAGAAATACCTGACGTGGTAAGTTATAACTTTAACATCAGGCCCATTCTATCTGATAAATGTTTTAAATGCCATGGCCCTGATGCCAACAAACGCCAGGCAAATCTGAGGCTGGATATTCAGGAAAGCGCATATGCAGCATTAAAAGATGAACCTGATAAACATGCACTTGTTCCTGGTGATCCGAGCGCGTCTGAACTTTACCGCAGGATTACTACTACTGATTCAAGTGATATGATGCCGACGGTGAAATCCAACCTGAAGCCTTTGTCTCCATACGAGGTAAAGCTCATAAAGAAATGGATAAAGCAAGGTGCTAAATACGAAAAGCATTGGGCATTTGTACCACCGAAATTGCCAGCTGTTCCTGCAGTAGAAGATAAATCATGGCCTAAAAACACTATCGACTATTTTGTATTGCACAAACAGGAGCAGAAAGGCTTTAAACCTAATCCTGAGGCAGATAAGGAAAGATTATTAAAAAGGCTATCATTCGATCTAAACGGATTACCGCCTGATATTGCACTGATGGATCGTTTTCTGGCTGACAAAAGTCCGAATGCTTATGAAAAAATGGTGGATGAGCTGATGGCTCGTCCGCAATATGGTGAAAAAATGGCGTTGCATTGGCTGGATATTGCCCGTTATGCTGATTCGCATGGTTACCAGGATGATAATTATCGTACACAATGGCCATGGCGCGATTGGGTGATTCATGCTTATAATGAGAATCTCTCTTATAAAGATTTTATTACATGGCAGTTAGCAGGTGATCTGATTCCAAATCATACCAAAGAACAATTGCTTGCTACAGGTTTTAATCGCAATCACAAGATCACCGAAGAAGGTGGGGTCATTGATGAAGAGTACAGGGTAAATTATGTAACTGACCGTACCAATACTTTTGGCAAAGCCTTAATGGGCGTAACGCTGGAATGCGCCCACTGTCACGACCATAAATTTGATCCTTTCTCACAAAAGGAGTATTACCAGATGTTTTCGTTCTTCAACAGTGTAAAAGAACCTGGTTTGCAATCGACAGTTGGCGGACCGGAAACATACGCGAAACGCCCGATGATGCAGATCAGTAATGAAGATGCAAAAAGCGTATTGAAGTTTGTAAATAAGATGGATACCGGTAAACTGATCGTATCGGTGATGGGGGATAGTGAAGCTTACAGGAAGACTTATATATTAAAACGCGGTAATTACGATTCGCATGGCGATGAAGTATTTCCGGGAACTCCAAAAGCCATTTTGCCATTTAATAGTGCCTATCCGAAAAACAGGCTTGGATTAGCCGATTGGGTTTTTGACGATAAAAACCCGCTAACCGCAAGAGTATATGTTAACCAGATATGGGAGGAGTTTTTTGGCAGGGGAATAGTGAAAACTTTGGGTGATTTTGGTATGCAGGGTGAGCTGCCATCCAACCCTGAATTACTTGACTGGCTTGCAGTTGATTTCAAAACACATGGTTGGGACATGAAGCGGTTGGTAAAGCAGATCGTGATGTCGGCTACTTACAGGCAATCAGCAGTAGTTACTCCTGATAAATTGAAAAATGATCCGGATAATATTTTGCTTTCACGCGGCCCGCGTAACCGTCTACCCGCTGAGTTTATCAGGGATATGGTTCTGGCAAGCAGTGGATTATTGAACAAAACAATAGGAGGGCCGAGTGTTAATCCATATCAGCCACCTGGCTTGTGGGAGAGCACTACATCCGGCCGCGGACAACTGGCGAGTTACCGGCAAGTACATGGGCCTAATTTGTATCGGCGTGGTATGTATACATTGATAAAACGTACCTCGCCACCTGTTGAGATGGCTATTTTTGATGCCAGCAACCGCGACCAATGTGAGGTTCAACGTTTGCGCACCAATACTCCACTTCAAGCATTGGAGATGATGAACGACCCGACGATGCTGGAATCAGCAAGGGTATTGGCGCAGAAGATGTTGCATGATAATAGCCAGCCTAAGGATAAAATTTATAATGCATTCAGAAGGATAATCTGCCGCAAACCGACCGATAAGGAGATGAGCATTTTGACCTCCTATTACCAGGACCAGTTGAAATCATTCAATAAAAAAGATGCCGAAAAATTATTGGCAGTAGGCGAATATCCAATACCTGCTAATATGGATAAAATTAACCTGGCTGCAATGATGAAAGTGATCGATACGATTTATAACTTAGAAGAAGCCATTACTAAAACCTGATTATGGAAAAAGAATTTTTGGAGCATGGTCTCAGTATCAACAGGAGAAAATTTCTATCGAGGCTAAGTTTGGGTTTGGGGAGTGTGGCGTTAGGTTCGCTACTGGTCCCTGACCTATTATCAGGTCTCAATAGTGATAGTGGCGCTGATTTTATACCGGGTATTCCAAACTTTGCGCCTAAAGCCAAGCGGGTTATCTATCTTTTCCAGGATGGCGCACCTTCTCAATTAGAATCTTTCGACTATAAGCCGAAGCTACGTGAAATGTTTGGGCAGGAACTGCCACCCTCTGTTCGCGGTGGGCAGATATTGACGGGTATGACCGCTTTGCAAAAATCTTTCCCATTAGCCGGATCCTATTATGATTTTAAACAATACGGAAAATCGGGTGCATGGGTAAGCGATCTATTCCCGCATATAGGCAGCATTGCCGATGACATTTGTATCGTCAAAACACTTTATACTGAAGCCATTAACCACGATCCGGCACTTACTTTCTTCCAAACAGGTGCGCAACAAGGCAACAGGCCAAGTATGGGTTCGTGGGTAAGTTATGGTTTAGGTAGCGAGAACAAAAATTTACCTGCGTTTACAGTACTTCTGTCAAAAGGTAAAGGAAACGGACAAGGTGTATATTCAAAATTATGGAGCAATGGTTTTCTTGATTCTATACATCAGGGTGTATTATTCAGCAGCAGCGAGAACCCGGTGCTTTATTTGAACGACCCGGAAGGATTAAATCGTCATGAACGCCGCAAGATGCTGGATAAACTGTCGGAACTGAACGAATTGTCTTATAAAGAATTTCAGGACCCTGAAATCACTACCAAAATAAAGCAGTATGAAATGGCCTACCGGATGCAAACTGCAGTTCCGGAAATTATGGATGTTTCCAAAGAGCCGGATGACATTGTGAAACTTTACGGTCCTGAATGCCTGGTTCCGGGTACTTATGCTGCTAATTGTTTGCTGGCGCGGAAACTGTCTGAAAACGGGGTAAGGTTTGTTCAGTTGTATCACCAGGGTTGGGATCAGCATAACAATCTTCCAATGGAAATGGCCGGACAAGCTAAAGATGTCGACCAGGCCTCTGCAGCGCTGGTGACTGATTTGAAGCAACGTGGTTTGCTGGATGAGACACTGGTAATTTGGGGCGGGGAGTTTGGGCGCACCAACTACAGCCAGGGCAAACTGGAAAAGAAAGTTTACGGTCGCGATCATCACCCGCGTTGTTTTAGTATCTGGATGGCCGGAGGCGGAATTACCCCTGGAGTAGTTTACGGCGAAACAGATGAGCTCGGCTATAACATTGTTAAGAACCCGGTGCATGTGCATGATTTTCATGCTACTGTATTGAATCAATTGGGCATTGATCATACAAAATTGACTTACAAGAGTCTGGGCAGAAGATACAGGCTTACCGATGTAGCCGGGAATGTGGTACGGGATATTATTTCTTAAAAATACAGACGATCATGGAGAGAAGAAGTTTTATAAAGACATCAGCAATTGCTTCGGCAAGTTTTTTTATTGCAAAGGATCTGTTGGCAAAGGATAACGGGCCAATTTATGGTCACGGCAATATGCGTTACCGCATGGATAATAAATGGAGCAAAGCTGATCCGAATATTAATCCTGTTAACGACTGTCACGAGATGGTTCAGGATAAAAAGGGCAGGATATTATTGCTGACTAATGAGACTAAAAACAATGTGTTGATCTATAATAAGTCGGGCAAGTTGCTGGATACCTGGGGACATGAGTTTCCGGGCGCGCATGGGTTGACACTGGTTAATGAAAATGGTACAGAGTTTTTATTCATTACTGATACGGTAAAACATCAGGTATATAAAACTACCATTGATGGAAAGATATTGATGACCATTGATGTGCCTTTGGAAACAGGTGTGTATAAAGAAGCAAAGGATTTTATCCCGACAGAAACTACTGTAGATACCAACGGCGATTTCTTTATTGCAGATGGCTATGGTTCCCAATATGTTATTCACTATGATAAGAACGGGAAGATCAAAAACTACTTCGGCGGTCGCGGCAATGGTGATGAGCATTTGGATAACGCGCATGGCATTTTAATAGATCGTCGAAATGCAGCGCCAACGTTATTGGTAACCGACCGCACCCGAAATTGCTTTAAACGATTCAGCATGGACGGTAAATTGTTGGAAGTGATTAAACTGCCAGGAGCATGTGTTTGTCGCCCTGTAATAAAAGGTGATCATTTGTATGCGGCTGTTCTACGCTCACCTGATTTGGGTAAGGAAAATTCAGGTTTTACAACTATTCTTAATAAGGACAACAAGGTAGTTTCCAATCTGGGTGGTACCGAACCGGTTTATAAAGATGGTGTATTGCAGCCAATGGCGCAGGCCGAAAAAATATTCCTTAACCCGCATGATGTTTGTGTGGATGACGATGAGAACCTTTACGTGGCGCAATGGGCCTCGGGTAAGGTGTATCCATATAAATTCACTCGTGTTTAATTATTTGCTGCCCGCTAAATGATCAAAAACAGCTACAAGGGTGTTGCAGGTAATTTGTTATTTGCGCTGAATATTTTCATTCTCGTTTTGGTGATTGCCGGAGATAACCTGGTAATACCGGTATGGCTGCAGCCTGTCGGGCGTCTTCACCCAATGATCCTGCATTTTCCCATCGTACTGCTGATCCTGGCTATGCTGATGGAATTTTTCCGGTTCAGATCGGCATTCGCAAATGAAAAGCTTTATGATGAGTTCACTACTGTTTTATTGCTTTCCGGGGCCTTATTAGCCGCTATAACCGCCATTATGGGTTTGTTCCTGGCGCGTGAACCAGGATATGACAGCAACAGCGTTCAGTATCATAAGTGGTTTGGTGTAAGCATTGTGCTGATATCTTCTGCTATTTACTGGGTGCGAAATGCTTCATGGTACAAACCGCGTATAGCGCAGTCAGGAGCTTTTGCTACCGTTTGTTTCCTGATGATTGCCGGGCATTACGGCGCTAACATTACTCACGGCGATAATTTTGTATTGGGTCCTGTGATGAAAAACTCCCGCCAGTTAGTTCCTATAGATCAGGCTTTGGTTTATCGCGATGTGGTTCAGCCCATATTTGAGACTAAATGTATCAGTTGCCATAATCCGGATAAGTTAAAGGGCGGATTAATGCTGATCGACGAAAAGTCTATTCTAAAAGGAGGCAAGTCGGGAAAGTTATTTTTACCGGGTCAACCACAGGTGAGTTTACTGCTCCAGCGCATTCATTTGCCTGAGGAAGAGAAAAAGCACATGCCGCCATCTGGCAAACCGCAATTAACGGCTGCCGAGATGAATGTGCTTTACCAATGGATCAAAGCAAATGCTGATTTTAAAAAGAAGGTGACTGATCTTCCGGCAACTGACTCATTACGTATAGCATCGGCCATATTTCTAAAACCAGCCCAGGCCTCCGAAGAGCAATATGATTTCGGAGCAGCAGACGAAAAAGAGATCAATAAGCTCAACAACAACTATCGGGTTATTTATGCGTTGGCGAATGGCTCACCGGCTTTGGCGGTAAATATTTACAATAAATCTACCTACAACACCAAGGTACTTGATGAATTAAACGGTATTAAAAAGCAGGTGGTATCCATTGATCTCAACAAAATGCCGGTGATGGATGGTGATCTTAAAACAATAGCCAAATTTGAAAATCTGCGGACGTTAAATCTCAACTTCTCTGATATTACGGGAAATACTTTGAAAGATCTGTCATCGCTTAAATATTTACGTTCCATATCACTTGCAGGAACTAAGTTGAGTGCACAGGCATTGGATCAACTCAAATCCTTGAAAAACTTAAAAGAAATAGTGCTTTGGGATACCGGATTGACGCCACAAGAGTTGCAGGCATTTCAAAACTCCAATAAAAAATTATCCCTTATAGAAGGTTTTAAGGCTGATAATAAACCGATGAAGCTGATACCTCCGCAGGTGAAAAATACAGTGTTTGTGTTTAGTAAACCAGTTCAATTGCTGGTTACTAACCCTATTAAAGGAGTTGATATACGTTATACAACCGATGGGAAAGATCCGGATAGCATCAAATCAGCTTTATACAAGCCGGGTATAATGATCACGGATAATACTACTTTCAAAGCAAAAGCATATAAAACAGGCTGGTATGGCAGCGATGTGGTAAGTTATACTTTCTATAAAAATACCTTTGCGCCGGATAGTATCTCACTAATAAAACCTGTTAACGAACGTTACCAGGCCGATGGCGCAAAAACACTCACAGACGGCGAATTAGGCGGTATGAATTTCGGTAACAACAAATGGCTGGGTACACAAACTGATATGGAGCTGATGCTTTATTTTAAGAACCCTGTAAAACCACATACACTGACTTTAAATTGCCTGAAAATGATTGGCAGCCAAATATTTTTACCAACTGAGGTAGAAGTGTGGGGTGGCACGGATATGCAGCACTTAAAAGCTATTGGTTCGTTAACAACTGCACCTCAGAAGAAAGGTGATCCGGATATTTTGCAGCCACTGGTATGCAAACTCCATGAAACTGGGCCTATCACTTGCATCAAATTCGTGGCAAAACCTATTTATAAATTACCAGGATGGCATCCTGCAAAAGGAAAACCATCCTGGGTGTTTGTTGATGAAGTGTTTGTTAATTAAATACGTTGCTTATTTCGTCACAGCCAACTGATCTAACTCACCCATCTTATTAAATAATGCTCTGAAAGCACTGCTCTGTGAGTTTTGTTTTGATTGAGAAGCATCCTTATTGTAATACTCTTTCAAAAACTGCACCGATGGCGACCATACCGTTTCGGCAATGCCATAAAAGCGACCACGCATTGGTGTAACCGATAAACTTCGTGAGCGGTAAAGATCTTCCACCTGGCTTACTGCCACTTCAGGGCGGTTCCAGGCGCAGGTTACTACGCGGTATCCTTTTAACGCAAAGTAAACGGCAGTTTGGTTATCGCGATCATATTGCCAGTCGCAGATCACCACATCTCTGGGTATCATGTCCACGGCTCGATAAGTATCATTATAACTTGCCGCCCACATACCAATGCCAGTAGCACGGCCGTCGATCAATCTATCCCCCCATATCCATAATTCTTTCCCCTTTTCTGCCAGATGATCGCGGATCAATTGCACTTCATTGGCAAAAATCACTGCTTTATCGCGACCACTGCAACGCGGGCATTTATCATCGGCCAGGTAAAACACTTCGTCCATGCCGGCGTGGAAGGCATTTGCTTCAAATACTTCCATCGCCTCATCTACCAAGTCGAATACTACTTTATGTACTCCAGGATGAAGTGGGCAGTAGCTCTTACAGTACAGGTTATCTGGATTTGGCCATTTATATTCGGCTGCAGTGGCAGGCATTTTCACCCATGGTGTTTCATCAAATTCCGGGTATTTCTCCAATAATTTATTCAGCTTATGCGCCCAGGATTGATGCCCGAGCAGGTTGATTTGTGGAATAATGGCAATGTTATTCTTCTTACAAGCCTCTACAATCTTTTTTACATCACCCTTAGTTAATGATGCAGAATCGCGGAGCTCAGGGTGACTTTTGTAGCTGTAATTAAAATCGACCCGAAGGATCAGTGTATTGATTTTGCGTGGTGCCAGCTCTTCATTAATGAATTTTATAAAATCGTCCAATCCGCTTGGTTTTGGAGCGGCGATGGCAAAACCTCTGACAACATAGTTGCTGTCTGGTTGTGTTTGTTGTGCAATTAATTTGGTGCTAAATAAAGAGGCAAGGAATAGCAGAATGTAACTGAATCTTTTCATGGGAGTATAATTAGATGATTAAGAGCTTAGAATTATGCTGTACAAGTTAATTAAACTTGTCGCCATTGAAAAGTAATATTTATGTGGGAAAGAGAGGCTTATGGTCAAGAAAACGCAGGATCCCTTTTATGAGACCCTGCTGAGACTGGAAACAGTGAAGTTTGAACTCAATTGGGCAAATTACAGCCCTTTTACAATATCCAGTGATTTTTGAACATGGTCGGCAGGGGATATATGATCGGTTTGTGATGAAAGGACCGCTACAACTTTACCGTCTTTACCGATAACAAAAGTGGTTCGGGGGATAAAACCGTGTGTAAGATCCTGGCCACGTACGTCTTTAATACCTGACTTTCCAGGGCTCATTGTCAAGCCGTAGGATGCTGCAATTTTTCCGTCAGGGTCCGATGCTACAGCGAACTTGCCTGCACAGTAATTCGGATCGGAAGAAAATGCATTCAGGCGCTGAATATCATCTGCAGATACACCGATAATGGTAGCTCCAGCGGCGGTAAATTTATCCTTAGATTCAGCAAAGGCGTGTGCTTCTGCATCACAACCGCCGGTATAGGCAGAAGGGTAGAAGTACACAACAACGGGTCCTTTATCAAGGGCTTTTTTCAATGAAAAATCCAGTTCTTTGCCCGCCTGGCTGGCCTGGGCGTTAAATGCAGGCGCTTCATCTCCTTTTGCTAACATCTTTGTTTGGGCAAAGCCAGACTGGCTTACCAGGAGTGAAAGGCTGAGAATTAAAAGCGATAAGCAATAATATTTTTTAATCATGGCGGATGGTTTTTGACTTATGAATGGTATCGTTATCAAATTTACGATAGTCTATAGAGAATTATATTATATGTTATAAAAATTTTACTTGGCTACATGCTGGGCAACTGTTTACATCAAGGCCTCTTGTTGGGTATTCTTGTAGAGAACTCTGCATTTATTGTTGCTATAAAACAAAAAACACCCCCGCATATGCGAGGCATTAATTTTTTTTCGGCGGAGAGAGGGATTACCTTCGAATACCTAATAACTATTTTGACGTTTTGGGATAGGGTAAGATAACATCAAGTACTATGAAAATAATATGGTATATGATCAGTCTATCCCATAGCAGTGCTTAATTTTTCGATAATCTTTGCTTCCTCGTTGTGCCCATCAGTAGATAGCCTAAGCAATGGAAGACCTATCATTTTCAAGATATAGTCTTTTTTGTTGTCTCTTTCCTGTTGCAATATATTGTCATGGAATGACACTCCGTCTACCTCGACAGCCAAGACAGGAGTTTTGTCAATCTTGTTATACAAAAGAAAATCAATCCTTGAATTATTCTTTATGAAGCGAATTTCATCTTCTGAGAATGGTTGAAAGTCTCGAATAAGATCTCTAAGCCTATACTCCCTCACCATGTCAATAGATGAGAATTGGACATTATTTAATAATATATTTTCACTCAACAACTTGTGAATAATGATCTCTGCGGGAGACCCTTTCATGTTCTTCCTGGACGAAAGAAACGAAATGAAAACTTGGTTATACTCCTTGTACAAAAGATCAAAAACGGAACAGATACGGCCTGGGATAATTGTTTCATTCGGATCAGTAGTATAACATATGTAGCGTATCATATCACCGATATTTGTCCCGTGAGGCAGTTCCATAGATGCCGATTTTACTACAATAAATTCTTTCACAGCTCTTGAGACTGCCACATTTATTAGATTAGGGTTATCAATAAATGTTCCTATTTTGTTTCTGACCGTATTAAATATAATCACATCTTTCTCACGTCCTTGAAACTTATGTATCGTGTCAGCCTCTACTCCAGATGGCAGTTGTTTTTGCAGTATAGCTGCATGGTTTCTGTATGGCGCAACAACTCCAACCTTTGTATAGTCCGCAGAATAATTTTCGCGGATATACAAGTCCGTTTCATCGATCTGTCTTTGATTGTGATTCCCTTTTTCCCCAGATATATTTGTTTCAATAATCCTAAACGGGTGATTGTGTCCAGAAGTCATAATAACTAGATTATTATTGTAATACTTCTTGTTGCAGAATCCAATAATGGTAGGGTGGCACCTGTAATGTTCTTTTAGCAATACCGACTTTATGTTATCCCCGTATAGGCTTTTCAGCGAGTCCAGAATATTCTTTTTAACATAGTCGTACGCAGGAGAAATGTTGTGCTCAACTTGAAGTTGCTCTGCAGTTGCTCTACTCTGTTCGTCTACAATGTGGGTAAGCTGCATACTATCTCCCACTACAATCGCATTTCGGCAACAAGAAAAACATGCGGCAGACTTTATGATATCTACCTGCGAAGCTTCATCTATAATCAGATAATCAAAAAGATATCCTTTCGGAATGCTCGTGTGTAACGAGAGTGTGGAACTCAGAATTACAGGATAATGCTCTGTGAATGCGTCAAATTGATTGCGATAATCTTCAACTTTAAATGTGACTTTGTCTAAACGGTTGTATTTTTCAAATAACACAGCATGGAATATCTCTTTAGATACTTCAATAAAACGGTTAAGATTAGCTTCTTCATTGTTTGAAGTTAACCAGTTTTCAACGCTCAGTATTTCGTTTTTTAATTTTGCTATATATAATTCGTAGAATTTGTGATTAACATAAATGGGCAGCTCTTCACTGTACCGACTAATACTATTCAGGTCAAACAAGCCGTATTGCAGAACAAGCCATAACTTATTAATGATAGACAACTTTTTTTCTGTATCGATGCCAGATAGTAAGTCCTTTAATTTTAATATTCTGCTGGAAGCCCATTTGCGCTGAAATTTCTTATCGAGTACAGATTTAATGTTTTGATTGAGAGGTTGCTCTACTTTTAAATGATCAAACTCTATTTCAGCATCTGACAATTCAGTTTTCAAAACGGCTAGTTTATTCCGGTACTGAAAACAGGTTGTGAGTATATAATCCAGGTTCCGGACTTCATTTTTTATGTTTTTTAATTGATTTTCCGGAATCTCAAAATCTTTATGAACTGTTTGTTGATCAAGACTGCCGAAGAACGAGGTCTTATTTTCGTTATTTCCGAGTGGAGCCACCAGCATTTTATAGCCGTATTTCGTTAATTTCTCCAGTACATTGAATACCGCAGAATTATTGTTTGAAACAATTGCAACAGTTTTGTTTTGTATGATAAGATTGGCTATAATATTTAATATTGTTTGAGTCTTTCCTGTACCCGGGGGGCCTTCTATTATACTTAGGCTGTTACTAAGCGTAGTCTCAACAGCCAGTTTTTGACTCTCATTGCAGCCGAAAGGATAAATCAGTATTTCATTTGGAGAGCTAATGATAGGATTGCTCCCATCAATGTACTTGGACAACACCGACCTTGAATCCAATGTATCTATACGATCAAGGGCCTTAAGTAATATATCGGAGCTTATCTGATTAGGGTTTTTACTATCAGTCTCTTCAGTTGGAATGTCAAATGATACGCTATCATTTTCTTTTAATATCCTTTTAAAATAGTTGATAACTGATTCTGTTTGACCAATATTCTTTTTTTTATCACAGATTTCAATATGGGAATTGTTTTCAATTGGAAAAGAACAATTATCCCCATCTCGAAAAATCAAATAACGGCCATAATTATCAACTGAATTATAAGTCTTATTTAATTTTCCATTCTCATATATGCGTACATCTTCTCGTCTCAATACGAGAGGGTAATATTTCACCTTGTCCGCTCCATAATAATAAGTTCGTCCGTTATTAAATGTTATGAAATATCCGTTATCATGATGAACCACCGTTGAAACATCCCTTTTGTACTCAAATTTTAAGGACGATTTATTTTTTACGTACACTATGAATGGATGATCCATCAATCTCTTTGTATTACAGACATTATCTTCTCAAGATTCCTAATTTAACCCTTAAGCCGGTTATTTCAAATAAAGCCCCAAATAATGTCGTCTCCAATGGCTGGCGTCATTATTCAGGGCTAAATACATAAAAGAAGAAAAATTAGTTAACTTTTCACAATTTGAGTTGTCAATATTGGAATTTCCCGTTTTTTGAAAAATTTATAAGGGAAAGGAAAATGTAGTGATAACAAAAAAGCTTCAATCTTTTGATTGAAGCTTCGCGGAGAGAGAGGGATTCGAACCCCCGGACCTTTAACAGTCAACGGTTTTCAAGACCGCCGCAATCGACCACTCTGCCATCTCTCCGGGGGCAAAAGTACAAAACCGGGGTGAATTGGCAAATTTGATGTTAAGTTTTTTTAAATAAATTGGCAAGTTATTGATTAGTAGTAATTTAATGGTGAGAATTCTCCGTTTTTGACGTTCGAAAAGTGTTAAACTTAGGCTTAACAATTTTAATACTCCGCTTGCAAAGCTCTATACTGGCATTAAGTTCGAAGCCAATCAGGATAATAAGCGAGTTTAAATATAGCCATATCATGATCACAATGAGTGTGCCGATAGAGCCGTAGATTTTGTTATAAGACGAGAAATTGTTGATATAAAAAGTAAATCCAAGCGAAGTCAGAACTGCCAGGCTGGTAGCCAGAACGGAACCCGGACTGAGGAATTTCCACTTCTGTTTATGCGCGGGACCGTAACGGTACAAAATAGATACCGTGACAAAAAATATGGCGACCACTATTATCCATTTTAATAAGGCTATTGCAATAAACCAGCCATGCGCCTTACTATAAAAATGATGCTGCAGGAATATCAATATTCTGTGTCCTGCTATCATAATCCCCACGGCGACAAACATGGAGCAGCAGATCATGATAGTAAGCACCAGCGCCACCCAGCGCCTGTGAACATAACTCCGGTTTTCTTTTACTAAGGATGACTTATTAAATGCCTGTATTAACTTGTTAACGCCGTTTGTAGCAAAGAACATCGTTGTCAGGAAACCGAAGGATGTTAGGCCCCCGCTCTTCTTTGTGATGATCTCCTTTATAACGTCCTGAAAGGCCAGGTAAGCATTGCGTGGCATCACACCGGCCATCATATCTATCAGATTGTCCTGGAAATGTCTGATGGGTATATAAGGGATCAGCGTGAATAAAAAAATGGTTGCCGGGAACAGAGCCAGCATAAAATTATAAGCCAGCGATGATGCCTGGTTGGCCAGCTTGCCTTGCTTTATTTCACTGAAAAAGAAAACGCCTACGGTATAAAAAGATATAGGTTTAAACCCCGGAAAGGCAATATACTTGGTGCATTCAACCAAATATCTGTAGAAAACAAACCGTCGTAAAAAGCGGTGCAACCATTCCATCTAAGCCAAATCTACTGAAAAAATGGCTTCAACTTATCAAGAAATTCCTGCGGTGGCATGCATGGACGGTTGGTTTTCATGTTGACAAACACCAGTAAGGTTTCGCCGACGTTGATCAATTCGCCACCGGGGTTGTATAACTCATATTTGAAATGAATCTTAACACCGGGCATTTTATTCATGATCACCTTTATGCTGATCTCTTCATCGTACAGTGCAGGCTTTAAGTATTTACAGTGCATTTCCAATACAGGCATCATAATGCCAGAAGCTTCCATGCCGCTGTAAGTCATACCGAGGCTACGCAGCATCTCCACACGGCCTACCTCATAAAATTCGGCGTAATTGCCGTAATACATATAGCCCATCTGGTCGGTCTCGCCGTACCTTACCCGAACTTTGGTAGTATGCTCAAACATTACTTTTTGATGTTGCGTTCGTTAAGGGCCTGCTGGAATTTATGTGCATTTACCAGGTGATCTGCTACATTGGTAGCAAAAGCATGATAGCCTGAAAAATCAGCTTTAGCGCACATATAAATGTAGTCTGTCTTTTTGTAATCAAGTACAGAGTTCAATGCATTTACCGAAGGCATCATGATGGGTCCCGGAGGCAAGCCGGTGTGCAAATAGGTATTATAAGGCGAATCAAACGACAAGTATTTGTTTAATACGCGTTTAATAGTAAAATCTTGTTTAGCAAAAATTACCGTTGGATCTGATTCCAGTTTCATGCCTTTTTTCAAACGGTTCAGATATAAACCGGCAATGGTTGGCATTTCATCATCGTGCAGCGCTTCGGCATCTGTTATTGATGCCAAAATGGAAACCTGGATAGGAGATAAGCCCAACGCATCGGCCTTTTGCTTGCGCTCGGGTGTCCAGAACTTTTCGTAATTGGCATACATCCGTTTGAAAAACTTCTCTGGTGTGTTGTTCCAATATACCTGGTAAGTATTCGGGATGAACATGGCGTATACATTATCCGGAGTAAAACCATATTGTTTTAGGAAATCGGTCGAATCCAGTAAGCGGATGATCGAGGTAGAATCCGGCTCGATCATCTTGGATACAAAACCTGCAAATTCCTCTTTCAATCTTAAATTATGAAAATTAAGGATGACAGGATCCTGCGTACCAGATGCCAGCATATTGATCAACCGGCGATTGCTCATGCCGCTTACTAAATGATACCTACCCGGTTTAACACGGTTGGTATACTTCATATTTTGAGCCGCCCAGTTAAAACTGGACGAGTCTTTCACGATGCCCTCATCGCGGATGGTTTTATATACATCCTGATAGGTGGCTCCAGTGTGGATGTAGAGATATTCCTGCTTGTCGGTCACGTTTGCGCCAAAATACTTTAAATAATAAAATAAACCCGTGCCTCCCAGTGCGAGAATGATAATGACAACAAATGCTATAATATACTTTTTAACAGAACTTGATTTCTTTTGCTCTTCCATTTCTTAATGGTAAATTATTTGGATTGATTTTTTTGCCAGGCGATCAAACCACCGGTCAAATTTCTGATATTTTTGTAACCTTGCAATTCTAAAATTGATTTGGCCGTGGCGCTTCGCAAACCAACCTTGCAGATAACGATGATCTCGTCGTCTTTGTTCCATTCCAGATCGTCTATATTTTCCTGCAGGTCAGGCAGCGGAATGTTCTTTCCGCCAATGTTAAAGGTGTGGTATTCCATTTCGCCACGCACATCAAGCAGGTTCAAATGCTCGCCATTTTGCAGGCGGGCAAACACTTCTTTAGCATCAATATCCGTCATGGTGTTTTTTTGCCCTGTGTAACAGTGACGTTAATACGGGTGCCATTGCTTACTTTGGTTACAGAATCTGTTTTAGCGGGCATTTGCGATACTATAACAAGGTTTGTTGAATCGGTAATAGTGCCCTGATATGTTATAACTCCCAATACTAAACCGCTATTTTTCAGCACGAATCTTGCCGCGTCCAGGTCCTGGTTAACCAAATCCGGTATTTCCACTTCGCTTGCACCTGAGCCATCGCCCAATACGAGATCAACTTTTGAACCTTTAGGTATTTTAGTACCTGCCTGAATGGCCTGACCGGCGAATTTAACCTGCAGCACATGGTTGCGTGCAATGTCAGGCGCATAGGTAGTATCGCCGATTTTTAAGCCATAATTAGAAAGTGTCGCTTCAGCAGAGATATAAGGCGCATCTATAATGTCAGGCAAAGCCACTGGCGGTGCTTGGTTCTTTACGATTTTCAGGTAGATCATACGGCCTTCTTTCACATTGGTGCCTGCATCGGGGTCCTGTTCGATGACTGTCCCCGGTGTTTGATCTAAAACATATACAGAATCAATACTTACACCAAATCCCTTATCTTTCAATGTGCTGAGCGCTTTGTCTATCGGCATGTTCATCACCCTGGGAACCAGTATTCCTGAGCCGTGGCGCGTATAATAGCCAAGGCTGTAAAAAGCTATCAAAACAATAGCAATGGTGACAAGAATAGCTGATATAATGGTATTGCGGAAGGATTTGGTTTTTAAGTAAGCTGTAAATTTGCTCATTTGAATTTATCAGGGTATTGAAAGCGTATTCAACTATCAAACATAAATTATTATTTCGATTTATATTTTATAGACGTTAATATAATTGCATTATTGTCAAAAATTATCCAAGCATCCTTTTGCGTAATTCGTCTATTTCTTTTATTGCCGTTAAAAACTCTTCATGATCATCACATTCATACCAGGCAGGCCTTGATTTGATCACTTTTGCGGGAGTTCCACCAATTAAAACATCGCTCTCAGCAACCGATTTATTAACCAGCGAATTAGCGCTTATGGTTACATTGTTCGGGATATTGGTATTGCCGGATATGATACTGCCGGTAGATATATATAAATTATCCCCCAGTTTTTTAGGTTCCGAACCCGCTATACAGGTTGATGTATGCAGAACGCAATTGGCGCCCACCCTGGCATTGCCATTTACTACGATTGTGCCGTAATGTGGTATATATAAACCGGGCCCGAAAACATGTGGCGCAATAGAAAATCCCAATTTTACACTTAGCCTGTTAAATTTATTTTTAGCAAAAATGCGTGCCATTTTGTTAAGTATTCCTGGTTTACCATCCAGGTATTCAACTTTACGCAATACAATCATAAAGTCTTCAATATAGTCCGGCGTGAAGAATGATTTTATTTTTCGTTTTAAGGTTTTGGGAGGTCTTCTGGCTATTAACCTGTCGGCTTCAAGACAAAATTTATATTCCTTATTAGTCACTTGGGTCGTGTTAGTTTTAAGATAGTGTGATCACCCTAATTGTACGGATACGGGTTTTTATCGTTTCAAAAATAATATTTAACCGACAATAATTTCTTTCAAAAAATAAAAACGGATTATTTGAAGCTTCACCAAAAGTCTATCTTTGATGATTATGTCACGTAAAAATATAGCCCTTTTAGCCGGAGGATTTACCGGTGAGTATGAAGTATCTGTAAATAGCGCAAAAAATATCGCAGCTAATCTTGATGCAGAAAAATATAATGTATACACCATATTTATCAATCGCGATAGCTGGTTTTATGCTTCCGATAAGGGAAATATTTCTGTCGACAAAAACGATTTCACCATAACTTTAAAGGGCCAGAAAATAAAGTTTGACTTTGCATTCATCACCATTCACGGTACACCAGGCGAGGATGGTAAAGTGCAGGGTTACCTGGATATGCTGGGAATCCCTTATAATACCTGCGATGCGACTACTTCAGCCATTACCATGAATAAGGCTTATACTAAAGCGATTGTAAATGGCATTCACGGATTAAATATTGCCCGCTCGGTGCAGATATTTAAAAGCGGTATACACGATGTATCGGCTGTGGCTGCCAAATTGAAATTCCCGCTTTTTGTAAAGCCAAACAATGGCGGAAGCAGTGTTGGTATGAGCAAAGTGCAAAACGCAGCCGGATTGCATGATGCATTCGAAAGGGCATTTACAGAAGACGACCAAATACTGGTTGAGGAATTTATAAAAGGTCGCGAGTTCAGCATTGGTATCGCACGATTACACGGAAAAATAAAAGTGCTTCCTGCTACAGAAATTATCAGTTCAAAAGAATTCTTTGACTACGAGGCTAAATATACTCCGGGTGTAAGCCGGGAAATAACTCCGGGGAATTTAACGCCCGAACAAAATGAAAAAATTGCTGAGATAGTAACCGAAGTATATCTTAGATTGAATTGCAAGGGCATGGTTAGGGTCGATTTTATTTTACTGGAAGGGACTGAAGAGTTTTATTTTATCGAGATCAATACCACGCCCGGGCAATCAGCAAATAGCCTGATCCCGCAGCAGGTGAGGGCAGCAGGGATGGATGTGGGTGAGTTTTATGGGGAGTTGATTGAAGGCGGTATGAAGCATTAAGCACCTCCACGGTCAAATCAAATAATGCTCAATAATATCCTGAGGAATTTTGGCTGATCGGCCGTTTTGCATATCGATCATGGTATAATCAAACCATCCGTCGCAGCAAACTTTTCCGGTTGCTTTGTTGGTGATGACGAATTTTACGCGGCAACCTTTGTCGTCGATACTATCGATGCCGGTTTTTACAATGAAATAATCACCCATGGTTAACGCGCGTTTATAATCCACATGAGCTGTGCGCACCACCCAACCAAAACCGCGCTCCATAAATTTTTCCATGGCCATACCGTAGCAGCGTTCCATCTGGTCGTAACGGGCAGCCAATACATAATCGAAATATTTGCTGTTATGTACATGCTGAAACATGTCGATATCATCGGGACGAACACGGAATTCAGTTTCGAAGGTGGAGTAGTTTGACATTTAGTGAATTAGCGAATGAGTGAATTAGTGATTTATGCCTGCAAATCTATCAATTAAGCTGTCTCATTCAAATTCACTCACTCGCTAACTCACTCATTCACTAATTATTTCTATACATTTGTAATTATCCGGGAATACCATTACCTTTGCACCTCAATTAACAAAAGTATTAACGCTTTAATATTATTCAAGTAATGTATTTAAGTAAAGAAGCAAAAACAGAGATTTTTGCAAAACATGGCAAAAGCGCCACCGACACTGGTTCGGCTGAAGGACAGATCGCATTATTCACAACCCGTATTGCGCATTTGACAGGACATTTGAAAAACAACAAAAAAGATTTTTCAACCCAGCTTTCGCTGCAAAAATTGGTAGGTAAACGTCGTGCATTATTGGCTTACCTGTATAACAAAGACATTGAAAGATACCGTGCTATCATCAAAGCTTTACAGCTGCGTGATATCATCAAATAAATCTTTCCGGAATTTCTTAAAAAGCCATCCCAATTCGGATGGCTTTTTTACTTTTGCAAACAATTATTTTACAAAATAAAAATCGGTGTGTTCTGAAGATGAAAAGCACACCACAACAAAAACAAGATGAGTTTAAATGTAATTAAAAAGGTTATCGACCTGGGTGACGGACGCACCATTGAGATCGAAACCGGTAAGCTGGCCAAACAGGCTGATGGGTCTGTAGTTGTGAAAATGGGAGATACGATGTTATTGGCTACCGTCGTTTCTTCGCCCGATGCAAAAGAAGGAGTTGATTTTCTGCCATTATCAGTTGACTACCAGGAGAAATACGCTGCAACAGGCCGTATCCCGGGTGGTTTTTTACGCCGCGAAGCAAGATTATCAGACTATGAGGTATTGATCTCTCGTTTGGTTGACCGCGCTTTGCGTCCATTGTTCCCTGACGATTATCACGCAGATACGCAGGTAATGATCAGCTTAATTTCTGCTGATAAAGAAATTATGCCCGACTGCCTTGCAGGTTTAGCGGCATCAGCAGCAATTGCTGTTTCTGATATTCCGTTTAACGGACCTATTTCTGAAGTTCGCGTAGCTAAAATTGACGGTCAGTTGGTTATCAATCCAACGATGACTGATTTAGAGCGTGCCACTCTGGAATTCATCGTTGCCGGTTCTGAGTTTGACATCAACATGGTTGAAGGTGAAGCGAAAGAGATACAGGAAGATGAAATGGTAGAAGCCATTAAATTCGCTCATGAAGCTATCAAAAAGCAAGTTTTCGTTCAACGTGAACTGACTGAAGCTGTGGGCAAGACCCAAAAACGTGTTTACAGCCACGAAACACATGACGAGGATTTGAAAAAAGCAGTATATGCTGCTACTTATGATAAGGTTTATGCTATCGCTTCTTCTGCATCTGCAAAAGATGAGCGTGCTACTAAATTCAAAGAAGTTATCGATAGCTATATCGAGACTTTAGGCGAAGATGTTGAGGATATCACTAAATCCCTTGCCAAAAAATATTATCACGATGTAGAGTATGATGCTATCCGTAACCTGGTATTAGATGAAGGTAAACGTCTTGATGGCCGTACTACTACGCAGATCCGCCCGATATGGAGTGAAGTAAGCTATCTTCCTTCAGCTCACGGTTCAGCGATCTTCACCCGTGGTGAAACGCAATCGTTAACTACCGTTACTTTGGGTTCGAAAGATGATGAGCAAATGATCGATGGTGCATTTATCAATGGCTATCAGAAATTTATCCTTCACTATAATTTCCCTGGTTTCTCAACCGGTGAAGTTCGTCCGAACAGGGGAGCAGGCCGCAGAGAGATCGGTCACGGTAATCTGGCCATGCGTTCATTGAAGCAGGTGTTACCTCCTGAAGATGAGAACCCATACACCATCCGTGTGGTATCTGATATTTTAGAATCAAACGGTTCGTCATCAATGGCGACTGTATGTGCCGGCACATTGGCGCTGATGGATGCTGGTGTGAAGATCAAGGCTCCGGTAACTGGTATCGCAATGGGTTTGATCACTAATGAGATGGGAACCAAATATGCGATCCTGTCTGACATATTGGGTGATGAGGACCACTTGGGTGATATGGACTTTAAAGTAACCGGTACCGAAAATGGTATCGTTGCTTGTCAAATGGACTTGAAAATCAATGGTTTATCATACGAAGTGTTAGCTAAAGCTTTAGCTCAGGCAAAAGATGGCCGTTTGCACATCTTAAACGAGATCAAAAAGACTATCAGTGAGCCACGTGAGGATTACAAACCACATGCACCACGTATTATTGTTATCAAGATCGACAAAGAATACATCGGTGCGGTTATCGGCCCGGGTGGTAAGATTATCCAGGAAATGCAGCGCGAAACCGGTGCTACCATCTCGATCGAAGAAAAAGACAACCAGGGTATCGTTCAGATATTTGCTGCAAACAAAGCTTCTATCGATGCCGCTGTATCGCGTATCAGGGCTATTGCTGCGAAACCAGAAGTTGGCGAGATATACGAAGGTAAAGTGAAATCAATTATGCCTTTCGGCGCATTTGTTGAGATCATGCCTGGTAAAGATGGTTTACTTCACATTTCTGAGATCGACCACAAACGTTTCGAGACGATGGATGGCATCTTTAAGGTTGGTGACGAAGTAAGAGTTAAATTGCTTGACATCGACAAACAAGGTAAATTGAAGCTATCAAGAAAGGTTTTGTTACCAAAGCCAGAAAAAGCGCAATAATTTAAAAATCAGCTTATTATAAAGCCTCCGGAAACGGGGGCTTTTTTTATGAAATATTTTTTCATTTTTTTAAAACAATTGAAATGTTTTTGAACTTAAGTTAATAATATGCGCATTGATCCTTTACCAGATTCGAACGATAAGCTAAATTCCGTTAAGGTTGACTCATTAAACTTACTTGATGGTAAAGTAACTGTCGTGCAAAATAATCAGGAGGATTTGACCAAATTATTGCTTTATGAGATTATAAGGGTCAAACAATTGATACAACAGACAGAATCTATATCTAACAATAGCGCTCACATTGCAATCCCTATTCTGAATGAGCTTGTGGCCGAAGCTTATAACTCCCTTGTCAACTATGACCTTGTATTAATGAAAAAGTACTACGATCTGCTGCAAAATTGTGATTGATTTTTCAGTGACTGGTTAATCAGTAACTAGGGTAGATGGCAGATGTCAAAACCACTATTAGTAAAAATTTCTGTACAACTAATCACTGATTAACTGGTTAACTAATCACTAATTACCTATCTTCGACCCATGAACCACCTTGTAGCACCTTCCATTCTGGCATCTGATTTTGGCAACTTGCAGCGCGACATTGAAATGCTGAACAGGAGCGAGGCCGACTGGATCCACGTGGATGTGATGGATGGCATGTTTGTGCCGAATATATCTTTTGGCTTTCCGGTGATGGAAGCGGTTAAAAAGCATGCTACAAAGCCATTAGATGTGCACCTGATGATCGTTGATCCTGACCGTTACATTAAAGAGTTTGCAGAAAAAGGTGCGTATAGCATAACAGTTCATTTCGAAGCCTGTCCGCATTTACATCGTACCATACAAGGTATTAAAGAAGCAGGCTGCCATGCAGGTGTTGCTCTAAACCCGCATACGCCTGTCGCATTTTTAGATGATATTATTCAAGACCTTGACCTGGTATTGATCATGTCAGTAAATCCTGGCTTTGGCGGTCAAAAGTTCATCCCTAATACCTATAAGAAACTGCACGATCTGAAAGCTTTAAGCGCTTTGCGCAATCCAAACCTATATATTGAGGTAGATGGCGGTGTGGGGGAACAGAATGTTAAGCAATTAATAGATGCCGGGGCAAATGTTTTTGTTGCAGGCAACTCAGTTTTCTCAGCCGTGGATCAGTTGCAGGCTATCAAAAATTTAAAAAATCCCTTTTAAATTACCACTATCATAATTAAGCCGCTTAATACTGGGTTAAAATTGATTTTTTAATATTACATCAATTTAAGGCATTTGACGGATAGATAATTATGATAAAAATATTGCAAATATTCTCTGCAAACATTATCAAATTATTTAACTTTGGCCGAACCAAATATAAAGTTGGCAATTATGCCATTAGTTTATTTTAAATCAAAAAAATAATATGAAACACAATTTCGGTGCCGGACCAGGCATTTTACCGCATGAGGTATTTAAGCAAGCCGCAGAGGCAGTGTTAGAATTCAATGGGACAGGATTGTCGATATTAGAGATATCGCACCGTTCGGCTGAATTCGAAGCTGTACTGGATGAGGCTGTTAAACTGGTGAAAGAACTTTTTGAAGTTCCCGAAGGTTACTCGGTATTATTTTTACAGGGTGGCGCAAGCACTCAGTTTGCATTAGCTCCGTATAACTTATTGCCAGATGGTGGCAAAGCTGCTTACCTGGATTCAGGTGTTTGGGCCAGTAAAGCCATTAAGGAAGCGAAATATTTTGGCGAGACTGTTGTAGTAGCTACTTCTAAGGAAAGTAACTACACTTATATCCCTAAAGATTTTACTATACCTGCTGATGCTGCTTATTTCCACATCACCTCAAACAATACCATCTACGGTACACAAATGCAGGAGTTCATCAAATCACCAATTCCGGTAGTATGCGATATGTCATCAGATATTTTTAGCCGTAAGGTAAATGTGGCTGATTTTGGTTTGATCTACGCTGGTGCGCAAAAGAATATGGGCCCTGCCGGTGTTACTTTGGTTATCGTTAAAGATTCGATTTTAGGTAAAACAGGTCGAAATATACCTGCAATGTTCAATTACCAGGTACAGATCGAAGGCGGATCAATGTACAATACACCTCCGTGCTTTGCTATCCTGGTATCTATGCTGACACTGCGTTGGTTGAAATCAAAAGGGGGTGTAGAAGCTATTCAAAAGGAAAACGAAGCAAAAGCGAGAGCTTTATATGCTGAGATAGACCGTAACCCATTATTCAAAGCTGTTGCAGTTCCCGAGGACCGTTCACATATGAACGTCTGCTTTGTAATGGAAAATCCAGAACTCGAAAAACCGTTCCTGAAGTATTGTGATGAAAAAGGCATTGTGGGAATCAAAGGCCACAGAAGCGTAGGCGGTTTCAGGGCATCAATTTACAATGCATTGCCAATCACCAGCGTACACGTGCTGATCGACGCGATGCAGGAATTCCAGGAGAAGAATAAATAATTTTGTTAGTGATCAGTTATCGGTGACCGGTTAATCAGGCATTCATTGTTTGATAGACTAATCACTGATAACTGATTAACTGGTTAACTGATAACTATAAAAAAAGATGATCAAAATATTAGCTAACGATGGTATCGATCCGATAGGCAAAAAAATGCTGGAAGATGCCGGATTTGAAGTAGATACCAACAATATACCGCAGGACGAATTGCCTGTTAAATTGCAGGCTTATGATGCCATTACTGTACGCAGTGCTACCAAAGTGCGTAAAGCATTGATCGATGCATGCCCTAACCTGAAACTGATCGGTCGCGGTGGGGTAGGTGTAGATAACATTGATGTAGATTATGCTAAAGAAAAGGGCATTGGCGTGTACAACACACCAGCTTCTTCATCTTTATCTGTAGCTGAATTAGTTTTCGGACAATTGTTCGGCTGTGTACGCTTTTTACCTGATAGCAACCGCAAAATGCCAGTTGAAGGTAATACCAAGTTCAACGACCTGAAAAAAGCTTACGCAAAAGGTATTGAACTTCGCGGTAAGACTTTAGGTATCGTAGGTTTTGGCCGTATTGGTCGCGAGGTGGCTAAAATTGCCATCGGTGTAGGAATGGATGTACTGGCGTATGACCTTTACCAATTCAATCCGGAAGTAGAGATCATATTAGGTGGTGGTACAACCGTTAAAACAACTGTAAAGACTGCTGCCCTGGATGAGATCATCAAGACGGCAGATTTTATCACACTGCATACGCCGTTTGTAGATAAAGCCTTATTAGGCGCTGCTGAGCTTGCTCAAACCAAAAAAGGCGTGGGTCTGGTTAATTGTTCTCGTGGTGGCTTGATCGATGAATTAGCATTGATCGAATCTTTAAATAGCGGACAAGTTTCATTTGCGGCACTTGACGTGTTTGACAATGAACCAACCCCCCGCGAAGAAATATTAAAACACCCTAAAATATCGTTGACACCACACATTGGTGCAGCTACCAACGAAGCCCAGGAAAGAATAGGGGTGGAACTGGCTAGTTTGATAATAGGGCATTTTAAGAAATAAGCGGTTCGAGCGCCTTTTTCTGCATGAAATTAAACCCGGTCAGTTTTGGCTGGGTTTTTTGTTTTAATGACAAATAATTTAAAGGTACTCTATGGGTAATTCGCCTTCTTCTTTTATCTTTTGGAAGTTGTTAATTTGACGTTGTTTATTGTAAAATAAATCATATAAATACGTTATTATAAATCCTACTGGCCATACTCCCAGTGAAATTAAAGCACCTGTGGATGCAGAAACTATAATGGTTAAGATGAAAAAGACAACACCCAATAATGAATAATAATTTGATTGATTCAATTTTAATAAATACCCTTCCTGCTTAAAATTATTTTGATAATAATATCTCATTCTTGGAAGCCATAAGATAAAATAGTACGCTAGTTTTGCTAATATTTTTAAGTCGAAAAGACAATTATCCATCCAAAATTTGTTTTCTCGGTCATGAACAATTTTACTAAGATTTTCAATTTCACTTTCTGAAACTTTCCTGTATCGAAGTTCTTTTTTAGCTACTGCAATAGCTAATTCGGTATATCCTGATTTATCAGAAACAACACGCAACAATTCGTCTGTTGTCATTTTTGCATATTGTTCACGCAATTCTTCTTCTGTAACCATGTGATAAGATTGTAAAGGTTAACGTTACTAAATTACAAAAATAACTATATAGTTTAAAGGGGTAAGTCCTGACACTCTGAAATATCAGTAGGCTCTTTCAGTATTTGTAACCCCAGAAATGTCTATAGCTCTTTTATCTTGATATTTCTAAATGCTATACCAGTAGCCCAGTCCTGCAAAGCGATATGACCATTAGTGTGCTTACCATATTCAGGGAAAGCATGAAAATGAGATGCAGCCACTTTTTGCGCCCAGGCTTTAGAGTTAAAGTCCATTTCTGTGGTTAACACGCCATTTAGAAAAAATTGTACTTTGCCATGCTTTTGTTTGATCTCAGAATGGTTCCAGCTATCAGCGGGCTTGGTTTTCACAGCCGTTTTTTGTGACGTCATTCCGAACAAACATCCCGAACGGTCTTCAGGTTTGGCATAGTCCGAATTAGCATTATCGAGCAATTGGTATTCCGGTCCCGATGCCCAGCCCGTCGGAATATCCTTTCTTTCTAAAACATTAATAAAAACGCCGCTGTTACCGCCTTTCGGCAGTTTCCAGTCGAATTTCAAATCATAATCTTTATATTCTTTATCGGTGACCAGATCACCAGGCCCAGTCTTATCATTTGGATCGCAAAACAATTCGCCGTCTTTCGCTTTCCATACGGTGAATGGCGCCTGGCTGTTGTATAAATGCCAGCCGCTGGTTGAGCTTCCGTCGAATAATAATTTCCAGCCCTGCGCCTTTTCTTTGGCGGAAAGCTTATTATTTTGATCGGTTGTATAGGTGAAACTGGTAAAAATAGCTGCTGATAAAGCCAGAATGGATAAAGATTGGATGATATTTCTTTTCATAATTGGTTAGATACTTTAATGGTTGGTTTACAGATATGTAATTTGCAAAATAAATTTTGCAAAGGCGACAATATATCGGCTACTTATCGGAAAAAGATACGTGCGGAAGAAGGGACTCGAACCCCTTATATGACAAAAGCCCCGATACCATAGTACCGAGGCTTTGTACCCAGAGCCGGTCCCGATGGCTATCGGGACGAACCGGCACGGCCTTACAGCCATTGGTGTTTGAGGCCAACGCGTCTACCGTCCGATAACTATCGGGACCACCATCATGGATACTTTAGTTTTAAGCGTTCAATAATTTCGGGATATTTTTTAAGATTTTGAATGAAGGTTTTGCTTTTCATTTTCTTTATATGCATCTCGATTAACCGTGCCTGGCGATATTCTAGCCTATCTATAGAAAAATACAGTTCCCAATCATCAGCCTTTGCTGTAAAACTATCAATAAATTCTTTACTTAAATGTTGGTTCAACCTATAGAAAAGCTCCTTGCAACTTCCAGTGTAAAACTTATCGAGCTTTTTAGAATATAAAATATAAACAGATGCCATTGAGCTAAAATAACAAAGGCCCCCGACATATCAGGAGCCTTGTGTACCCAGAGCCGGGGTCGAACCGGCACGGCCTTGCAGCCATTGGTGTTTGAGACCAACGCGTCTACCGATTCCGCCATCTGGGCCTCTTTTGGTCTGAACGGTGGATTAGTTCGTTCAAAACCGGGCTGCAAATGTATTCAAACTCTCCTTAATACGCAACAAATATTTTTGTCTGTAGTAAATATCTAAAATTTCGTTCAACCTGCTTTCTTTTGCAGTATCATCCAGGGTTTGATAATCCTTTGTTAATGAGTGCAGTTTCTGGTTAATATCATCATCCACTGCCATTACCTCATTATTGATCCCGGCCCACTGATCGGCATCTTCAATTTCCATCAGGCGCTCATTAATGTCCATCATCTCCATCAAAAAATCACCGGGCAGGGCAGGTTTGGCACCATCAACCAGTAATTCATGTTGACGTAAGATATATTCAAGCCTTTTTGCAGGATCGCTCAAAGTTTGCCATGCTTTATTATTAATCGTTGACAGTTCTAATATCTCCTGTTGTTTTTCGTCCGTATCAGTGGCATAAAAATCCGGGTGATATTCTTTACTAAGCTCATAAAATTTCTTTTTTAAAGTAGCAATATCAAGATGAAAGGATTCAGGTATCCCGTAGAAATCGAAGTAATTGATCATAATGCAAAAGTACACCAATTACACTGATTTGATCGAATTACACGATTTCTATTAACATCAACCAAATTCGTGTAATTCGTGAGCTTATTCTCATTCGTGAAATTCGTGTCTAATTATCATCTTTGTGCATGAGTTTATACGACCAGATACGGCAAAAGCCGTTCTTTATATTAGGGCCCTGCGTTATGGAGAACCAGGAACTGCTTTACACTGTTGCTGAAAAAGTTGCCGAAATAGGGCAGAAGTACCCGGTAACCGTGATTTTTAAGTCTTCATTTGATAAGGCAAACCGCACCTCCATTCATTCATACCGGGGGCCGGGTATTGAAAAAGGGATGGAGATGTTGCAAAATGTAAAAGAACGCTTCAACTTGCCGGTTACTACCGATATTCACGAGCCATTCCAGGCTGCTATAACTGCTGAGGTGGTTGATATACTGCAAATACCGGCCTTTTTGTGTCGTCAGACTGATCTTTTAGTAGCTGCCGCGAAAACAGGCAAAATTGTAAATGTGAAGAAAGCACAGTTTCTTTCAGGGCAGGATATGTTTTACCCTGCACAGAAGGTGATTGAAGCAGGAAATGAACAGGTAATATTGACCGAACGCGGAAACATGTACGGCTATAATAACCTGGCTGTCGACTTCAGGAATATTTATGATATGAAGAAATTTGGTCACCCGGTTTGTATGGATTGCACGCATTCCGTTCAGCGCCCTGGTGGTGCGGGGGGCAAAACCGGCGGCGACCGTACTTTTGTACCAATGATGGCATTGGCGGCAAAAGCATTTGGAGCCGATGGTTATTTTATGGAAACACACCCTGATCCGGATAACGCTTTGAGCGATGGACCGAATATGGTGAAGCTGCACCAGTTGGAAGAAGTGATAAAGCCTTTACTTTAATGATTTAAGAGGTTTTACGTATGACGTTTTAAGTTGTACGTAATAAGGATTAAATAAAACGTATTACGTACAACTTAAAACGTACAACTTGAAAGAAACCGCAAAAAGGGTATTTGATATCGAGATCGAATCGCTAAAGGAAGTCGCTAATTCCATAGGCGACGATTTTACTGCAGCTGTTAACGCTATACTGGAATCAAAAGGTAAACTGATTGTTGCCGGAGTCGGCAAATCTGGTTTAATAGGCCGGAAGATAGCTGCAACATTGGCAAGTACCGGAACCCCCAGCTTTTTTCTACATCCCGGTGAAGCCTTTCATGGCGATCTGGGGATGGTGGAACACGATGACCTGGTTATATTGATCTCTTATTCCGGCGAAACTGACGAAGTATTAAAAATCATCCCCTTTCTGAAATGGAATAATAATAAGATCATCAGCATTACTGGCAATCCAAATTCTACTATAGCAAAAAATAGCGATTACCATCTGAATGTGTGCATTACCCGCGAAGCGTGTCCGCTTGAATTAGCTCCGACGTCATCAACCACTGTTACTTTAGTGATGGGTGATGCATTAGCTATTGCGCTGATGGAGGCACGGGAGTTTCAACACGAAGATTTTGCGAGATTCCATCCTGGAGGCAGCTTGGGGAGAAAACTACTGGTAAAAGTGAAGGACCTAATGCGCAAAGAAAATCTGCCATTTATAGATAAAAATGCTTCATTTACTGAAATGCTGCTATGCATGTCAGAAGGTAAATTAGGGATGGTTATTGTTGGTACAGCTGACAAGGTAGAAGGTATAGTTACTGACGGTGACCTGCGCAGGGCCTTAGTCCGTAATCCGGATACCAAACAACTGCACATTGACGATATGATGACCATCAACCCGGTTATAGTAGAACAGGATGAATACATCCATCAGGCCGAACAGTTAATGATTGAACGGAAAATTGCGACTATATTAGTCGGTTCTGCTCAAAACCGGACAATAACAGGAGTATACCAGATTTATAACGGATAGCAATAAATTATGCCTGTTTACAAAGATCAAATGAACCGCACGGTAGATATACCGTCCATTCCCAAAAGAATCATTTCGATCGTGCCATCCCAAACTGAGTTATTGTTTGATTTGGGGCTTGATGAGGAGATCATCGGCGTAACGAAATTCTGCATTCATCCAGGCGATAAGGTTAAACGAAAACCTAAAATAGGTGGAACTAAGGCATTAAATATCAATGCAATAAAGAAATTAAACCCTGACCTGATTATTGGGAATAAAGAAGAAAATGAAAAAGATCAGATTGAGGAATTAGCAAAAAGCTTCCCGGTTTGGATGAGTGATATATCTAACCTGGAAGAAGCGCTTGATATGATACAGCTGGTAGGGGGAATAACAGGAAAAAGAGTAGAAGCCGCTGGCTTAATCCAATCTGTTCAGACCAACTTCGAGGGATTGAAAGTAAAAGCCAGCGGGTTACGTGTTGCTTATTTAGTATGGCGAAAGCCTTTTATTGTGGCTGGGAAAGAAACTTTTATAGATGATATGCTTAAAAGATGCGGCTTGAGGAATGCCTTTGAATTAGATAGATATCCTGAAGTATTTCCCGGGCAAATAGTGGAGGCAAACCCTGACCTGGTGTTTCTTTCATCAGAACCCTATCCGTTCACCGAAAGGCATATTACCGAGTTCCAGGCGTTGGTGCCTGATGCCAATATCCAATTAGTGGATGGCGAGCTTTTCTCGTGGTACGGAAGCAGATTATTAAAGGCTCCTGGATATTTTAAACAGTTGATTGCGAGCCTCAATCGGTGAAATCTGAAAAAAATAGGTACAATCCTGAAAAATAGTTTATCTTTGCCGACTCTTAAAAATCCAAAACGCGGAAGTGGCGTAATTGGTAGCCGCACCAGACTTAGGATCTGGCGCCGCGAGGCGTGGGGGTTCGAGTCCCTTCTTCCGCACTGAATAAAGACCCGGTCAATTTGGCTGGGTTTTATTGTTTTAAGTGGTGCGCGAAAAACAATCTTTTCTTTAAATGAAGACCTCTATTGATCATTTTCTCTTAACTTCTTTATTTTCTCCAACTCTATCACATCAACCTGATCTTTAGGTCGGTTAACAGCTTTCTTGTTGGCTATTAGTTGGTTTATATGCAGAAAGGGAACGTCTATTCCATCCAATTCGGCAACGGACGCAATATTCAAACATTCATCAAAGGTATAGCCCTCCAAGCCTTTCATTTTTGTCATGATGTCAAGTTCTATCATGCTGCCCACATAAAAGCTTGTCCACCCCGGCACGAATTCCATTGTTTCAAGAGTTGGGAAATTGCCATAACCTAACTCAATAAAACTTTCTCTTAATTTTTTGCGATTTTGTAAGGTGTCTTCAAGCCAGAGGTCGAGATCGTCAGTGTTGCGATTAAACCCATGAAATCGAGTTGCAAAACCACCAACCATAATATACCGGACATGATGAGTATTAAGACTACGCCAAAACTTCAGCAATTCATCATCTAAAATATCCATACGTTATTTGTGATGAATAACAGCCTTTTTTAGTAAAGCATTAGTCCGCAACATTTTGGTAAACAAATGCAGCTTTTCCATGTCAGGTCGGTAAATATCTCTTTTTAACCTCTCGTTTTCGGAAAGTTGAGTAAGATTAGAAATTTCAGATGCCTTTTTTTCAGGATTCGCCATATTATGCTAATATACAAAATTAGTATAAACCGTTGGTTTAGCTAATGCGATGTCCGGTATTTATTTCACGTAAACTCCACGTCAATTTTAAATCAATTATCATTTCACCAAAGCACATTTCCTATATTTGTTCTACCTTAAAATAACAGAAAACACACTTATTCTTTAAACCCATACCCATGAAAGCAAATATTGGAATCACTGAAGAGAACAGAGCTGCCGTTTCGGCCCAACTGGCAAAATTATTAGCCGACGAATTTGTATTATACACCAAGACACGCAACGCGCACTGGAACGTTGAAGGCCCTGATTTTCATTCGATGCACTTGTTTTTTGAATCACAATACGAAGAACTGGATAACATAATGGACAGCGTTGCCGAGCGTATGCGTATGATCGGGCACTATGCACCAGCTACCCTGAAAAGCTTTTTACAGCTTACACACTTAGGTGAACTTACTGAAAGATCAAACGACAGCCTTGGTTTTATCCGCGAGTTGGTTGAAGATCACAACAGCGTTATTGAATTCATCCGTGGCAATATTAATCCGTTTGCCAATGAATATGGCGATGCAGGCACGAGCGATTTTATCACCGGTTTGATGGAAACTCACGAAAAAATGGTGTGGTTCCTGCGTTCACACTTAAAATAAAACAGAGTAATCTGAAATCTGTTAAAAAGCGGGTAGTATTTTGTGCTATCCGCTTTTTGTCTATATAAACCTATCTTCACGCATTTCTTAATATAATCTAACCAAATGAAAACTATCCGGTGGGGCATTTTAGGTGCCGGACGTATTGCACGTAAATTTGCATCAGATCTCAGATTGGCAGAAAATTGCGAATTGATAGCTATAGGCTCACGCACACGGCAATCGGCTGAGGAATTTAACAAAGAATTTTCGGTACAATATTGCCATTATAGTTATGAGGAATTAGCTCAAAATCCGGAAGTGGATGTGATTTATATTGCAACGCCTCACAATCTTCATTACGAAAATACCTTGTTGTGCTTACAACATAATAAAGCTGTATTGTGCGAGAAACCTTTTGCCATGAACAGGAAGCAGGCTATTGAAATGATTAACCTGGCAAAGGAAAAGAAAGTCTTTTTAATGGAGGCACTGTGGACCAAGTTCCATCCGCATTACATTAAAACGCTTGAGATGATACAACAAGGTTTATTGGGCGAAATCAGGTCTGTACTGGTCAATTTTGGTTTCAAACCAATTCCGCCTGTACCGGCCAGATTATTTGATCCCGAATTGGGTGGTGGCACCGTGATGGATATTGGTATTTATAATGTATTTATGGCTATGAGCATACTTGGTAAACCTGATCATATTGAGGCCACCATGACACCTGCCTTAACAGGTGTTGATGAGCAGTGTGCCATACTCTTTCGCTATAAAAATGGTGCTTTGGCACAATTGTTTTCAACCTTTTCATCTAACCTGGCAACCGAAGCGGATATTTCGGGTACGGAGGGAAGAATAAGGCTTACTTCAAGGTTCTACGAGCCATCATCTACCGTCGAGTTTTATAAAGAGAGACCAGATTCAAAACAGGTTATTCCCGTACATAAAGAAGAAGGTTTTGGTTATCAATACGAGGCACGGCACGTAAACAATTGTTTAAGGCACAGCCTTACAGAGAGTAACGTTGTATCTTTTGCAGATACACTTTTATTAATGGAAATACTGGATGAGATCAGGAAGATAGCTGGTATTCATTATCCGGCCGATGAGATCTGGTAGGTTCAATGCCCTTGTACTTTATGATATTTTGCAGGGATAGATCGCAGATAAGCATACATTACATCAACATCACTGTCGTTTAACCTGTTAAATTTCGGCATAGGCGGATGCAATTTCCCTCGCGGCGATTCACCATATTTTACCGCCTTGACAAATTGTAATCTATTGTAATTACCGATTCCTGTTTGCTTATCAGGAGTAAGGTTCGAGGCATAAATCTCTATACCTTGCGGAGTTTTAAACTTCATGCCGCCCGCCATGTATTCCTTGGATTGTTCAGGGTCAAGGTAATTTAACTTGGTCAGGCTTTTTGAATGACAATGAAAGCAGCCGATATTATCAACTAAATACCTGCCCGCAGCAATTGAATCACTTTCAGGTGGTCGTTTTATGTCCGATTTATAAGGCAGGGGTTTTGCCATCATATTCATCGCCATTTTTCCAATCCATGTCAAATGACTTATGCCAATGGTTGTATCCGCAGATGCTACAGCCGGGTCATTAGAACGGAGATAAACAATAATATCATTCAGATCCTCATCGGCCATATTAGGGCGCAGCATATAGGGAATAAAACGCCCATCGCGGGCTATTCCTGTTTTGAGCAAATATTTTAACTCCGCATCCGAATAGTGGGGAGGAATACCATTTGATTTGGAGTTTGTCAAATTTGCTGAATATACTTTCCCAACTATACCCGGTACTTCATGGATGCGCGTACCAATAAATTTATTGACAGATTGATCATAGTGGCATCCTCCACAAATACTATAAACCAATACCCGGCCGTGCTCCAGGGCTGCATCTGAACGCGAAACGGTGAAGTTTGATTTGGTGGTATCAAACTTTGTTTTGCAGCTGCCAATAATAATAGCAGCTGTTAAAATACATATAGCTGATATCCATTGAGATTTCCGCACGTCATAAAGCTATCTTACTCATTAATACATAATTGTGTAAACAATGTTTTATAAATGAATAAGAATATTTTCAGCGGAGAATTACTGCCACCACTTCAGCGGAAATTTGATCTTATCCACCGAACTCACCACCAAATCGGGTTTAAAAGCATAGTGGTTTAAAGTATCTTTATCGGATATTCCCGAAAGCACCAGGATTGTTTTATAACCCATTTGTACACCGCCCTGAATGTCTGTTTCCATCGTATCGCCGACAACTGTAGTTTCGGCTGTTTCCAGACCAAGATATTTCCTTGCCGAGCGCATCATTACGGGACTTGGCTTGCCGGTTACAAATGCTTTTCGTCCGGTAGCTTCTTCAATCATGGCTGTGGTTGCTGCAATGCCCAGGTTGTTCCACCCGGGTTTTTTAGGCGATGGGTCACGATTGGTGGTAATAAATTTAGCGCCTGCCAGTATCATATCCACGGCACGCTGCACCATTTCGAGGGTAAAATTTCGTCCTTCGCCTAATACAACAAATTCAGGGTCGGTATCTACCAGTGTGATTCCGTTTTCATGCAAGCTGGTCAGTAAACCGCCCTCGCCCAAAACGTAGGCTGTAGTGCCATTCGGGCTTTGATCGCCGAGGAACTTGCCTGTTGCCATGGCACTGGTGTAAATATGGTCTTCTGTGACTTCAATACCCAGCCTTTTTAATTTACGCACTGCTTCCAATCGCGTACGCTGACTGTTATTGGTCATGAAAGTAAAGGGGGTACCGCTTTTTAATAAGTTATTTATAAATGTATCTGCGCCTTCTATCAATTGTTCTCCGCTGTAGATGACGCCGTCCATATCGATTAAAAGTCCGTGTTTCATAATAGTAGTTTTTTAATATTCAGTAACACTATGGTTACTGTTCATACTTTCAAAGATAAGCATAAATTGATCAGAATTGGCTTTTATTAACATAATTTCATCAAAATTCAATTATAATTATCAATATTGTTAATATTATGTTTATTTGTTAATAACTTAATAATTATACTCTGATGACTTATTCAAAGCAGCAGTTGTTGTTGTAAAACTTAATAGTAAATTGCTTTCCTGTTCAATATCATAACAATGCGAAATTTCATCAGACTTTATTCATTAATTCTCTTACTAAGTATATGCGTCGGCACAGCATCCGCTCAAAATCCGAAGCTACCACAGTTATTGATTCGTCTGGACGACATCGGTATGAACCATTCTGTCAATATGGCTGCCAAAGCGGTGGCTGAAACGGGAATGCCTGTTTCTGTATCAATTCAGTTTGCCTGTCCGTGGTACCAGGAGGCAGTTGTCGTGTTAAAAGATCATCCAAATGTTTGTGTAGGTATCCACCTTACACTGACCGCTGAATGGAAATATTACCGCTGGGGGCCGCTGTTGGGAGCATCAGCGGTACCAAGCCTGGTTGATTCACTTGGCTATTTTCATACTACCGACCGTGCTTTTGAACGAGGACAATATAAACTTGATGAAGTGGAAAAGGAATTATCAGCACAAATTGAAAGGGCTTTGCATTCAGGTATCAAGATCACGTATGTAGACCCGCATATGGGTGTAGCATTGTCGACACCCGAATTGCGCGCACTTACCGAAAAACTGGCCCGTAAATATCACTTGGCTATATCAACCTTAAGTAACGTAACCTATTACGGAGAAACTTATAAAGAAATGTGGGGCGAACCGATAGCTACTAAAAAATCAGCTTTTATGGATTATGTTGAACATCATTTAAACCCGGATCATCCTAACCTGATGGTGATCCATGCCGCTACACCAAGTCCTGAAATGGATGCTATGATAGATGAAAACAGCAGGTTAATGCGTGATGCCAAAGGCAATTCCACTGTAAGCAAGCACCGTCAAACCGAGTTAAATATGATTTTGTCACCTGATTTTATTCGCCTTAACGGCAAAAAATTTGAACTAACTAATTACGCACAATTACTTAAAGGGAAAGATATTAGCGTGCTAAAACCAAGCAAGGTAGTATGGCCGGTTGGCGCTAAACAGGAGTAGTTTTATTCCTAAACCAGGAAACATACTTCATATCCGAATTTTCTATATTTTTAACTCATCAATGGAAGTTAAAAACAACAAGCGCACCATACGTGCCTGGGCCTTTTTTGATTGGGCCAATTCGGCTTATAACCTGGTTATTACATCCACCATCTTTCCGGCTTATTATGTGGCTATCACCAGCACTACAGAAAACAATAATCATGTTACCTTTTGGGGGCATAGTTTTGTTAATACCGCCTTGTCTGATTATACGCTCGCTGCGGCCTACCTGATTATAGCCATATTATTACCGATATTAACATCAATAGCTGACTATCGTGGCAACAAGAGGATATTCATGCAGTTTTTTACCTGGCTGGGCGCTATATCCTGCGGAATGCTTTATTTTTTCAAGCTTGATACTTTGCAAACCAGCATGATCTTTTTTGGATTGGCTGCTATAGGTTATAGTGGAGGCTTTGTATTTTATAATTCCTATTTGCCCGAAATTGCCACATTAGATATGCAGGACCGTGTTAGCGCCAAAGGGTTCACATATGGTTATATTGGAAGCGTAATTCTGCAACTTATTTGTTTTGCCTTTGTGCTGGAGCCGCAATGGTTTGGCATTGCCGATAAGTCATTCCCGGCACGTTTATCGTTTTTATTGGTAGGTATCTGGTGGATCTGCTTTGCTTATATTCCTTTCACTGTTCTGCCGAAAGGCAGCCCGAATGCGCAGAGCCATCATAAAAATATTATCAAAGGTGGCTTCATCGAATTAGGCAATGTTTGGCGGCAGGTAAAAAATATGCCTGTCCTGAAACGTTATTTGCCGGCATTCTTTTTCTATTCAATGGGCGTACAGACTATCATGTTAGTTGCTACGAGCTTTGGAGCGAAAGAGCTGAAGATGGAAACATCCTCATTAATATCTATCATCCTGATTATCCAGCTGGTGGCTATTGGCGGTGCCACGCTGATGTCGCGGCTATCCGATAAATACGGTAATGTGAAGGTATTATCGTGGGTAGTATTGATTTGGATAATGGTGTGCATCGCTGCCTATTTTACTACAAACTCTACTGAGTTTTATGTCCTGGCTGTAGTTGTTGGACTGGTAATGGGAGGGATACAGTCTCTTTCCCGGTCTACCTATTCTAAGTTTATACCGCAGGATATAACTGACTCCGCTTCATTCTTCAGCTTTTATGATGTGACGGAAAAAATAGCGATTGTAGGAGGGATGTTCAGCTTTGGTTTGGTAGATGATATTACCAACAGTATGCGTAATTCAGCATTGGTGTTATGTATTTATTTTATTGCCGGACTGATATTGCTTCTTTCTTTACTAAAATATCAGAAGAGTCATAGCTAAGGTGCTAATCAATAGTTTTTGCGTATCTCTTTCTAAACACCCGGAAGTTGAGCACGAATTTTTTCTTTAAAAGCAGTGAACGCCAGTCTACAAATACTATGACAGATATAAAGGCCAATCCCATTAACAGGCTGATTACTGATGGCAAGGAGGCACCCTTATCGATTATGTTTTCTATATTTTCAGTAGCATATTTGCCTATATGCACTGTGATAGCGTCGCTTGTAAATTTGCCTACAAAAAAAACAGGTATCACATAAATTGCATTGATACGCGCCATGCCGCTGGCTATAAATATAGGCGTGGTTGGCAACGGCAACAAAGTGTAGGCTAATATTGCAGCCTGCCCGCGCCAGCCCATATCTTTCATCCGCTCACCCAGAAACTGGACATCTTCATTTTTTGATTTTTTGAATATACGGTCGGCTAATAACGGAACATATAAAGTAAGCAGGTATCTACCCAAAATAGAGCCGGCAACACCAATTGTAATTACCCACCAGATATCAAGACCATATACAACCTGCAGAAAAACCATAACAGTAAACGCCGGCGGAAGAGGAATTGGCACAACATCAAACAAAAAAGATCCGATAAAAACCAAAAGATATTGCCACCACATATGATGAAAAATTATTTTAACGATGAGCAATTTACACCCTAACCCGGCACCAATAAATGACTTAGATCACTTAAGATACAAGGCAAAATCATTTACTAAAGCATCTCAGAGATCATCAGATCTAAAGAATTTCTCCTATTTTTTCCGCAAAGTGTACGCAAAGTTTTCTTAATATAGCGTTGCAAACAACTAATTATATCACATCAACTATGAAAAAAATCATATTCACTTTGCTATTATTAGCACCAATAGCTGTTTTCTCGCAAAAACTTAAGGAGTATAAAGCATCCAACGGCATAACTTATCATCCCGGCGATACTATCAGAGTAGGCTTAGGGTCGATGCCTGACGGTAACTTTAAATATATGCAGATCAATCAACTGCTCCCGGGGCCGCCTGATCCACGCCATAGTAATGGTATGACTGCACGGAAAGATATGTCGGGCAGCGGTTATGTGATCAAGAAAATCCAGAATGTGAGGCAAATGGCAGGCGGAGAAAAAGTTGTGATCACTATCAGAACCGGCGGAATACCAACCTGCGATATCTGGATAGAAGAAGCTATAGCCGCCTGCGAGGTAACACCGTGCAGCAATCAGAAATCAGCTCCTGCAAGCAGTGTTGCTGATGAAATCCTCAAACTCAAAAAACTATTGGATGCAGGGGCCATTACCCAGGCGGAGTATGATGCGCAAAAGAAAAAATTACTGGCGCAGTAGGTTGTCAGAAATTCGTTGCCTGTCCGCTTAAATATTGTACTTTTAGGCTCTCAATAAGTTTACTCTAATATGTTTTGGTTTGAAGACGAGGTTAAGCGCCTTGAAAATGAGAGCGAAGAACGAAATTACCAGGCTTCTATGATATTCTACGGAAGTTCATCTATACGTTTATGGACTTCACTGTGTAATGATTTCAAGCAATTCTCCCCCGTCAATCTTGGTTTCGGTGGATCCACACTTGCAGCATGCACCTGGTTTTTTGATCGCATTGTCACACCGTACCAGGCAAAATCATTGGTGTTCTATGCAGGCGACAACGATCTTGGTGATGGAAGACATCCCGAAGAGATATTTATTTTCTTTCAGCAACTGGCTGCGCAGGTAGGTGCCCGTTACGGTGTAATTCCTTGTTATTTTATTTCTATAAAGCCGAGCTTGTTGCGCTGGGGCCTCAACGATCCTTTGAAATATACTAATCATATCATTGAAAAAGAGATCGCCGACCATCATAAAAACTGGCAATTTATAGATGTCTACAATCATATGCTTGATGAGCACGGCAACCCTGACAAAAGTTATTTTGAACCGGATGGGTTACATCTCAACAAGAAAGGTTACACATTGTGGAACAGCATCATCTATCCAAAACTATCCGAAAATCTTCATGCTGAATTAATATAAATATAATATATCCCAACCATACTTGCGGTGATTTATGGATAGGGAATATATTAAGTGGTACAGTCCGGCGCTGCAGAAAGACATGGAGTTATTGGTCTTTGGGCGTGGTGGGGCTTCCATTATATTTTTCCCGCCCAGGATGGGCCGGTTTTATGATTATGAAAACTGGGGCGTGATGGAATCCCTCCGGAGCAAAATCGAAAAAGGATATATCCAGGTGTTCTGCGTGGATAGCGACGATTGCCAGAGTTTTTACAATTATTGGCTGCATCCTGCACAAAAAGTACAGCGTGAAATACAGTACGAAAAGTATATCGTTAACGAGGTAGTTCCGCTTGTACGATCTAAAAACCCGGGCGGGTTTATGATAGCTGCGGGTTGCAGTTTGGGCGCTTATCATGCCATGAATATAGGGCTGCGCAACAGCTGGGTTTTCAATAAGCTGGTAGGCATGAGCGGCAGATACGACATTACCGTACAGATTGGTCATTACGATAATCTTTTGGGTGGATATTGGGACGAGAACGTTTACTTTAACATGCCTCCGCAATACATTTCAAATCTGACCGACCCCTCGATCCTGAATCGTTTAAAGCAAATAGAAATTGTATTGGCCATAGGACAGGATGATATTTTATTGGATAGCAACCGTCTGTTCAATTATAAACTAACCGAAAAAGGCGCCAGAAGCTACATGCACGTATGGGACCAGGAAGCACACCGCGCACGTTACTGGCGGCAGATGGTGAATAATTATCTATAGACCTGTATTTAACCTCTGCCTTGCTGCCCGTTATTCTAATTATTTTTATAATTTCAGGCACCAATCATAAACATTATGGCGAATAAACCAGGTAAAAAGGACCCGGGCCGGAGAGACTTTTTGAAAAGCGTTGGCGTTGGCGGAACAATGGCTTTTATTCCATTGAACATCCTGAGTATAACTGATAAGAAACCTGAGCCAGCACCCGAAACGGTTTTGCCATCAAAAAAGAACCCTGCCGAAAAACGAAAATATAACACGCCTTACACTGGCGAATTCCTTAATCGTGTTGCTTTCCCGATAGGAGGGTTGGGGGCCGGAATGTTTTGCCTGGAAGGTTCAGGTGTTGTTTCGCAGGTATCGGTACGTAACCAGCCGGATATGTTTAATGATCCGGGGATGTTTGCTGCTATTTCTGTAATAGGTATCGAAAACGGGGCTAAACTATTGGAAGGCCCTGTACCTAACTGGAAAAAATTTGGTTTGCATAATTCCGGGAATGGTTTAGAAGGGTCGACCACAGGATTGCCGCATTTCCATAGCGCAAGCTTTAAAACAGAGTTTCCTTTTTGTCATATCGACCTTGAGGATAAAGATATTCCATTATCTGTTCAAATCACCGGGTGGAGCCCTTTTATTCCTACTGATGACGATAATTCAAGCCTGCCGGTTGGTGCTATCGAATATAATTTTAGCAATTCAGGCAGTAAGCCTATTGATGCTGTGTTCTCTTTTAATGCGAAGAATTTCTTAAAAGTTGATGATGGCAAAAACAGTATAAAACCGATCAAAAATGGATTCGTTTTGTCGGAGGCCGGAACAAAAGAGAAACCATACCCAACTGACTTTGCCATTTTCTCATCGGAAGCCGGTACCACAGTTGATCATTGCTGGTTTAGGGGCGGATGGTGGGACCCGTTTACCATGGCCTGGAATGCAATAAAAGATGCTGAAGTAAAAAGCAATCCTCCTGTACCCAATGATGCCCCGGGAGCAAGCTTGTATGTGCCATTTCAGTTGGCATCCGGGCAAAAAAAGACAATCAGGGTAATGATGGCGTGGTACACGCCAGACTCTGAGATCACTTTCGGTAAAATGGGTACGCGCAAACAAAACTGCGATGTAGCCAGTGGCTGCTGCAATACGCCCGCCGACCTGGAAATAGATAAATATGATAAAGGTTACACCGGCAAATTTTATAAACCCTGGTATAGTAGCAGGTTTGACAGTATAAATGCAGTTGCCGCTTATTGGACAGAGAATTATGATACGCTGAGAAAAAAATCGGGGCTATTTAGCACGGCATTTTATAATAGCACTTTACCCCCCGAAGTAATTGAGGCAGTTGCTGCTAACCTTACTATCCTGAAATCCCCAACGGTAATGCGTCAGTTTGATGGTCGTTTGTGGAGCTTTGAGGGTTGTGGTGATTCGTGGGGCTGCTGCCACGGGTCATGTACGCATGTGTGGAATTATGCACAGGCTATCCCGCACTTATTCCCTGCATTGGAGAGAAGCCTAAGACACACTGAATTTTGCGAGAGCCAGGATGAAAGCGGGCATCAAACCTTTCGGGCCAATCTGCCAATAGGGCCGACAACGCACGATTTTCATGCTGCGGCAGACGGCCAGTTAGGTGGCATTATGAAAGTTTACCGGGAGTGGCGCATTAGCGGGGATAATAATTGGATTAAAAAGATGTATCCCATGGTAAAGGTAAGTATGGATTACTGCATCAAAACCTGGGATCCGCGTCATAAAGGAGTAATTGAAGAACCACATCATAATACTTATGATATTGAATTCTGGGGAGCCGACGGGATGCATACCAGTTTCTATGTAGGATCGCTGACCGCTTTTGCTGAGATGGGTAAATTCCTGGGTAAGGACGTTCGTTTTTATAGTGATTTGGCCGCCAAAGGGAAGAAGATGCTGGAAGGCGAACTATATGATGGTGAATATTTTATACAGAAAATTGCAGTCACCGGACTTAATGCGAAGAACCCGGCTACAGAGCAGTCGTTTGGCGGAGATTATTCAAAAGAAGCACAGGCATTGCTCGAAAAGGAGGGGCCTAAATATCAATATGGCAAAGGATGCCTTTCGGACGGTGTACTGGGCGCATGGATAGCGCAGATGTGCATGGTGCCTGAAACTATTGATCCACAAAAAGTAAATAGCCACGTCAAAGCGGTTCATAAATATAATTTTAAGGAAGACCTGAGCGAACATGCTAATCCGCAGCGGCCATCCTATGCTTTGGGTGATGAGGCAGGCTTATTGTTATGTACCTGGCCAAAAGGAGGCAAGTTATCGTTACCCTTTGTTTATAGCGATGAGGTATGGACCGGAATAGAACACCAGGTAGCCTCGCACCTGATGCTAACCGGGAATTTGGAAGAAGGCCTTCAAATACTCCGTGCCTCGCGCGACAGGTATGACGGGCGCATCCGCAACCCTTTTAATGAATACGAATGCGGACACTGGTATGCCAGGGCATTAGCCAGCTATGGTTACCTGCAGGGGCTTACGGGCGTTCGTTTTGATGCGGTCACTAAAACACTTCATATCGATTCACGTGTAGGAGACTTTACCAGCTTTTTGAGCACTGAAACGGGTTTTGGAAATGTAAGTCTAAAAGGAGGAAAGCCGTCATTGAATGTGGTTTATGGTAGTATTAAGGTGGATAAGGTGCTGGTTGGCGGGAGAGAGGCTGTGTTGTGATGAAGAAACGAATTATTGTTAGCGTAACTATTTGAATTTAAATGAACAATACATCATTAGACATTTTAGGCCGAGAAAAAGACTACGAACAAATTCGTCAAACAATAAGTTGGTTAGAACATGGCCTTCGAGCTATTAGTTCAATGTATGACGATCATTCATCTGATAAAAACTCGAAGGAAAACATCTTTATCTTAAAAGATAATATTTATTATAGATTATGGTCTGCTCAGCATTTGTATGAGATGCTACTTAGAGAGCATTATAGCGCAGAAAGCTATTTACAGCGATTAACATCTGATGATCGACAATACCTAGAACGTTTCATTATGGGAAATCCCCATTTTGATTTAATAGAGCGTAACGTTTCCTCGATATTTGATAGTGTTGTTTTCAACTTAGTTTCAGTATTTGATTATATAAGTCATATAACTTGTTATATATGTAACTCAAATAAACAGATCACATTCTACTGGACAAAACTTGCAAAAGCCGCAAGGGGTCAAAATAATGATATTGCAACATCAAAAGCAGCCAAAACAATTGACGAAATAGATAGAACATTTGTCGCTGGTTTGTATGATTATAGATCCCGATTGATTCATAATAAAAGGGACACTCACCACTTTACCGCTACAAGAAACGATCAAAAAAATGAATATAAAATATTGATTCAGATTTCTACAACTGCAAAAAACTATTTTAAGTCAATAAATGCTGGCCATAGTGATCGAGTTTATTCAATAACATTTTTGGCATCTTGGCTTATAAAAAGTACTGGAAATTATATTGAAAACTTACTAGAAAGTCTTGTAGAAGAAATAAAATCTAATTCAAATCTTCATAACAATCTTCATGGCGCTAAGGGGAATAATCGTTTATTTCTTCTGTCGATAAATGATGATAACAGAACAGCAAGACCAGCCTCAGAAGCTTTATGGGAACAATTTAAACAAAAGAAAATGGAGTCATTCTAACTTTTTGATGTCCCTTGATAAGCTTCTTGATCGGGTTTTGAAATTTATCTTTCGTTAAGACACTGTCTAACAGCGTGTTAATATCACGAAAACATTTTAACGCATTTTTTAAAAGTGCAATATGCTGATTATCAATAGATTTTCAAATGTTCACAAGCTTTCATGGTGTTCGTGAACGCTCACTCCTGAACGACTAATTCCGCATATTAATATACTGCAGCGGTTGACCGAAATCTTCTTTCCGGCAAAGATTGATCACTGCCTGCAGGTCGTCTATCTTTTTGCCTTGCACACGCACCTGGTCGTCCATAATGGATGCTTGTACTTTTATCCCGCTGTCCTTTATCTTCTTTACAATTTTTGAGGCTGTTGTCTTATCGATGCCTTCTTTGATCTTTAGCTCTTTACGGATCATATTGCCCGAAGCATATTGTTCTTTACCATCATCCAGAACAGAAGGATCAATATTCTGCTTAACCATACGGCTGATGATCGAATCTTTAATGGCCTTCAGGCGCATATCGTTTTCAGTCACAATCGTAATCTGGTTGGTTTTCTTGTCCAGGTCGATAGTGCTTTTTGAATCGTGAAAATCATAACGGTTCAAAATTTCTTTTTTGGCAGTATTAATAGCGTTGTCGAGTGTTTGTCCGTCAATTTTGCTGACGATATCGAATGATGGCATATTCGGGGTTGTTAATTGTACAAATTTATATTCCTTTACAATAATCGGTAATATAAACTTCATGTTAGTTTATTTCAATCAGTTTTGTATGTAAATTGTATATAGTAAAATAGTCGCTATTTAAAGTTTAGTTAATATTAACTTAACAAATAAATAGGCAGTTTTGTAAGCAGGGCTTTCCGGGGCCGTTTTTTATGGATATTAAAAAGATACCTTTAATTAATAGAGAGATCAGTTGGCTATACTTCAACGACAGAGTTCTGCAGGAAGCTTCTGATCCGACAGTCCCGTTAATTGATAGGATACGGTTTTTAGCCATCTTTTCCTCCAATTTGGATGAGTTTTATCGTGTGCGCGTTGCTACCATGAGCCGCCTGTCCAACCTAAACGAAAAAGCCAAGGAAGTATTAGGTTATAATCCCAAAAAGATACTCAATCAGATAAAAAACGTAGTTGTAAAGCAGGAACGTAAATTCAATAATCTTTACGAGAACATTATTGTAAAGCAACTTGCCGAAGAAAAGATATTTATTCTGAATGATAAGCAGCTGAACGTAACCCGTGGTGCTTTCGTGAAAAGCTATTTCCGCGAACGCTTACTGGCAACCTTAGTGCCTATCATGCTTGACGAGGCCCAGGCATTTCCCGAGCTAAGGGATAGGGCGATCTACTTCTTTGTAAAGCTTACTACGAATAAGAAATCGCGCTATGCGTTGATTGAGATACCCGATTCCTTATCAAGATTTCTGGTGTTACCAGAAACTAATAATCTGAAGTTTATCATCCTATTGGATGATATTATCCGTTATGCGCTGGAGGATATCTTTTTCATTTTTGACCACGACACCATCGAAGCTTACTCTATCCAGTTGACCCGTGATGCAGAGCTTGACTTGGATAAAGAAGTGAGCGAGAAGTTCATCGATGCTCTCAGCAAAAGCTTACAAAAGCGCAAGAAAGGCAAACCGATGCGTTTGTTGTATGACACAGAGATGCCGCTTGAAATGGTGACCTACCTGGTGAGTAAAATGGGCCTGCACGCTGAAAGTCTCATTCCCGGTAACAGATATCAGAATTTTAAGAATTTTATCAACTTTCCGAACGTAGGTCGTCCGGAGTTGGAATATACACCATATCCACCGCTTGCCGTCGATGGTTTATCTTTTGGTAAAAGCTTGATGGGTATGATCGCTCAAAAAGACTACATGGTAAGCACACCTTACCAATCGTTTGATTATATCATTCACTTTTTGCGTGAGGCAGCTATCGATCCGAAAGTTAAGGAGATCAGCATTTCACTTTATAGGGTTGCAAATAATTCGAGGATCATACACGCATTGATCAATGCAGCAAAAAATGGCAAAAAAGTAAACTGTTTAATGGAACTGCGCGCCCGTTTTGACGAGCAAAACAACATTACCTATAGCAGCCGCCTGGAAGAAGAGGGAGTAAATGTGCTTTACGGCATAAGTGGTTATAAAGTGCACTCGAAAATTTGCCTGGTTACTCGTACTGAAAAGGGCAAACCGGTTAATTACGCATTTCTTTCCACCGGCAACTTTAACGAAAGCACCGCCAGGATTTATGCTGATCATACTTTGTTTACGGCAAATAAAAAGATCACTGATGATCTGGTCGAGGTTTTTAAAGCTTTAAAACTAAACCAATTTGCAAGGGGATTAAAGCACCTTATTGTTTCGCCGATTGATTCTCGCCCTGCTATTTACAAGCTGATTGATAACGAGATTAAAAATGCCAAAGCGGGTAAGCCTGCTTATATGATACTGAAAATGAACAGCCTTGCCGATGAACAGGTAATCGCCAAGCTTTACCAGGCAAGTAATGCGGGCGTTAAAATTAAGATGATCATCAGGGGAATGTGTTGTTTAGTGCCGGGTATGAAAGGCTTTAGCGAGAACATAGAAGTGATAAGTATTGTAGATAAATACCTGGAACATGCCCGTGTGCATATTTATTGCAATGGCGGTAATGAGTTAATCTACCTTACTTCGGCCGATTTTATGACCCGTAACATTGATAACCGTGTAGAAGTAGGTTTTCCAATACTTGATGAAGAATTAAAGAAAGAGATCAGGGAGATCATTAATATTCAACTGGAGGACAATACCAAGGCCCGCGAGATCAATAGCCAGAATAATAACAAATACCATAAAACGCATAGCGATATACCTTGCCGTGCACAAATAGATATTTACAACTACCTTAAGTACAAGTCCTAATACTAACAAAAATTGAGATACGCCGCTATAGATATTGGTTCGAACGCTGTAAGATTGCTTATAGCTGACATTATTGAAAATAATGATTCTGTTTCATTCAAGAAGAATACGCTCGTCAGGGTACCATTGCGCCTCGGCGACGATGCCTTCCTGCAACAATTTATTTCGGAAAGAAAAGCGACTGACCTCGTAAAAACTATGATCGCCTTCCGTAACCTGATGGATGTTTACAAAGTGGTTGATTATATGGCTTTTGCAACATCGGCCATGCGCGAGGCTAAAAATGGTGCCGATATTGTGAGAACGATAAAGGAGCAGGCCGACATTGATCTGGAAATTGTTACCGGGCAAAAAGAGGCGAAGATCATCTATACCAATCACTCTGAGCAAAATATAGATAAGAGCAAAAACTATCTTTATATAGATGTTGGCGGTGGCAGCACAGAGTTGTCGCTGTTTACTGAAGGTAAATTAGAAGCTTCCAGATCGTTCAATATAGGTACGATACGTATTTTGGACAATCAGGACAAGGAGGAAACCTGGAACGAGATGCGTGATTTTATCCGTGACCATACCAGGCATTTCAAAAGTATTCATGGCATTGGCACCGGTGGAAATATTAATAAGCTCTACCGCTTATCGGAAGAAAAAAATGCAGCTCCGCTGACCTTTGTTAAGTTAAAATCACTCTACAGCTACCTTAACTCATTCTCATTAAAGGACCGTATTAACGTGCTGGGCCTTAACCAGGATAGGGCAGACGTGATCATCCCTGCATGCGAGATATACCTGTCTGTAATGAAATGGGCCAATATCAAAGCGATCTATGTTCCAAGTGTGGGATTGGTGGATGGGATCATCCAAATTTTGATCGAAAAAAATTTTTCAAGCAGTGATTAAAAATATTTTAAGAAATTGTTTAAAAATTAAAAAACTGTTTTTACATTTGTAGTGCCCTCTCATAGGGCATGTTTTTCATAGGTAGATGTAGGGTCGAGTACGTGTATTCGACCCTTTTTTGTGCGCCTGATTTTAATCCGTAGCTTTGTTTCGATGTCAAAAAGAAAAATTGTAGTTGCCATTACGGGTGCCAGCGGCGCTATTTATGTCCAGTTATTGCTTGAAAAACTGCAACAATTGAGCGCCCAAATCGCCGAAGTAGCCATTGTGATGTCAGATAATGCCAAACGGGTATGGCAATTTGAGCTGGATAATACCGACTACGATAAACTTCCTTATAAAATATACGCCAAGAATGATTTCATGGCGCCTTTCGCCTCAGGATCAGCGCGTTTTGATACTATGGTAGTCATCCCATGCTCTATGGGAACCCTCGGCCGTATAGCCAGCGGAACGTCCGACGACCTGATTGCCCGCGCTGCCGATGTGATTCTGAAAGAAAGAAGGAAACTGATTCTCGTGGCTCGCGATACCCCGCTTAATCTAATCCATATCCGTAACATGGCTACTATTACAGAAGCTGGCGGTATTATTTGCCCCGCAGTGCCATCTTTCTACAGCAAACCAAAAAGTATAGAAGAGGTTGCTATGACGGTTGTAAACCGGGTGATTGATCTGATAGGGTTGGAGAATGAAAGCTATCGCTGGAGTGAGTAAAAATTATACATTTTATTATATGAAGTATCTGTTTTTTATATCAATTATGTTGGTTGGAGTAGTACACGGTCAAAATCTGCAATATACAACTTTGAAAGGCCGTTACATTATGAAAGACTCACAGTGTGCAGGATTTGATTTTATTGACTCCAAAACTGTGCTTTGGTATAATGAACTAACTTGCCAGTACGCGGACACATTGAGGATCAAATGGATCGACAAGGATACTTTTATAACCAGAGAGAAAAGACGCCGTAATAAAACAAGCCCACCTCGAGTTGAAGTTTATAGAATAATAAAAAACGACGGTAAACAAGTAGTTATTAAATCATTCTGGACTGGCTGGAATGATTTTCCAGATGACTTGTTAACTTTTATAAAAGAATGATTATTAATGGCATCACAATAGCCTTCTAACTTTGCAACTTCCCAACCTTCCAACAAAAACCGTATCTTTGCGCCGCAAATGAATAAGAAAGTCGCATTTTATACATTAGGCTGCAAGCTTAACTATTCGGAAACATCAACCATAGGTCGCCTGTTTAACCGGGCCGGTTACGATACGGTTGATTTTACCGATACGCCCGATGTATATGTGATCAATACTTGTTCAGTTACCGAAAATGCTGATAAAAAGTGCAAGAAGGTAGTTAAAGAAGCGCTGAAGATTTCTCCAAACGCTTATGTAACTATTGTCGGATGCTATGCACAGCTCAAGCCAAAAGAAATTTCCGAAATACCGGGAGTAGATATGGTTTTAGGCGCTGCAGAGAAGTTCCAGATCATCGATCATATCGCCGATCTGACCAAGCAACCAAAAGCACTGGTTTACAATCAGCCGGTATCAGAGGCTAACCAGTTTGTTTCCTCTTATTCATTTGGCGACCGTACACGGACTTTTTTAAAAGTTCAGGATGGTTGTGATTATTCCTGTACATTCTGCACTATTCCACTTGCACGCGGTGCCAGCCGAAGCGATACCATTGAGCATGTATTAGAACAGGCTCAACAGATTGTTGCATCTGGCGTAAAAGAGATCGTACTTACAGGCGTAAATCTAGGGGACTTTGGTATCCGAAATGGTAATCGTGAAGATAAGTTCTTCGACCTGGTAAAAGCGCTGGATGAAGTAGAAGGAATAGAAAGAATCCGTATCTCATCTATCGAACCCAATTTATTGACAGATGAGATTATCAAATTTGTGGCTAAGTCTAAACGCTTTATGCCGCATTTCCATATTCCGCTGCAATCAGGTAACAATAAGATATTAGGTTTAATGCGCCGCAGATATAAAAGAGAACTATATGCTGATAGGGTAGCCAAAATAAAAGAACTGATGCCCGATTGTTGTATCGGTGTGGACGTGATCGTTGGTTTTCCCGGCGAAACACGCGAGGACTTTATCGATACTTATAATTTCCTGAATAGTTTAGATGTGTCTTACTTGCATGTATTCACTTATTCGGAAAGAGAAAATACCCTTGCTGCCGAAATGAGCAACCCTGTTCCGGGTTCTACACGTGCCGAAAGGAGCAAGATGCTGCATATTCTTTCTGACAAAAAACGCCGTGCATTTTACGAAACGCAGCTCAATAAAACCGAAAAGGTGTTATTTGAGGGCGATATCAAAGACGGCTTTATGCATGGCTTTACCCGTAACTATGTGAAGGTGAAGGCCAAGTATGATCCAGTTCTGGTTAACGAATTAAAGTCGGTTTATTTAACAAATATTTCATCTGACGGTGATGTGGAGATTACCGAAAGCGAAGAATTATTGGTGCATTAATTTTATATTCGCTGCAAACTAACATCTATGTTTCCAACCCTTAGTTCCCTCATCCAATATTTCACAGGCCTCGACATTCCGCTACCCATACAAACGTTTGGTTTTTTTGTGGCTTTTGCTTTCCTGGGAGCTTATTGGGCTTTTTCTCAGGAATTTAAACGGAAGGAGAAACTGGGTTATGTTCATCCATTGGAACGCACAGTAACCATTGGCGAGCCAGCTTCTTCAGGCGAATTGATCGCAAATGGTATATTCGGATTCATTCTTGGTTATAAACTCATTGATGCCATTGTAAACTATCACGAGCTTTTACAAGATACTCAAGGTTTTATCTTATCCGCCCGCGGTAATTGGATAGGTGGTATTATTGGTGCTGCTGCTTTTGCTTACTGGGCGTATTATGAAAAGAAAAAGCAGGTACTACCTGAACCTGTCACCAAACAAGTAGCCGTTCATCCGCATGAGTTGATGGGCAGCATATTGCTTTGGGCGGCCATTGCTGGTTTTGCTGGTGCCAAAGTATTTAATGCATTGGAAAACTGGGATCAGTTTATGGCCGATCCTGTTGGTATGCTGATCGGCTTTTCAGGATTAACCTTTTTTGGCGGATTGATATGTGGCGGAGCAGCTGTTTTATACATAGCCAATAAAAACGGAATTAAACCGTTAACTATGCTGGATATTGGCGCACCGGGTATGATGTTAGCCTATGGACTTGGTCGTATTGGTTGCCAGATGTCGGGTGATGGAGATTGGGGTATTAATAATATGAACCCTAAACCACACTGGTTAAGCTGGGCTCCGGATTGGATGTGGGCGTTCAAATTCCCGCATAATGTGAATGAGGTTGGTGTAAGTGTGGCTAATTGTGCAGGGAAATATTGCAAGGAGTTAGCTGTGCCTGTTTACCCTACATCATTTTATGAATGTGTAGTTTGTATACTCTTGTTCTTCTTTTTGTGGAGCATACGTGGTAGGATAAAAGCCCCAGGTGTAATGTTTGGCATTTACATGATCCTGGCAGGTATAGAGCGTTTCCTTATCGAACTGATCAGGGTAAATACCAAATACAAAATCGGCGGACTGGAATTTACGCAGGCTGAATTAATTTCAGTTATATTAGTATTAGGAGGAATAATTTTGATAGCTGTAGCTAAACGAAACTCAAAACAATTGACCCCAACTGCGAATGGTTAACCAGGTTTTAGAGCATAAACTGGTAAAAAACCAGGTTTTCAGATTTATATTTTCGGCGGGTATCGGTTTTTTGGTAGATATTTCCGTTTTCTATCTTTTTTATCATAATTTACTAAACCAGCAAACCTACCAGATATTCTTTTTTACGGTTCGTAACTCATCACTATCCCTGGCGATTTCATTTTTTTCAGGCGTTGTCGTCAATTTTCTGATCACTAAGTTTTTGGTATTTAATGAATCAAGAAGCAAGTCATCCAAACAATTCATTCGATTTGTTTCAGTCGCAATCATTGGTTTTTTTGCCAATTTGGCGATAGTTAAGTTCCTGATACAGGACATGGGTATTTATCCGCCCTATGCTCGTGTAATGGCAGCGTTAAGTTTGTTCTTTGCCAGCTATTTTATACATAAGATATTCTCGTTCAGTTTATCTTTGCGGCATGTATCTTGAAAAACTAACCCACGAAGTAATTCGTGTTGCCAAACAGGCCGGCGATTTCATCCGGCAGGAACGTAAAAACTTTGATCCTGATAGAATAGAATATAAAGGTTTGAATGACCTTGTGTCTTATGTAGATAAAACCGCTGAAAAGATCATCGTAACCGAGCTGGAAAAAGCTTTACCTGAAGCGGGCTTTATTACAGAAGAAAAAACCACCACCAAAATAGGGGACCGTTACAATTGGATCATCGATCCGCTGGATGGCACCACTAATTTTATACATGGCGTGCCGAGCTTTTCTGTAAGCATCGCGCTAAAAGAACATGAAGAATTGGTATTGGGGGTTGTATATGAGATCAACCTGGACGAATGTTTTTATGCTTGGAAAGACGCACCTGCTTATCTGAATGGCAAAGAGATCAAGGTTAGCAATAACCCTACAGTTGGTGGTAGTTTGATCGCAACTGGTTTTCCTTATTATGATTTCGAAAAGCAGCCTGCTTATATCGCTTTATTTACCGAGTTAATGAAAAGCTGTCACGGTTTGCGCCGATTGGGCTCAGCTGCAGTGGACCTGGCATATACTGCTTGTGGGCGATTCGAAGCCTTTTACGAGTACAATTTAAATCCCTGGGACATTGCGGCTGGTGTGGTGATCGTTCGGCAGGCTGGGGGACAGGTAGTAAACTACAAAGGTGGAGATGAGGTGCTTAACTCCCGTCAACTATTGGCAACCAACGGTAAGATAACTGAGGAAATGCTGGGGATCATCCAAAAATACTTTAATTAACATTAACACGAATTTCTCGAATTGAAGCGAATTACACTAATTCAATTCAGACCCGTTAAAGCAAAATTGCACGAATAAATTCCGGTATCCAGAATTCAATTCGTGCAATTCGTATTTTTATAAATTAGTGAAATTCGTGTGAATCACATGGCTTCCGAAACCACCTCGGTAACTTCAGGAACCATTCTTTTCAACAGGTTTTCGATACCTGCTTTAAGGGTAACAGTAGATGATGGACAGCCGCTGCATGAACCGCGAAGCTCAACGGTTACGATACCATCAGTAAATGATTTATAATGAATTGCGCCGCCATCCTGTTCAACTGCCGGGCGAACGTAATCCTGTAATATCTGCTGTATCTTGATTTCGGCTTCTGTACCTTCAAACTGAACTTCCTCTTGTTCCTCAATCTGAACTTTGTATTCGGCTTCAACAGCACCTTTTACAAATTCTTTGATAATTGGCTCCAGGTCATTCCAGTCGCTGCCTTCTGTTTTGGTTACTGTAACAAAGTTGCTGGCAAAGAAAACCCCGTTTACAAACGAGAATTTATACAACTCTTTTGCAAAAGGAGAATGTTCGGCACTTTCCTTTGTAGGGTAATCAACACTGCCATTGATCAGCAACTTGTTCACAATGAACTTCATGGTTGCCGGGTTTGGAGTTGATTCGGTATATACGTTGATATTCATTTTAATTCTTAAATTAATGCAATAACAAAGTTAGACAGCTTTTTGATTACTTTCAATAGCCTTTATTGTTATGACTGATCAATGACTGTCTAAATTCCTGTGTAAGTAGACGGGCTGATTTTTTTAATCTCTTCTTTTATCGCTTCATTTACCTGCAGAGTCTCTACAAATTCAGCTATAGTTTCAGCATTAATAGCCGCGTTAGTACGTGTCAATTCCTTCAATGCCTCATATGGATTTGGATAGCCTTCACGACGTAAAATAGTTTGTATAGCCTCGGCAACTACTGCCCAATTCGCTTCCAGGTGAGCGTTGATCACTGGTTCATTCAATAATAGTTTATTTAAGCCTTTTACAGTTGATTTAATGGCGATCAATGTGTGCGCTACCGGAACTCCAATGTTACGCAGAACAGTAGAGTCGGTTAAGTCGCGCTGCAAACGTGAGATAGGCAACTTACCTGCCAGATGCTCAAATAAAGCATTAGCAATACCCAGGTTACCTTCAGAGTTTTCGAAATCGATTGGGTTAACTTTGTGCGGCATTGCCGATGAACCCACTTCTCCTGCTTTTATTTTTTGCTTGAAATAGTTCATCGAGATATAGGACCAGATATCCCTGTCCAGATCAATCAGGATATTGTTGATCCGTTTCAATGCATCGCATTGCGCTGCAAAATTATCATAATGTTCTATTTGTGTCGTGAATTGAGAACGGCTAAGCCCCAATATATCATTTACAAAATGATCGCCGAATTTCTTCCAGTCGATATTTGGATAAGCAATATAATGCGCGTTGTAATTGCCAGTAGCACCCCCAAATTTTGCAGAATATGGTACTTGCTTTAATAAATTAAGCTGATTTTCTAATCGTTCAATAAATACCTGTATCTCCTTACCCAAGCGAGTTGGGGATGCTGGTTGGCCGTGCGTATGCGCCAGCATAGGTAATGTGGCCCATTCAGCGGCATAGCTTTTCAATAGATCGATCAACTCCGTAATAGCAGGTAAATAAGTTTCATCAATAGCTAATTTGAAGCTATATGGAATAGAAGTGTTGTTAATATCCTGCGAGGTAAGTCCGAAGTGGATAAACTCTTTGTACTTCTCAAGACCCAATTTATCGAATTCTTTTTTAATAAAATATTCGACAGCTTTTACGTCGTGATTGGTGATCTTTTCTATATCTTTTATACTTTGGGCATCATTTTCTGAAAAATTCTGGTAGATATCGCGTAACTTTTCTGATACTTTTTTATCAAAACCCTGAAGCTGTGGCAAAGGATATTCGCACAGGGCTATAAAATATTCGATTTCAACAAATACCCTGTATTTAATAAGCGCGTATTCTGAAAAGTAACCGGCCAGCCCGGCTGTGGTATTGCGGTACCGGCCATCAATAGGAGAGATTGCCGAAAGCGGTGTAAGCGTCATGTAATGCTAATTTTCCGCAAAGGTACGAAATCAGTTGGCAGTTTTTAGTTGGCAGTGAGCAAACAAGTGTTTCTGATTTACAACTAAAAAATTTGTCTGAGAAACGTCATTTATTTAGGAAACTTTGAAATCAAAAAATGTTTCCATAGTTTTGACCCATTAAGTCAATGAGTCAAACAGATAGAATAATATTAGGCGGTGAAGACCTTTTTTTAAAGGCAGGGATCAAGAGCGTCACGATGGACGACATCGCCAAACACCTGGGAATGTCAAAGAAGACCATTTATCATTTTTTTAGAGATAAAAACGAATTGGTGATAGCCCTGGTGCAGAAAAAGCTAAAGGAAGATGAAGATCAGATGGAAGAGATCGTAAGCAAATCGGGCAATGTGATTGAAGGGATGATTAATATGATGAAATGTTCT
>JAFDZM010000033.1 GCA_018266915.1 Bacteroidota bacterium | reverse complement strand
ATGTATTTCAAATTAAATTTGGATATATGGCAAACCTAGAATACGGAGCCTCCTATCAACGCCAGATTTCGCTATCCAGCAACCAACAATACAAACTTAGTGGCAAAACAAAGGCTATAAAACAGTTGAATGCGGCAATACGGAGGGCGAATTACGACAAGAGTTTTAAAGCAATTGTCAATCAGCAGCTATAAATCTCTATCACCTGAGGGTCTTGCTCCAAAGCATCACTATCATAAATAGTTACAATAAATTTTTTGGCATTTTGATCGGTGAAAGACATTATGTCGAGATAATTGTCTTTTTTGATTCCATTTTGGGTAAGATTTTGAATTGCTCCAATATCCCCGCTTTGAATTAATTTTTCAATAAATGGAAACTCTTCCTGGACCAGATAAAGAGTTTTAATACTTATAAGATCATTAACTGTTGTTATTCCAAATTGATTATTGGCAAGTATGACCCGAATAACATAATCATCGTATTTCATATAAATATTGTTAATGAGGAAAATCGCAAATTCAAAACTTTCTTCTTTATTGGTTTATTGGATTAATAACCGCCTAAACGCCAGGCTATCACCCCTGAAAGCATCAAAATCAACTACATGGTTAATCCCATTTATGGTAGCTCTGTCCGAATGCTGCCAGAAAAGCCATTGGGTTTTGGGGTTTATATTAAGCTGGGGTTGGTGATAATGCGCTATCCACAGCGGATACCCGTCGAAATATCCGTCCAGGTAATCCGTATAATAACTGATACCTGAATAAATGATCGGCCTAACGCCTGTTTTATTTTGGATATAGGTTAAAAACTCTTTCAGTTCCTGGCGCATTTTATTGGGATTGGTGCCGTTTAATTCTTCAATATCTACCACCGGTGGGAAATCGCCTTTTTCTATCTTCACGGTTTGCAAAAAGAATTTAGCTTGCCATTTACCGCTTTTTGCTGGTTTAAAGTAATGATAGGCCCCGCAAATGATCCCTACCTTGGGCGCCTCGCGCCAGTTACGTTGAAAGTATGGGTCGACCAGCATAATACCTTCTGTTGCTTTGATAAAAGCAAAGCTGATGTGTACGCTGTCTTCCTCCATACTCTTTACCTTTTGCCAGTCGATTTTGCCTTGAGCATAGGACACATCAATGCCATGTATCGCATATTTATCAGGTATCCGGATATTGAAGCTTTTATAGGTGCGGTAATGAGGCTCTTCGCCTATGTCGCGTATCCAACGCCAGGTTGAGGTAAATGTTTTAACCACATAACCATAGTAGAAAGGGGACAGCAATATTAATAACAGTCCCGCAATACCAATTTTTAATTGAATGGGCCAGCCCTTGCTTTTTTTCTTCTTAGCAGGGGCCTTTTTTCTTACAGGTGATTTTTTGGGTACAACAGTTTTTTTATTAGTAGCAGGCACGAACCAAAAATACAAAATGAGATATTAAATAAATATCTGATGATTGTAGTGTTGAAAAAGTGCAAATACCGTTAAAACACGGGTTGATTGTCAGGTGTTAAATAATAAAATTTGTAATACCCCTAAACTGGAAACCAAAATAATAGGACCATTGTCACTGCCCGTGTCCTTTGGTCAGATTTGGAGAATATTTATGCCAAATATTTCAAGCTCAAAAGAACATAATAAGCCAACAAGTGAACAGCTTAAGTCCGGTCAAACTTCTGAAGATATCCGTTTCAGAAAGCTGATTGAACATAGCTATGATGGTATTGCTTTGTTTAATAAGGACCTGGAAGTTGTTTATCGAAGTAAATCGGCAGAAAGAATAACCGGGTGGACAGCGGAGGCCAGGGTAGGTGAAGAGTTCAACACCATTGTTCATCCCGACGACCGCAAAAAAGTATGGTCGTGTCTGAACAGGTCATTGAATAATGCGGAATTGCCCGTCACTTGTATTTACAGGGTTAAACACCGGCAGGGTCATTTTATTTGGCTTGAGACTATTTTTACCAATAAAATCGATGATCCTGACATCAATGCTATTCTATGCAATTTCAGGGATATTACCGAAAAAAGAGGTCTTGAAGATCTGCTTTATGAAGCAAACAAACTGGCAAAAATTGGTGGCTGGGAAATAGATGCAAGCACGATGACCATCTATTGGTCTGACATAACCCGGCAAATACACGAAGCCAGGCTGAGCTATGAGCCTACTGTAGAGGGATTCATAAATTTTTATAAAGAAGGTGAAAACCGTGATACTATCGCCAGGGTAATGAAAGACGCCTTTAAAAATTGTATACGTGCCGATGTAGAATTACTAATCATTACCGCCAAAGGCAACGAGAAATGGGTGCGGGTAATTGTTGAGCCTGAGTTTTTCAATGGAACATGTACACGGGTTTATGGCTCGCTCCAGGATATTGATGAACGTAAAAGGGCTCAAGTAGCCGAGACAAGCGCCCTGGGAGAACGGAACACCATATTGGAAAGTATCGGCGATGCTTTTTTTGCTGTAGATAAAAACTGGGTGGTAACCTATTGGAATCATATGGCCGAGAAGATGCTGGCTATGCCTAAGGCCAATATTATAGGCCGTAATTTGTGGGATATATATGCCGCCTTTATTGGTTCTGAATCGTACAAAAAATACCATTTAGCTTTAGAAACCAACAGCATAGTGCGTTTTGAGGATTACTTCCCCGAAAATGATACCTGGTTTGATATCAGCGCCTTCCCTTCAGAAAAAGGTTTATCTGTTTATTTTAAGGATATTACTGAGCGGCTGAACTATATAAAAGCCATTGAAGAGCAGAATGAGAACCTGAAAGAAATATCCTGGCTGCAGTCGCATGTGATACGTGCACCCCTTGCCCGCATTATGGGACTTATCCAACTAATTACTGATCCTACACAAGATATGGTTGAGAAGCAGAACACGCTAAACTACCTGCTTACTTCGGCCCATGAGCTGGACGAGGTGATCCGCACTATAACAGATAAAACCAATATGCCGCAAAGAAAGCCAACCTCACAAGGCTAAAACCCGTATATATTTGTAAAATGCTGTTAAACAAAATTTTTACCCTCGGATAAAACATTTAAAGTTTTTGCGTTATTACGTATTTAAGTCGAATTTAATATTCCATTAAGCTGAAATGAAAACAAATATACTCTGGTTTCTATACGGGGTTGGATTAATCATCTTCGTTAGCTCCTGCTCAAAAGATAAAACCAAACCGGTCACGACCAACACCAATACGCTGGGTTTATATGAATATGGCGTAGACAGCGGTAAGCGCGCTTTTATACCGGTTTCAAAAATAGGTACCCAAACTGTTAACTATTACAGCGTATTTGACACCGGGTCTTCGGGTATGACCATCGATGCACACGGCATTATTCCAGACGCGATGATTACCACTACAGGTATATCATTTACAGGCGATTCAACCACCGTAAATGGTATAACCATTATTGCGGGACAATATACCCTTAGCTATGGCAACAAAACCGGCTTAACCAAAGAATATGGTTACCTGGCCTATGCCCCGCTTACCATAGGTGATGCTAATGGTAGTATGAGTTCAAAACGGGTTCCAATATTTTTATATTATAAAGTGGTTGATGTTACAACAGGCAATACAGAAACAGTCAATCACGCGCTGGATATTTTTGGTGTCGGTCCGGGATCAAGCTATGCAAACTCTTCAATAGTAAGCCCACTTATTTATTTTAACAACAGTGCCAGCGTGGTTAGCGGGTTTAAGCTGGCTGTTCTGCCAAGAAATATGTTCAGCAGCTCAGGAACATACGTATCCAAATTGCTGACCGTTGGTTTAAGTTCAGCAGACGTCACTTCGAATGGCTTTATTATGCATCCGCTTACTTATGGCAGTGTTGGTGGATATTCAGCGAATATACCGGCTACAATTACCTACAGTAATCAGACTATAAGTGCAAATGTTTTGTTCGATACAGGTACGCCGCTTTTTTCAACAATTGAAAATAAATTAGCTTTGATGAGCACTGGTCCGCTTCCGGCAAGTACGCAGGTGACTGTCACCACCAATATGGGTTTTACTTATACATATACCACGACCACGGCAACTAATTTAACACAGGTGGAGAACCCAAATGTAACCGGTGATTACCGAACCATATTCGGCATCGACTTCTTCATGAATAATGAATACCTGACGGATTACATGCATCACCAGATTGGATTGAAGAATAATTGAAAACTATAGCTTGATCTGTTAGGGTATTGATCGATTCAATATTACTTATGCATTAAATAATCAATCCGATTTCCCGGAAATAGCAACTTACAATACCTTTATATCGAATTGTAAGCTGCATGTGATGAAAAGAAGAACCGCACTCAAAATGTCGGGGTTATACATGTTAACCCCCGCTCTGCAAAAGCTGAATATCAGCACCGAGAAAAGAAAAGTCCTACGGGTAGCTCATCTAACGGATATTCACTTAAAGGATCAATTCGGTGCGCCGGGCAAATTGACGAAGTGTTTACACCATGTGCAGCAGCAGAACCCTAAAGTCGATCTGATCCTTAATGGCGGCGATATCGTTTTCGATATGAACAAAGAGAATATCGATACCATCAACAAGCAATGGACACTCTCACATAATATCATGAAATCTGAATGCAGCTTACCTGTCCGTCATTGCCTGGGTAACCACGACATCTGGTGGAACGAGGATGACAAAGGCCAGGCGTTGTATGGTAAAAAGTATTCCATGGATCAACTGCAGCTTTCAAAGGCTTACTATAGTTTTGAGAACAACGGTTGGAAATTCATCATTCTCGATAGCGTTCACCTGGATATTGATGGCACCTGGTATATTGGCAAGCTGGGCAATGAACAATTTGCCTGGCTCGAAAATGAGTTGAATACTACCGATCCTAAAACTTCAATATTGATCATGTCGCATATACCAATCCTGACGGCTACTTTGATGATCGAGGATGATATTGTAAATAAATGGGAGATGCTGGGCGGCGACATGCATACGGATACTTCAAAAATCATTAAGCTTTTCTACAAACACCCAAATGTGAAACTGTGCCTGAGCGGACATATCCATCTGCGCGATAAGGTAGTTTACAATAACGTTACCTACATCTGCAACGGCGCAGTGAGCGGTGCGTGGTGGGAAGGCAACAAGCGCGAAACTGCTCCCGGTTATGGCTTGATCGATCTGTATGATGACGGCAGCTTTGATGAAGCTTACGTAAACTATTAATTCTAAAGCCTTTTAAAAAGATTTCTTTCAATCCGTTGCATCACCTGCATGCGGTAGCTTTTGCTGATTGGCAGTATGTGATCAGCTAAAATCACCTCATTATTGTCGATGGTTTGAATAGCGTTTACTGCCACGATGTAGGATTTATGTATCTTGATGAAAAGGCCCTCTGGCAATTGACTTTCCATCCCTTTAAAGCTCATATAAACTATGTGCTTTTTATTTTTGGTGTACAGAATAACATAATTTGATAATGCCTCGACATAGAGGATATCCTCTATCAACACCTTCTCTATTTTCTGGTTCGATTTGATAAAGAAATAGTTTTCTACCTGTGTTACCTCATGCCGCAATCTTAAACTCAAATAAGCCTGTACTTTTAATACTGCTTTAAAAAACCGCTCAAAGCTTATTGGCTTTAACAGGTAATCCATCACATTCAGTTCATAACCTTCAATGGCATATTCTGGGAAAGCGGTTGTAAAAATTACTAAAGGCGGATTGCTTAAATTCTTCAGGAAATCGATACCGGTAATTTTCGGCATTTGTATATCCAGGAAAACCAGGTCGATATGATTATTTTGAAGCGCAGAACTTGCTTCGATAGCATTTTTGCATACGGCGGCAGCATGCAGGAATTCCACCTGGTCGATATATTCCATTATTCCCTGGCGGGCTATCGGCTCGTCGTCAACGATCAAACAATTAATCATTATACTGCAATTTGAGTACGGTTTGAAAAGTGTTCTCTTCCTTATTAATGTTCAGTTCGTGTTTCTCCGGATAAAGCAACTCCAGTCGCCTTTGTAAATTCTGTATACCCAAGCCGCCAGTTTGCAATAAATGTTTCTGCCCGGCTGCCTGGTCATAAGTATTTATTGCATCGATTATCAGTGTATCATCATCCTGCTTTTTTATGATGATCTGGATTTTGTTTTTACCAGCTTCTTTAAAGTTCGAAATATGCTTGAATGCATTCTCTATAATCGGCAGTATGAGCAAAGGCGCTATAGAAAAATCATCCATTTCATCCTCGATAGATAAATTGATATCTGATTCCTTTTCGACCCTCAGGGTTTGGATTGCGACGTAATTCTTGATATAGTGCAGCTCTTTCTGTATGGGGATTTTATCCGTATTGCATTCATAGAGTTGATAGCGCAACATTTCTGAAAATTTTTCTACAGTGAGCCTTGCATCCGTATTAGCCTTATCTATCTGGAAATAGATGGTATTCATCACATTGAAAAGAAAATGCGGGTTTACCTGTGAGCGCAGAAAGTTAAGCTCTGATGTTACCCGTTCTTTTTCAATCTCTAGTATCTGCTGCTCCATAAAATAGCGGTCGATGATTATTTTGATGATGCAACTGATCGCGATAAGACTGATGTCTATCAATACGGTCTCAAAAAACAAGGATACTATCCTCAATGCAGAGCCAAAGACCGGTATTCCGGTAACCAATTGATAGATATATAAAGCAAACAGAAAAGTAACCACTGCATTTAAGAAGGCCAGCAACAGTAAATAAGAAATAAAGGCACCGATTTTACGGGTATACAAGTACCGGGGAGTAAGTTTATAAGCGGTGTAATAACAAACGGGCACGGCTGTACCCAAGATAATCATGTGCCCCCACCATTGAGGCACCCAGGGGGTACGCGGATTGTAATTGATGAGCATAATAATAAATGATGCCACCATCCACGTAAGTATGTAGAATACTTTGTATTTGCTGAGCCAGTATACTACATTTTTAGCCATTATATATCCAAGTTAATGTCAATGCAATTTACAATCAATATAGTAGGCATCCATTCTTTTACGTCAAGTATTTTGTACTCATCGTCAAGTATTTAGCACATAATGTATAACGAAGGAGAAAGTGTATTACAGCAATGCTATTTTTAAATATACAATATCCGTTTGTATCAGGGAACTGTTTGGTTAGTTGGATTGAATACCGGTCGGGCAGGGCCGGTATTTTTTTGAAAAAAGCTTTTGGGTGAAAGCAAATGGCATTTTTATTTGGAGTAAACTGTCATAGGGTTGCTTTTCTTCGTCTCTGAATTACTACCTATAACCTGCAGACCAACCGCCAGAAATCCCAGATCTTTCAGCACAAAGAAATCTGTGACGGGTACACCATCCATAGCTTTCCATATACCCGGAGTGGTAAATAGAAAACTGAGTGTGGTTAAAAAAATAATTGCCGAGAGATAGCCAGCAATTAATCCGGCCCGGCTGTTCCAAAAAGATGCAAGAAGCAAAACAGATGTCGCTGTTTCAAATATTCCGATAACATCAGACACCTGACGTACACTGCCGATAGCATACATCCAGTTCATTAAAAAACTGTGTTCAACGTAAGGCTTTATACCCATTGCCTCTGAGGGGGTAAATTTTAAAATTCCTATCCATAATAACACGAGAGATGTGCCTGTTACGCCTAATGCGTATCCTGTCTTTTTTAAGTTCATGTCGATCTTGTTGTTTTAAATAATTTTTTATCGGCTTAGTCGGAGTAAGAGCTCAAACATTACAGCTACACAGAAGCTTTTTATTAGCGGCTCTTTTTCATAGGTTTGCCCCGATGAAACATGTATTGGACAATCCGGCATGGAATGCTTTGATATCTGGTAATGAAAATCTTTACTATGGTAACGATCATATCAGGTATTTTGACCGGGATATATCGCCATTTGTAGGATTTAAGGAAAACATCAAAGAAAACTTCCGGGAACTGTACGAAATGATGCCGGAAGGTAAGGTATTCTTATTTGTAGCACCTAATGAAATGGAAATACCTGCTCCGTGGAAAGTGTTGAATTGCATCAAAGGTAACCAGATGATCTATAAGCCGGGCGTTGTTTTTGGACAACCAACAACGGAGCTGACGCCTTTAGCGCAGGAACATGTTCCGCAAATGCTTTCGCTTACCAAATTAACCAATCCCGGACCTTTTGCTGAAAGGACAATAGATTTTGGTCATTATCGCGGCATTTTTGAAGATGGTGAGCTGGCCGCTATGGCAGGGCAACGCCTGCATGCTTTTAATTATGCGGAAATAAGCGCCGTTTGCACACACCCTGACCATACCGGGAATGGTTATGCAAGGCAACTGCTTATCTATCAAATCAATCGCATTATGGCAGCCGGCGAAATACCTTATCTGCATGTACGTTCGGATAATGATCGTGCCATAAAGGTTTACGAAAGCCTGGGCTTTGTTACCCGTTGCAATGTGTGGTTTTCGGTGATTCAAAAAGCAAAATAAAAGTCCGGGCTGATTCCGTTTTTTCATTAAGTTTGATTTCAAATCAAAACCATCTGCCATGAGAATTGCAACCTACAATGTTAACGGCATTAATAGCAGGCTGCCTGTACTGCTTCGCTGGCTTGGCGAAACTCAACCGGATATAGTTTGTCTGCAGGAACTAAAAGCGCCACAGGAAAATTTTCCGGAGCAACCGATAAAAGATGCCGGTTACAATGTGATATGGCATGGACAAAAAAGCTGGAACGGCGTTGCGATATTGACCCGTGGCCTCGAAATAAAAGAACGCAGGCGTGTGCTCCCCGGCGACCCGGAAGACCTGCATAGCCGCTATATTGAGGCAGAGGTTGATGGCCTAATTGTAGGTGGCCTTTACTTACCTAATGGCAACCCTGCACCCGGACCAAAATTCGATTATAAATTAAGCTGGATGGAACGCTTTATTATCCACGCGGGTGATCTGATGGCTTCCGGTCTTCCGGTGATACTGACGGGGGATTACAACGTGATACCAACAGAAATCGATGCCTACAAACCGGAACGTTGGGTTGAAGATGCGCTATTCCGTCCGGAAACCCGTGCGGCCTTTAAACGGTTAATCGATCAGGGCTGGACGGATGCTATTCGTAAACTGCACCCGCAGGAAACCATTTATACTTTTTGGGATTACTTCCGCGATGCTTATGGACGAAATGCAGGTTTGCGTATCGATCATTTTTTACTAAGCCCGCAGGTGGATAGCCGACTCAAATCAGCAGGGGTTGATCGTCACGTGCGCGGCTGGGAAAAGTCAAGCGATCATGGGCCTGTTTGGATAGAATTGGCAGACTAAAGCTATTTAGAATGCCACAACGGCACAATAACCACCTTAAAAAGCTTAACAGTTATACGCATGCTGTGCGGTATGCTGGCACTATATATTCGAACACGTAAAGGATGATATCCTGAATATATCTTACCAGCATTTTTGATTGGTAATACTAGCGTGGTGGGGTGCAAGAAATTTACTGTGGACGGGCATCCTTCATTAACTAAATCTTCATCATGCTTTTCCGCAAGGTGCTCCGAATGAATAAGATCATTGTCACCCACATTAATTAAAGAGAGATCTTTCTCAAGATGATGCTTAACGTTAACGGCAAGCATTGTTTGTGCTTTAGCATCAGGCTTCAGAAAAAGGGTCAGGAAAGTGATCAGGAAAATATGAAGGAGTGATATCGGGGTATAGGATAAACGCATTTAAAATGACATTTATTTATACACAATGATACCGCTCTGCTATTAGTCTATATTAAATTTTTGATTAATTAATTATTACATATTAACAATAAAATTTACAATAGGTAAATGTGAGATAAACTCTCGTTTTTTATGAAAAAAACTGCAACTTAGCTGTCCTTACTCCGTATAATTAAACAATTACTAAAGGTTCCCCCTGACCTGTTTTACCCCCAAATTATTATGCGGAAACATATTGTCGTAATTGCGGATGACGCATCCAACCTTGAAGCTATCAAAGCATTGCTTGAGCATAAAGGTTATGTAGTTAGTGCCTTGCCTGCTTTTTCATCTATGCAGGAGCTCGCTTTCCTGCGCCCGGATTGCTTTATTATCGATGAATGGCTCCCCGAAATATGCGGGCATGCCATCTGCCTGATGCTGAAAGCGCAGGCACAAACCAAAAACACGCCGGTAATATTACTATCCGATATGTTTGCTGATGAACATCTTGAAAACCACTGCGATGCTGATCTGATCCTGAAAACCCCTTTTCAGCCATTTAATTTATTGCAAATAGTTTCGCTGCTAATTAAAAACTCAAGGTTGGTACATAATTAATCGGCTAAATTCTCTATCCTGTAAAACTCTTATCATCCGCAGATGGCCCGTAAATGGACGGTACGGCTATGTCATTTAACCGCATATAAACCGTTAATTGTCCGCGGTGATGCACCATGTGGTTGATGGTCGATTCAACCTGCGCTTTCTTTGGCGAACTGAATAAAATATTTCCATTAGCCTTTAGGTAGAAAGTTTCTGAAAGCTCGCCTTCTTTTAATCCACGCAAAGCATCCTTTGCTTCAGAAACATTTTGTTTAAAATGATTGACCAGGTCCTGTGTGGTTTGTGGCTTCAGGTGCTGAAATGTGGCAAAATCGATCTCTGATTTTTTGATGATGTGTGTTATCCACATGGGTATTTCGGCCACAAGTAATGCCAGGTAACCTAATTCCATTGATTTTTCATGCGGTTTCCAGCCAAACAGTTCAGGCGGGATACGTTCGAGGCATTTTAATGTTGAAGTTGTTTCTGATTCGAGCTCTTTGGCAAATTCGGCGGCAAATAATTGATCGTTCATGGCTTTGGTTGTTTATTGTCCGAAAAACAGATTAGAGGTCGAATAGTTTTGAGAAAACCTCAAACCATCAATATAAAACTCATGTCATTTCGAACCTGCCAGGGATGGCTAGTGTAAGTGCGGGTAGGTGAGAAATCTTTTACAACTTGCAAAGCGGATTATGTATGGCGTAGAAGATTTCTCCTCACGCCCGCGCTTCTTCCCACCTGGTTCGTCGAAATGACATGAGTTTTTTGGTTTCCATTATTTAGCCGGAGTCAAGACAATATTTCTATAATCGATCGGACCATGATCGCCCTGTAATAAGATCGGTCCTGGTTCTTCTTCTTTGCTGTTGATCGCACCACCGGTTATACCCGGAATGATCTGGTTGCTGATCACCGTACGGCCATTGGCTACCACAGTTACCATACGTCCAACCAAAGTGATATCATAGGTTTGCCATTCACCCGGATTTTTAGCCATCATCACGTTTGGCGGCAGAAAGCCATATATCGAACTGAATTGGTTATTGATCGGTTCAGGCTCACCGCTTTTGGTATCGATGATCTGTGTTTCATAACGGCCGCGCAGGTAAACGCCGCTATTGCTGCCCTGCTGGTAACGGAATTCGATATGCAGTTTAAAATCGGTGAAGGTTTTGTCGGTCATTAAATTAGACCCTGAGTGTTTGCTGCGTAGCATACCATTTTCAACAACCCATTGATTTTTGCCATCGGTATGCCAGCCTTTCAGGTCTTTACCGTTAAATATTTTGATAGGCGTGCCCCAGGCAGGTGTTTTGGTACGGGCCATTAATGGTGCACGCACTCCGCTGAAGTTATAAGTTTGGCCATCGGTATAAACCATGGTGCCTTTTATAGCATCGCCATTCACTTCAAATTCAAAATCCATATTCCGGTTTCCGGGCTCCCATTGAGGAGGGATTGAAAAGCTGTATTTAGTGCCGTTTACCTTTACTTCAGAAATTGGCCTTGCGCTGCCGAATGCATACACAAAACGTCCGATCAATGTATGGGTACCCGATTTCTGCACCTCTAACCATGATGGTAATATTTTACCGTCTTTCTCCAGGTTCAAATCCCATCGGCCGATCACATCAGGGTCCTTCATTAATGTGGCCTGTGCCGATGCTTTGAGAGAGGTAAAAGCAAGCAAACTTAAAATGAATTGCGCCTGCACCAACAGGCGGATAAATGGTGGAAGTCTTTTCATGTTCGTAGGTTTATAATTTTTAAAACTACTAACTAATTTGAATTTTTGACGTAACGACTAAAATAAAAAGAGCCCGCAGACGCAAGTCCCGGGCCCGACTTTAGGTTTTGATTTCTTTATTTAGCTTCCATTATCTTGGTTACTTCGATGGTATCGTTGTTAACGTTAGCATCTACTTCCACATCTTTTCCTGCATATTTTTTCACAGCTTTCTGGTTTGATATTTTATAAACCTTGTCGCCCGAAACCAATACAGCAGCTGCGCCGCCCGCCATGCATTTGTTGACGCATTTTATACGCGCATCCAGTGAGCCCATATCAGTTTTGGCTTCCGCGCAATGCGAATCGCTGATATAGCCTTTCAGGTGTTCTGTACCATTACCGGTAAATGCCATTCCTATGCCAACTGTAAGTACAATGGCAAATGATAAGAGTAAATTTTTCATTGCAGTAGTTTTTTAATGATGATGATGCTATCCAGACAGCCTCACCGAAATCTGATTTATTGAATTGGTACTCAAATATAATAAACATTTGAAACACCAAAAAGTGTTGGGTTTGTTTTAATAAATTTAATGTGTGGCAGGCGGGTGGCGCATGGTGCCGGTATTATCGGTTTTCTCCTTGCGTCACGCGCCTTCCGCCTTGCTGGCAGCTAAAATATGTCAAATATGCTTTCAGATACTTTGACCACTCAACCTATCGCTCTTGAGCGGGATAACAGGTCAACCTACTGGCTAACCCGGTTTATGATCCTGCGGCTGCTGGGTGTGGTGTATGCAGTAGCATTCCTGGTGGCCATTAACCAGCTTGTTCCTTTAATAGGCTCCAATGGTTTGCTGCCGCTCGGGAATTATCTCAACCTCGTAAGCCACTCATTAGGATCAGACTTTGCAGGCTTTATGCGGCTACCGTCTATCTTTTGGTTATGGCATTCGGATGGAGCTTTGTTGGCTGTAGCCTGGATTGGATTTATTCTATCGTGTATAGTCGTTGCCGGTTATGCCAATGCGCCTATGCTTGGAGTAATTTGGTTTTTGTATATATCCATCGTGCATGTGGGGCAGGACTGGTATGGCTACGGCTGGGAAATACAGCTTGGCGAAACGGGTTTCCTTGCAATTTTCCTGTGCCCATTGGTAGATATGCGGCCATTCCCCAAACGCCCGCCGCCTATAGCTATTATCGTTCTATTCCGCTGGTTGATATTCCGCATTATGGTGGGCTCCGGGTTGATCAAATTCCGGGGCGATGCAGCATGGCGAAACGGGACGGTATTGTTTTACCATTTCGAAACGCAGCCTATACCCGGTCCGCTGAGCCGGTGGTTTCATTTTTTGCCGCATTTTTGGTTAAAGCTGGGCGTATGGTTCAATTGGATCGGTGAGCTGGTGGCGCCCTGGTTTGTGTTCTGGCCGAGAGTAGGCAGACATATTGCGGGTTCGATTATTATATTGTTCCAGTTGAGTATCATTCTTAGCGGCAACCTCTCATTTTTAAACTGGCTAACCATTATTCCGGCGCTGGCATGTTTTGATGATGGCTATTGGGCGAAGATTTTGCCAAAGGTGTTGGTCCGCAAGGCACAGGCAGCTGCCGATAGTACAGAGGAGTCAAAACCTATGCTAACCACCTCTTATATCATTGCAGGGTTACTGGCCTTGCTCAGTCTGCAACCGGCGTTTAACCTGCTATCCAACCAGCAGATCATGAATACTTCTTATGATCCTTTCGACCTGGTGAATACTTATGGCGCCTTCGGCAGCGTAGGACAGGAACGCCTGAATGTGGTATTTGAAGGAACAATGGAGGATACCACCAACAATAAAGCCGTCTGGAAACCTTATATCTATAAAGGTCTGCCTGTCCGCCTGGATAAACAGCCGCCACAGATAGCACCCTATCAGCCGCACCTCGACTGGCAGATGTGGTTTGCCTCCATGTCCACCGCCGACCAATACCCCTGGACCTACCACCTGGTATGGAAGCTGCTCCACAACGACCCTGACGCTGTAGGACTCTTTGCCGAAAACCCTTTCCCCGGCAAGCCGCCGCGATTTATCCGCGCAACCATGTACCGCTACAAATTTGCCGAACCGGGCAACCCGCAACATCTTTGGTGGACGCGTGAACGGCTGGGGTTATGGATGCCGGTGTTATCGGTTGATAATGTGGAGTTGGTGAAGTTTTTGGGGTATGAGGGGTGGAAGTAAGGTAAGTTGGGTTTTGCGTATCCTTTTTAGTTCGATTGCAAATTCATTTATTCTTACGAAATGTAAATAAGACCTAAGAATTAGTAGTTTTGTTGTTAGCAAATTACGCACCATTTGTCGAAAAAGGCATGCTACAAAAAGTATTCATAGAAAATTTTAAAGCGATTCATACGGGGACGGATTTACCGATTCAGCCTTTTACCGTTTTTATTGGGAACAATGGTACAGGAAAAAGTAGTATTATTGAAGCTCTTTGGGCTTTACAAATTGCCGTCAATTCCGATTTGGATAGGGCATTTAAAGAATGGGGAGGCTTAGAAAGAGTAAGAAATTATAACGCTTATCTATCGGAGAAAAAAAGCTATGACCCTCTTACTATCGCTTTAACTGCTTTGGTAAATGAAAAGCTTTATGAATACAAAGTACAAATCAATCTCGAGGACGGGTATTATGTTGTTGAGAACGAGGAATTGAAGTGCGACAATGAACTCGTTTTTACATTTAATAGACACCAAGACAATAATAAAATAGAAGTCTATTATTACCCTAAAGGAGAAAAAAACCCTTCACCTTTTTTTCATGATGGACGAAGTCTGATTTTGTCTTTCAAGGGCTCACCTAGTTTTTATTTTAAGGGATTAGATGAGTTTAGCAGATATATTCTGAATTGGCAATTTCTTTATTTGAATGCCCATAATATGGGTATTCCAAATGATGAAGATAAACTTAATAGGGTAAAAAAACTTGACAGGGAAGGTAGAAACATAGCCGAATACTTATTGTGGATGAAGGAACAGGGCGAGGAGCATTTAGATTCGTTAATTAGTAAAATGCGGTTTGTTCTTCCTTATATAGATAAAATAGAGCCGCATATAATTAAAGAAACGATAAATACACAAATTGAGTTATTACTATACGAGACTGGTGGAAAGGATAAGTCTATACCAGGTTGGCTTTTATCATCAGGAACCTTAAGGATTTTGGCACTACTAGCCATTTTTGAATCTCCAAACAGGCCATCAGTATTATTCATTGATGAAATAGAGAATGGTCTTGATCCGAGAACAATAGGATTGTTGTTAAGTCAAGTTGAGAGTGTTTTTGCAGAAAAATCAATGCAAGTAATTGTTACCACTCATTCTCCCTTTTTTTTAGATATGGTTCCCTTAGAGAGTATCATTGTATCGGAAAAAGTTAAAGAGGGCAGTGTATATGAAATACCTGAGAATAAGAGCAATTTAAATGCTTGGAAGGATAAATTCTCTCCAGGAAAACTATACACGATGGGGAAATTAACTAAGTAACTTATGAAAGTTGGATTTATTTTGGAATGTAGCCCCCAAGGGCCAGATGCCGATATTTATCCATATCTGGCTAATATTTTTTGTAAAAAACTAGAACTTCTTAAACCCGAAACCTTAATAAATAAACAACGTCTTATAAATGAAGGGCCTCTAGTAGCGCAAACATTAATAACAGATGGGTGTGATTATGTTTATATAATTTGGGATAGGATGCCGAAGTGGGGTCGTAGCGGCAAATGTGAGGACGATAAAAATGCCATTGAACAAGGTTTACACCAATTAAAGATTGATCGTGATAAAATAATTTTATGTTGTATAAGTGATATGCTCGAATCTTGGATGATAATCGACGGTAAATATATAACGAAGTATTTTCAACAGTTTTCCACTCACCCTCTTCAGAGCTTTGGCGATAATAAAAGCAAATCTTCTCAAGTAGATCCAAAAAATCGAATTACAAAGTATAATGGCAGATATAACGACTATAAGGATAATTTTCAAATTGTTAAGTTAATCGATGATTTCAGTATGCACGTAAGATGGAATGAATCATTTAAATTTTTCAAAGAAAGTCTAGAGTCAATTTGCCTAAAATAAAATGATTCCCAATATTATCCATCTCTCACATAGAAGGGACAGGTTAGATTTGTTAAAAGGCGAACTCCAAAACCAAAATATTTTTGAATACAAAATGTGGGATGGAATTATAGATCCTACAATTCCTGCTCGAGGCATTTCTCAAGCACACAAACAAATTGTAAAGTATGCTCGAAAGGAAAAAATGTCAGAAATATTAATCGTTGAAGACGACATACATTTTACTGCAGAGGGAGCTTTTCAGTTCTTTATTAATAATAAACCGCCTGATTATGATATTTTTTTAGGCAGCATATATGAAGGAAATATAAGAAAAGATAATACTGTTGATGATTTTTCTGGTCTAACGATTTATATTATAAACGAGAGATTCTATGATATTTTTATATCAGCTCCTGAAAATGTAAATTTAGATAGAGCCTTATACAACAAAGGAAAGTTCGTTGTATGCAACCCATTTATCGCAATTCAACATAATGGCTTTAGCGATAATCTAAAGAGATTTTGTAATTATGAAGAATGCCTAAATGGCAGAACTCTTTATAAGGTTAGTTCATAGTATTTATGGTAGCCTTATAAACCATCACCCTAACTTGGTCGCAGGTTCAATTGTCAACATTTAACAAACGTACGTAAAGGAACTCTGCTAATTCCGAAATACTGAAAATTCCCCCGTCCCAGCAGGGTCTCCCAAAGGGGACCCTGCTTTAAAGGCCCCCGAAACCACTTCAATTTATGAAAAGTAGTGCACACAGCGCAGGGTCCCTTTCAGGAGACCCCTGCTAAGACGTAAGTGGGACACTTGAACAGGCAGAGTAAAGGTCGTTATACTGAAATACAATTTCAACCCGTGTTTTCGCGGTATTTTAAAATAAATCAGTGCAGTCAAACCGATCAACGGTTCAGAAAAAATACGTTAGTGATAGAAGCGTATACCGGCCCTGTGGCTAATGCCTGTGTAGTATGAGCGGATAGCACGGGCCGCAGGCAACGCCCATATCCAGTTAGCAGTTATTAGTCGGCAGTTGGCACAAGTTTAAATAACATGGCGTAGAAACACACCCCTGCCCCTCTCAAGAGGGGAATTTTGTTTTTTCGCTTCGAATCATGGTTCAGACAGTATTTAGCCTAGCATATTCGCTCTGTATAGCATGCGATTGCTTCGTTGCGCGGCTCACACTACCCGCCTTGCGCCTCGATTTCTATGATCTATGCAACTAATCTAAGATAATTTTTTTCATATTTTCTGTTTTGGTTGACGCAGGCGAATATCCGTTGTACAAGCTTGTTTCTTACTGCGTTGATAACACTCATTTTGTTCTT
>JAFDZM010000032.1 GCA_018266915.1 Bacteroidota bacterium | reverse complement strand
TAACGTGAGTTCGGGATAAGAGTTAGGTAGTAAATGGTTTGTTGTAAATTATTAACTATTTGAATATCAATAAGTAAGCATATTTTGTTATATTTAAGTGTCGAATTTAAACCATAACATTGTATGCTTACTCCTTCTAAAATTATCGAAATTTTTGTTAAGGTCGATGACTTCTGCAAAGAATTTGAGTCCGAAATAGTCAAACATCAGCTCGATGCAGGTAACCATAAGGTCAGAAACCGTAAAGCTTCGCTGTCCGACAGCGAATTGATTACCATTTTAATTGCCTTTCATAGCGGACATTTTACCAACCTCAAGCACTTTTACCTTTGTTATATCTGTGCTCATTATAAAGATTATTTTCCCGGATTGGTATCATATAACCGCTTTGTTGAATTGGAGCAAAGAGTGGCCGTCCCCATGATGCTGTTCTTGAAAACTAATTGCCTTGGGCAGTCACGGGGTATCAACTTTATCGATTCAACACATATCAAAGCCTGCCATAACCGGCGTATTCATAATCACAGAGTATTTGCCTCCGTGGCCGAAAGGGGCCAGTGTTCTATCGGTTGGTTTTATGGCTTCAAACTGCACCTGATCATCAATGACAAAGGTGAAATACTGTCTTTTTACCTTACAAAGGGTAACGTTGATGACCGAAACATCAAAGTAATGACCTCCATGACCCAGGATATCTTCGGTAAATTGTTCGGTGATAAAGGCTACATATCGAAAGCTTTGGCTGACTTACTTTGGGGCAATGGCATCCAAATGATAACCAAACCACGCAAAAACATGAAAGACTTTAACATCTCACAAGCCGACAAAATAATGCTTAGAAAAAGGGCTATCATCGAGTGTGTCAACGATGAGCTAAAAAATATTTGCAAGCTTCAGCACACCCGCCACCGATCGGTGAATAACTTTCTAATGAACACAATCGGCGTACTTTGTGCTTATCACTTCTTCCCTAAAAAGCCCTCTCTTAACATTATCTTTGAGGAACATGACAGCCAACTTTTGTTGGTAGCTTAACCCGAACTCACGTTA
>JAFDZM010000031.1 GCA_018266915.1 Bacteroidota bacterium | reverse complement strand
CAGAAGCAAAGCTGGTTGGGATATTCGCATGTCCTGAGAAATCATATTTCCAATAGGTGTCTACCGAACCGGTAAAGATCAACGGCGGATCTTTTGGGTCAGCGGTGGTGCCTACCTTTCCGGTATCAACGGCGGCAGTTGTCGCCGCTTTCACCGATAAGGTTGTTATAGTTAATATTGAGAATAGAGATATTATGATTTTCATTACAGTATTAGTTCTATTTTTTTATTTCATCCAGCGCGATATTCAATTTCAGCACATTCACTTTTTCAGGACCAAATAATCCCAGTAGTGGCTTTTCCGTATGCGAATCCACTAATGCCAACACTTGCTCTTCTGACAAGCCACGTGCTTTTGCAACGCGTGCCGCCTGTACCTTTGCTCCGGCAGGGGACAAATCGGGATCAAGGCCACTGCCTGAAGCAGTCACCAGTTCGGCAGGTATCTGCTCTTTTTTCACCGTTGGGTTATGTTTTAAAAAAGTATCGATACGGCCCTGAACATCTTTATGCAGATAGTCCGGATTGGTTGGGCCTTTGTTTGAACCGCCTGAACCCGCTGCATTGTAATCAACAGCCGATGGGCGTGACCAGAAATACTGGTCTTTGGTAAACTTTTGGCCCACATTGGCAAAACCAACAACACGGCCTTTATATTCCACAGTCACTCCATCACCATGGCCGGGGGCCAATTTGCCAATTCCTGCTATAGCTAAAGGATAAAGTCCCGAAACAATGACCAGCAGAATGATGGTTATTTTGATAGATGGTAATATGTAAGTTTTCATTTTAAATCAGATTTGAGATGTGAGATATGAAATTTGAGACGTCTTTATTTTATATGAATAGTGATACGAACAGGTCGATCAGCTTAATACCGATAAACGGCACGATAACGCCACCAAACCCATAGATCAGCAGATTACGGCGAAGCAATGCACTGGCGCCAATCGGTTTATATTCCACCCCCCTTAAAGCTAAAGGGATCAACATTGGTATAATAATCGCGTTAAAAATCACCGCTGATAAAATGGCCGATTCAGGGCTATGCAGGTCCATAATATTCAATGCGCGTAATGACGGTATCGATACCATAAATAAGGCCGGAACGATAGCAAAATATTTGGCTACGTCGTTAGCGATGGAGAAGGTGGTTAGTGTACCGCGAGTCATCAGCAATTGCTTACCGATCTCCACGATCTCGATCAGCTTGGTTGGGTCATTATCCAGGTCGACCATGTTGCCGGCTTCTTTAGCGGCTTGTGTACCACTGTTCATCGCTACGCCTACATCAGCCTGGGCCAAAGCAGGCGCATCGTTTGTACCGTCGCCCATCATGGCTACCAGTTTACCGCCTTGTTGCTCTTTTTTGATGTAATTCATTTTATCCTCAGGTTTGGCCTCGGCAATAAAATCATCCACACCAGCTTTTTCGGCGATAAATTTGGCGGTTAAAGGGTTATCACCGGTCACCATTACCGTTTTTACACCCATTTTGCGTAAGCGTTCAAAACGCTCGTAAATACCGGTTTTGATAATATCCTGCAATTCGATCACTCCCAAAACCTTTTCATTCTGACACACCACCAGCGGCGTACCGCCGTTTGAGGCGATGATTTTTACCCGTCCTTCGACACTATCGGGGAATGAGTTACCTGCTTTCAATACCATATTCCGGATAGCATCAAAAGCGCCTTTACGCACACGCAAGCCGTCAGGGGTATCCAATCCGCTTGAGCGTGTTTCAGCAGTAAATTTGATAAAAGTAGCGCCGTCGGGCACTTTTACAGTAAGCCGGCCTGCACCTTCTTCTGCCAATTCGACTATTGATTTACCTTCAGGGGTTTCATCAGCCAGTGAGCTTAATACACAAGCTTTTATAAATTCATTTTCGTTCACACCTTCAACCGGCCAAAAATGTGTGGCCTTACGGTTCCCTATTGTTATTGTCCCGGTCTTGTCTAACAATAAGGTATCCAGGTCGCCTGCAGTTTCTACCGCTTTGCCTGATTTTGTAATCACGTTGGCACGCAAAGCCCTGTCCATCCCGGCAATACCGATGGCTGATAACAAACCGCCGATGGTTGTAGGGATAAGGCACACGAATAAGGATATAAATGCAGCTATAGTTATCGGTGTATTGGCATAGTCGCCGAATGGCTTTAAGGTAACGCATACGATAACGAAGATCAGTGTAAAGCCAGCCAAAAGGATAGTTAATGCGATCTCGTTCGGCGTTTTCTGACGTGAAGCACCTTCAACCAGTGCAATCATTTTATCCAGGAAGCTTTCGCCGGGCTGGGTGGTCACCATTACTTTAATGCGGTCAGATAACACTTTAGTACCGCCTGTTACGGATGATTTATCACCACCGGCTTCACGAATTACAGGAGCAGATTCACCTGTGATAGCTGATTCATCAATCGTAGCAATACCTTCAATGATCTCGCCGTCAGTAGGAATAGTATCGCCTGCCTCGCAAAGGAAAATGTCCCCTTTTCTTAAGGTTGATGACATTACCTGGTTTTCTTTACCATCAACCAGTAAACGTGCAGGTGTTTCTTCGCGTGTTTTGCGCAAGCTCTCAGCCTGCGCCTTGCCACGGGCTTCGGCAATTGCTTCTGCAAAGTTGGCAAACAATACGGTCAGCAGCAGGATCAGGAATACAGTCAGATTATAGCCAAAGCTACCCTGGCTGTGATTGGTAAAGGAAAAAGCGGTTACAATAAGCATCACTACGGTGCCTATTTCCACTGTGAACATCACAGGGTTCCGCACCAGTATGCGTGGATCAAGCTTGATAAAAGATTGCTTTAAAGCTTCTTTTACCTGTTCGCCCTGGAATAATGTATTTTGATGAGTAGTCATTTTCTTCTAATTATTTTAAGGAAAAGTGTTCAGCAATTGGCCCTAAAGTCAATGCAGGGAAGAATGATAATGCGGCAACAATGATGATCACGGCGAATATCATTACACCGAAGGTAGTGGTATCGGTTTTCAATGTCCCGGCAGATTCAGGGATGTATTTTTTATTAGCCAGTATACCCGCAATCGCTACCGGACCGATAATCGGCATGAAACGCGCGATGAACATCACTATACCACCTGCCGCATTCCAGAAGATGCTGTTATCTGCCAGGCCCTCATATCCTGAACCATTATTGGCCGAGCAGGAAGTAAACTGGTAAAGCATCTCGGAGAAACCATGAAAGCTTGGGTTATTTAACCACGCTGAAGGTTTTTCGGCCCAATTGATATTTGGATAATGTGCTAGCAAATATGAAGCGACAGCAGTAAAAACCAGTATCAGGAAGGGGTGCAATAGGGCGATCAATGAAGCGATCTTCATTTCGCGGGCTTCAATTTTACGGCCAAAGAATTCAGGTGTACGTCCCACCATCAATCCTGATATAAATACTGCTATGATGATAAATATGTAAAAGTTAAGATACCCTACACCAACGCCACCATAGAAGGCATTAATCATCATATCAAACAATTGAGCAATGCCCGATACCGGCATCATGCTGTCGTGCATAGCATTTACAGAGCCGTTTGAGGTAACTGTTGTACTCACACCCCACAAGGCAGATGCGGCCGGCCCAAAGCGTACTTCCTTACCTTCCATCGATCCCGCAGGCTGATTAACACCTAAATGAGCGATAGCAGGATTGCCCCCGGTTTCAGCTATGATAGATGGGATCACCATGATAAGGTACCCCACCGTCATGACCCCGAAGATGACCCAGGCCAGTTTCTTTTTATTAAGGTAATAGCCCAAAGCAAAAACAATGGCTATCGGAATAAGGATTATGCTAATATTTTCGAGAATGTTGGTCAGATAGTTCGGATTTTCTAACGGATGTGCTGAATTGGCGCCATACCATCCACCACCATTAGTACCTAACTGCTTGATAGCGATCATTGCCGCAGCCGGTCCCCGAGATACATGTACAGTATCGCCCTGTAAACTTATAAATGTGGCTTTACCCTTATAGCTGGTTGGTGTGCCATTAAAAGCTAAAATAATAGCCAGTATGATACTTAACGGCAGGAATAAACGAGTGATGGATTTTACAAAGAAATCCCAAAAATTGCCCAATTTATCCGTTGTCTTTTCTTTCATCCCCTTGAATACCACCATCATGGCTGCAAAACCTGTTGCTGCGCTCACGAAGTGCAAAAAGGCAAAAACGAAAAGTTGCGTATAATAAGTTGCACCGGTTTCGCCCGAGTAATCCTGCAGGTTAGTATTGGTTACAAAGCTGACTGCTGTATTAAATGCCAGGTCGGGAGTTTGGTTAGGGTTGCCGTCCGGATTTAATGGTAAATGATTTTGGAAGAGCAGGCAGAAGAAAGCGTAAAATAACCACAAGCAATTGATGGTCAACAGCGCTTTTAAATGCTGCTTCCAGTTCATCTCGCGCTTGGGATCGATGCCGCTGAAACGGAAAATAAAGCGCTCCAATGGTCCAATAAAATCGAACCATGTTTTTTCGCCTTTAAATACTTTGGCAATGTATTTACCCAGCGGTATTGCCAGGATAATTGTTGCCATGTATATAAAAATAACACCTATGAATTCTGTGTTCATGATAAATTGAGATATGAGTTAAAATTTTTCGGGTTTTAAAAGCACATAAACCATGTAAATGAATACGGCTACGGCTACGATGAATAAAGCGAACATAGTTTTAGATTTTTTCGAAGTAGTTAACGGTTTTGAAGAAGAGCCAGAAGACGACCACGAAGGTCAGGACATAAATTATGGTGTATACTGCATCCATGATTGGGTTATTTAAATTTTATGTTAGGGTTAATGAAACAATAGCTTGATTTTTAGAAAGACCACATAGAGGATAAGTATTGCCAGGAGCCAGGAAAAGGTGATTGCGAGAATGTCTTTTAGCTTGCTTTTTAAGCTCTGTTTTTTCATATAAATTCCCGGATACTGATACATCCATGCTGGGTTGATTTTCACAACCTTAACCAAGCAGATGCCAAAACAGGGTTTATTTATATAGAAGCCTGATAAACAGAAACTTAAATTCAAAAAGATATAAATAGAGAAGAGTATAAAGACATAAATCCCTATCATTTTGATAGGGATTTATTAAAATGAGAGTATCAAAATTGTCATTGCGATGAACGGCCATGAGGGGTGAAGAAGCAATCGCGAACTATGCATGTTCGCCCTGCGCAGCATGCGATTGCTTCGTTGCGCGGCTCACACCATCCGCCTTGCGCCTCAATGAC
>JAFDZM010000030.1 GCA_018266915.1 Bacteroidota bacterium | reverse complement strand
TTAGAAGTTTAATGCCGTCTGTCAAATGATGGGCTATTACTCTCCCAAGAGGGGAACTTTTTGCGCCACGATAAAACGGATATCCACAAAACTCTACTGACATAGGGCTGTCATTCTGCGGTTCTTTCTTTGTATCATGGAAAGTAAGGAAAGATACTGGATAACGGTGGTATCTAAGGATCATAGCAAACGCGGTGTAGCGGGCGGATTTATGCAGGCCAATCACGGCAAACCCGGTGCGTTAAAGAAACTCCATATAAATGATTGGGTGATATTTTACTCACCTAAAGTAACCTATGAGGGCGACCAAAAACTACAGGCTTTTACGGCAATAGGGCAGGTTAGTGAGAATGAGGTGTATCAGCATAAAATGTCAGAGAACTTTATTCCCTATCGGAGGAATGTTCAGTATTATCCCTGCAAGGAGACACCTTTTATTCCCCTTATTCCTCAAATGGAATTTATTAAAGACAAAAGAGCCTGGGGATACCACTTCCGGTTTGGCTTTTTTGAGATAGGGAAAACTGATTTCGAACTGATTCGTTCGAGAATGTTAGACAGCAATCATTAATAATCAATAAACAAAACTATGGGAAATTTTAGTTTAACAACATCTATTGATGTAAATGCACCGGCAGCAAAGGTTTGGGAAGCGCTGACCAACCCGGAGATCGTGAAAAAGTACTTCTTTGGCACCAATGTAAAGACTGATTGGAAAAAAGGTAGCCCGATCATTTGGGAAGGGGAGTGGGAAGGAAAGAGCTATCGCGATAAGGGACATATACTGGATATTGATCCCGGAAAGTCTGTAAGGTATAATTACTGGAGCACTATGTCGGGTACAGAAGACAAGCCGGAAAACTACCAGGACATCACCTATGATCTGAAAGAACAAGGCGGCAAAACCACTTTAAGCATCACCCAGGATAACATCAAAAGTGAGGAATCGAAGGAGCACTCGGAACAAAACTGGCAATGGGTTTTTGGAAAAATGAAAGAAATGGTGGAGAACGGTGAAGTTTAAGTTTTAATTGATATAAATTTTATAATAATTTGATTTAAAAATATTTAAATTTAGTTATAACGATTAGTTATGAGCCGAAACATCGCATTTGAGCAGATAACAAGTCCCGGGATTTTTGTTGCAGGCATTGCGGTGCGCACTACCAATCAGGATGGCCGTGCACAAGCCGACATCGGAAATTTGTGGGGAAAATTTATGAGTGAAAACATAGCCGGGCAAATTGCTGCCCGGCTCTCTGATGACATTTATTGTGTGTATACCGATTATGAGAACGACCATACCGGCTGGTACACAACGGTGTTGGGCTGCAGGATAGAAAATCCAGATGATTCGGATGGTATGTTTACTGCGTTAATTCCAAAAGGAAGCTATCGTTTGTATAAGCCGCATGGTGAGATGCCGGGATGCGTGGTCAACACATGGCAAAACATATGGATCGACTGTTGTGGACGTAATTATATCGCCGACTATGACTTGTACAAAGGCGATAAAGCCGAGATATACGTAGGTGTAATTTAATGCAGAAAATTCTTTATTTGATGATTTTTAATATTATATCCTGTTAAAATTCAATCTGATACCAGATTTACCTTCAATAATACTTCCGTTGCTGTAGACTAAATTACCTGATACCAGCGTATGCATTATTTTCGACCGGAAAGTGTCGCCTTCGAATGGACTCCAACCGCATTTGTATAAGATATTGGATTTGTTTACGTTCCATGGATTATTCAAATCAACCAATACCAGGTCGGCCCAGTAGCCTTCTCGCACATATCCCCTTCTATCGACCTGGAAACAGATAGCCACGTTGTGCGCCATTTTTTCTGCAACTTGTTCGAGGGTGATTTTGCCGTGATGGTACAATTCCAGTATGGCAGGCAGGGCATGTTGAACCAACGGGCCGCCGGAGGGGGCTTGCAAATAGGGTTGAGATTTCTCCTCCAATGTATGTGGCGCGTGATCTGTTGCGATCACATCTATTCGCCCGTCCAACACCGCTTTCAAAATACCGTCGCGGTCAGCTTCGGTTTTTACCGCAGGGTTCCATTTGATGAAATTGCCTTTGGTTTCGTAATCTTTGTCTGTAAACCATAAGTGATGTACGCAGGCCTCGGCAGTAATGCGTTTGTCTTTTAGCGCGATATTATTGCTGAAAAGGTGTGTTTCTTTCTCAGTAGAGATATGCAGGATATGCAGACGGGTATTATGTTTCTTCGCCAGTTCAACAGCCATCGAAGAAGATAAATAACAAGCTTCTTCGCTACGTATCTTAGGGTGCAGCGTAACAGGAATATTGTCGGCTAATAGTCCTTTGTAATAAGCCAGGTTGGTTTTGATGGTTGCTTCATCTTCACAATGCACGGCCACCAGCATTGGCGATTTCGAGAAAATGTTCTCCAGTGTGGTAGGATTATCCACCAGCATATTGCCGGTTGATGATCCCATAAACACTTTTACCCCGCATACATTTTGAGTATCTGTTTTCAGTACTTCTTCGATGTTGTCATTGGAAGCCCCCATGAAGAATGAGTAGTTAGCTAACGAGTTACGTGAGGCTATGTCATATTTTTGTTGAAGTAATTCCTGTGTTAAGGTGTTGGGAACAGTATTAGGCATTTCCATAAAACTGGTGATACCACCAGCCACCGCCGCCCGCGATTCGGTGCGGATATCCGCCTTGTGAGTTAGTCCCGGCTCACGAAAATGTACCTGGTCATCAATGCAGCCTGGGAATAGATGTAAGCCTTCAGCATTGATGGTCTGATCGGCTTGGACATCGATGTTGCTATCTATTCGCTCTATCAATCCGTCCTTTAGAAGAAGATCACCAACAAATTGTTTGTTTTCGTTTACTATGGTGGCTGATTTGATGAGGATAGAAGACATGGTGGAATTTCGGATTTTAGAATTACGATTTCAGATTTTGAAAGGCAAATTTCGGAATTAATAATCAGGTGACAAAACAGTTAAAAAGCTTTCAGCTTTCGCCTTTCTGCCTTCACCTCAAAGAAAACCCTATCTTTGCCGCATGGGCGCAACCTTCGAGGATTTTAAATTTAACCGGCAAATACTAAATGCCATTGATGATGCGGGTTATGCCGAACCTACGCCTGTGCAGCAAAAAGCCATTCCGCCGATATTGAACGGTCAGGACGTAATGGGCATAGCCCAGACCGGCACTGGTAAAACGGCTGCCTATGTTTTGCCTATCGTTATGAGGCTGAAATATGCTCAAGGTGAAAATCCCCGCGCATTGGTCGTTGCTCCAACCCGTGAGCTGGCCATGCAGATCGAGGAAAACGTAAAAGCCTTTGCCAAATATACTGACCTGCGGGTGGTTACACTTTATGGCGGACTCGGTCCAAAAACGCAGATAGAACAGGTAAGCAAAGGCGTCGATATCATTGTAGCAACTCCCGGCAGGTTTATGGATATCTACCTTGCAGGTCATTTAGTGATGAAACAGCTTCAGATATTGGTGCTGGACGAGGCTGACAAGATGATGGATATGGGCTTTATGCCACAGATCAACCGGATACTGGAGATAGTGCCGCGCAAACGGCAAAATTTGCTTTTCTCTGCGACGATGTCTGATAAGGTGCACCAATTATCATCTAACTTCCTGGAGTATCCAACAGTGATTGAGGTTACTCCGCAGGCTACCCCGGCGCAGACAGTTGAGCAACGGTTATATTATGTACCTAACGTTAAAACCAAGATCAACCTGCTTAAATATTTGCTGGATAATACAGAGGAGATTAAAAAGCTGATGCTGTTCTGCAAAACGCGAACGGTAGCTGAAGATGTGTATAAATTCCTCGCAAGAAAATACAACGATCAAGAGGTTAGGGTACTGCATGCCAACAAAGGGCAGAACACACGCATCAACTCCATTAATGCATTCAAGAACGATGAGGTAAAAATATTAGTGTCAACAGATGTGGCAGCCCGTGGTATTGATGTGAATGATGTAAGCCATGTGATCAATTTCGACGTGCCTTTTGTGACAGAGGATTATGTACACCGTATCGGTCGCACGGGGAGGGCTTTGCAATTAGGAGAGGCGATCACTTTTTGTACGCCTGCAGAGGAGTATTATCTGCGTAAGATAGAAAAGCTGATCAGACAAAATATACAGGTATTCGATGTTCCGGAGGATGTGTTTGTTGAGCAAACTTCTTTTGAAGAACGGCAGGAACAGGCGCGTGAGATCGATCAGCAAAAGCGAAAGGAAAATCCGGAGTTTAAGGGTGCATTCCACGAAAAGAAAACGCTTAACCAGCGCAAGAAATTCGATGCAGCCAAGGCAAAGGCGAACCCAAATTCAAAAGCTGCGAAGGACAAGGCTAAAAAACCATTTAGAAAGAAACGGTGAGTAGAGCTGAAAGGTAAAAAAAATAATGTCATTGCGAGGAGTAAGGCGGATTGAGCGGGCCGAACGACTAAGCAATCGCATACTATACAGGGCGAATATGCATAGTTCGCGATTGCTTCTTCACCCCACAAGCCCGTTCATCGCAATGACAATTTTTGATTTGATTATAAAATGAAATTCAGAATAACACCTTTAAACTTTGCAACTGCATTTTTTTTGTTCATGGCGGTATACGTGTTTATTTATGGCGCTAAAATAACGGGCAGTAAATACGAGCATTGGAGCGGTACCATCACCCTGATATTTTTGTTGTTTGCTTTCGTAGTGTCATTTCTCGACCTGATGCTCCGTAATTTTTTCCCCAAAACCAAAAGTTTATGGATAGTAGAGATAAGCTTTATAACTTTGGCAACTATTATATTTTTATTGGTTAAATAACAAAATGAAGAAAGCTGAAATAAAACTGACCATAGACCTTGATGACAACAACGTTCCTGAAAACATTACCTGGGAGTCAACTGACGCGCAGAACAAGGAAGCGCTGCCAGTAAAATCCATCATGTTGTCGCTTTGGGATCACAATTATAAAAACACTCTCCGCATCGATCTTTGGACCAAGGATATGCCTGTTGACGAGATGAAACGTTTCTTCTACGAAACGCTTCAAACCATGGGCGACAGCTTTTTACGAGCTACCGGCGAAAAGAACATCGTAGAAGATCTGCGCGATTATTGCGCCCACTTTGCCGATAAAATGGAAATTTCTCAAAAATAGATATGAAGCTTAGATCATTCCTGGCTTTTGCCGGCTTTGTTATGCTAATTGCTGCTACCTACTGTCCGCTGTTTAGGCCATTTGGCGTAACAACCTGGGATATGTATGATGCAAACAAACCTTATGGTATTGTAGTGTTGCTAATAGCCGTGGTTGGCATAATAGGAGTGGTGTTTATGCAGAACAACATTGCGCGTATGGCTGCATGGTTGTCGGCCATATTGGTGGTGCTGTTTTATATCCTGGCGCTTTTAAAGATACATACCTCGTTTACTTTTATACCGTTCCATGCTATATCGCGGTTCTTGGCCAAGCAGATCAGATTCAAATGGGGATGGTGGTTATTGGTTGCTGCACCGGTATTATCGCTTATAGGCGCTTTGCGCGATAAACCCCGGTATAAAATGCCTGATCAGCCCGAGGCGGTGACCCAAAACTAAATGAGCAATGGTAAAGTTATCTTTAGAATCCAGTTTTGAGATATGACTACTTTACCGGGAACATTATCAGACCAGGAACTCCATGTATTGATCAACCTTGTAAAGGAAACGCACGGGTTCGATTTTTCCAATTACTCCAAGGCATCGCTTAAACGCAGGCTGTCCCGCATCATTACTTTAAAGAAAGTAGGCTTTTACGAACTTCGGGAAGCGTTGACGAGCAACCCTGATTTTTTCCGGTGGTTCTTAAACGAAGTGACGGTGAACGTGACCGAGATGTTCCGCGATCCTTCCTTTTACAAAGCGCTTAGCGCTTTGGTTATTCCTAACTTGTTCCAGTTTAAAAATATCAGGGTATGGAGTGCAGGATGCTCTTCTGGAGAAGAGGTTTACTCATTGGCTATATTGTTGAGTTTAGCCAACCTAAAAGTCGATCCTTTTATTTATGGAACTGATATTAACACAACCATGATAGAGGAAGCGCAGAAGGGTATTTACAGCATGCGCAAAATAAAAAGCTATACTGAAAATTATAAGTCGTGCGGACTGCCCGGTGAATTGACCGATCATTTTAATGTGATGAATGATGTTGCCGGCATTAAAAATGAATTCAAGCAGAATACGCTTTTTTCTACCCATAACCTGGTGACGAACGATGTTTTTAATGAGTTCCAGGTAATAAGCTGCCGTAACGTGTTTATTTATTTTGAGGCAGAATTGCAGGAGAAGATATTGGGGTTGTTTTATAAAAGTTTATGTCCGAATGGTTTCTTATGCCTGGGCAGTAAGGAGACAATCCGGTTTCCTGAGTATAAAAACAAGTTTAAGGTGATTAGCCAGAAGGAGAATATTTATCAGAAGGTTTAGTGATTAAAACAAGGAAGTCTGTCCCGAACCCATTACCCTGGCCTCGTGCTCCAATAGCCATTTCTTTCGCCACATACTGCCTGCGTAGCCGGTCAAACTGCCGTCAGAGCCAATTACCCGATGACAAGGAACAATAATCGCCAGGTGATTCTTTCCATTGGCAGATGCAATAGCACGGATAGCCAGCGGGTTCTTCATCAACTTTGATTGCTGCAGATAACTGATGGTTTTGCCATAGCCGATGCCAAGCAGGCACTGCCAAACGTCCTGTTGAAAACCCGAACCTGATTGCCGGAATGGAAAATCAAACTCCTTTCGTTCTCCTGCAAAATATTCATCCAGTTGCTCAACTGCCATTTTTAATACCGGTGTAAAAGGCTCATCGGGTTCAGCAGCTTCATCCATAAAATGCACGGATGTCACAAACCCCTCATCTTCCGTAATGCGGAGTATACCCACAGGTGAGTTATAATAGGTAATTGGCATGTGGTAAAATTATTAAAAGGAAGCTGAAAGCTCAAAGATTAAAGCTGAAAGCTGATCAGCAAAATGTAAAACAGGAGGCTTTTGTGCTTTTTGCTTATTGAATGAAGTTTTCTGCTTTCACCTTTCTGCTTTAAGCTTAACAAACCTATCTTTGCACCTAAATGGAACTGTTCGATCAAACCCTCAATCTCATCAAAAAAGAAATACTGCTGGAGTGGCGCTCCAAGTATGCTTTCAATGGGGTTTTGCTTTATGTGGCGTCGACAGTGTTTGTTTGTTATATCTCATTTCACCTGAGTGGTGGTTTTGAGGGCAGCCAGGGTTATCCCATTGTCTGGAACGTATTGTTCTGGATCATTATGTTGTTTGCCTCCGTAAACGCCATTGCCAAGAGTTTTATTCAGGAAAGTAAAAACCGGTTGCTCTACTACTACACCATTGCCAGTCCGCAGGCTATTATACTTTCAAAAACCATTTATAACATCCTGCTGATGTCATTGCTGAGTATATTGGCATTGCTGGTTTACATGATATTCTTCACTAATACTATTGGCGATCCGCTGTTTTACTTCTTATCAGTACTCTTGGGCAGCATTAGTTTCTCCACAGTTTTTACTATGATATCGGCCATCGCTTCCAAAGCAGGGAACAACGGTACCCTGATGGCTATTTTGAGTTTTCCGGTTATTATTCCTGTTATCCTTCAACTTATCCATCTCAGCAAAAACGCAATGGACGGATTAGACCGTAGCCTTAGCTACGGCAATATGGGCGTGTTAGGTGCTATCAATGTTATCGTTATTGCCACCTCGTTATTGCTGTTTCCTTATTTATGGCGGGACTAATTATTAGTCATTAGTTCACTCTATTACCCCCAACTATTCCAACCAATCTCAACTACTCACTTAATCAACTACTTACCTCTATCAGCCAACTCTATTTAGAATTGTTTTAATTTTTATTTGGATTTAGTCTAAATAAGATATTACTTTTGCGCCACACAACAACTTGAACTAATGAAAAGATATACGTTAACTTTACTAATACTTCTTAGCCTTTTCTCGACACGACTATCAGCGCAGCAAAAACCAAATGTTACTTCGGAGGATTCGTTAAATAACAATTTATCGAAGAGCTCTACCTCGATAGGAGGCTATGGGAACGCTTTTTATCAGCGCAATTCAAGAACCCAAACATCTAACCTCGACCTGGAGCGCTTTGTGCTCTTTACAGGGCATAAGTTCAATGACAAAATTTCAGTTTTTTCTGAATTGGAAGTAGAGGACGCAAAAGTAACCGGCGGCGAATCAGGCGGTGAGGTGGCTATAGAACAAGCTTACTTGAAATTCAACCTGAATGCTAATCAGTATATCGTTGCTGGTTTATTCTTACCTCGTGTTGGTATCTTGAATGAAAACCACCTGCCAAACACTTTTAATGGTAATGAACGTAATTATGTAGAGACCTTCATTATCCCTTCTACCTGGCGTGAATTGGGTGTGGGTTTGTATGGAAGTCTTAATAATCTGCCGATAAATTACTCAGTGGGTCTGGTTAATGGTCTTAGTTCTGAAATGTTTGAGCATGGTACCGGTATCCGCGATGGCCGTTTTGAGGGCCGTAACGCGACCGGAAATAACCTGGCAATCACGGCTGCACTGCAATTTTACGAGGGCGATTTTAAAGCACAGGTATCCGGTTATTATGGCGGAAGTGTTGGTGTAAGCAAACGCAAGGCTGATAGCCTTGGCCTTCAGTCAGGCACGTTTGGCACACCGGTAGCTTTAGGCGAGGCCGATGTGCAATATGCAAGCAACGGGTTTTCGGTAAGAGTTTTGGGCACCATCGTGTCAATTCCTGACGCAGATAAGATCAACAGGGCTTACGCCAACAATACGCCAAAAACAGAGTACGGCGCCTATGCTGAAATTGGTTATGACCTGATGCACCTGACTGGCGCGCAAAAAGATAAACAACTGATCCTGTTTGTGCGTGATGAGAAGCTGAATATGAACGCCAGTATTCCATCAAACGGTGTTATAGATGGTACATTGAATCAGAATTATGTAGTTGCAGGTTTAACTTATCTGCCAATTCGTAACGTAGCCATCAAGGGGGATGTTCGTATTGCACATACGGGCAATCAAAACCCCGACCTGATCATCAATCCAAATCCTGTTGCTCAGCCATATCAGCCAAATTATAACCTGGTGAACCTGGGCGTAGCATTTTCATTTTAAAAGTCATGGATAGAAGAAGCTTTGTAAAACAATCATGTACCATGTGCCTGGCAGTAGGCGCAGGTTTGGTAGCTGCAAGCGCATTATCATCATGCGCCACGCTGCCGGTATATAAAACCGCAATGGCCAATAATAAAGTAACGATACCGGTATCCTTGTTTGCACAAAGCGATTTCCAGGTTATACAACCCAAAGACTTGTTTTATAACATCGGCTTAAGGAAAGAAAAAGACGGCACTTATACTGCTTTGTTGCTGAGATGCACCCACGCTGATAACCAATTGATATCAACCGGTAACGGATTTAAATGCAACCTGCATGGCAGCACTTTCGATAAGGAGGGACAGGTAATTCAAGGCCCGGCAGAGCATTCGCTGAAGAAATACCAGACAGAAATTATAGCAGATCAAATCATCATTCATCTAAGTTAACATCTACCTATGAGAACTAAATTTATACTTACACTCAGTGTAATAGGGTTTGCCTTTGCAAGTTGCAGTAAGGATAACGCCAATAGTAGCAGTAGTACCACAACACAAACCACATTAGAGCAAAATGTTTTGACGGACTTTGCGGCTAACCTGGCTAATCCTAATTACGAGGATATACAAGCCAAAGCACAGGCAATGAATAGCGCGATCACTACTTTTAATGCTACACCAACAGATGATAATCTCGCTGCTGTCCGCACTGCGTGGAAGAATACCCGTGCTGCGTGGGAATCATGCGAAGGGTTTTTATTTGGTCCTGTTGAGGACTTTAATTACGACCCAACTATGGATGACTGGCCGGTAAACAAAGCCGACCTGGATAACCTGTTGGCCAGCAGCAACCCGTTACAAGTATCAGATATCGATCAATTAGGTACAACCTTAAAAGGTTTCCACGCAATCGAGTATATTATTTTCGGCGTCGGCAGTACACAAAAAGCAGCCAATATTACAGATCGTGATAAAGTGTACCTGGCATCGTTAGGAGAGAGTCTTTATAATACAACCACTCAATTGCGTAACAGCTGGGATCCGGTATCTGGGAATTATACAGCGCAGGTTGTTACTGCGGGTAAAGGAAGTACCACTTTTACTACACGTCAGTCAGTTTTTCTTGCTCTCGTAGGCTCAATGGCTGATATCTGCAACGAGGTGGCCAATGAAAAAATGCAGACGCCACTTGCAGCGCAGGATTCAACATTGGATGAGTCTTCATTCTCTCATAACTCAGTAAACGATTTCAAGAATAACATTACGGGAGTACTGAATGCCTATAAGTGCCAGTATCCGGGAGCTGCTTCCGGTCATAGTCTGAGCGAACTGGTCGCTTCAAAAAACGCCTCGCTTGATCTTAAGATACAATCGCAGATCAATACAGCCATTGCTTCGTTTAGCGCTATTACTACTACTTATGAGAAAGCAATATATACTCAGCAAAACCAGATCAAAACAGTTCAGGCCGCAATAAATACATTAAAGGCGACTATTGAGGGCGATCTGGAGACTTTTGTGCAGACGAATATTAAAGACTAATTAAAAAATATCGGTGAAAAAAATACAAATAATAGGTTTGTTAACGCTGGTGGTATTTGCACTGGTAAAATGTCAGAAATCGGCTGTATTTCCGGCTGATCAGTATGACGATCAGCTTTCAGGGGGAAGTGGAACCGCATTCGATGCCACGTCAAAGGCTTTTGGCAATGCACTTGAAAATATGAGCGCATATGATGAGCATGTGCACGAGGTCGGGGACTTAATATTCAGTCAATCCTTTGTTACTGCACCTGCTCCGATACACAGTGGTTTAGGGCCTATTTTTAATAATACTTCCTGCTCGTCCTGTCACCACAATGATGGCATTGGTTTACCTACAGCAGGCGATGCACAATCATCACTGTTAATGCGGATCAGTTTGCCAGGCACAGATGCCAATGGCGGCCCGGTTGCTGTACCTGGTTATGGGTTACAAGTACAGGACAAGGCAGCATTCGGAATTCAACCTGAGGCTAAAGTAAATATCAACTATACCTATCAGACCTATTCATTTGATGACGGTGAAACTTATGAACTGAGGACACCGACCTATACACTGACCAACCTTTACACACCAATATCCGGCACATACCTCCTTTCACCACGTTTGGCTCCGCCGATGATCGGCTTGGGTTTACTGGAAGCTGTTCCTGAAAGCGAAATCGTTGCCAATGCTGATCCGAATGATGCCAATGGTGATGGCATTGCGGGGGTAGCTAACTACGTGTATGACGTCACCACTAAGAAAATGCAATTGGGCCGTTTTGGCTGGAAGGCGAATACAGCATCTATCCTTACTCAAGTGGCTACGGCCTTTAACCAGGATATGGGATTGACCAGCAGTATCCTGTCTGTTGAAAGCAGTTATGGACAAACTCAATATGACGGTTTGCATGATGACCCTGAACTGCCGGATACTACGCTGAATGCCGTGAAGTTTTATGCGCAAACTTTAGCAGTACCGGCACGTCGGAATGTGACTGATGCAACTATAAAAAGGGGGGAGCAGTTATTTATATTGGGCAAATGTGTCAATTGCCATAAGCAAACACTAACAACGGGTGTGAATGTAGCCTTTCCTGCATTATCGAACCAGGCAATACATCCTTATACCGACATGCTGGTGCATAACATGGGTGCAGGCTTAGCCGACAACCGCCCCGACTATAAAGCAGGTGGCCAGTCATGGCGCACGGCTCCGTTGTGGGGATTAGGATTATACCAGGTGGTAAACAATCCGGGTTACTATCTGCATGATGGCCGGGCACGTACGATAGTGGAAGCCATTATGTGGCATGATGGCGAAGCCGCAGCATCTAAGGCTTATTTTTCGCACCTGTCAAAAAGCGACCGGGACGCAGTTTTGAAGTTCCTGAACTCGCTTTAGAAGATTAGAACGGCATTAAAATCCGGAGCTGAAAATGCTCTTTTCATAAATAATTCATAATAATTGCCTTAATTAGCATATTAAAACTAATTAGGGTAATTATTGCGAAATGCATTTCAGGAACCTTATTCTACTTCTGCTTTTTTGTCCCTTTGTCGCTTTTTCACAAACTACCATTTCGGGTAAAGTAACCACTACCGAATCACATACAGGTATTGGCAAGGTAAGCGTTTTTCTGAGTAATTCATCCTATGGCACGGTAACTGCTGAAGATGGCTCCTTTAAGTTAGTCGGCGTTAAGCCTGGCCAGTATGACCTGATCGCTTCCTCCGTTGGGTACCAGGATTTTAGTAAAACTATATTGGTCGAGAATACACCAATTAATATTGATATTCCTTTACCCACAAAAATAAACCAGTTGCGTGGAGTAGTTATCACAACAAATGCCAACTGGAAGAAGAACTACGAGGAATTTAAGAAGGCATTTATTGGCACAACGGAAAATGCCAAAAGCTGTTTTGTGGAGAACCCGCACGTGGTGAACCTGGTTAACAGCACACGAAAGCATACACTGGAGGGCTGGTCGGATGACTTTTTTATAGTAGATAACAGGGCTTTAGGTTATCGCGTTAAATTTCTGATCGACACATTTGCTAACAATGGCATAACAGGTATTATATCATACCAGGGCAAGGCCGTTTTTGAGGAACTTCCCGGAAGCGCCGAGCAAAAGAAGGCATGGAAATTGAAGAGGCAGGAAACCTATTATGGTTCCTCGCGCGATTTTTATAAATCGCTATACATGGGAACTCTGGATAAGGAGGGGTTTATTATTAAAAAACTTCATCGCGAGTTAAACCCTGACCGCCCGCAAGAAGGCCTGATATTACAAAAACTGAAATATTTTCGCGAGATCCATCCAAGTCGCGATTCATTTAATTACTGGGTTGTAAAAGAAAACCTATCGAAATATTTTCACGAAAGCTTAAGTCCTGTTCCGCTGGAACCCTATCAGATATTTGCCAAAACGGATAAGCAAGGGCTGTTTGTGATCAGCTTTACAGATTGCCTGTATGTGATCTATACCAAACGCCGCGAGGAACAGGATTTTAAGGATCTTTACCGCCCTCTGGATATGCCGAACTACGAGATCAGTGTGCTAACCTTGAGTGACCCTTATGCTGTTTTTGATATGAATGGAGTAGTGTTCAATGGCGCGCCGCTAAATGAAGGTACATGGTCGAAAGCAAAACTGGCTGAGCTATTACCCTACGATTATTCGCCGGAGACGGATAAGTGATCTTAGGATGTCGAACACTGAATAGACTCCCGTTAATCGCTTTAAAATTGGAGGCACCTACGGAGCCATCAACATCCTGGATTAGTTCTATAAACAGGAAGCTCCTCTGGAGCTAAAGCCGCAAATGATAGACTCCATAGGAGTCGCCTGTTTATAGTATTTATAAAAGAGGTAATTTGGCTCCATCGGAGCCTCCTTTGTACGATGTTTTAAAGCTATTTTCCATTAGATAATCAAAAACCTTTTGCCTTTATCCTTTCACCTTTCAGCTTAACAACGTACATTTGCTACGCAATTCAATATGAAGTTTATTTATCAAATGTGGTGGAAGGTACTGGCTGTGGTGTTGATCCTGTCAACACTGATCACCGGTCTTCTTTTACCCGTTCCGCGGCTGCCTATATTGCACGAAACCATACGAAACCTCTACTTCCACGTGCCTATGTGGATGGGCATGCTTTCGGTATTTGTAATATCGGTTTATTTCAGTATTAAATATCTCAATACGGGAAAAGAAGAATATGACCTTGCTGCGGTTGAATGTGTAAACACAGGCTTGCTGTTTTATTCAATAGGATTAGTAACCGGTATGCTGTGGGCCAAATATACATGGGGGCAATTCTGGAGTGGCGACCCTAAACAGAACAGCGCGGCCATTGCATTCCTGTTATATTGCGCTTATCTGGTATTACGCAATTCGATAGATGAGGAACAGAAGCGGGGTAAGATATCAGCCATCTATAATATTTTTGCGTTTCCTATTATGGTGGTGCTGATATTTGTATTGCCAAGGATGACAGATTCATTGCACCCTGGTAATGGTGGTAACCCGGCATTCGGGAAATACGACCTGGATAGCAGGATGAAAATAGCTTTTTATCCGGCGATGGCTGGCTGGAGTTTATTGGCGATATGGATCGCAACTATTCGTTACCGCATCCGTTTAATTGAAAATAAAAGGAATAGTGTTGACTGATGAGGCTACACTAACTCTTCTCCATTAAAAGAGAAGACTTTTAGTAACCAATGTTAAACGGGCTTTTTTAAATTAATTACCCTAATGAAAAGATTTTTTACTTTACTCTGCCTGCTCCTTTGTAACGTCTTCGCTTTTGCTCAACAATCATCAAATGTTGAGATGGCAGATGTAATGCGCAGCTCGGGTAAAATCTATGTTGTAGTTGGCGTTATTTGTATTGTGTTTATCGGTTTGGCCATTTATCTGTTTACTATCGACAGAAGATTAAAAAAAATCGAAAAACATAATTAGTTCAAAACCTGAACCTATATTGTTTAAACATAGATTTAAGCGTTCTCTTTGACGGTGTAGCCAAGACACTAAGAATTTTGTATTTGCAATATTGATAATTTTTGTACCAAATTTGTGCACTTTTTTGAGGAAATAATAATTATGGAACTCCAAATCACAGCAAATAACAAATCGATCGTCAGTGAGGAAACTCATTTCTTTGGCGATGTATGCAAGAACTTCGACTATGCGGCGCAATTTACCAAACACGATGCCGGCCTGCTTGACCAAATCAAATCATGTAACAGTGTTTACCGTTTTCGTTTCCCTATCCGTAAAGGAAATGGCTTTGAAGTGATTGACGCATGGCGCGTTGAACACTCGCAGCACCAGTCGCCAACCAAAGGCGGTATCCGATACAGCGAAATGGTGAATGAAGATGAGGTAATGGCGCTTGCCGCCCTGATGACCTACAAATGCGCCATTGTAAACGTACCATTTGGTGGTGCTAAAGGCGGTATCAAAATCAACCCGAAAAACTATACTGTACAGGAGTTGGAAAACATCACCCGCCGCTATACAGTAGAGTTGATCAAAAAGAATTTCATTGGCCCAAGCATCGATGTGCCTGCACCTGACTATGGTTCGGGCGAGCGCGAGATGAGCTGGATTGCAGATACTTATGCTACTATGAACCCTGGCCAGTTAGATGCCATGGGATGCGTTACAGGTAAACCGATTGCATTGCAGGGTATACAGGGACGTCGTGAAGCAACCGGCAGAGGAGTGGCTTTTGCTGTGCGCGAATGTGTAAATATAGCTGAGGATATGAAAAAGCTTGGTTTAACACCGGGCATCGCAGGTAAGCGCGTGATTGTACAGGGCTTGGGTAATGTGGGCTACCACTCTGCCAAATTCCTGCAGGAATATGGAGCACTGATTGTTGGTTTGTGCGAATTTGAGGGCGCTATTTATAATGCGGATGGTTTGGATGTTGAAGCTGTGTTCCAGCACAGAAAAGCGACCGGCTCAATTTTAGGATATGCCGGTGCTAAAAAAGAGTTTAAACATTCGCTGGATGGCCTTGAACAGGATTGCGATATTTTGGTGCCTGCTGCGTTGGAAAATCAGATCACTACAGCTAATGCTGAAAGAATAAAAGCTAAGGTGATTGCCGAAGGCGCTAACGGCCCGGTATCTCCGGAAGCTGAAACTATTATTTACCAGAATGGTGGTATCATTATCCCTGATATGTATTGTAACGCCGGTGGTGTAACTGTTTCTTACTTTGAGTGGCTGAAAAACCTATCGCACGTAGCATTCGGCCGCATGAACCGCCGCTTTGAAGAAACCGCTAACACCAACCTGGTAAATATGGTGGAAGGCTTAACCGGTGTAGCTTTAACCCCACTGCAACGCGCTACCATCGTAAAAGGGGCTTCAGAGTTGGAGTTGGTTAACTCCGGTTTGGAAGACACCATGATCCGTTCGTACCACGAGGTCAGGGAAACTTACGTTCATAATGACAAAATAGACAGCCTGCGTACTGCAGCGTTTGTTGGAGCTATCAATAAGATCGCGGTATCGTACCAGAATTTGGGTGTTTGGCCGTGATTTGAAGTCGGAAGTTGGAATGCCGATTTCGGAATTTTTGGAAAGCTCATCTGTGAATAGCAGGTGAGCTTTTTACTTGAGCTGTTAATTCCGCATTCAACATTTCGAATTCCGAAATTAAGAATGGTTCTAAATAAGATTAATGACTTGCAATAATCATTATTCAACAGACGTTTCTTATTTTTGTAGTCCTGAATAATAAAAGCAAAACCCACTAATGAAAAAGAGTTCGATTATAGGTTTATTGGTTATAGCGATAGCCATTGCCATAATTATTGGTTTTTACGGTAGCTCAAGCACTTACGGTTCATTCGCTGATGCAAAGGCTACTAACGGCGAACTGCACGTGATCGGTTTCCTGGATAAACAAAAGGAGATGTATTACGATGCAAAAAAAGACGCCAACTACTTTTCATTTTACATGAAGGACAAGAAAGGTGAAGAGTGCAAGGTAGTGTTTCCAAGTACTAAACCACAGGACTTTGAGCGTGCTGAACAAATTGTATTAGTAGGCGAAATGAGGGGCAACGAATTCCACGCGTCAAACATCCAGATGAAATGCCCTTCAAAATATACCCCGAACAAGGTTGAATTTACAGAGGCCAGTGCTAAGAAGGCCGACTTATAATCATTTTTAATGGATACTTTTAAAGGCGAACACCTTTTACCCGGTCAGCTGGGCCAGCTTTTTGTTATACTTTCGTTCGGGGCAGCCCTGTTCTCAACCATCAGCTATTATTTTGCGACTACCAATAAAGACCCGCTTGACAATTCATGGAAGCGCATGGGCCGCATTGGTTTTTATATCAATACACTTTCGGTAGTAGGTATCGGCGTTTGCCTGTTCTATATTATTTATACCCACCTGTTTGAGTATCATTATGCCTGGGAGCACTCATCAAAGAGCTTACCGGTGTACTACATAATTTCCAGTTACTGGGAAGGCCAGGAGGGAAGTTTCTGGCTATGGGGGTTCTGGCAGGCGGTATTGGGTAATATCCTGATCTGGAGAGCAAAATCATGGGAAAAGCCGGTGATGACTGTTATAGGTCTGTCGCAGGTTTTACTTTCATCTATGTTGATCGGTATCGAAGTATTTGGAGCCCGTATAGGTAGTTCGCCATTTATTTTGCTGCGTGAGGCCATCGATCTGAAATCATCAGCGCCAATATTTGCTCAGCGCCCTGATCTGTATAAAAACTACCTTAGCTATATTACCGACGGTAATGGTCTTAACCCATTGTTGCAAAATTATTGGATGGTTATCCACCCGCCGACACTATTCCTGGGTTTTGCATCAATGGTGGTGCCATTTGCTTATGCGATAGCAGGCTTATGGCAAAAGAGGTATAAAGAGTGGGTTCAGCCTGCTATTTCTTATTCGCTTTTTGCAGTGATGGTGTTGGGTACCGGTATTATTATGGGTTCGTTCTGGGCCTATGAGTCTTTAAACTTTGATGGCTTTTGGGCATGGGATCCGGTTGAAAATGCGGCACTTATCCCATGGCTTACGCTGATAGGTGCGGTTCATGTGCTGATCGTTTATAAAAACACAGGACACTCTTATTTCACGGCAACTTTCCTGGTGCTGATCAGCTTTGTGCTGGTGTTATATGCTTCATTCTTGACCCGTAGCGGAATTTTGGGCGATACCTCCGTACACGCCTTTACCGACCTGGGTATGTTCTGGCATTTGGTGGTAGATGTGGCAGTGTTCGCGATAATATCAATAGTGTTATTGGTTATCCGATGGAAAGAGTTGCCGATCACCAGGAAAGAAGAAGAAACTTATTCTCGCGAGTTCTGGATGTTTGTAGGTGCGGTGTTTATGGCACTGTCATGTTTGCAGCTGATCGTGGTGACATCAATCCCGGTTTGGAACGCCATGTTCAAAACAAGCATAGCTCCACCAAATAACCCGGTTACGTTATATAATGTTTTTCAGGCAGGCTTCGGCGTGGTCGTGACGTTGCTGATGGGCTTCGCACAGTTTATGAAGTATAAGAAGACGGAGACTAACCGCTTCTTTATTACTACCGGTGTTTACTTTGTTTGCGCACTGCTGATTACTGTGCTGATCGTATACATTACAGGCATCTATCACTTGCGCATCGTATTCTCGCTGATTATGTTGGGCGCTACTTTCAGTATACTATCAAACGGAAAAGTATTGGCAGATGCACTTAAGGGTAAGATAAAGTTAGCCGGATCAGCCATTGCACATATCGGCTTTGGGTTGATCCTGGTAGGAGCTGTAATTGCTGCCGGAACGCGTAAAGTGGTTTCGATCAATGATACCGGTGAGCAATACTCTGCCGAATTTGCCAAACGTAATGACCCGAAAGAAAACATTATGCTGGTGAAAAATAAACCAGTAAAAATGGGCGATTATGTGGTAACCTACCTGGGCGATTCGCTATCGATGCCTAACCACTACTTTAAGGTTGATTATAAGCTGATGGATGCCGATGGTAAGGTTAAAGCGGAATTTTTGCTTAAGCCCAATTCGCAGTTCAACCCTAAAATGGGATTGGTTTCATCGCCAGATACTAAGCATTATTTGCTGAACGACTTGTATACACACGTTACCATGGCGCCTTTAAATTCGGGCATGGAGACTGATACCGCAGCACATAGTGAGGCGGATGATGATAAGAATTATGATGCACCAATCGGTCATGAAGTAAGCGTAGGGGATACCATCCGTTATCGTGAGGGTTTTATCGTTTTGAAGGGTTTGGATAAAACAGCACATGTAGAAAATATTCCGTTAACCAATAAGGATATCGCTGTTGGCGCTATATTGGAAATAACCACTCACGGCAAAACTTATACCGCTGAGCCGATATACATGATCAAAAACGGCAGCGTGTTTGATTTCTCGCGTAAGGTGGACGATGTTGGTCTGAAACTGCGTTTCTCAAAGATCGACCCGCAGACGGCAAAAGAAACCATTACGGTTTATCAGCAACCTGAAAACAAACGGCCATACATTGTAATGAAAGCAGTGCGGTTCCCGTATATCAATTTCTTCTGGTCGGGTACGGTAATTATGGTGATCGGATTTCTGATGTCGATTTTCAGAAGGAATAAGGAATTGAAAACGGTTTAATCTTTATCTTTTATTGCTCGTCTGGATTTTTTGTTGTTAGCGTTCCAAATTTTATACCAGCGTCGATAAGGAATTTCTTTACATAATCTAGTCCTTGTGTACATGCAGAATTGAAATAGATTCTATCGGATTTAGATTTTATTTGATCGCATTCAAAGCATATTTCCAGGTAATCAAACACTTTCCCATTCTTATCATAAAATATGAGTGCGTTTCGTGGATTGAAACAGGAATGCGACGGATGTGCATAGTGATTTGGGACACAATAATCTGTGTTATACATGATATTAGTCAGCCGGTTTATTAGCCTTTGCGTTAGTTGCTTGATTTCAAATAATGAGACATAATCAAGTGTATCCTTATTGAAGTGTAGCCCATGCGGTCTATGGTCACTATATTTTTTATGAGTTATAGCATCTAGGGTGTCCCCATTGGTCGTTATTTCCATATTGGGCTCTGGCGTACCATCATAGGACACTACCAGAATTTTAGTCGCTTTTGAAAATGGATATCTTTTTAACCGCTGATTAATGGTGTATTTATTGGTGAATACACAATCATTGTAGTATGCTTTGTCTGGAGGGGTTATTTGTTTAGGCTTAGGTGCATTTATATACTTCTTGTGATGCTTTATTGAATCAATTTTAAAAGTGTAGTCTTTACAAAATGCATTCGATGTGCTGATTATGAATAATGACAAAATAATTGTGACGAATCGCATAATTTTGGAGGCGTAGATAAGGCAATATAAATATTATTATGCGTATAACCATCATCGGTTCAGGAAATGTAGCTACTCACCTGGCAGCAGCTTTTAAAAATGCCGGGCATGCTATTGTGCAGGTCCATAGCCGCGATATGCACAATGCTTCGTTGCTGGCTTATCATGTAAAGGCGGAAGCTATCGATAATCTTGCGCAGATCAATCCTGAAACTGATTTATTTGTGATCGCAGTAAAGGACGATGCGATTGAGCCGATAGTTGCTGAACTGGCTAAATACAATAAACTGGTCGTTCATGCCTCAGGTGCAACAAGTCTGCAAGCACTACAAAAACATACACAGAATGCAGGTGTGTTTTATCCTTTGCAAACCTTCAGTAAAACACGGGAATTGAATTTTAATACCGTTCCGCTTTGTATTGAGGGTGCCAATGAAAAGATCACCTCAACACTTAACGAATTGGCTTATACCGTTTCGCAAAATGTTTACCGGGTTAATTCAGAGCAGCGTAAGACTTTGCACCTGGCTGCCGTATTTGCATGTAATTTTCCTAACTACTTATATCATATCGCGCAGCAATTACTGGCAGAAAAGCAACTACCGTTTGATATGCTTCGCCCATTGATACTGGAAACGGCAGAAAAGGTTCAGGAACATCTTCCGGCTGATGTGCAAACCGGTCCGGCGGTGCGTAATGACGAGAAAACCATGGCCTCGCACCTGGAACAATTGCAACAAAATCCTGATTTACAGGCGATATATAAGCTGTTAAGTCAGGGCATTATCAAAATGGATAATCGGGGATAGGGCATACTTAAATTTTGTTACTTTTGCCCTTGTAATGAATATCTATAAAGTTAAGATCAGCTTTGAGGAAAAAGGGCACGAACCAATTGAGTTGCCAATTGCCGAAGGTGAGTCAGTATTGGATGTTTGCCTCGAGAACGGTATTGAACTGCAGCACAACTGCGGCGGCGTTTGCGGGTGCAGCACCTGCCATATTTATGTGAACAAAGGGATGGATAACATCCAGGAAATATCAGATAAGGAAGAAGATTTCATCGATCGTGCAGTTAACCCGCGCATTAACTCCCGCCTGGGCTGCCAATGTGTAGTGCAGGATGGCGATATCGAAGTTACCTTGCCTGATCAATCGAACTTCCTGGGCCATTAAATACAAGATTACACCGATTTAATTTCGATTACACAGATACTGTTCTGATAAAAATATGAGCGACAATAAATTTGCCTTACCTATTAAATGGAACGATTACGAAGACATCGCAATAGAGCTTTATGAAAAGTTCGGCGATGATTTTGATGAGTCGAAAATATACCGCATACGCTTTACCGAACTGCTGGAATGGGTATTGAGCCTACCCAATTTTGTTGGTAAACGCGAAGAATCAAACGAAGGTCACCTGGAGCAGATCCAGTCTGCATGGGTGTACGAGTGGAGGGATAACCAATAGGCAGTTTGCAGTTTTGAGTTTGCAGTTGGCAAACCGGAAACTAATTAACTGGGAAATCTAAATGTTATCTGAGATTATGGAATTAACTGCAAACTGCTAACTCAAAACTGCCAACTGAATAAGTGGAATCCTTCTTACATAAATTAAAAGATATATCTACCTTCATTTTTGATGTCGATGGTGTGCTGACTGATGGTTCCGTATATGTGATGGAGAATGGTGAGCAGGCGCGTCAGTTTAATATCAAAGATGGTTACGCTATTCAGTTAGCAGTTAAATGCGGCTATAATGTTTGCGCTATATCGGGCAGCCGGTCTAAGATAGCTATCCATCGCTTAAATAGCTTAGGTGTCAAGGATGTATATATAGGCGCGCATACCAAGTCGGAAAATTTCAGGCTCTATCTGGAGAGCAAGCATGTATTGCCTGCAAGCGTGTTGTTTATGGGCGACGATATTCCCGACCTGGATGTGATGAAAATGGCTGGACTGGCGGTTTGTCCAGCTGATGCCGCTGAGGAAATAAAGGCTATCAGTGCCTACGTGTCACCTAACAAAGGCGGAAGAGGCGCTGTGCGGGATGTAATAGAGAAAGTACTGAAAGTACAAGGCAAGTGGATGAGCGAAGAGGCTTATAGCTGGTAGTTTTGTAGCCTATGGTTGATGGTTCATAGATCATAGCCAAAAAATTAATAACAATTGAAGATGGCAATGAACTATCAACCATGATCTATGAACTAAAAACGTATGAAAAACTTACCTAAGATCATTCTCGCTTCTAAGTCGCCGCGTAGACAAGAGTTACTGCGGTTGATGGATGTTGACTTTCGCATTGTATTGAAGGATGTGGATGAATCGTATCCTGAACACCTTTCGCCACAGGAAATTGCGGTTTACATAGCCGAAAAGAAAGCCAAAGCGTTTGATGAGTCTATCAATGACGAGATTGTTCTGACTGCTGATACCATTGTAAGTATTGAAGGACATATCCTTGGTAAACCGGAATCAAAAGAACATGCTAAAGAAATGCTTGGGATGTTGTCAGGCAGAATGCATGAGGTGATTACCGGCGTATGTATCTTGTATAAACATCAGTATAACCTGTTTCATGACGTATCTGAAGTGTTTTTCCGTAAGCTGACCGCCGATGAGATCAGCTTTTATGTGGAGAAATACGAGCCATTGGATAAGGCCGGGGCCTATGGTATACAGGAATGGATAGGCTTAACCGGAATCGACAGGATCAATGGTTCCTATACAAATGTGGTAGGGTTACCTACTGAAAAATTATATCAGCAATTGATCAGGCTGGTATAGGAAACTCCGGATTTCTCATTAATTTTATGAGAATTTAAACCCTATTGAAATGGAAGATCCGGAAGTACCCACCGAACATCTGCACGAACATATTCACGAAGCTGCGCACGAGGGCCATGATAAATGGTCGATGTATGTAGCTATATCTACCGCCTTTATGGCTGCCTTTGCTGCAGTGAGCAGCTTGATGGCTGGCCACCAGTCCAACGAAGCACTGATCACCCAAATGAGAGCCTCTGATCAATGGTCTTACTACAATGCCAAGGGGATCAAAGCTGAAGTTGCTGATGCAGTTACTAAAATTAATTTCTCTAAAGCTGCTGCCGATAGCTCTCAATCTAACGCAGCAAGAAAAGAGAAGCTAAAGAAAGACCAGGAAAAAATACAGGAAAAAGCACTTGATTTTGAAAAGGAGTCAAAAGAGCACCTCGAAAGAGACATGATCCTTGCCCGGGCAGTTACTTTTTTTCAGATAGCAATTTCGATATCGGCGATATCACTTTTGGCGAAGAAGAAGCCGTTATGGTATATTAGCCTTCTATTGTTTGCTGCGGGGATATGCCAGTTTGTTTTTGGATTGCTGTGAAAGACACGATTATAGGATTGTTCTGATTTGCAAAGAATCATTAAGACAATCCTATAAATCCTGAAATCGTGTTCTACCTAAACACAAACCCATTATTTCCTCTATTAATATCCGGCAATGCATTGTCTGGATCAACAATCACACGTTTTACTTCCTGTGTGGTCGGTACAGTAAAGGTGATCATCTTATTTTGCAGCCATGCTTCAACCGGGATTTGCAGGCGTTGTTTGGTGTCGTCTTTCATTGTTACTTCTACAGTAAACGGCATGGCCATCGCTTCCTTGTTCATTACAGTAACACTCAGGCCCTGTCTGGGGTCATTCTTTACATATTCAGCGCCAACCAATTCCAAATCAAGCGGCAGGTTATTGTAGAACCAGCCTTTCCAAAACCATGATAAGTCTTCACCTGATCCATTATCCATCGACCTGAAGAAATCGTCAGGCTGAGGATGTTTAAAGGCCCATTTATGAATATAGTTTCTGAAAGCATAATCAAAGCGGTCATTACCGAGAATCTGTTCGCGTAGCAATACTAACCCTAACGCAGGTTTAAAATACTCGATAGGATGACGGTATTTTTCAGGAACAGCATCAGCAGCCGTCATAATAGTTGGCGCTTCAGGATCGAGAATAGTCGGAATAATCTCATCGGCAGGGTTGCCACCACCAGGAGCATATTCACCGTCGCGTTTTTTGCCGTATTCGCCGTTGTTAAAAGCATCAGATGCATAAATATCGATGAAAGTATTGAAACCCTCATCCATAAATGCATAACGCCGCTCATTAGAGCCGACAATCATCGGGAACCAATTGTGGCCGATCTCGTGTGCTGTTACCCAATATAACTCTTTGCTTTTATCGGTAATGCCATCAAACACAATTCCGGGATATTCCATGCCTCCGGCTGTCCCAGCTTCGTTCACAGCTACAGGATAAGGGTAAACGAACCATTTCTCAGAGAAATATTCGATTGATTTTTTTAAATATTCGGTAGCTCGCCCCCATGCATCATTGCCTGCACTTTCGACAGGATAAACAGACATGGCCAGTGATTTTTTCCCATTCGGCAGGTTAACCCTTGCAGCATCCCATACATAAGCTCGTGACGCACCAAAAGCTACATCCCGTGTGTTGTTCATTCTGAAATGCCAGGTAAGCGTACCGGTGTGCACTGGACGGGTTGATGGATTATTAACTTCGTTCACATCACGGATCATGATGGTTTTATCGCTGTTACGGGCAGCAGCCAAACGACTGATTTGAGTTGGAGTAAGCACCTGCGTAGGGTTCAACAATTCACCCGATCCTGCCACGATCATATCCCACGGAACGGTTACTTCATAATCTATATCGCCATACTCTAAATAAAACTCACCTGCACCCATAAATGGTAAGGTATCCCATCCTTCGCTGTCATCATAAACGCACATGCGAGGAAACCACTGGGCTATCTCATATATTTTGCCGTTTTTGGTTTGGTTATAGTCTGTCCGTCCTCCAAATACAGCCGGGATGGTGAATTGATATTTGATGTATATTTTGATGTGCGTACCGTTTCCCGCCAAAGCCTTTGGCAAACGGATCTGCATGCGGGTATCCGAAATGATGAAGTTCGCCTTTTGGCTTTGCTTACCATTGGTAATATACACCGACTCAATATTATAGCCATTTGTATGATCGGCTACCGCAGGCGTGGTGCTGGTTTGGAAATTTGATCTGGCAGTTTTCTTATAAGTATTCTGATCCAACTGCAGCCATAGAAATTGCAATGCATCGGGACTATTATTTACATAGTCGATCTCTTCTGCGCCACTTAGAACTTTAGTGTTAGTATCAATATTAGCTTTCAGCTTATAGTTTACACGGTTTTGCCAATATTTCGGTCCCGGCTCGCCGTTAGCGCTGTGTCGCTCGTTGCCTCTTTCAGGATAAAACGCTGGTAAAAACAGGTCGGCGGGATTGTAATTGGATATGAGGGTATCGACAGTTGCGGCGTGGTGCCTTCTTTGCGCCAGAACAGAAACGGAGATCAATAAGAAAAGGCAAAGGGGTGTAAACTTTAATTTCATAAGCAGAGTTCATCTGTAAAGCTGCAATATACAAAGGATGTTGCTTAGGAACAGAGGTCGCGCCTTATATTTTCATTAGATTTTATGGAATCATGACACTTATTGCATCTTATTCCAAAAACAGATCATGACCCTTATCAAAAGCATTGCAATTGAGAAACCATGCGGCCAATCCTGGCAACAAATGACCGAAGAAAGTAATGGACGTTATTGTGCCCATTGCTGCAAAACAGTAGTCGATTTTACCAGGATGACGGATACGGAGGTTATAGAGTACTTATCTACAAGGAATCATGTTTGCGGCAGGTTTGATATTCAGCAACTCAATAAATTAAATCAAAACCTAAGCTATAATAAAAGTGGTTTTTTGAACTGGAAGGGCTGGGGACTGGCTGCAATGATTTTAGGATTTTCCCAATATGTAAATGCGGATACTAGGCAGCCTTTTAAAGTTGAACAAGCACCTTATCAAAATAATTATAAGCCGGTTACGGATTCATCAATAATAGTAAAAGGTAAGATAATAGCACAAGACAATGGGTTGCCGATACCAGGAGCTACCGTAGTGATAAAGGGTACAAATGAAGGGGCGGTAACAGATATAAACGGCGAGTTTAAGATTGAAATACATTCAGCATCGGATACTTTGGTTGCAAGATTTATAGGGTACAAAAGCCAGGAAATAAAGGTCAGTCAGCTAAAAACATTGAATAGCAATATAACTCTATACGCAGATACAACTTCTTTAATCACTGCCGCAGCAGGCGGATTGATTGTAAGGAGACCTTTTTACGCCCGTGCATGGTACAAATTAAAATACGCGGTTCGTTCCATATTTCATTAAACCCTTTTGTATCTTTCAGGAAAAAAACCTTGCACTTTCCTGTTAATATTCCTTTAGGAAAATCATCAGTCCCTGTTCATTTTATCTGTGAAACATTAGCTTACTTCATAGGCTACCGATACTATGTTTATTTGAGAAGGAATTATGATGATCCCATTAGTTCCGAAAACCGTTTGTTGATTTTTATCGGTGCGGCGGCAGGCGCTTTTATTGGCTCGCACCTGGTAGGCATTTTTGAAAATCCGGAAATGCTATCGCATATGAGTTTAATTTATTTTATGGGAAATAAAACTATTGTTGGTGGTTTTTTGGGTGGACTTATCGGGGTGGAACTGACTAAAAAGAAAATAGGAGTAGCCGTTTCTTCAGGCGACCTGATGGTTTATCCACTCATTGTTGCTATGATCATAGGCCGTATTGGCTGCTTCCTGGCCGGGTTGGAAGATGGCACCTACGGCATTGCATCAAGTTTGCCTTGGGCCATTAATTTCGGCGACGGGGTTCGCCGTCATCCGACTAATTTATATGAGATATTATTCTGGATCATATTGCTGATCGTATTGCAAACTTTTGAGCATAGACGCGTACTTACCGACGGCTCCAGGTTTAAGCTGTTTATGGTTAGCTACCTGGTATTTCGATTATTGATTGAGTTTATCAAACCAGATTACTTTTTTAGTTTCGGATTATCGGTAATTCAATTGGTTTGTATCGCCGGACTTTTGTATTATTATAAAGTATTTGTTTATCCATCAAAACTTGTAGACCCTAAGCCGCATGCCTGAACGCCCGTATATTTATTATGATTTTACCATCAGCATTTGCTCAACCTGTTTAAAACGGGTCGACGCTAAGATCGTATTCGAGGATGACAATGTTTATATGCTTAAAAATTGCCGTGAGCACGGCTTTGAGAAAGTATTGATCGCCACCGATATCGAATACTATAAAAACTGCCGCAACTATGCCAAGCGCAGCGAAATGCCGCTGAAATTTAATAAGCCTACACACTATGGTTGCCCTTACGACTGCGGCCTTTGCCAGGATCATGAACAACACTCGTGCCTGACTGTAGTGGAGGTTACTGACAGGTGTAATCTTAGCTGTCCAACGTGTTATGCGATGTCATCGCCAAGCTATGGCAGGCACCGTACATTGGAAGAAATAGAGCAGATGCTGGATGTAATAGTTGCCAATGAAGGTAAACCTGATGTAGTGCAAATAAGTGGGGGCGAACCAACCGTGCATCCACAGTTTTTTGAAATCCTGGATATAGCCAAAACAAAACCGATAAGGCACCTGATGCTGAATACAAACGGCATCAGGATAGCCAAAGACGAAGCATTTGCCGAACTCCTGTCAAGCTATATGCCCGATTTTGAGATTTACCTGCAATTCGACTCATTTAAAAAGGAAGCGCTTGAACAATTGCGCGGCGAGGACTTGCGTGATGTGCGGATAAAAGCAATCGAGCACTTAAATAAGTATAATTTATCCACCACATTGGTTGTAACCCTCCAAAAGGGATTAAACACCGATGAGATTGGTGAAATAATTGAATATGCACTGAAGCAACGCTGCGTGCGCGGTGTGACTTTTCAACCCACACAACAAGCCGGCAGATTAGAGAACTTTGATAGCAAGACTGACAGATACACGCTAACTGAAGTTCGATCGGCAATTTTAGAACAAACGGATATCTTCAACAAAAATGATCTGATTCCTGTGCCATGTAACCCGGACGCTTTGGTGATGGGCTATGCTTTGAAATTAGGCGACCAGGTTTTCCCGTTGACAAGGATGATCAACCCGGACGATCTGCTGGATAATTCAAGAAATACAATTGTTTATGAGCAGGACGAAAAGTTGAAGATGCACCTGCTGAATATGTTTAGCACGGGGAATTCTGTTGACAGGGCGGGTGAGCATTTAAAGTCGATTATGTGCTGTTTGCCTGAGATCGATGCGCCTAATTTGAGCTACGATAATTTGTTCAGGATTATCATTATGCAGTTTATAGACGCCCACAATTTTGATGTCCGCGCTATAAAGAAATCATGTGTACATATTGTGAATAAGGATATGAGCATCATCCCGTTTGAGACCATGAACCTTTTTTACAGAGATGATAAGATCAACTATCTGAAAAAATTACAGAAAGAAACTGCAGTTTAAAATGGAAGAAATTAAACAGGAACCAAAGCCACAGAACAGGTGGAAAGTAGTCGGTATTAATATTGCAGTACTTGTTGTTTACACTGTTTTGTGCAGACTTATTGATGGTGGAATCGTTATCGACGCATTGTTAATAGGCATACACTTTTTCGCAGGGATTGTAATTTCAATTGCTGTGAGGCGATGGGAATGGGTTCTGAGCGCGTTCCTGGTTCTGGTTATCGGCTTTTCTACCTGTGTTAATTTTTTGGATATGCCAAATATGCATTGAGATATTATGAGTGGTAATGATATTCGGAGCGATAAGAAATTAATAATTGTTGCAATCAACATAATTGTAATGATCGCCTATACGTTGTATGTACGGTATGGACAACCCGGAGAACTAAATATACTTGTTAATGCGTTCTTTATAGCCGCCCACATTATAGTATGCTTAATATTGGCAATATTTTTCTTTCGCAAAGAATTTGTACTTAGTGCTTTGATTGTCTTACTTGTCGGATTTTCAACTTGTTGGTTGGTATTTAGTCATTAATCATCATCTCCGCAAGCACACCCTCTTTTAAGGAGTAAGTACAAAGCGCAACGTTACTAAGGCTAAGTCTTTGCATGATATAACGGGTAATAAGCGATGCCACCACAATCATATCAACCCGTACAGGTATAATACGTTTGTTAACCTCGCGTTCAGAATGAGTGGAGCGAATTATCTGGCTGGTTATTCGCGACAGATCACCGTTTTCAAAATGGTAGGTTTTATCCTTCTTGAGATCGAAGGAATCATCAATCAACTCAGCAAAGGTTTCAAAAGCACCTGATGAACCAATCAAATCGTTAACAGCTATTTGTTCAACGGCTTTTAACAGATCGGTCAGAGTGTTTTCAAGATATAAATTTAACGCTTCAATGGACGAAGGCGGAATGGGATCAGTATGATGAAAACGTTCCATCAATCGAGCAGCGCCTATCTCAAAGCTTTGCTTCCAGACCAGTTCAGATTTGTTCCCGATAATAAATTCTACGCTGCCTCCGCCAATATCCATGATCAATGAGTTTTGATCCGATAGCAAGCCGCTTGCCTTTACACCGGAGTAGATAAAGGATGCTTCGCGGTTACCATCTACTATCTCGATATCAATTCCTGCCTCCGTTCTTACCCGCTCAATAAACTCTTTTCCATTTGAAGCATTACGCAAGGCAGATGTAGCTATTGCTTTGATAATGTGTGTGTTATTTTCTGAGATTTGCTTGCTGAATTGCTTCATGGTAGCTATTCCACGGTCAAATGGCGCAGGTAGGATCATGCCTTTATTGATACCTCCTTCGCCCAGTTTAACAGCTATATGTTCATGTACTATCTCGCGGAAATTATTGATATCGCCCTCGGCAATCAGCAGGTGAAAGGTATTGGTGCCGAGGTCCATCACGGCGAAGCGTTTATCCATGCATCTAAAATAAATAATCCCCTAAATTGTTTACCAAATCAGGAGATCTTTATGAATTTATGTTGATAAACTACTCTTTATAGAAGAACCACTTGGCCAGTTCTTTAAAGCTGGTTTTCTTGCCATACATCAGAATGCCTACACGGTAAATACGTGCAGCCACATAGGTAGTAAAAATAAAACCAACTATCATTAGCACCATAGACGTCGCGACCTGCCACGGCGCCGGGGTAAATGGTAAACGCATCATCATCGCAACTGGTGCTGTGAATGGGATAATAGACAACCAGACTGCCAGCGGACTATCCGGTACAGTAAACAGGTAACTTACGCACAATATGTAGGTAAACAATAATGGTAGTGTGATGGGGAACATGAATTGCTGTGTTTCCGTTTCGCTGTCAACTGCTGAACCAACTGCCGCAAAAAGGGCACTATAGAGCAAGAAGCCTGTGATCCAGTAAAAGACGAAACAGCTTAGTTCATAACCTGCATTGGCGCCAAGGCTATGTATAAATACAGTCATCTGTCCACCCATACCGCCTTTGATGCCAAGGTAATAACTTATGGCTGTGGACAAACCTATCCAAATGACAAATTGAGTCAGTCCCACCAAACCTACGCCAATGATCTTCCCCGCCATTAACTGGAACGGCTTAACTGAAGATACGATTACCTCGATGATACGGCTTGTTTTCTCTTCAATGACCCCACGCATTACCTGCGCACCGTAAATAAACAGGGACATGTAGATCAGTATCGCCCCGGTAAAACTCAACGCATAAGCAGGACCGAGATTGGCACTTTGTTCTCCTGTTGCGGTGATCTCGCTTGTTTTTATCGTTATATTACTTTTTACCTGGTGCAGTTTTGCCGTATCAATTCCTGCTTTTACCAGGCTGCTTCCGGCGGCAATGTCATTCATTTGCCGTTGAATATCGTCTGATAAGGTCAAAGTGGTTTTTTTCTTCGCAAACAATTCTACATTATCTTTTTGTTTGTTCGAGATGTTTAATACCAGGTCATTGTCGTTTTTTAAATCCTTTTTCTCAACATCCAATGGTCGGTTTGAATAGGTGAATTTAATGTATTTCCCATCCTGGAATTTGTTGATGAAGTCGCCTGTATTGTCAATCACGTTCACAACATGCATGGTTTGATCTTTGTCTTTTGCGATATAGGCTATTACAGCAAATAAAGAGGCAATAAGCGCAGGAACCAGTAATGTCACAATAATAAACGACCTTTTCCTCACCCTGGTCACGTATTCACGTTGTATGATTAATAGAATTTTGTTCATGGTCAGGCAGATTTTTTGTTTACTTGTTCAATAAATATTTCGTTCATGCTCGGGATTACTTCCTTCAGCATATGGATACTTGCTTTTGGGATCAGGTACTGCAATATTTCATTGGCAGTGTTGCCTGTTTTAGGGCTGATCTTGATAAGGTAGCGGTCGTCATCTGTGTCTTCACTTAACACCTCGAATGGTTGTGATCCGTTGAAGTTTAGCTTTTCACCGCTGTATTCAACTAAATAGGTATCGTTACGATACGAGTTCCGTATCGCTTTCATTTTACCATCCAGTATTTTATGTGAAAGGTTGATGAGGGCAATAGCATCACAAAGCTCTTCAACCGATTCCATGCGGTGGGTGGAGAAGAGGATAGTAGCTCCTTTTTTGTTGAGCTCCAATATCTCATCTTTTATCAATTCAGCATTTACCGGGTCAAAGCCGCTGAAGGGCTCATCCAGGATGATCAGGTCGGGCTCATGCAGAACGGTGGCAACAAATTGTGCCTTCTGCTGCATCCCTTTTGATAGCTCTTCTATTTTCTTTTTCCACCAGGTTTCCATACCCAGCTTCTCGAACCAAAATTTAAGTCGCTTTTGAGCTTCAGCGCGGGTTAGGCCTTTTAGTCGGGCCAGGTAGATCATCTGCTCGCCGATCTCCATTTTTTTGTAAAGACCGCGTTCTTCGGGTAGGTAACCGATTCGCTCGATATGCGATGGATTGAGTTTCTCGCCGTTGAAATAGATCTCACCCGAGTCTGGTGCTGTAATTTGATTGATGATACGAATAAGTGAAGTTTTACCGGCTCCGTTGGGCCCCAGCAGACCGAATATCTGGCCGCTTTCAACTTCTAAACTTACGTCGGTAAGGGCTTTGTGCCCGGCATATTGCTTTTCGATGTGTCGAATGCTTAGCATATAAGGATCAGTTTTTATAGTTAGATATAATGATTTAGGTTTTGTTACGGCTATTAATTTATCACGAAGATAAAACAGGGGAATTTTGATAAAAGTAATAAATTAGCTTTAACCAATACCTGAACATGAGATATAAACTTTTAATGGTGTTTCTGCTTCTGACCTCTGTTTGTTTTGGTCAGCAAAAACCAGTAAATATCATTTTCGACAGTGATATGGGCCCTGATTATGACGATGTGGGGGCGATAACCATCTTGCATAATTTGGCCGATAAGGGCGAAGCGCATATCATGGCAACTGTTGCCAGTACGCGATATGATGGTGTTGCGGGTGTAATGAATGTCTTCAATACCTATTTTAAGCGACCTGGCCTTCCAATCGGTATCCCTAAAAATGGATTAGACCTGCGTGACTGGCAGCATTGGAGCGATACCCTGCTGGCCAAATATCCGCACAAAATAAAAAGCAATGATGAGGTACCGGATGCCGTCCAGGTTTATCGCAAGGTATTGGCTTCTCAACCAGATCATAGTGTGACCATAGTAACTGTAGGGTTTCTGACTAATCTCTCCAATCTGCTGAATACCAATGCCGACGAATACTCAAAGCTGAATGGTAAAGAGTTGGTCGCCCATAAAGTAAAGCTACTGGTTTGTATGGCGGGCAGATTTCCATCCGGTTATGAGTTTAACGTGATGAAGGCTGCCAAAGCGTCGCAAAATGTTTATACTAACTGGCCGACACAGGTCATTCTAAGCGGGTTTGAAATAGGAGAGAAGATACTTGCGGGTATCCCTTTGATACATAATGACGCGATAAAGAATAGCCCGGTTAAAGATGTTTTTCGTATCTCAATACCAATGGCAAAAGAGGACTCACTGGGCCGCAAAAGTTGGGACGAAACTGCGGTGCTGGTTGCGATAAAAGGTTATTCCCAGTTCTACACTTTACACAATGGCAGGATGAGTGTAGCCGATGACGGTAAAAATACCTGGGACGATAACGGTAATGGACAGGCTTACCTGGTAGAAAAGGCTGATTATAAAGAGGTGGAAAAATTGATTAATGAGTTGATACAGTATCAGCCGAATGAGGCGAAAGGAAAAAGGTGAAAGGATAAAGGTCTATAGAATTTTCTATCTTTAAGGAATGGATTTTAGACTGGAAATAGAGTTTAGCAAAGCTGATATACTTAAGGAGGTTGATGGACTCAAGAAACAAATTGATGATCTGCGCCCATTACCTGACGACATAGAAGGGAGGGTGATGCAAAAACTGCGTTTGGATTGGAATTATAATTCGAATGCGATTGAGGGTAACAAACTAAATTACGGAGAAACTACAGCTTTATTGATGCATGGCATCACTGCCAAAGGAAAACCGTTAAAAGACCATTTAGACATACAAGGGCATAACGATGCAATAAATTTTCTTTTAGCAATTATCAAGGAAGATCGTCCATTTACAGAAATAGATATTCGGCAGTTGCATGAAATAATTCTCGTTAAGCCATCTACTGTAAAAGCCCGGACTGATGATGGTAAGTCAACCACAAAACGAATAAAGTTGGGTGTTTATAAAACCTCTCGAAACTATGTTGAGACTATAACAGGAGAAACTCATTATTATGTTTCGCCCGAAGAAACACCCGCCAAAATGCAGGAATTAATGGAATGGTATAACGAGATTTCTTATATCAAAGGAATTCATCCTGTTGTAATCGCCGCCTTGTATCATCACAAATTTGTTGAAATACATCCTTTTGACGATGGGAATGGGCGCCTGGCAAGAATACTAATGAATCTTATTTTAATGAAAAACGGATATCCGCCTGTAGTCATTAAAAAAGAAAATCGAGAAAATTATTATTCTTTGTTAAGCAGGGCAGATGCTAATGATTCTTGGCCTTTTGTCGAATATATAATTGAACGATTAAATAACTCTTTACAGATATATTTAAGAGCAGCAAAAGGTGGGGATATTGATGACGATGAGGACTTAGATAAGGAGATTGCATTGTTTAAAATGAATTTGCAATCCAAGATGGCTAGTAATCAAAAAGTGAGTCCTAAAGCCATATACAATGTTTGTATCGAAGACATATTACCACTTTTGAATGATTTGGTGAGAAAAGTCTCTGAGCTAGAAGATCTGTTTTATAAAAAGAACAACAGATATAAAATTGAATATACCAACCTTGTTGAAGATTTAAAAGATAGCTATACAGTTCCCGCAGGTATTAATGGTGCAACTGCTATTGCCAGCTTTTTCTCTCTTGACACCTATAAAATAAATACTATTTTTCTATATCTAGAATTGATTAAGTTAAAAAGTGAGGAGAATTCATTTGATGTAACGGACGTACTGACCGTTAGTTTTAATGATCGAAACTATTCAATGATGGACGATAGTTTGGAATTGTCGATTACAAAGCAATATGATGACCGATTAACTAAGCAGGAAAAAAGAGATATTCAAACAATTGTTATCAGGAATTTAAAGCGTTCAATCGAAAAGAATTTCAAAAATTAAAAAGCCCGAAATCATAATAATCCCGGGCTTCTATACCTTTTAGCTTTCGCCTTTCAGCTTTTACCTCCTTATTCGAAGTATTCCTTCATCCTTTCAAAGAAGCTCTTCTCATTCTTACCCGGACTTGGTTTGAAGTTTGGCGAATCCTGTAGTTTTTCAAGCAGTTCGCGTTCTTCACGGCTTAATGCTTTTGGTGTCCAGATGTTTACGTGAACCAGTTGGTCGCCGCGATGGTAAGAGTTTACTTCAGGAACACCTTTTGATTTCAGGCGCAGTATTTTACCGCCCTGAGTTCCCGGATCGATCTTGATCTTCGCTTTACCGTCAATGGTTGGCACTTCAACGCTGGTACCTAAGGCTGCGTCAACAAAACTTACGTGCAGATCATAGATCACATTATTTCCGTCACGTTTTAAAGTCTCGTGAGGAATTTCTTCAATCAGGATGATCAGGTCGCCCGGTACGCCGCCGCGTGGAGCTGCATTACCTTTACCGCCCATGCTTAGTTGCATGCCTTCGCTTACACCAGCAGGTATATTGATGCTGATCGTTTCTTCGCCACGCACAACGCCGTCACCATGACATACTGTACATTTTGAACTAATGGTAGTGCCTTCGCCGTTACACGTAGGGCAGGTGCTTGTAGTTTGCATCTGGCCCAGGATGGTGTTAGTCACCCTGCGCACAGCACCCTGGCCACCGCAGGTTTTACAGGTTTGTATAGACGACTGGTCCTTTGCACCGGAACCATCGCAGGTTTTACAAACTATCTGCTTATTTACTTTTATTTTCTTTTCGGTTCCGTTGGCAATTTCTTCAAGCGTCAGACGTACTTTAATACGCAGGTTGCTGCCACGCTGTACGCGCCGGCCGCCGCCTTGTCTGCCACCGCCGCCAAAAAATCCTTCAAACGGACTTCCGCCGCCAAATATATCGCCGAACTGGCTGAATATGTCTTCCATATTCATACCACCGCCACCAAAACCACCGCCACCGTTGGCTGACTGCGCATTCGCTGCATGGCCAAACTGGTCGTACCGGCGACGTTTTTCAGCATTGCTCAATACTTCATAAGCTTCGGCTGCTTCCTTGAAGTTATCTTCGGCCTGCTTATCGCCCGGATTTTTGTCAGGGTGATATTTAATCGCCATTTTGCGATACGCCTTTTTGATCTCTTCAGCATCGGCACCTCTCGCAACGCCCAGAACGTCGTAATAATCTCTTTTTGACATCTCTTGTATAATGAGTGAATGAGTGAGTTAGTGAATGAGTAATTAAAAATCATTCGCTAATTCACTCATTCAATAATTCACTAATTAGTTTCCAACTATAACTTTCGCGAAACGGGCTACTTTGTCATTCAAGTAATAGCCTTTTTCCATTTCATCAACTACTTTACCCTTCAAATCATCTGAGGGGGCAGGTATGTTAGTGATGGCTTCGTGAATCTCGGGATCGAAAGGGGTGCCTATTGATTGCATCTCTGTTAACCCTTTTTGCGAAAGCACATTTTTTAATTTATTCTGTATCAGTACAACGCCCTCTTTTACGGCGGTAACATCTGTCAAGTTTTCCATTGAACGGATGGCGCGATCAAAATCGTCCAATACTGGCAACAGGGCAACTATAACATCTTTGCCTTCTGATTTCCTGGCTTCTTCACGTTCTTTGGCAGTACGGCGGCGAAAATTGTCAAATTCGGCATATAGGCGCAGGTACCTGTCGTTGGCTACTGAAAGCTCCTGTTTAATTAATTCTTCAGGGGTAGGTTCAGTTTCGGCAGTCGCATTTCCTTCGTCAATTACTTCGTTCAAATGCTCGTCGCCTTCTATGTGGTCGTTCTTTTTTTTCTTTAGCATATCATTAAAATTCATGATTCAATTTCTGCAAATCAACTTTCCTGCCATTTGTATTTTCAGGACAGAGTGTCAGAACTGTTTGTTTTTTAAGGTAAATGTTGTCATTAAAAGTAGCAGTGGCAGTAGCAGTGGCAGTTTTTTATGTTTTATTGTTAAACATGTCATTTAAAATGCTTGCAGCCGCATCATATGTTTTATTTCTATGTATTATTACCTCATACTTGCCGGCAATACACTCAAATAGTTGCTCCTTAAAGGTAATGATATAATGATGGCTGTCATCATAGGCACTTGGATTGTAATAGGGGTGAAATCTGCCATAGCTTTTTATTTTGTTAAGCAAATCAGAATCTAATAACTCAAAAAAGCCACAGGAAACTAAGCCCAATTCATAATATGGATGCCCGTTTAATGCTTCATCATTTGGAGGACTAAACGAGAAAAAGGGAGATGAAATGAACCTAACCTCTATTCTATCATTGTTATCAGGTCCGCCATAAAAGAACAAGCGAAGATGATGATCGTCAGCTAAAAGTATGGGGCATGGAGCACCGTAATCGATCTTGAATGCATCTTTAATTTCAATCAGTCTCATGCAAATATGAAAACTGATTAAGCTATCTGCACGTCTTCCAAAACCTTTCCATTTTCACACTTAATAATGCGCGAAGGGAAAGTGCGGATGATATGATAATCATGGGTGGCTATCAGAATGGCAGTGCCTGATTGGCTGATCTGTTTTAACAGTAGCACAATTTCCTCGGAAGTATCCGGGTCGAGGTTACCGGTTGGTTCGTCTGCCAGGATGATCTCCGGGTCGTTGATCAATGCGCGAGCAATCACCACACGTTGCTGCTCACCACCGGAAAGCTCATGAGGCATCTTTTTGAGCTTTGAGCGCAGACCTACTTTCTCCAAAACGTCAAGCGTACGTTCGGCGATCAGTTTCTTGTCGGTCCAGCCTGTTGCCTGCATTACAAAACGAAGGTTTTCTTCAATAGAGCGGTCGGTCAGTAATTGAAAATCCTGAAATACGATACCCAGTTTTCTGCGAAGGAAAGGGACATCTTTAGAAGCTAATTTTCTCAGATCATAACCGCAGGCATGGCCTTCGCCGCCGGGGATATTCAAATCACCATAAATAACTTTCAGCAAACTGCTTTTTCCGGAGCCTGTCTGACCGATAAGCCACACAAAATCACCTTTATCAACATGCAGATTTACATTTGACAGGATTAAATTCTTTTGCTGAAAAATATCAACGTTGCTGAGCTTTATAATTGAGTTTCCGATCATTTTATAGTTCCAGTTTTAAGATCTGCCCAAACGGCAGGTCTTTAATAATATTCATGATTTGTTCTGTCTTGTTACCCAATCCCACCTTATCCAGCGATTTATCAGGCCTGTCGACCCTGAAATAAGCCAGCAGCGTAAACTGATCGTCGCGCAGCTGCACATAATCGGGTATTTTGGCAACGCCTTTAACTTTTATAATATACATTTTGAAGCTGAAAGCTGAAAGCACAAAGCTAAAAGGTATCTGCAACATTTGCTTTCTGCTTTCTGCTTTGAGCTTTCCGCTCTCTCCAAAGGTATCGTTTATTTAAAGCTTTGTCAAGAAATCCATCGTATCCACACCGTCGGCATAATCCCATAGGGCAGGCTGTTGGCTTTCGCCGAAACCTACTACCTGATGCGCAGCTTTGATATTGGCTGAGCTGACGACGCATTGAATATTTTCGCTTTCACGTTCCAGTAAAGCTTCGACTGATGCAGTGTCTTTGTATTGCTCATAAAACACCACTGCAAGGGGAGAAACCATGCGTTCATCTTCCTTTACCAACAAAAATCCATTATCAAGATGCTTGTCCTTGTTTACCAGGTAGATGGACTTATTATAATCATAATTGTTATTGTATTTATGATTATTGATGATGGTATAATGCGGTTGTATCGCTTCAAAAAATGGCCTAAAGTCATAGCCTTCGGGAACCAGCAATTTGGATACGTTGCGGCAACCTAAACCGAAATAATCAAATATATCGTGGCCTAATTTATAGAGATGGTCGGTTGTTTCTTTTCCTGTTAATACCGCTATGCTATTCCGGTTTTTGCGGATAATGTTCGGAACTTTACCGAAGTAAAATTCAAAGTAGCGGGAAGTATTATTACTGCCTGTTGCAATCACCGCATCAAAACCCTGCAGCTTCTCTACAAAACTATACCGGGATTGAAATTCGGGTTCAACTTTTACCAGCATGTTCAGCACATATTTGATCAATCGGGCATCTTGAGTAGAAGCTTTGATCAAAGCATGATTGTCTGTGATCAACACGCATAATACATCATGAAAACCAACTAATGGGATATTTCCGGCCAGGATCAAACCAACCTTTTTGCCTGCTTTGTCGTAGTCAATATTGTAGTTATCAAGCCATTTGGTCAGATCTTCTTTGTTAAGCATTTGGCCAATGGATTTCACCGCATGCGCAACATTTTGCGGAGTGAACCAGGCGTTATAGTGATATTCGTCGTTAATAATAGCATTTAATTGTTCGTCGGGGTAACTTAATTGCTCCCCTAACGTAGAAAATACACCTATTAAGTAGTTTTTATTTAATTTTGACATATTAATGTAGCAGGGGCGAACCCCTGAACTGTTTTTTTGTTATATTTGCGTGCTTGTTTAGCAAGGCAAAGGTAAAGTTTAGAATATAAGATATAAGAAACTATGGCGATTAAAATCACCGATGAGTGTATAAACTGTGGAGCTTGTGAGCCGGAATGCCCAAACAACGCTATCTATGATGCCGGCGCTGCCTGGAGGTTTTCGGATGGTACAGGCTTAAAGGGATTGATCGATTTTGGCGACGGCAATACATTAAATGCTGAAGAAACTCAGGCTGCATTGTCTGACGATATATATTACATTGTACCTGATAAGTGTACCGAGTGTGTTGGATTTCATGATGAGCCGCAGTGCGCTGCAGTATGTCCGGTTGACTGCTGCGTAGACGACGAAGACGTTCGTGAAACCAAAGAAGAGCTTTTGGCCAAAAAAGAATGGCTGCATATGAACGAATAAATTTGTTTAATGTTAATACTGTAGGGGAATGTGTGATTTTATACATTCCCCTATTTTTTTACTGAAAAATTTAACTATTGTTGCGTAAGATTTCCCTGATCCTAAATCTTGATTTTTAACAATGGAATATGGCATTTGTAATTTAGCTGTAATACCCCTAAGAGCCGAAGCGAGTGATAGAAGCGAGATGGTTTCCCAAATCCTTTTTGGAGAAACTTTCGAGATTCTGGAGTGGGCGGAACGGTGGGTTAAAGTGATTACTACCAATGATAATTACGAAGGCTGGATTGGGCGCCTGCAATTTGCCATGCTGGGTCATATCGCCTACAAAACACTCAAAGAACACCCTGCTCCAATAACTTATCGCGCCGTAACCCAAGCCTGGAAAAAGCCCGATAACAGCGTATTATATTTACCCGTTGGCAGCTCATTGGTATTCCTGAAAGGTACCACTTGTCAGATTAACAACGAACAGTTTGAAATAATAGGGGAAATAGGCGAAACGGCTACCCTGGACATTGTTGCCAAATCATTTCTAAACACGCCTTATCTGTGGGGCGGACGTACGCATTACGGTATTGATTGCTCAGGGTTTACCCAAGCCGTGTTCAAGCTGCGTGGCTACGAGTTAAAAAGAGATGCCTGGATGCAGGTAGAGCAGGGTAAAGTGGTCGACTTTTTAGCCGAAGCCCGGTTAGGTGATCTGGCCTTTTTTGATAACGCTGAAGGCAAAATCACACACGTAGGTATTATGCTGAATAATGAGCAGATTATACACGCATCTGGCCGCGTGAAAATTGACCGGATCGATAACCAGGGTATTTATTCAGAAGATCAAAAACGATACACACACAAACTCCGCATCGTAAAACGCCTCTACTGATCAGGAATTTTTCAGAACCGAAATAATATTTCCAGCAGGATCGGTAAACCAGGCAATATCTGGTCCCCGGCCATTCCCACGTACAATGCCCTTTGCATCGGTTTTCATATCGCCCATGTCATAATGTTCAAACTTTACACCTTTGGCGGTTAGTTCATCTACAGTTTTATCAAGATCATCAACCGGTAAATTCAAGACGGTAAATGTAGCGGGTGTATGATTTGGCTTTGGATAGATCATTACTTTGGTTCCGCCGGTAACATCCAATTCGAGCATGCGGTATTCTCCGCCCATTTCTATTTGATTAGCATTAAGGCCCAAGATGCCCTGGTAAAACTCTTTTGCCTTATCGATGTCATTCACCGAGAAGCTGCTGAATGCTTTTTTATCTATAAACATAAAAGGATCGATTAAATGGTTTATAATGTAAAATTAGAAACACTTAATCAATCCTTTGGGTTTTGATCGCGGCAAATTAAAGGGTAGGATGCGACAAAATTACTTTCATAATGTTTCTGTTTGTTTATCAAAGTAGTTAATAATCGAAGTGCCGATAATGTAAGTCCAGCCGGCTTCAAAACTCCTTCTTGCAAAATCTTTATTATCAGTTGGGAAAGTTTCCAAGCCCTCGTGGGTCAGTTTCAATATTGTTTTTTCGCCTTCAGGAAACAACTCCCAGGTTACAAATGAATTACCGGGATAGTCGCGGTAGCGCCAGCTATATTGCAGCAATTTACCCGGTTCTACTTTGGTTATTTTGCATAAATGTACATAGGTTTTCTCTTCGCTACCACCATTGAAAGTGAATTCAAAGTCTACTTCAGGTTCAAATTCAGCCAGGTTAAAATACCATTCTTTCATCTGGTCCTTGTCGGTGATGGCTTTCCAAACCCTTTCTGGTGAGGCATTCAAAGTGCGCTCAATTACAAATGGTTCGTTTTTCATGTATTTGTACGTTTTATTAATAATAAATCTATTCAGATTACTGTTTTTCTAAATAGCCTTTTAATGATGATTCTAATAGATGCACCCAGCCTTCAGCAAATTCTTCTTTTGTACCTAATTTATCAGCTGGGAAGGTTTCGATACCCTCATGTGTAAGTCTAAGTTTGGTGCTGCTTCCTTCCGGAAATAATTCAAAGGTCACCAATGAGTCTCCTTCGTAAGCTCCAAATCTCCAGGTGTATTGTAATACTTTTTCGTATTCCATCTTTGTTATTTTACATAGATGCAAAAGTTGTTCAGGCCCTCCTTTAAAACTGAATTCAAACCCAACCTCTGGTTTAAATTCTGCTAAGTTCAAATACCATTGCTTCATTTGATCTTTGTCGGAAATGGCCTTCCAAACCCTTTCGAGAGGTGCGTTTAATGTGCGTTCAATTACAACTGGTTCATTTTTCATTATTTCTTATGTTTAATTGGTTTATTCACTATTTATTATCTGTATCCCTTGCCAGGAAGTCTTCCAAAGCGTCAAGTTTCTGATTCCAGAATTTGCGGTATTGTTCTACCCATTCAGAAACTTCATTTAGCTTCTGCAATTTGGCTTCGCAGTAACGCTCACGGCCCTGTTGTTTTATAGTAACAAGTCCGCACTGGGTTAGGATTTTTATTTGTTTAGATATAGCGGGTCTGCTGATATCAAAACGTTCGGCAACTGCATTCAGATTCATTGGTTGATTGGCAATCATATTAATGATAGCCCTCCTGGTGGGGTCTGCTATTGCCTGGAATACGTCTCGTCTCATTTTCTTATTCTTTACTCGTAACCGATCGGTTACAAATATATAAGAAATCGATTGGTTACTCAAAATGTTTTTGATATTTTCAAATACTGCAATAAATACCGTGAAAACACCTATAAAATACCGTACAAATACTTACTGCCGGTGTAGTATTTAGCTTTAATTTCATAATAAAAAGAAGCCATTTTAGGTTATTGTTAAACAGTTATTTAAGTATCTGAAATAGCAATCAGTTGCCAAACGCCTAATAAAATCAAAAAATATTATGGAAAACTCAACACACGTATTACTGCCGGGAAGTAACCGTATGGTAATGCCCGGTTCAAAAGTGATTAGCAAGGCTAATCCTAATGAAATTATTGAGCTGACAATAAAGCTTCGCCAAAAGCAATCAGTTCCTGAGCCGGGTGCGAAGCCGGGTATCTATCTGTCAAGGCAAGAGTTTGCTGATAAATACGGGGCCTCAGCTGATGATATGGAAAAGACAAAAAAGGTTTTAGCCGGATATGGGCTTGAAACAATGAGTGAAAATTCAGCATCACACAGTATCAGGGTAAGCGGGTCGATTGAAGATGTAGAAAATGCTTTCCAGGTAAAACTATTTCATTATCAAAATGCAGAAAGAGGTGATTACCGGGGACGCACCGGCAGTATTCATATTCCAAAGGAATTGGATAAGATAATCGAGGGTGTTTTTGGATTAGATAACCGGCCTGTCGTAAAAAAGCGCCGTCACCATAATACGGAAAATTTATCGCTTACTTTGGCAAGTACACCTAAAAAACATCGGTCGTGGTTTTATCCTGCAGAGCTTGCAGAAATATATGATTGCCCTGAGGGTGATGGCTCCGGACAAACAATAGGTATACTGGAATTTGGTGGTGGGTATTTCCCGGATGACCTCGCTTTGTTTTGTAAAACTGCCCAGGTTGGCGTACCAACTGTTATACCAATTAGTGTAGAAGATGCCCCCACTAATACAATGGATGATGCTGCAGGAGAAGTAATGCTGGATATTGAAGTGGTAGCTGGTGTATGTCCAAAATCTACTATTGTTGTTTACTTTAGTAAATTTAGTGAACAAGGTTGGGTTGATTGTATAGATGCTGCTATACATGATACGAAAAATAATCCCAATGTTATTTCTATAAGTTGGGGATATGCGGAAGATGCACCGGGGGTGTGGTCATTAACAGCTATAAATGCTGTTAATACAAGCTTAAAAGCTGCTGCATCTTTAGGTATTACAGTTTGTGTAGCGTCAGGAGATGATGGTTCCGATGATGGTGTAGGAGATGGCCATGCTCATGTTGATTTCCCGGCATCAAGTCCGTATGTTCTTGGCGTTGGCGGAACCGCTGTTGCAGTAAAAAATGGCAAAGTAACTGAAACTGTATGGAAACAAGGTAGCGGTGTACGGCAACCACAGGATGGATCTGGTGCAGGTGGGGGTGGTATAAGCGTATATTTTGCAAGGCCATCATGGCAAAAGGTAAATATACCCTCTGTAAACCCCGGTGCAATTGTTGGCCGGTGTGTTCCGGATGTTGCAGCAGATGCAAGCGGCGCAACCGGGTACCTGATGGTACTCAATGGTAAGACGTTTCCAAATGGCGGTACAAGCGCTGCGGCTCCATTGTGGGCGGGTATTATTGCCAGAGTTAATGCATCGCTTGATAACGGCAAACGTGTAGGGTATTTAACCCCAATGCTTTATCAGCAGTTTCAGGAAGCCGGCGCTTTAGGCACATCGGTGTGCACGGATATAACGGTAGGCAATAATATATCATCCGTTGGCGGCGGCTATACCGCAGGGCAAGGTTATGATGCTGTTACTGGATGGGGATCACCAAAGGGTAAGGCATTGCTCAACGCGCTAAAGACTATCTTTACACAAAATAATACTCTTGTGAATGCTTAACAGAGTGAATTAAAATATTGATAATAAACTATTGCGATTTTTTTACAAGAAATCCCATGGTCAATCGAACATGGGATTTTGTATTTCTTTCTGATTTATATTCCTAAACTCTTAAATTGTACCCACCAATTATAAGAAAATATGGCCAACATCAATTCAAAGGGGGCTGAACAAAATACCTTCGACGCTATTGTAATAGGCTCAGGCATTAGCGGTGGATGGGCTGCCAAGGAACTTTGCGAACATGGTTTAAAAACGCTGGTTCTTGAAAGAGGACGGAATGTCGTCCATCTTAAAGACTACCCAACAGCAACAAAAAATCCCTGGGATTTTCCACACCGTACTTATGAACCTTTGTCCGTTTCGAAGGAGAACCCGATAGTAAAACGTTGTTATGCCTTCAGTGAAGCCAGCCAGCATTTTTTTGTGAAGGATAAGGAGCATCCTTACGTACAGGAGAAGCCTTTTGATTGGATACGTGGCTACCAGGTTGGCGGCAAGTCTCTGCTATGGGCGAGGCAAACTCAGCGCTGGAGCAAATTTGATTTTGAGGGACCCGGAAGGGACGGTTTTGCGGTGGATTGGCCGATTCGTTATGATGATATAGCGCCATGGTATAGCCATGTGGAACGTTTTGCCGGGATAGCGGGTAATCACGACGGTTTGGAAACTTTGCCCGATGGTGAGTTTTTGCCTGCCTGGGAAATGAACGCTGTTGAAAAAGATATGAGCAAACGTATCAATGCGCACTATAAAGACCGGCATGTAGTTATCGGTCGTTGTGCGCATTTGACCAAGCCCAACGAAATACACAAACAGCAGGGCCGGGGACAATGCCAGGCGCGCAGTTTGTGCGAAAGAGGTTGCCCTTTTGGTGGATATTTTAGTTCTAATTCGTCAACATTGCCTTGGGCCGAAAGGACTGGTAACCTGACAATAAGGCCAGATTCTGTAGTGCACTCCATTATTTATGATGAAAAGAAAGGCAAAGCAACAGGCGTGCGTGTGATTGATGCGCATACTAAAGAAGCGACAGAATTTTATGCGAAGATCATCTTTGTGAATGCAGCCACGATGAATACCAATTTGGTTTTGTTGAATTCAACCTCATCGCGTTTTCCTAATGGTTTGGGTAATGATAATGGCCTGTTGGGTAAGTTTGTGGCGTTTCATAATTATAGAGGAACATTAAGCGCCTCGATGGATGGTTATCTTGATTCCTATTATTATGGTCGTCGTCCGTGTGCCATAATGATGCCGAATTTCAGGAATGTATATAAGCAGGAGATGGACTTTTTACGTGGCTATATGACCTTTTATTCGGTAATGCGTGCCGGATGGGGGCATGTTACAGACGGCCCGCAGATTGGTAATAGTTACAAGGAAGCAATATCAGAGCCTGGCCCATGGGTAGTTTATGTGCAGATGCAGGGTGAGACAATACCGAAGGAAACCAATCATGTAAGTCTGAGCAAGGATGAAAAAGACGCATGGGGTATACCGTTGCTGAAAACATGCGTAGCTTATGATGACAACGACATAAAAAGCATGAAAGATTTTACTGCACAGGCAGAGGAAATGCTCACTATAGCAGGATGCAAAAATATCAAAGCTCACGATACTAACCAGGCCCCGGGATTGGATATCCACGAAATGGGCGGTGTGCGTATGGGCAAAGATCCAAAAACATCACTGTTAAACGGATGGAATCAAATGCACGAATGTAAAAATGTCTTCGTAACAGATGGTTCCTGCATGGTATCTACCAGCACACAGAATCCTTCACTGACCTTTATGGCTATAACGGCCCGTGCAGCAAATCATGCGGTGGAGGAATTGAAGAAAGGAAATGTGTAATTAGTGATTAGTTAACCAGTTAATCAGTGACCAGGTAGTTATAATACCGGCAACTGATTAACTAGTCACCGGTTAACTGATTACTAAACCTTTCTTGGCGGTAAATCAAATGCCTGCGCATCGTGTTCAAAATGGCCTTTGTGAGAGCCATCGCAGAAGGGTTTGTTGGCCGATAGTCCGCAGCGGCAGATAGAAACAATGGTGCGGCCTTGTAATCCATATTGATTGCCTTGCGCGTCGACAATTTCAAAGTCGCCGTCAATTTTTACTGATCCGTTGCTGTTTATAGTAAGTTTGGTTGATGCCATATTGGTTTTATTTGCCGCAAAAGTAACAATCCGCTTCAAATTAAATTATCAATTATTAATTTGAGCTGAAATGAATAATCGTCTGCCCCGAATCATGAAAAAACTACTCCTTGCTTTGCTAATATTGCCTGTTGGATTTTGCAATGCTCAAACACAAATAAGCCAACTTTCAACACTAAACCAGGACAGCCATTCCTTAAATAATATAGATTGGCTGGTAAATAAACCTATTCAAAAAGCCGGAGTTTATAAAAGCGAGGACGGAAAAGAGATCATTTTATATAACGGACTAGTCAAACGAACTTTCAGAATTCAACCCAATGTGGCCTGTGTGGATTTTGTCAACCTAAGCAATGGTGAACAAATGTTGCGAGCCGTAGAACCGGAAGCGAGGCTAATTATCAATGGAAAGCAGGTAAACATAGGTGGATTGTATGGACAAAAAGAAAAAGCCTATCTCCTAAAAGAATGGGTCAATGATCTGAAAGCGCATGAGCAGGATTTCCAATACAAGAGTTTCATAGTTTCGTCTTCTATTCAGCCCTATGTAAAATGGCATGCACGTTTATGGGCCTCAAATAAACAACTTCCGACGGGGAAAACTTTAACTTTTATTTATTCAGGGCCGGATCAGTCCAAGGATTTGGTTGTCAAAGTGAACTACGAAATTTATGATGGCATTCCAATCATTTGCAAATGGTTGACTGTTGAAAATAGGTCGAAAGAAAACATTAGGATAGACAATGCTGTCAATGAAATACTGGCAACGCCAGAAGAAGAATCGGCAGTAGTGGGTAAGGTTGATCAAATGAAAATTCCGCATAGCATTTACATTGAAAGCAACTATGCTTTTAACAATGCTATGAAGGCTGATCTGTCTGATCAAACCACGCACTGGAAAGCAGACTCAACCTACACTTCGCAGGTAAATTATGAATATCAGACGCCTTGTCTTCTTGAAGTTTATCCGGGCTTTGGCATTGGCATTAAACTACAGCCGGGCGAGATATTTAATTCAATAAGGACTAACGAATTATTGTTGGATAGCTATGACCGTGAACGCAATGGCCTGGCGCAAAGGAAAATGTACCGAACCATAGCCCCTTGGACGACAGAGAATCCCATATTTATGCATTTGGTTAATTCAGACCCTGAAAAAGTGAAAAACTGTATTGACCAATGCGTAGCAACAGGTTACGAAGGATTGATATTGAGCTTTGGCAGCGGATTGAATATGGAAGACACCTCAACTACGAATGTTGCAAAGTTTAAGTCATTGGCAGATTATGCGCATAACAAAGGTGTTTTGATTGGTGGATACTCTCTTTTCAGCAGTCGCAGGATTAGCGATGAGGACGATGTAATCGACCCGAAGACAGGTAGGCCGGATTTGAATGCGATGTTTGGCCACGCGCCCTGTCTCGGTAGTAAATGGGGACTGGCTTATCTTGCTCATATTAAATACTTTATTGCCAACACAGGTTTCGATATTTTTGAAAATGATGGCCCGTATCCGGGTGATGTTTGTGCTTCGACAATCCATCCTGGTCATGAGGGATTGAAAGATTCGCAATGGCGGCAAATGGAATTGCAGAAAGGCTTATACCGCTGGCTGAATGAGCGTGGGGTATATGTAAATGCCCCGGATTGGTATTTTCTGGATGGTACAAATAAAATCGCCTTAGGGTATCGTGAGGTAAATTTCTCATTGCCACGCGAAGAACAGATCATTCTAAACCGACAGAATATTTTTGATGGTACCTGGGAAAAGACCCCTTCTATGGGCTGGGGTTTCGTTCCGCTAACAGAGTATCAAGGAGGGGGCGCGGCAGCAACACTTGAACCTTTGAGCACTCATCTTGACGCATACGAAAAGCTGATGATGCAATATTATGGATCGGGCGTGCAGGCTTGCTATCGTGGTCCGCGGCTGTATGATACAGAAAAAACCAAGCGGTTGGTGGTCAATACCATCGCGTGGTATAAAAAGTACAGAGATATTTTAAATTCTGATATTATTCACATGCGTAGAGCAGATGGTAGGGATTGGGACGGTATATTACACGTCAATCCACAATTAAAAGAAAAGGGATTGGCTATGTTGTACAATCCGCTTAAACAGAAAATAGAGCGAACAATTGAATTGCCGCTCTATTATACCGGGATCAAAAGTGTAGCAAAGGTCAGCGTTAAAAACGGTCAACCGAAAGCTTATGCTTTAGATCAGAATTCCAAAATCAAACTAACGGTGAAAATTCCTGCTGAGGGCTATACATGGTTAGTGATAGAATAAATTAAAGCCCGCTATCATCCAAAGCAAAAGTCGATTTGCGGTCTTTCCATTTTCCTTTGGTGAAATCCGGGAACTCCTGTGGTTGGTTTCCTGTAGCTATTGATTTTTCAGAAAGCGGTGTTATTACGCTCATGGTAACCGAATCGTACACATCAATAGGAGTAGGGCCTTTTCTCTTCACAGCTTCTACAAAGGCATTGAATACAAAATAATCCATGCCTCCATGCCCTGCGCCAGATGCCTTGTCAGCATATTTTGCCCAAAGCGGGTGGTCATATTGTTCAAACCATTTTTTGGATGGATCCCATTCGTCTTCTTTCTGGCTTTTATAATTGATATAAACCGACTCATTCAAATCCATCCAAATACCTTCGGTGCCTTGTACCCTAAAACCTAATGAGTATGGACGGGGTAAATGACAATCGTGGCTTAACATTACTGTCTCCCCGTTGGCGCAATTGATTAAAGTAGTGGTAACATCTCCGTTTTTGAAATTGATCTTGGCATTTGGGTGGCCCGGTGATTTTTCTTCGATATAAGTATTTAATCCTCTTGATTTTGACGAGAAAGAAACCAGGTTCATAAAGCGGTTGCCATAGTTGATGTTGGCATAATGCATTAGTGGTCCGGCCCCGTGGGTAGGGTAGATATCGGCATTACGATCAATATTAAATTGAGTACGCCATTGGGCTTCGCTTAGTGCATTAGGGCCGAACTCCACACCATGATCATAAAAGTGCTTACCATCATTAAATAAAACTTCACGCAGGTTGTGCTGGTAGCCGCCCTGCAGGTGGATAATCTCGCCGAATATCCCTTTGCGAACCATATTTAAAGCTGCCATTACATCACGGCGGTAGCAGACGTTTTCCAAAGTCATATAGGGAATACCGGTATGCTCGGATGTTTTTACTATATCCCAATGGTCGTCAACAGATAATCCTGCTATAACTTCACAGCCTACATATTTGCCGGCTTTCATAGCGTCAATAGCCTGTGGATGGTGAAACTGCCACGGTGTAGCAATGATCACGGCATCAATATCTTTACGATCTAATAGGCCTTTGTAAGCATCTAAACCGCCAGTATATTCAGCAGGCGGTTTTTTGCCTGCTTTTTTAAACTGTTCACGGCAGTATTGTAATGAACTTTCCTGGGTATCGCATATGGCTACAATTTCTACGTCATCTCTTAGCAAACCTTCCTGTATGTGGTTTCGGCCACGAAGCCCAACGCCGATATAGCCCAATCGTACTTTGGTAGTGTCTGCAAAAAGTGAACCTGCGGGAAGGATTGTTAATCCGGCTGTTGCCAGTGCGCTTTGTTTAATAAAATCTCTGCGATCCATAATTTATAGCTTGGTTTATAATAGTTCGACGGTTATTCCAATGTGTTTTCGCCCGATACAGACGCTGCTTCGGTTTGGTGCAGGTCGAATATCAGTACATCATTTTTGCCTTTTTTTAGCCATGGAGCAGGGCAATAAAGCCGTTTTTGCGGACCGATGTCCCAATAACGCCCCAGGTTATGACCATTTACCCATATCACGCCTTTTTTGTATTTGCTCAGATCGATGTAAGTATCCGCTACTTTATCAAGACTAAAACTTCCTTTAAAAAATGCGCCATTCCTATCAGGATTAATGGCAGACGGCTTTAAGGTTGAGATATATTGGTTATCAAACGGTAGCTTGTAAATATCCCAGTCCATCAGCGTCATACCATTTAAGGTTACCCTGTCGGTAATGCCTTTGCGGTCGATCATGTATTGTGCGAAGTTGATGTGACCCATTGCTTCAACAAATATTTCCAGAACCGGGTCTTTCACATCCGACTTAGGCAGATTGATGCTCCATTTGCCGCTATCGCGCTCTACTTTGCCAACATATTTGCCATTCAAAAACACAGTGGCATAATCATGAGGTTCAGTAATGGTTAGCTTACCGCTTTTATGGCCGATCAATTTGGTTTTATATAAAATATATCCTGCCGATTGATCCAGCGCTTCCATTGGCTTAGGTTGAGCAGACTTTACCGGCACCGGCAAATTGGCCCAAACGGTAGAGTAAGCCTGCATTTTTATCTCCGGAATAGTTATGGTCTCCACCGGTTTTGGCACTTCCGGTATTTTGTATTTTACATATTTGGATATAAGTCTGCGCAATGCAAAATATTTTGCAGTTGGGTGTCCTTGTTCATTTATAGGCGCATCGTAGTCATAGCTGGTTACGTCGGGCTGAAACTGGGTCGGTGTAAACGCATTTGCGCCTGCAGTAAAGCCAAAGTTGGTGCCCCCGTGAATAACGTATAGGTTGAAAGACCGCTTGGTATCCAATAAGAATTTTACCTCTTTTAACAAGTCAGCAGTATCTGGTTTTGCCCATTTTTCGCCCCAATGTGTCAGCCAACCGGGGTAAGTTTCGCTGCTGAAAGCCGGCACATTAGGATTATGCTTTTTGGCTTCGTCAAAATCGGCCTCGCTGCTGCCGCTATCCAAACCTATCACCGCACCGTACACATTTCCGGCTTCAAGCATAAAGGCTGTCGGACCGTCGGCAGTATAGAATGGCACATTGATACCGTTTTTGATCCATATTTTGCGCACAGTTTCCATATAGGTTTTATCGTTGCCATAGCTGCCATACTCATTTTCAACTTGCACCATCAGGATCGGGCCGCCATTGGTACATAGAAGTGGCTTAACGATTGTTGCTAAATGCGTCATATACCTTTCGGCTGCAACCATATAGCGCGGATCCATGCAGCGGATCTTGATATCCGGAATTTTTAATAAGTAGGGTGGTATGCCGCCGAAATCCCATTCGGCACACACATAAGGCCCGGGACGAAGTATTACCCACATACCTTCCTGTTGGCAAATTTTGATGAATTCTCCTATATCATGGTTATCCGTCTTAAAATCAAATATACCAGGTTTGCTTTCGTGATAATTCCAGAACACATAGGCAGCTATGGTATTGCACCCCATTGCCTTTGCCATCTGGATGCGGTTGCGCCAATACACTCGAGGTATCCGGGCAGGATGCATCTCGCCGCTGATAATTTGGAAGGGTTTCCCATTAAGCAAAAACTCAGTTCTGCTAAATGTGAACGTGTTTTTTAAAGTTTGGGCTGATACGAAAGAAACAGCAAAAAGTAATAGGATGGCGAATAGGAGAGGCAGATATAAGCCTTTTATTTTTTTCATAGAGGAGGTTAAAAACATTAAAAACGGAAGTGGTTGAAATGCATCAAATACACCAAGCCCGTCGCAAGCGAAAATATTGAAAATATATTTATGTGTGCGCACACATTTTATAACTTTACTAAGTTATTTTTGCCCCGGTTTTTTAGTTATGGTCGAAAACAGCCTATACATATCACGACTGCCGGGTGTTAATCAAAATACGCCTGTTGGGAGCATCATTACCTTGCTGGAAAGGGAGAGAAGTCATAAGATAAATATCCAACCCTGGCCGGAGTACCCTGAATATTACGATCTGCCAAAAGTTTCTTTCAAGATTGCTCATGGTAATGATTGCATCTGCATTAAATATGATGTGGAGGAGCACGAAGTACTTGCTCGTTACCGTAATACCAATGACCCGGTTTATAAAGATAGTTGCGTGGAGTTTTTTATAGCTTTCGGTAATGACAGGGCTTATTATAACCTGGAATTTAATCGCTTAGGTACCTGTTTAGGCGGATTTGGGATACCGGGTGAAACAAGGGCTTCCTTACCTGCAGAGTTGCTGGAAACTATAAAATACGAGCGAAGCATCCTGCAAAAAAAAGGCGACCCTGATCCAACCATAAACTGGACGCTGATGCTGGTGATACCTATACAGGTCTTTTGTTTTCATCAGCTAAATACTTTAAAAGCGAAAGATTGCCGGGTAAATTTTTATAAATGCGGCGATGACCTTACCCAGCCCCATTTTCTGGCGTGGAAAAACATTATAGCTCCTAAGCCGGACTTTCATCGGCCTGACTTTTTTGGTGACGCCGCATTTGCGTGAGATTGGATAAGCGCTGACAAAGCATTAACTTTATTGGAGTTAACCTAACGTCATCCAATTTTCTTGCATGGAACCTGTAATATCCCAAAAGCCCGGAAGAATACTGTCTATCGATGTGATGCGCGGCATCATCATGATCCTGCTTGCTGCCGAAAGTTGCTCGGTTTATGAGTCGCTTAAAAAGCTTAAACCGGTCAGTATACCCGGTGCCGTCCTGAACCAGTTTTTTCATCATCCATGGCATGGATTGCATTTTTGGGATTTGTTGCAGCCTTCATTTATGCTCATTGCCGGTACGGGGATGTATATTTCCTATTATCATAAGCAGGAGAAAGGAATAACCTGGTCGCAGAATTTCAGGCATATTGTCATACGCTCGGTAAAGCTATTTTTACTGGGTACAGGTTTACATTGTGTTTATGCGGGTAAATTGGTTTGGGAGTTGTGGAATGTGCTAACGCAGTTGTCGTTTACCAGTATTATTGCTTACCTCATTATTAACAGATCGTACAAGTTTCAGATCGCGGCTTCTGTAATTCTGTTAATCATTACGGAGTTATTATACCGGTTAATTTTAGTGCCGGGATTTAACCAGCCATTTGTGGAGTATCACAACTTTGGTGCATATATGGATACCGTGCTGATGGGCAAAATAAATCACGACGGTTGGGTGGCAATCAATATTATTCCGACAGCGGCCCATACAATCTGGGGCGTTTTAGCAGGGAAACTATTGGTGTCAAATCATTCAGATCAGCAAAAAGTCAAATACTTATTAGTTGCAGGAATTTCCGGTTTGGTTTTAGGTTTCGGGTTAGATTGGCTGAATGTCACGCCGATCATCAAACGTATCGCAACAAGTTCATTCACATTCGCTTCCGGCGGATGGGTGTTTTTGATGATGGCGGTCTGGTATTGGCTGGTGGATTTGAAAAAGTACACCAAATACGCCTGGATAGCCGTAGTTGTAGGAGCGAACGCAATATTTATCTACCTGTTTTTTGAAACTGTAGGCTATCAATGGGTAAATGGTGCTGTGGCAATTTTTGTGCGGGGATTTTCCAGTATGGCAGGCATCGCACCCGAAATATCCGCTATACTTTCGGCCCTGGTAACCTGGTTTTTGGAATGGAGCTTGTGCTATTGGCTTGCGAAGAATAAGGTGTTTATAAAATTGTAAGGGTGAGGTTTAAATAAAAACGTCATGCTGAATTTATTTCAGCACCCCATCATAAGGTGTGAGATAGGCAAGTCTGCCACCACAAATTGAAGACCAAGCAGGCGTGAATGTCCTATGGGTTGCCGAAATAAATTCAGCATGAAATTAGAGAGGGTATGCCGGTACTATAATCTCCTCCTCAAATTTTCCTTAACACCATTTTCCCATTCCTCTTTCAGAATACTCAAAACAATGGAGTCGCGGCGTGTACCATCTTCCAGCCACATATGACTGCGAAGAATGCCCTCAGGCTTACAGCCAATGCTTTTCATAGCGGCAATACTGCGCCCGTTACGTGCATCGGCCCTGAATTCGACACGATACATATTCAGGTCTTCAAAAGCGAATTGTAGTAGTAAGAACTTGCAATGTTTGTTTAATCCTGTGCCTCTGAATTTTTCACCATACCAGGTATAACCCAGTTGCAGCATATTGTTTTGCGGCTGTATATCGTAAAAACGGGTACTGCCTGCGCATTCACCACTTATCTTATCGAATACAACAAAAGGGTATTCTTTGCCTGTTGTTTTATTGGTCAACGCCGTACTCACATAGGCTTGCATACCTTTTTCGCTGTGCGCGCTTGTTTGCGAAAATCGCCAGGTATCGGGCTCATTTATTGCAAATGGAACCAGGTATTGCAGATCGGACTCGACTAATGGCCGCAACAGAACTTTATCATCTTCTAAAACATAATTGTCCAGGTGGTTGAATGGGCTTTTCATAATGCGATAATACTCAAATTCAATTCAATATCAGTTGAGTATTATCGCCCAATCCTAATCTTTACAAAAACCGAACAATTGCGCTTTTAATTAACAACCTTATTAAGAGAGGGTGGTGTTTTGTGTTTAGTTCTGACCCTGATGAGTTGGTAGATCACTCCGATAGCATAAATGACCAATAAACCGGTAAGCGCATTTTTCAATAACGGATCATCGGGACCGTAGGCTATCGGGTGACTGATCGGCAGCCGGGTTAAGGATTCTATAATCAAAGGTATGCACGATAAAAACAGTGTTGTCGACATAACAAACACCTGGACATATTCGCCCAACTTACCGAGAAATCGCATCCGGCGGGCAAATATGCCGATAGGTAATAATATGAGGATAATGATGGCAAGATAATGGCCGCCTGTAGGATGCCCGAAACGCATAATTGGCAAGCCCGTAACACACGTGATAATGGTTAACCAGATATAACGTTTCCCCGGCCCGGTGAGAGGATCGATCCTACCTGAACGAAATAAGGCCCAGAATGCAACCAGTAGAGCAAGGATACTGATAGCAGTATGGATTATGCCAAGAATAGAAAGGTGATTTGGTGTAATCATGACGGTGCGTTTTAAGTTTATCTAAATATAAGGATATCAGGTAACTAATAAAAACTCATATATCAAACAAAAAGCCCATCCGCATTTGCAGACAGGCTTTATCATTATGATTGGAGAGTGATTATGGATTTTCAACGCTTACATCCTGTGCCAGTTTAGCATTGTCAGGTGTCTTTTCAAGATCACGGTCGAGGGTATATAATGCATCATCATTGGCTTTGGCACCACCGGCAACTTTGATTTTGGATAGAAGATCGAGCGCCAGGGTCTCTTCTTCAGTTTGTTCTTTTACAAACCATTGCATAAAGTTCCAGGTGGCCCAATCCCTTTCTTCCATGCTCATATCAACAATGCTGTAAATGTTTTTTGTGTTGTCTACTTCTGATTTGAATATTTTCTCGAAGCAATCATTTACATTCACCGGATCGGGACCGGGGGCTGGTATTTCAGTAACCTTCACCTTAGCGCCTCTTTTCAGGATGTATTCCAAAATTTTCATCATGTGGTTGCGCTCCTCATTGGCATGCCTAAAGAGGAAATTGGCAATTCCGTCGTAGCCTTTGTCGGTTGCCCACGAGGCGTAAGCAAGATATATCTGGGCGTTAGCCGCCTCGTTGGTCATTTGCTGGTTTAATGCTTCTGTAAGCGAAGATGATAATCGGATAGTTTCCATACATGGTTAAACTGTAAAGAGCCCGAATGGTTTGTGCTTCAGTACAAATATTTAACCAGGTTGGATTCCACGAAATCTATTCCGCAGATTGACACACCATGCGCCTATCGCCTCACGCCAGGCTATTCTTTATACTTAATCTTAATCACCAGCTTTTTCAAGCTATCGGCTCCATCTACTTTGATGTCCGGGCGGTGAGCATCTTGCGGGAAGAATAAGAAGAATTCTTTTGGTGTGGCAGTAAGAAATTTGCCGTCAACATTATAATTAGTAGCGTCCCGGCTTTCACTGTAAGCTTCTGTAACTGTTGCTTTTGCGACTGGGGCCATCCCTATTTTTACTTTGCCGGAAATCACATAATGAAGGTCAATATATTTCTTGTGCGATTCCCATTTTACATCCCCTAACTTTTTTGGCAGACCTGCGGAGATCATGGCATAAGCGTTATCACCGTCAATCGGATATTTTCCCGGAGCCATTGTAGCCAATTTACTGTCACCTAAAAATGCAAAAACCTTATCCCATAATGCTTTATTGCTCTCGTATTGCTTCATAAACTCTACGCTATTGATAGAAGGATCAGGCTTTATTTTCAGGTCTTTTGCCCACTCGTGGCTTTTTACCCATTTATTGGCAGCTTTAACTTTTGAAACAGAATCAGGTTGAGCGTGGACTGCTGTTGCAGCAAAAAACAAGAATAATAGAGTAATAATTTTTAAGGTTTTCATAGATGAATAAATTGGTAATGCCAATATACGTGTAAAAAAATTATGTCGTTAAGATGACATAGTTTTTTGTCTATTTGTTTGAATTTTGTAATTTTGTTTGTATGGTAGTAGAGACGATAGAGGATTTTTACAAGAACAAATTCGACTGGATGCCGGATAATGTCCAGCAGAACATCGGGCACTTTAACGTGTTTAAAATGGACAACTATACGGTACCTACGGGTAAGCAAATGACCTACAGGCGCCGCAGTTATTACAAGATCAGTTTGACGCGTGGCGAGGGGATATTGCATTATGCCGACCGGAGTATCCAACTGAAAGGCACATCATTGATGTTCTTCAACCCCCAGGTGCCTTATACTTTTGAGTCGCTTGTGGATCATCGTTCAGGCTTCTTTTGCATATTTACGGATGAGTTCTTTGCGGGGCGATTTAGGGGCGGGCTAAGTGATTTGCCCGTTTTTGCAATAGGAGGAAAGCCTATCTATGCACTTAATGAAGAGCAGGAAGATTATGTGGCTACGCTATTTATGAAGATGCTTGATGAATTAAACTCCGACTTTGATTTCAAATATGAGTTAATTAAGAACTATATTGCCGAATTAGCCTATTACGCCCTCAAAACCAAGCCATCAGAAAATCTCTACAAACACATTGATGCTAAATCGAGAATAACCTCTGTGTTTACTGAATTGCTTGAACGCCAGTTTCCTATAGAAGCCCTATCGCAACGCTTTACTATGCGGTCAGCAAATGATTTTGCGCAGCGGCTTTCCGTCCATGTAAACCATTTAAACAGAGCGATACGTGAGACAACCGGTAAAACCACTACCGATCATATTGCCGAACGTCTGCTGCGAGAGGCAAAAGTTTTGCTAAAGCAAACCGACTGGAACATATCCGAGATTGGTTATTGCCTGGGCTTTGAGGAGCCCACCCACTTCAATAATTTTTTTAAAAAACAAACGCAGGTAACGCCTACTTCTTTTAGGAATGTTTGAATTTTGTAACCATTGGTTTGAATAATGTAATGCTTTGCCCTTGCTTCTGATTTAATTTTGTTCTTATGAAGACAAGGACAGAAACAGACAGTAAGAAAAAAGTGTGGTTCATCACCGGTGCATCAAAGGGTTTCGGGCTAAGTATTGTGAAACAGTTGCTTTGCGCCGGTCATTTTGTGGCTGCTACTTCCCGTGATAAGGAAGCATTGGCCAAAGCCGTAAACCGTGATGAAAAGAATTTTTTACCATTGCAGGTCGATCTGGCTAATGAGAGCAGCGTGTCGCTCGCACTTCAGCATACCTATGAAGAATTTGGCCGGATTGATATAGTAATCAACAACGCAGGTTACGGCATCGGAGGAACTATTGAAGAACTAACTGATGGCGAAACCCGCCAGGCATTTGACGTCAACGTATTTGCCACCCTGAATGTAGTAAGAAATGTGATGCCTTATTTACGCGACCAACGCTCCGGGCATATCATCAATATATCTTCTTCAGGCGGTTTTGCTCCGGGCATGGGCTGGTCAATTTATTGTGCGGCCAAATCTGCAGTAATTACGCTGAGCGAAGTATTGGCAGAAGATGTAAAACATTTAGGAGTTAAGGTAACCTGTGTATCGCCTGGGGCATTTCGCACCAATTTCCTGAATGGTGAATCCATAGCAGTTGCACAAAACACAATTGAAGACTATAAGGATATTACAGAAGCCCGCAGACAATATATGAAGAGAGACGGCCAACAGCCAGGTGACCCTGAAAAAGCAGCAGCAGCAATTATAAAAGTAGCAGGACAAGAGAATGCACCTGTACATTTGCTATTGGGAGGCGATGCCTATAATCGTGTATTAACAAGACTGGATACTCTGCATAGCAATATCCGTGAGATGGGTGAGGTGACCTGCTCAACTGACTTATAATTGTTATTCTGCGCTTTTTTTAATCCATATATTCAACAAAAGTTCCGGTTTTTTATGCCGGAGCTTTTGTTGTTCGTACAAACCTTTAAACTGAAAGTGGTTTATTCTTTTTCCCTGAGTGGTTTGCGGTGCCAGTAATTGGCGAGTAATGATCCGGTGGTATTCATCATCGGGCCGAATACGGCAGGAGCGAGGCCAACAGTTGCAATTTTTCCCATCGCTTTTGCTAAGCCAGATGCAAGTCCTGCATTTTGCATACCTACTTCTATGGCCATGGTACGGCAATCGCGCTCAGACATTTTGAATAACCGCCCTGCCCAATAGCCGAATGTGTATCCAAGCAGGTTATGAACAAGCACCAATAAAACCAGCATTCCGCCAATATTAAGCAGGCTATCCCTGCCGGCAGCTGTAATGATAACGATGATGAACGCTATACCGAACATGGACACCAGCGGCATCAATTTTTCCAGCCATGAAGCACGTTTGAGCAAATACTTATTGAAAATAATGCCAGCGCCGATAGGAATGATCACTATCTTGATGATATCCCACATCATGGCCATTGCATCGATCTTGATAAATTCACCGCCAAGTAGCTTCATCAATAAAGGAGTTATAAATGGAGCCAGCGAAGTTGAAACGGCAGTTATGGTGATTGATAAAGCCAGGTTAGCCTTTGCCAGGTAGGACATTACATTCGAAGCCATCCCATTTGGTGAGCAGCCCACCAATATTATACCAGCAGCAATTTCAGGAGGGAAGTGACTTAATTTAGCTAATGTAAAACCTAACAGTGGCATAATAATAAAATGGCTGCCCACACCAATAAATACACCTTTGGGCATTTTAATCACACCTGCAAAATCATTCAAACCCATAGAGGTACCCATACCAAACATAATAATTTGCAGCAGCGGTGTGATTAGTGTAGCGAGTTTAAAGCCATTCACCTGTACAAAATATTGCGGAAAATATAATGCTGTGGTTACTGCTGAGAAAATGGTCAGCGTATATGAAAAGCCTTTGAGAACTGCTGATCCACGACAAGCAATAGCGAGAATTATAAAGAATGCGATAATAAGGTACCCTGCTTGGGCAATGCCGTACTGAACAGTGCGCCATAGCGCCAAAAGCAGGCACAGCGCAGCAATGCCGCCTAAGATTTTATAAATATTGCTGTTTTTCAATTGCTTAAATTTAGGTTGTGATTGGTTACCAGGTACGTTTTTCCATAAACGAATCCAATTGTGACCGGGTCATTTTTCCTTTCTTCGGATTTTCATCCAGCCATTTTAAAAAGGCTTCCCTGATCTTGTTGCTCCACTCGCTGTCAATTTCGCCGGTCGAGAATGTGCCTGCTTTAAGCATAGCATGACTGAAATCATCACGCAAAGCAACAAACTCTGATATGGCAACAACTTTCTCAGCAAGATGCGCCGGAATAAAAAGCACACCCTCCTTTTGGGCTATTACCAAATCGCCCGGTAATACGATGGCATGACCGATGCGAATAGGCGTATTAAGTCCCATTAATACCATTTCTTCCAGATAGGAGGGATCAAAATCGCGCACAAAAGCATTGAATCCCTTTATTTCTCTTAGACCCTGTAAATCTCGCGCCGAGCCTTCAAAAATGACCCCATTGCCGGATTTGTTGAATATGGAGTTGCCTAGGTTGTCACCTATCAAAGTCCCACCGCGTATTTTCCCGAAGCCATCGGCTACATAAACATCGCCCTTAACCAATTGATCTATCGGCCATGAATTGGTATTGCCTTTCCTGCCTTGTTTAGCGCCTCGTTCCTTGATGGCCTTCTCTACATCCGGTCGGCTTGGCATATACATGGCAGTTACCACGCGGCCTACAACCGGAATGGTATCGTTCACTAATTTCCAGCCACTTTCAAACTGATTAAAATAGCCTTCATTTCGTAAAACAGTCCAGGCATCTTCTATGCTGATATTTTTCGCCCTTTCGATCAACGCATCCGGAATTTTTGGCCTTCCGTCGGCAAAGCGTTCACCTTTCCATTCGGAGGTGTAAAAGATCAGCTCATCCCTTGAAATAGTTTGCGCACTGACCTTAAGCTGACTTCCAATATTTACAATTAATGCTAAAAGCAGTAGTTTATAATATTTCATTGATTTTAAATTAATGGGTTTGTCCCTTTGATGCGTCCTGTTTGCTCTGCGCTACTTTTTTAGGCGGATAGATAGGGTTGGCTATGCCGTTCAGGTCGTATACTATTTTACCTGCCCTGATGGTCATTTCACATTGCAGTTTTTTGTCGGTTTCTACTTTGTAACCGGTATAATCAAATAAGCCAAATTTACCTTTAACCATATCCAATATAGCCACATCTGCACCCGAGCTTACAGATAGGTTCCCCAGTTCCTCATGTTTTATTTCCTTAGCAGGATTTGATGTACTGGCCTCTATAACATCATGCAAAGGCATACCTATAGCCAAAAATTTAGTCATACAGGTAAGCATATCCTTCATGGCGTCATTCATGCTGCCGACATGAATATCTGTGCTGATGGAATTGGGGAAAAATCCTTCTTTTGCAGCAGGTATGGCCTGGGAATAGGCAAAGCTGATACCTCCGTAACCCACGTCAAAAATGATCCCCCGCTTCCGGGCTTCATACACAAATGTTTTTACCTTGTTGGTTTGCAGATCTACAATGTATTCCCTGCTGCCCAATTGCCCGAAACAATGGGTAAAAATGTCTCCGGGCCGGAGGTGCTTTAAAAATAACTCTTCGATAGACAACGGCGGGTTGCTTCCTCCAAAGTCGATCATCGCCGGAATTCCGCCTGCCAATGTTCCGGCCTCAACAGCGCGGTCGGCTGGTGTCCAGTCGTGACCTTCATAGTGTGCCAGTTTAATACCAACAATAATGTCCTTGTATCTTTTGGCTACCAGCGCGGTCATCTTAGGATCCATGTCGTTCTCATTCTGCTCGTAACCGCTTCGCATACCTTCGCCCACGATGTTCAGGAATGCTAATACCCGTGTTTTTGAAGCGTCAATAGTTTGTGATTTAAAAGTTGGAAAAGTCCTCCAGCCTGAGCTGCCAGCATCCACAACGGTTGTTACTCCGTTTCTGAAAGTAAAACCGTCAGGAGCAATGCCCAGATTACCGTTCTCATATTGGTGATCTGGCTCGGTGCCATAAAAATCATGCGTGTGAATATCGATCAATCCCGGTACAACGTACATGCCTTTGGCATCCACTACCTGTGTAGCTTGCTTAGCATCGATGTCTTTTGAGACAGCAGCTATTTTACCATCGCTTATGGCGACATCCATCACCGCATCGATATTATTTTTAGGATCTATCACATGCCCATTTTTGATCACGATGTCATAGGACTGGGCAATAGATAACCGGCTGAATAAACAAAACAGAATAAATATTAAGAAGCGCTTTTGCATCTTTTAGCAAATAATTACAATAAATAGGTTTATAATTGGCCCATTGGCAGGGCCGTAAATTTATACAGCCTGCTGCAATATGGATTTTACCCTTCCGGCTACGATATCCACCTGGTCAGGACGTAAAAGCACTACACCGACGGTGAGATGATCCTTGCCTCCATTAGCAACAATACTTGGTGTTCCATTCTTTAATGCAGCAACAACCTGTTCAGGTTTGATCTTGATCTTGCTTTCATCCCAGGTTACTTTAAGGCTTGGGAACGCATTTGCTGGTCCCGGATCAACAACTGTTTCGGTTTTTACTGACCGAACCGCTTCCAGTTGTGTGCCGATATGTTTTGCGCGATCAAGCCAATCCTGCCATTCTTTTTTATGATCTCTTTCCAAATAAGCCTTCAATGCAGCATACATGCCGAACATTTCTTCCTTATTCACCTTCATCGGGCGACCAATCGGTGCTTCATTTGGACTATGGTTTAGCCTCGCAGCTGTGATCAAATCTTTACGACCAAATAATAAACCTGCACTCTGCGGTCCGCGAATCATTTTACCACCTGAAAAAGTAACCAGGTCGAAACCTATCTTCTGATATTTGAATAGGTTTTCAACGGGCGGTACATCGGCTGCAGCATCCAGTAAAGTAGGGATGTTGTGTTTTTTTGCTATCCCGACAAAGTCCTCATGAGTAACACTGTGTTTTCCCGCAGCGTTGAAGAACAAAGCCATTACCGTTCTTTCATTGAAAGCTTTATCCATCTCATCATTGCCCTCAACCTCGATGATTTTAGCTCCGGTTGTGGTCACTGCCTGATCAAACAGGTACCTGTGCGATTTCTGCATGATCACTTCCGGGCGTGGGCCTGGTAGATTAGGCAGTAGTTTTATCTTCTCATGATCTGTTCCGGTAATGGCAGCTGCTGTGCTCAACAAAATAGCACATGCCGCACCTGAAGTAACCATTGCTGATTCAACATGAAGCATCTCGGCAATTTTTGCGCCTACTTTGTCTTGTAGCTCATACATGTTGGCGAAGTCGTGCGAGGTAGAATTGATTGCCTCCAGCACTTCAGGCAGCATTAGTGAGCCAGATAGAAAAGTCATGGTCACCGATGCGTTGATTACCGGCGTAACGCCAAGTTCTTTAAAAAGATCGCGTTCTTGCTTTTTGGGAGTAGGAGGGGTATTGGTAAGGCCTATAGCGGATGCCTTGCTTACCAAACCTGTTGATAATGGTAAAATGGTAAGGCCTTTTAATATGTCTCTGCGTTTCATTTTATCGGTCTGTTAAATATAAGCCATGCAATCCATTTCAACCAGTGAGTTGCCCGGTACGCCGCCTTTGGCTACTGCAACTGTGGTACGAACAGGAGGGTTTTTACCGAAACGGCCTTTGTAAACTTCGTTCATGCCCTGATAATCGGCAATATCATTCAGGAAAACGCTTACTTTAAGCACTTTCTCCATTGAAGAGCCTGCTTTTATTAGTTCTTTTTCAAGTTCTTTCAGTACGATCTCGGTGTGAGCTTTGATCTCAAAAGGTTCAACATGGGCGCCTTTTCCGGCAACGAAAACAAGGTTGCCCAATTTGGTTGAGCCTGAAAATAGCGGCACATCCTGGAACGTTGTTACATTGTTCACTACTTTTTCATCGGCAGGTGCTGCTACGGCATCTTTGCTTATTCCGAGAACTGACAGCCCGGCAATTGAAGCCAGCATTTTTTTCAGAACAGATCTTCTTTTTTCCATGTTGTTTTAAGTTTAGTGATCGTATAAAGTGTTTTGTTTTTCTTATTTGAGGTATAAACTATTTTGTACTCGTCGATGGATTCTTAGTATTTAAGGTAAGAATATATTTTATCATTTTATTGGCATCGGCCTGGCTAATATTAGGATGTGGTGCCATCGGAACTTGTCCCCATACACCTTTACCACCCGTAACGATTTTTTTGGTGAGCGTATCCAATGAATTTTGATTCTGAGGATATTTGGCTGCTATTAAAGTGTAAGCAGGCCCTACTAATTTTTCTTCTATTTTGTGACAAGCAAGACAATCGGACTTTGAGATCATTTCCTTTCCATCTGCAATTTCAGCGTCAGTAGCAAATGGCGGTGGTGGAGCTTTGGTAACGGTAGTAGCTGGCTTTTTCTTAGCGACAACCTTTTTCTTTACCTGCGCAGACGCCGCGCAAACCGATAAGGTGAGCACGACGAATAAAACAGGTGTTATTAATTTTATGATTTTCATAGTATCATTTACAATAAACAAAACCCTTAACTCAGGCTTTACCGTTACTTCACATCAACTTTTTTTGATTTTTATGAGGTTGATATCTCTATTTCTGTTTTTTAGCCATCTTCCATTCACGTCCCGGTTCATCAACTCTGAAGGTTTCCAGGTTACCCACATCCTGTAAGGTGGTATACATGGTTTTGCCATCAGGGCCACCAAAGCAAACGTTAGTAGGCTTTTTGCCAATGAGATGTATTTCTTGTAGAATTTTGCCATCGGGGGATACTTTGGCTATGGTTCCCTTGCCGTAGCGGGCCTGATATATGTTGCCTTTTATATCGCAGCGCAGGCCGTCCATACCAAAATCGGTAAACTCGATAACCAACCGCTTGTTGCTTATTTCTCCTTTTGGTGAAAGATCATAGGCCCATATTTTGCGCTTTTCGTTTACATACAAAGTGTGGTTATCCGGACTTACATCTATCCCGTTAACTGTCGCCATCGAATCTAAAACGGTTGTTTTACCATCCGTGTCGATGCGCCATATTTTGCCGGTTCCTGCTTTCCAATTCGGATCGCTGGCATACAGGCGGTCTTTATTATCGATAGCAATATCATTCGGCTGACTCATCCTGGGCTCATGTGCAAAGACAGTTTGCTCTTTGGTCGTCATATTCACCTTAATGATGTTGTGACCGGTGTAATCGGCAATCAGCATATTACCGTGGCTATCGAAACGGATACCGTTTCCGGTACTTCCTTTCGGTAGTTCAATAAATACGCTTGCTTTTCCATCGGGTGTCATTTTACCAATGGTGCCATCGTGATCAAAATTCACGGCGTATACATTGCCATACTTGTCTACTCCCGGGCCCTCACAACCGATGGTGAAGCTTTTAGGGGGAGTGAATTCTTTCGACTTAAAAAGTGAATCCGTTGATTGTGCATTAGAGTTCAGGGCTGCTAATACTAAAGTTGCAGCCAGTGTGTATTTGCAGGTAGAGTTTAAAAATGATCTGATCATTGTTTTGGGGCGGTCTTTTTGCGCACGGCATTTACTTGCGCAGGTGTAACAACTTCTGGTAGATTATTAAAGTTCGATTTGATATAAGTAAGTACCTGGGCTATCTGTTCGTCAGATAAGAAACTGCCATGTGCAGGCATTACTTCATTGTAAGATTGTCCTTTTACGGTTACCGGTCCTTTAAGTCCGTTTAGTACCACGTTGATCAGCCTATCCGTGTTATAATTTACCCATTCTGATTGTGCGATCGGGGGGAAGCGGTTGCCGTCACCTCTGCCATCACTTTGATGGCAGGCTATACAGTAAGTATTGTATACTACCGATGCGGTAGGTAGATCTTTAAACAGGTTATCCTTAATTTCATCCGGTGTTTTGATGTTGGAGGCTGTCTTTTTGCGGTTTTCCATAGCAGCCAGTTGCTCAGTGCCAAAAGCTTTTTTATCACCGGTAAACTTTATTCGCCAAATTCTTCCTTTCTCAGTGTCGCTTACATATAATGAACCATCCGGGCCTTCAGCCAGACCCATAGGACGGTATACGGCATTGCTTACATTGACAATGGGGTCAATCCTGGCAAAACCATCTGCAAAAACCTCCCACGGCCCCGAAGGCTTGCCATCCTTAAAAGGAACAAAGGCAATAAGAAAACCTGCCTGTGGATAAGGTGCACGATCTGTAGAACCATGAAATGCCACAAAAGCGCCATTTTTATAGCGGGCTGGGAATTGCTTACCATGATAAAAAAGCAGATCATTCGGCGCAAAATGCGCAGGAAAGGCCAAAATAGGCTGCGTTAGTTTAGCGCCATTGCCTTCTTTAGTTCCATCGCCGCCAAACTCGGGATTAAGCAGTTTTTTACCTTTAAGCTCAGAGTAATAATAGTAAGGCCAGCCGCCGTCCATGCCTTCGTTTACTTTAAAAAACTCTTCAGCGGGTTCCATAGCGCTTTGCCATGAGGTATACAGATCGGGCCAGATCATGCGGAAATCATCGCGACCGTGAGCCACAGTATATAATGATTTGCTTTTTGGATCCCAATCCATCGCTACAATACTCCGTAGACCTGTGGCGTAACGCACACCGTCAGACTGGTGCTGACTGGTTTTATTTGCATCAAACATCCATATACCGCCATGATCTATTAGCCAGGGATTCCCTTTATCTGGCGAATTAGGATCTCCAACGCCCGGTGAACCAGGTAAACGGTTTCTTTCCTGGCCTGCGTTAGAGCCTGCTCCCCAACCCACATAAATGTGACCTTTATTATCAAAGGCAATGGGCTTAGTCTGATGTTCATGATAAGGGGGCCTATCGATGACAATGGTATCCATTTTACTGTCCGGAACCAATTGCCCGCGTTTCAGCTTCATGCGGTAAACCATCAGCTCCGAACTGAAATAGAGGTAGCCTTTATAAATACGCATAGCTGTTCCATAGGTATGACCATCGTACTTCCCGAATGGGGTTATAATATCAGCTTTGCCGTCGCCATTAGTGTCTCTCAGGGCGATGTTGCCGTAGCCACCATTTAAATAGTGGTTTCTGGCTTTTACATAGATATCGCCATTTGAGTTGACTGCAATATGCCTGGTTTGCCCCTTTAAACTATCGACGACAACAATAGCCTTGAAACCATCTGGCAGGAAAAGCCCGTCGTTATCGGGGGCAACAGCAGCCGGGTGGTTCCTGTTCACACCGTTCCATGAAAATCCCAGGAATGCAAGCAGTATGCCTGTGCCGAAAAACTTTATTAAATGTGAATTGAACCAATGTAAAAAATTGGTTACAGCCTTCCTGGTTACGTTTGTAAGGGCCATTTAGCAAATTAAACTTTATAAAAAACTATAATTATTGATCAGACTAAGCTGATCGGTAGTATTATTTTTTGCTCCTTCAGCATCGATCAAACTGATGGATATATCTTTTATAATCTTTAAAACGAAGCCAAATAACCTTGTAATGAGATATCTCTTAGGGGATTATGCCGGGCTATTGGTTTAACTTACTATTTTTCAAAACTAGATGTCTGAGTAATATTCCGAAGGGTTACTCATAACTTAGGTACAGGCAGCACTAATAGTTGCAGCAAGTTAATAGATATATTTGTTTTTTAAAAATTTTAACTTCTGTTCAATAAAAAGGGAAGAAGTATTTATACTTTATAAAATATTTTAATAAGTGAGGGGTTAGAGATTAGTTAATCAGTTAAACAGTTATCAGGCCATTAAATGATTCTGGTTAACTAGTCACTGGTTAACCGATCACTGGTCACCCTTTTTCCTGTCATTGCCCAGTCCAACTTTGATTTTTCCTGCGGAATCAGCTTTAGCATGAAGGTGTAGAACAATTCCTTTATAGCGCATCTTTTCAAGTTTGGCCTTGTCGGTTATAGTTGTATCGTTTTTGGGATTTCTGAGAGGAACGTCAATAGCCAGGTTGGTGCCTTTTGATATGCCATAAACGCCGGATATATCCATATTGATAGCACTCGAGCTGAACTTTAACGGATATATCTTGAACATATCACCATTCACATCAAAATGGGCATTCAATTCACGTATGCGGACATCTTTCAGATCGCGGAAAGGGAAAGCAAATTTGCCAATGCTATATAAGGGTTTAAAATTGAGCAACTGCCCCTGTTGCAAATTAACGTCCAGATTTCCGTTAATGGAGTTTTTAACCAGTTTACCATCATCGGTGATGCCTGCCGTAATAGCTGTTTTGGCCGACAAGATACCCCGGAGGTTATCGGCAGTAAAATCGCTCAAACCAAAATTATCGAATGCTTTGAAAAACTCGTTCACATCAACATGACTGATGACCGTATTCAGTTTTAATTTATTCAAATCTTCTCCGCGCTCGATAGAACCGTTCATTCTCAACAAACCGCCAGCATGTTTTAAGCCCACATTTTTGATTACTACTGCATCTTCTGAGGTTAGCAAATCGGCATGAACATCAGTAGCAAGAAATTTATTGTAGTATATCCTGTTTACTTTCAGGTGCATGTCTGCTGAGCCCTTTTCTAATACGTTGCTCAACTGATCGATCGCATTACCGCTATTTACTGCCGGTTTTGATTTGGAGGATGGTTTTGCACCGTCGCCTTCTAAAAAGCTTAAAAATTCGCCCAGATATAGCTCTTTACTGTGGATATCCCAAATAAGTAGCATCTTTTCTGGTGCGGTATAATACAGGTTCATGAAATTCTTTACCCGCCCATCCATCGTAATAATACTATGCCCGCTTTGCAGGCGGATATTTCTCAGGATCAAATCGTCTTTGGTAAAATTCATAGACAATGAGCTATTAGTTAGCTTCAGCTTTTCGGGTATGTAGGTAATATCGGCGTTCTTAATATTAATATAGCCGTTCACAATAGGCTTGTTCAATTGGTAATTCACTATATCACCCTTGCAGCGCAGGTATATTGCAACCCGGCCTTTAGTAAATCGTGCTATTTTATTACCCATAATTGCATTAAGATTAGCGACGGGGAAATTTGCCCTTAAATCTCCGGTTGCTATAGGTCTATTAATATTGATGATGCTGCCGGTATCGATACTAAAAGGAATCTGCTTATAGCTTCCTGAAAACCGCATGAAACGGATTACCGAGTTATCATCCGTAAATCCTTTACCTTTTTCAAACTCATTGGTAAAAATACCATCGAAGCCACAATTATCAAATACGGTTACTGGTGTAGAGACTTTGCTGTTACGCACTTTAGCGGTGATATAGAGAAACGGATTACCACCAGCAAAGCTACCCTCGATCCGGGCAGTTACTGCAACCGGTTCACTCACATTATATTGATCCAGTTTTCGCTTAATATTGGCTGCTACAAGTTGCGAAGCCTGCCTCCACGTGATCTGATCGCAGGTAAGATGTATTTTAAAGTCAGCCGGGCGTTTATTGGCACCAAAAACAGCGTCTAACTTAAACTGATTCGGGCCGATGTTTAACGCATCCGATTTAAGCGTGATCTTGCCATCATCACCCCCGGTAGCCTCGAAATCTCCATTGATAGGTTTGTTCTCTATAAAGCTCCCGTTCTTTTTTTTGAAGGATATGCTTTTTGCCAGCACATCGAGATGAAAAGTTGCCTGCCAACCCGTATCCGGACTTTGCATGCGTCCGTTAAGACTCTTTACATCGAAGTAAAATAGTTTACTTTTTGAACGGTCATCCACCTTCAGATGCAAGTTGGTAAAGCTGAATAACTGCAGTTCGGGCGGAACACTTTTGCCCGCAGTCTCCTTTTCTTTTTTCTTCTGGCCTTTTTTGAAAACACTCAGGTTACTATATCCGGTGCTATCGGTATATAAGTCGGCAGTGGCATTATCCACATCGATACGGTTGATGCTTGCTTTGCCTGTCAGCATAGATAAGGCATTGAGCGATACATAGAATTCTTTAGCATCCAGCAAGGTATGTTTGTGCTCGGCAAAGCGCTTGTCGCGTATACTTACACTTTTTAGCTCGAGCGAGATGTTGGGAAAGTGCTTAAATAATTGAGGCTTCATATCTCCGATGGTGATCTGCCCATCCAACTTTTGGTTAAGCTCAGTGCTCACCATTTTGAGCACGCGGCCCTTGTTGTAGGTAACATATAACATACCGCCGATGACAAATAGAATGGACAGCAGGACAAGTCCCGCCAAAATTCTAAGACCGATTTTTAGCCATCGTGACACAGAAGGTTTAAAGTTGAAAATGCACAATTTGTTTTCCCGGCAACGTAATTGTGACGTTATATCAGCAAGTTAACGAAAAATAAACAGGCCTGGATTGGCTTTTGTCCAGGCCTGGATTCTTCTTCAATTTCTATGTTTAACTTTGGCCTTCATAATGCATACTCTTTTACAGCATATCCAAAAGGTCACTGGCAATCATGAAATAGGGGATGATAGCATTTTGCCTTTTTTTGAAACCAAGACATTTAAGAAAAAAGGCATTTTACAGGAAGAAGGAAAGCGTTGTTCCTCCTATTTTTTTGTGGTGAAGGGCTGCTTGCGTTTGTTTTTTACCGATCATCACGGAGCAGAGCAAACCATGCAATTTGCATTAGAAAACTGGTGGATAACAGATATGGACGCTTTTCGTACAGAAAGGCAGTCGGCATATACAATACAGGCGCTGGAAGAGGCGGAAGTGCTGACCATTACCGCCCGGAATTATGAATTGATGCTGGCGAAACTCCCGGTTATGGAACACTATTTTCGGTTAGTGTATGAACGGGCGTATGCAGCGTCATTGCTTCGTATCCGGATGATATCACGAATGCCCAAGGAGGAGATCTATGATTTGTTTCAATCCAGATATCCTGTATTTATTCAACGGATCCCGCAAAAAGTGTTGGCCTCGTTTTTAGGTTTTACTCCCGAGTATTTAAGCGAGTTGAGAAAGAAGAAAGTAAAAAAGAAAGACAAATCATGACCGGACAATTATATCGGCATATACAAAAGCTCGTCCCAGGTTTTGCTGCAGATTATGAACTGCTGCTGCCATTTCTTCAAACAAAAACTGTAAAGAAAGAGGAGTTGCTTTTGAGCGAAGGAGAAATTTGCGACACCATTTACTTTGTTAATACAGGCTGCCTGTACCTGTTTTATGAAAATAATAATGAAAAGCAGGTGATACATTTTGCATTGGAAAACTGGTGGATAACTGATTATAAAACCTTCGCTGATGCCAAGCCGGCTGTGTATTCAATCGCAGCTATGGAAGATTCGCAAATTACCTTTATGAGCAGGAGGGACTACGACGCTCTTTTATTACAATTTCCATTATTGGCGTTGTATTTTAATAAAATTCACGAACGGGCTTACGGAGCAGCTTTACTTAAACAAAAGACGTTTGCCACAACCTCTAAGAAAGATTTTTACCACTATTTCAAAACCACCTATCCCGAATTAATTCTGAGAATTCCCGATGCTATTTTCGCTTCCTATATAGGCGTTTCGATGGGCACTTTAAGAATTCTGCAGGCGGAATTCGTTTCTTAAACCAGCTTAAGTTTTTCCGGCGCAGCTATCAGCAACTTTGTGTTATACAAATAACTAAAACACAAGGATATGAAAATTGTAGTTATCGGCGGGACCGGCCTTATTGGTAGCCAGGTAGTAAAGCAGTTGCAGCAAACCGCTCACGAGGTAATTGCTGCATCACCAAACAATGGTGTAAACACCCTCACAGGCGAAGGTCTAAATGAAGTATTAACGGGCGCTAACGTAGTGGTTGACGTGTCCAACTCCCCTTCTTTTGAAGATACGGCTGTGATGAATTTTTTCAAAACGTCTAATCAAAACCTGTTGACGGCAGAAAAAGCAGCAGGGATACAGCATCATGTCGCTTTATCAGTAGTAGGAACAAAAAAATTACAGGCCAGCGGTTACTTTCGTGCAAAACAGGTGCAGGAAGATATGATCAAAGCATCGGGCATTCCTTATACCATTGTTCATGCCACACAATTTTTTGAGTTTGCCGGCGGAATTGTTCAAATGAGCATGGTGGGCGAGAAAGTGGTAGTACCAGACGCTAATATCCAACCGATTGCCAGTAAAGATGTGGCCTCATTTGTGGCAGAAACAGCATTGGCAAAGCCTGCTAATAAGATCATAGAGATAGGCGGACCTGATAAATTCCCTATCACAGCATGGATGAAACAATATGAACAGGCGACCCATAAAAGCTATGAAATAGTAACCGATGGCAAAGCTTTGTATTCTGGCGCGCCGTTGGATACTGATACGCTGGCACCTGAAAATGCTGTCTTCCTCGGCAAAAATCATTATGCGGACTGGATAGCTGTACCAGAAAATCAACGGTAAGAAAACAAGGTAATAATAGAATGTTGAGTATTGAGTTTTGCAAAGCCCGGGTATTTTTCCCGGGTTTTTGTATTTCGGGACCGATTATATCATGTGCCGTATTCTTACTTCCATACCTCCGCAGTTTTCTCCTGCAAAGGCTTGTAAGTAATATACTGCACCATACGTGGTGTTACTCCCCTGTTGGGTGTGGCGCAGTGCGGCAGGGCCTGGTGCCATATCACAAGGTCTCCGGCATTACCCGGCACAGCAACTGGTATTAGCTCTTTTATGGCAACTTCGCGGGGATTAACGCCTTTGGGCAAATCAGCAATCCAGTTATCAATCTGTTTGTGAAAACCGGGCACACAATGGAAGGCGCCATCTTCTGCGCTTACATCATTAAGATAAAGTAGCCCCTGCAAAACAAACGGAATAGGCAGCTGTAAACTTACGTCCCAATGCAATGGACTACCAGCAAACTTATATTCTTCTGTTTCTGGTGGATTAAAACTCACTTTGTCTATCAAAAGGTATATTTCTGTATCCCCATACAATTCCGAGAATGCCTTTTTTATTTTCTGTGAATTCCTGTTTTTATCAAGGGCCTTATGCTGAAAGAAACTAAGCATCAGGCCGTTTTTACTGGGATGATTGGCATACCAGCTCTCGGGAGCATCAGCTTTGGCGTCCAAACTTTCCAATATGGCAGCCTTGGCAGCGTAACATTGTTCTGCGGGGGCCGCATTGCGGATCAATATATAACCATTTTCATTCCAGAAAGCCCGGTCTTCGGCACTAAGCACTTCATCTGTATGCGGGCTATCATCAACATTGCTTTTGACGCCTTTAGTTGCAGTCCATAGCCAAAAAGCCTCAAACGTTGGTTGCTGATTGTATAAGTATTGCAGCGCTTCTTCCATACCTACACCGTTTTGTGAAAGATGGCGTACCTGTTGGTGCCATTCGTCATCTGTCACTTTCAATTTTCTGCCCTGAAGATCAGCCATTGCCGACTCCCATAACTTATATAACGCAGTTTCTTTTTGTGTGTAAGCTGTTTCCATAGATTACAAGAGTTATTTATCGATAATAGTCAACCACACCAAGCCCAATTGTTCCAAAGTTCTTAGAAATTTCCAAGTCATCTTCAATTGACGATTTATTGAATTCGTATGTTCCATTTAACTTGCGTTGAGCAATACCTTCTTCCACATCTTGTTGAGTGAATTGCCTCCAAATTCCGACCGAAATTTCCAAAAATACATAAGCAAGTTCGGCTTCGGTGAGATCAACTTCACCATCATTGTGTTCAGTAAGAACTTCAACTAATTTTTCAGCCCCGATCGTAAATGGATTGATGCCATAAATAGATAATACTGTTCGTTCAGGGAATGGGCCGTATATAAACTCGATGAATTCAGCTTTTCCAAAGTTGTCAAAGTCAATCCTTAATTCATATTGCTTGTAAAAGGCACTACCAGCACTATAAGATTCTGACGGCGGTCCCAATAGTCTTTCAACATTTTGACGCGATTGTCCTAACGACACCCCTCCAAGATTTTCAATTACGATACCTTCTAAAGGTTTAAGTTCAATTTTTATCATTTAGTATATCAGCTGGCTTAGATAAATAAATAAATATATTGTGATTAAATGAGCAGAAAAATGACTGAAATAAAAAAAGCAAGTAAGTTTATAGTAAATATATAATTCCAAGTTCGCAAACAATCCATGAAAATGTCGTATTTGACCGTTGTTTTACTTATTTATGACCATAACTTTGATAGATATTAGCAACCATATGAGAAAGTTAATCTACGCCATCAACCTGACCCTGGACGGATGCTTCGACCACACCAACATGGTTCCATACGAGGATGTATTTGATTATTATATCGACCTTGTGCAGAACGCCGGCGCGTTTGTGTATGGGCGCAAAACCTATCAGTTAATGGTTCCTTACTGGCCCGATGTCATCAAAGACGAATCGTCAACAGAATCGGATATTGAATTTGCCGAGGCATTTTGTGCAGTCGACAAAATGGTGGTCTTTTCGCGAACCCTTGAGAAGGCCGAAGAAGAAAATACGGAGATTATTCATAGCAACCTTTATGAAGAAGTACTTAAACTGAAACAGCAGGAAGGCAAATATATTTTAGCCGGCGGTGTGGATATTCCATCGCAGTTGATAGCGCTCGGCCTGGTTGATGAGTATCATTTTGTCATTTACCCCATTTTTGCAGGAAAAGGGAAACGATTATTTGAAGGCGTAGACCTTGCGGAGCGGTTAAAATTAAAACTGGTTGACACTAAGGTTTGGGAATCAGGATGTGTTTTGCTGCGGTATGTGAAAGGTTAGGAGGGGCTGAAGCTCAAGCTTAGCCAATCCAAACTACGTAACCCATTAAACCAACCACAGAAATCATTGAGAGAATGGAAGAAATATTTAATCAGATCAGAAATGCAATTTCTTGCAAATTATATTACTCAGCTTTGTTTATGACCGTTACGATACCAGATATTTGTTCCGCACTTCAATCAGAAAACAATAAAACTACAAGGGATAAATATAAAAACTGGTTCAATAAGTATATTCCGAAATTAGCTCCAAACAAATACGGAATGAAAGGGCAATTAAAGGATGAAGATTTATATCTTATACGTTGCTCATTATTACATCAAGGTCAAACCAACAACCAAAAAGATTATAAACGATTGCTGTTTATTGAACCAGATACTACGGCATACAAAGGTTTGAACTCAATACATTGCTGTGTGATAGGAAGCGACTCGCCTGAGAAATCATTATTAATTGATATTGTAAAATTCTGTGATGATATGATTAAAGGTGGGGAAGAATGGCTTAAAGAAATGGAGAATGACACTTACTATAAGATAAATGCTGATAAATTAATTAGAAGACATTCAAATGGAATTTCGCCAATAATTGGTGCTCCAGTTATAGGCTGAAGATTAATACAATGGACGATAAAAAGAAAGAAGATTATTTTAATAAGGTTTATAACAATATTAAAAATAATGGATATCATACAACAGCAGTACTTGAAGAAATTGATTTTACTCCTTTTGCATATTCAACCGGCATATTTAAAAATTTTAAAATACCAGAGCTTTTTATCTCAGGACTTGGGCCAAATTTATCTGGAGAATTGATTGAAAACTACGTAAGCAAATTTAAATTCAGCGAAGTGCCGTTGAATAGGAAGATTCAAAACTTGAGCGATAGGTTTGCTGTTTACTTTATCAGCTTGAAAAATTCTGACATTGCGGATTATGCCCTAACTTCAGTTGAATTTTACGAGAATCGCAATTATGAATATTTACAACTTATTTTTCCAGACCTAAATGGAAAATTTCCCAATGAATTAGGCTATAACTATGACCAAAAAGTATTAGGAAATTTGAAATAACTGTTTCATATAAAGGTTTGCTCCAAATAGATCGAAGTTTCCAACTTTATTCTAAAACTGTCCAAATATTCTGCTTAAACAACTAAGCTAAAATATTTTTAAAATAACAAAGCCCCTGATCGGGGCTTTGTACCTAGGGCGGGAATCGAACCCGCACTCGCTTTAAGGCGAATCCCGACTTAGGTCGGGACGTGTCTACGTTTTTGAGTCAATAAGTTTTTCTATAAAAACTCTACTTTTCATAGACTTAATGTAAAGCTCTCTTTTATTTGCTTCAACTTTAGTTTCGTACGTTTCAAAATAGACAATAATCCAGGGGCCTTTATTTCTTGTAGCCGTTACCATACCTGAATTGTGCCTATGCAATCTTGCATCCAAATCGGCCGCATGTCCAATATAGTATCTTCCGCTTGTGTTTGATTTTAAGATATAGGTATAAAACATGACTTAAATAACAAGAGCCGATCTTTAGATCAGCTCTTGTACTCGGGGCGGGAATCGAACCCGCACTCGCTTTAAGGCGAACAGGATTTTAAGTCCTGCGTGTCTACCAGTTCCACCACCCGAGCAGGTGATTATTGTTCTTAGAAGGAGCAGTCGCTTTAAGGCGAATCCCGATTTGAATCGGGACGTGTCTACCAGTTCCACCACCTAGGCAGGTGAGTTACCTTTTAAAAACAAATCCCTTCTTTTTGCTGGAAGGGATTGGTGAGCGAAAGACGAGATTCGAACTCGCGACCCCGACCTTGGCAAGGTCGTGCTCTACCAACTGAGCTACTTTCGCATATTTGACAAACACTATCGCGTTTGCGGAGTGCAAATATAGACAGAAAAGAATATTCCGCAAGTGTTAAAAAAGAAATTTTTGCAAAAAAGTTATAACTGGCTGTTTTTCAAAATATCAGAAATGATATCGTTCTCATATCCGCGGCTTAAAGCGTATTGATGCAGCTTATATCGCTTTTTAAAAGGGTCTTTTTCGCCTAACAGCCTTACTTTTTTCTCCAGTATCTGCTTCAATGTGCTTAAATAATCGTCATCATCAATCGTATTCAGCGCTTTTTTTATCAGTACATCCGATACTTTTTTGAATTTCAGGCCCTGTTTTATCTTCTGCTTTCCCCAACCTTTCTGGTTAAATTTCCCTTTCGCATAGGCATTGGCAAAACGCGCCTCATTCAAAAAGTTGGTTTGGATAAGCTGAACGATCAGGTTTTCTGCCTGCACACTATGCAGCCCCCATTCATATAATTTATCGCGCACTTCCTGCTGTGAGCGCTCCTGGTAGGCGCAGTAATGTTCGGCTTTAGCCAGGGCTGTTTTTTCGTCGATTAGTGGGGTAGGTTTGGGTTGGTCCATCAAATGCCAAAATTCGTTAAAAATTCTTCTATTGGCAGAAATATAAGCAAATTCGTAGCATGCTTAGCAACCATTATTCTATCCGTGAAGTTCAGCAGATCATTAATGCAGGCGGGGTTATTGAAACCGATGACACCATCAGCGTTTTGCTGACCGACAGCCGTCGTATTACCAACGCCTCGGAAGGGTTGTTCTTTGCATTAAGCGGCCGCCGCAACGGCCATGAGTTTGTTGCTGAAGCTTATGCAGCTGGTGTACGCAATTTTGTGGTAACACACCAAACCGGGATCAAAATGCCCGGCGCGAATTTTCTGCTGGTTGATAATGTGCTGGATGCTTTGCAAAAATTGGCAGCATATCACCGCAATCGCTTTAATTTAGAAGTGATAGGCATTACAGGTAGTAACGGCAAAACCATTGTAAAGGAGTGGTTATACCAATTGCTGGTTTCTGATAGAACGATTGTTCGTAACCCCAAAAGTTATAACTCGCAGATAGGTGTGCCGCTTTCAGTATGGCAGATCAATGATAAAGATAACCTGGGGATTTTTGAGGCAGGTATCTCTACAGTGAATGAGATGGAGCGCCTGGAGGCTATCATTAAGCCATCAATAGGCGTATTAACCCACATCGGTCCGGCGCATGATGAAGGTTTTAAAGATCGCAGAGAGAAAATACTTGAAAAGCTGAAACTTTTTGCGCATTGCAAACTGCTGATCCATAATTATGATCAACTGGTAGATTATAAAAAGCATATTCCTGTTAAGGACTGCTTTAGCTGGAGCAGGCGGTTTAACCAGGCTGATCTGTATGTGTTTGCGGAGACGGTTATATCCCGAAACTATTACTTACGCGCCAAATACAGGGGAAAGGAGATAGAATGCCTGATACCTTTCATGGACGAAGCCTCAATAGAAAATGCCATAGTTTGCTGGGCAACTATGCTGGCAATAGGCTATAATCCGGTTGAGGTTGATAAGAGAATAGAGCGGTTGAGCCCGGTAAGCATGCGCCTGGAACTGAAAAATGGTATTAATGATTGCTCAGTGATCGATGATTCTTACAACTCTGATGTGCAGTCGCTGGAGATTGCTTTGAACTTTCTTAATCAGCAAAATCAGCATCCAACAAGAACGCTTATTCTTTCGGATATTTATCAATCGGGATTAGAGCAGAATGTATTGTACAGACAGGTAGCCGATATGATTAAAAGCAGAAAGGTAAACAAGTTTGTTGGTGTAGGAGAGGCGCTATCTGCTCATAAAGAATATTTTAAGCTGGAAAAGAAACACTTCTATCCGGATACCAATACCTTGCTTCAGCACCTGAATGAACTGAATTTTGATAATGAAACCATCCTGATAAAAGGAGCGAGAAGTTTTGAGTTTGAACGTATCAGTTCGGCATTAAGTCTAAAGGCACACGAGACGGTAATGGAGGTCAGCCTGAATGCACTCCTGAACAACCTGAACTTCTACAAATCAAAACTGAAGCCTGGCGTGAAGATCATGGCAATGGTCAAAGCGTTTTCCTATGGCAGCGGAACGTTTGAAGTAGCTAATATGCTTCAATATAACAAGGTGGATTACCTCGCGGTAGCTTATATTGATGAAGGTGTAGCCTTGAGGCAGGCGGGCATTACACTGCCTGTAATGGTTCTCAACCCTGAGTTATCTGCATTTGATAAGCTGATTGAATTTAAGTTAGAGCCAGAAATATTCAGCTTTAACCTGTTGGATGAGTTTGTAAAATATGCGTTATCGCATGGCTTGAGTAATTACCCCGTGCATCTTAAGATCGATACAGGTATGCACCGTCTCGGTTTTGAGGAACACGATATCGATACGCTTTGCGACCTGATTGAAGAAAACAGGTTTATCAAAGTACAATCCGTTTTCTCCCATTTCGTGGCGAGTGATGCGCCTGAACATGACGACTTTACCAAGAAGCAGATCAAACGCTTTGAGAAAGCTTTTACCAAGATCGAGAAGGCGTTGGGTTATAGGGTGATCAAGCATATTTCAAACACAGGCGGAATCATTCGCTGGCCTTCAGCTCATTTTGATATGGTGAGGCTGGGAATTGGTTTGTATGGCATTGATGCCTCTGTTGCGGCTGGTTCAGGTGTGTTACAACCCATAGCAACCTTAAAAACCAGTGTATCACAAGTGCGAAAGGTTGTCGCAAATGATACAATAGGTTACAATCGTAATGGAAAATTAACCCATAATGGCAAAGTCGCTACCGTTCGCATTGGTTATGCCGACGGCTACCTGCGTGCATTTGGTAACGGAGTAGGCAAGATGCTCATTAAAGGGAAGTTGGTGCCGACGGTAGGTAATATATCAATGGATATGACCATGCTGGATGTAAGCAATGTAGATGTTCGTGAAGGTGACGATGTCATCGTTTTTAATGACCACTTGACCATCGAGGAGCTTGCTCGTGAGATCGGTACCATTCCCTATGAAATACTGACCAATATTTCGCAAAGGGTAAAAAGAGTGTACTTTTACGAGTAGAAATTTACTACTGCCATGAAAAGAATTGCCGGAGCCCTGCTGAATTATTTTGTTAAAGGATTAATTGTCGTCATCCCCATCGGAGCTGCTGCCTTCCTGATTTTCTGGGGAGTGGCAAAAATTGATGAATCCTTAAACTTAAGCGGCATTTTCCTAACGGACAGCAAAGGCCAGCCGATTTATATACCCGGATTAGGCATATTGAATGTGCTGGTCATTATTTTGATTGTAGGTATCCTGGTAACCAACGTCATCACAGATCCAATCAAACAATGGCTCAATCGGTGGATAGACCGACTGCCACTTTTTAAGTTTCTGTATTCATCTATTAAAGACCTTACGGAGGCTTTTGTAGGCGAAGAAAAGAAATTTAATGAGCCGGTATTGGTCGAGTTAAATGAGTTTGGTTTAAAGAAAATAGGATTTCTTGTACAAAAGGATTTGGCCAAAATAGGTTTGCCGGGTGATGTGGCAGTTTATTTTCCGTTCTCTTACTCATTTGCAGGACAAGTCGTAATCATTCCGGCGGAAAAAGTAAAACAAATAGACAAAAGTGCTGCTGATATGATGAAATTTGTGATCTCCGGTGGGGTAAGCGGTTTGGATTAGTTAAGCTTTTTCAGACTTTTTATAACGATCATGGTACTGATAAACACTAACAGGGCTCCGAGTATGTAAGGCGCACCCGGAAAATAAATAGATGAGCCTTTATGCGCAAATGCTTTAAAAGTGTAGCCCATTATTACTGGTCCGAATATCAAACTTAGGCTCGAAAGCAGGTTTAATCCTCCCTGTAACTCACCCTGCTCATTTTTCTCAAATTTACTGGTGATCATGCTTTGCAGTGCCGGTCCTGATACTCCGCCAAGACAATAAGGTATCATGTACACAAAAACCTGCCAGCCGTAACTGGCGAAAGCAATCAGCGTTAAGCCCAAGCCATATGATAGTAGTCCCCATATAATATTATTCTTCAATCCGAATTTAGGAATGAGCAAACGAAGCAATCCGCCTTGTATGCTGATAAGCAACACGCCTATGAATATACCGAGGATGCCCACGCTGTGCATAGACCAGTTGAATTTTTCATATACATAAAAAGGCAACTGATACTCAACTGCCTTTTGTGCTATATAAACCAGAGTAAACGCAACTGCAAGCCCCGCTAATGAGGCATATTTGCTCAGGTTTTGTATCGAGCCAATTGGGTTGGCACGTTTCCATTCAAACTTACGCCGATGTTCAGCATCCAATGATTCCGGCAATACAAACAATCCCCATAACGCATTGAACATTGCAGCAGCCGCAGCAGCAATGAAAGGGAATTTAATATTCAATTCGCCCAAAAATGCTCCGCCTGATATGCCAATAATGAAACCCAACCCAGAGGCTGCCCCAATCAACCCAAAATTAGCCGAACGTTTATCGCCCTCACTTACATCAGCAATGTAGGCTGTACCAGTGGCCATAGTAGCGCCGGTAATGCCCGCAATAGTGCGCCCGACAAAAAGCCAGAAAATAGATGGGGCGAATGCCATAAAGAGATAGTCAATACTAAATCCGAAAAGAGAGATCAATAATATCGGGCGCCTGCCAAAACGGTCGCTAAGGTTACCCAGGAAAGGTGAAAACAGTACCTGCATTAAAGCGTAAGTAAACGTGAGCCAGCCGTTTATTTCGGAAGCAACAGCATTGTCAGTATGTCCCAGTTGCTGTAGCAGTTTAGGAATAACAGGAATAATAATGCCCAAACCCAGCACATCAATAAAGATGGTGACAAAAATAAATCCAACCGCTGCTGATGTTTTGGTTTTAGGTTGTATACTCATAATGGGTAATAAACAACATCCCCAATCACTGGAATGTTTAAAGCCCTGTTATTATTAATGCAATAACATTGCCAATATAGCATTAAAACTGTTAAAATGTTTTAAACAAAACTCGTCATAGATATTAAAAGACTGACGAAGAAGTATTAATATTTAATTGAATTAGTTATTAAATTGCATCACCCTAAGCATTTGATACATTGACAGAGAAATATTCTTGTGAATTGCGGCATTGGTTTTTGCCTGCTAATGGTGTTACTATTTTAAAATTTACCCCATGAAAATCCTTAAACCCTTATTGGTATTGCCCGCATTAGTGGCTGCACAAACTGTATTTGCTCAAGAGCAGCATTTAAAACTATCTGATGAGTTTCCTTTAGCAGGAGAAAAAATCAGCCTAACTTATGATCCGGCAGGCACGGTTACAGACGGTAAAAAAGACATTGCCGGAACCGTGTTTTACCTTGATAATAAAAACTATCCTGCTGATGATATTGAGTTAAAGCCTGATGGGAAATTGTTAAAGGGCGAAATTACTGTCAATTCGGCGGCCAAAGCATTTATTATAAAAATAGCGGCAGAGGGTGGGGTAGATAATAACAATGATAGGGGGTATATATACCTGGTATATAAAGATAAAAAACCGGTAAAAGGCGCTTATGCAAGCGAGGCTTTCACAATATCCAGCGGAATGGGAAACTACATGGCAAAAATAAAAAATGACTTGCCTAAAGCCGAGGAATTATACAAAAGGGAATTTGCATTATATCCTGAAAGTGAGAGAGAATACGGATTTGGCTATTACAGCATGCTCAGCAAGGAGCCAGAACATAAAGCAGAAATAAATGCAAAGATCAACAACCTTGAAAAAAGCAATCATGAAGACGATTTGATGTTAGCTTCAAGTCTTTTAAGGGTGACTAAAAATACAAAAGGGCAGGATTCATTAAATGCAGTTATCCGGGCAAAATTTCCTAATGGCACATTCGTAAAAAATGAAGCGAGTACGGCATTTTTCAAAGAAAAAGACCCTGCTAAAAAGGATTCGATTTACCAGGCCTATTTAAAAAAATATCCGGAAAGCACTTCGGAAAAGAATGCTTTGTTAGATAATTTCAGGTGGCAACTGGCATCAGCATACCTGCAAAAGGGAGATTTAGATAATTATCACAAATATGAAAGTCAATTAAAAAATAAGACCAATCTGGCAATGACCCTCAATAACATTGCTTACGAATGGGCAAAGAAGGGCGAAAAAATGGATGACGCCGCTAAGATGTCTAAACAATCGCTGGATATTATGACGGCTGCTATCGCTAATCCGCAAGCTCAGCCTTATGCTTCTATCAGCCAGGTGAAGAAGAACTATGAATATTCTCATGATTTGTATGCTGATACCTACGCTTATATTTTATTTAAACAAGGTAAGTATGACGAGGCACTTCAATATGAACAGCAGGTAATAGATCATAGTAAAAATGTTGATCCCGAAGTAGGGGATAATTACCTGCAGATATTAGAGGCTTTAGGCCAAACTGCAAAGGCAAAGGATTTTTCTGAAAAAATGGTGAGAGATGGGCATGGCTCCGAATCAATGAAAGCGTTGTTAAAGAAAGAATATATCAAAGCAAAAGGCAATGACACGGGATACGACGAATACCTGGCATCTTTAGAAAAATCATTTAAGGATAAGACAAAGAGCGACCTGGCAAAAACAATGATCAATCAACCTGCCCCAGCTTTTACATTGAAAGATTTGTACGGCAACGCGGTTTCGCTTGCTGATCTGAAAGGTAAAACTGTAGTTGTTGATTTTTGGGCTACCTGGTGCGGGCCTTGTAAAGCATCATTTCCTGGTATGCAACTGGCTGTGAACAAATACAAAGATGATCCGAATGTGAAATTTTTATTTGTTGACACCTGGGAAAACGGTGATAATTATGTAGACGCCGTGAAGAAATTCATCGCTGATAACAAGTACACTTTTCATGTATTGATCGATGAAAAGAATGCTGAAGGAAAGCAAGCTAAAATTGTGACCGCATATGAAGTAAGCGGTATTCCAACAAAGTTTATTATCGACAAAAATGGGAATATCCGTTTCAAATACATCGGTTATTCAGGCTCGGCGGATAAAATATTGGACGAGGTAACCGATATGATCGATATGGCCCAAAATCCCGACGCTGTTGCTGTAGTGCCAAACAATAACGGAATTAAAAGCAAGTAATAAAAACAAGCATGAGAAGACAAAGCGGCTGATAAGGCCGCTTTTTTTTATGAAATTTATGGCTTATAATGTTTATATAATTTTTTCGTTTTAAAAGCACCAACTAGCCATAAACCGGTCACTGATGACAAAATTTAAATCACTTCTTACAATATATAGTTTCCTGTGCGTACAATTGGCAAGCGCCCAATCTATAACACGCCTTAAATTGTCCGATCCATATCCTGAGGCAGCTGAAAGAATAACTATTTCTTATAGTCCTTCAAGTGCTTTTCTGCATAACAAAAAGGAAATCAAAGCTTCAGTGTATTTTATGGATTACAAGAAGTTCCAGACGTTAAATATTAGTCTGAAGAAATCAGGTAATTCGTTAACCGGTGAGTTCGTTATAGACAAAAATGCAAAGGCTTTCTTTGTAAAGATCAGCTCGGGCGAAGAGGTGGATAATAATAACGATACTGGTTACCTGTATCCAGTTTTTAAAGATAAAAAACCGGTTGCAGGCGCTTATGCCTCAGAAGCCTACTTTTATTCCAGTGGTTTTGGAACTGCTTATGCAAAAGTGGTAAAGAATATTAAGCAGGGAGCCGAATTGTATAAAAAAGAATTTTTACTATATCCCCAAAACAGCGACGAGTATCAGAAGGATTATATCGCACTATGGCCTCAATTGGCTGCGACAACATTTAAAACCACTATCCATATAGATACGATACCAGGTGAGCATTATAAGTCGATGATTAAGTTGAAAGCTGATCTTGCTCAGAAAATGATAAAAAAGCCCGCACCTGTTTTCTCTTTAAAAGACCTGGATGGAAAGAAAGTCTCGCTTACTGATTTAAGAGGAAAGATCGTGATTCTGGATTTTTGGGCCACATGGTGCACGCCGTGTAAAACCTCTTTTCCTGGTATGCAGTTAGCGGTAAAGAAGTTTAAGAACAACCCTGATGTGAAGTTTTTCTTTATTGATTTGTGGGAGAACGGCGATTATTATGCAGAAGATGTCAGAAAGTTTATAAAGGATAGCCACTACAATTTTCGTGTACTGCTTGACGAAAAGCTTTCAGGAAGTAAATACACGAAAGTAGGGCAGCTATATAACATCACTGCTATTCCGACAAAGATTGTCATTGATAAAACTGGCAATATCCGGTTTACTTATACCGGCAACTCAGGCACACCAAATAAGGTATTGGACGAGATGACAGCAATGATTGAACTGGCAGATAAACCCAATAAGGATTAGAAATTCGGTTTCAATACATACTTCTCGTAGAAACGGAAGATATGCTCAGCCGCTTCTTCTGCAGTGTCCACTAAGCGGTAAAGGTTTAAATCATCCGGACTGATATTGTGTTCACGTGCAAGCATTGTTTCTTCAACCCATTTAAATAATCCACCCCAGTAATCGAGGCCTACAAAAACGATTGGGAAACGTGCGATTTTACCGGTTTGAATTAAGGTGATCGCCTCAAACGATTCATCCATTGTACCAAACCCACCAGGCAGGATGATAAAGCCTTGAGAGTATTTCATAAACATTACCTTTCGGATAAAGAAGTAATCGAACTCTAACAGCTTATCGCGGTCAATGTATTTATTGTGGAATTGCTCGAATGGCAGCTCTATATTTAAACCCACTGATTTACCGCCGGCCTCGTAAGCCCCTTTATTAGCTGCTTCCATTACACCCGGACCGCCGCCCGAGATCACACCGTAACCACGTTCAGTCAGTAATCGCGCGGTGTCCTCAGCCAGCTTATAATATTTATTATCATTATGTGTGCGTGCCGAGCCAAAAATGGACACACACGGACCTATTTTAGCCAGTTTCTCAAACCCATCCACAAACTCGGCCATGATCTTGAATATCTGCCACGAGTCGGTGACTTTTATTTCCTGCCAGTTCTTATTCTCAAAAGCCTGTCTTATTTTATCTTCACCAGTCATATCCTGTTATTCGTATTCAGTAGTGTAAATGTTGCATTATTGGCTTTTGCGTGATGAGGTGAGCCATAACCCGACAAAAGTAATTAATCCGTTCACAATGATGAGCTCATTGTCGAAAACATATCCGCCGAGTAATTTTGCCGAATCGGTGCTGAGGAAATAACACACTATAGGGGATATAACACAAATAAACGGAACCAGTTTATCAGCCACCTGTCTTCTTTTCATAAAGAGGCCAAATGAATATAATCCTAATAGCGGTCCATAAGTATAGGAAGCTACTTTAAAGATAGCGCTAACCACAGCATCATTATTGATTGCATTGAACACCACAATAGTAAGTAGCATCAACAATGAAAAGGCAATGTGCACCCCGTGACGGGTTTTTACCATTTCGGAACTGTTGATATCCTTGTTTTTTGTGAACCCTAAAAAGTCGACGCAAAAAGAAGTGGTTAATGCCGTTAAAGCGGAATCCGTTGTTGCAAAAGTAGCCGCTGTTAATCCAAGCATAAACACCACCGCCGGAACAACACCCAGATATTTTAAAGCGATGGTAGGATATAAGTAATCTGTTTTGGTAACAGTGACGCCATATTTTGCGGCATAGATATAAAGTAAAGCACCAACGCTTAAGAAAAATATATTGATGATCACAAACACCGTCGTGAAGCTGAACATATTTTTTTGCGCTTCTTTGATGTGGCTCATGCTCAGGTTTTTCTGCATCAGATCCTGATCAAGCCCCGTCATGCCGATGGTAATAAACACACCACCTAAAAACTGTTTACTGAAATGAAAATGACTGCTCAGGAAGTCGTTAAAAAAGAAAATTTTTGAGTAGCTGCTGTTTTTGATGGCATCCGCCGCTTCAAAAATACTCATGTGCAGACTGCGGCACATAAAGAACAGCGACAGGAAAACCGATGATACCAGGAACAAAGTTTGCAAGCTATCGGTAATGATGATAGTCTTTAACCCGCCTTTAAAGGTGTATGACCATATCAGCACAAGGCAGATCAGTACTGTTACTGCAAAAGGAATATGATAGCTATCAAAAATGAATTTCTGTAATACGATCACCACCAGATAAAGCCGGAAAGATGATCCTATAGTACGACTGATAAGGAATATGCCTGCCGCCGTCTTATAGCTCCATATCCCTAAAGCTTGTTCGATATAACCGTAGATGGAAGTAAGCTTTAATCTATAATAAAGCGGTAGCAATACAGTAGCAATGATGATGAAGCCTGCCGCATTGCCCAGTATAAATTGAAAATAGGCAAATTGATCCCCGCTTGGGGCGCCAACTTTACCCGGAACAGATATGAAGGTAACGCCACTTAGCGCGGTTCCTATCATCCCAAAAGCCACCAGGTACCATTTGGAGTTACGGTTAGCCACAAAGAAAGTGTCATTATCGGAGGACTTTCTTGACGTCAGCCATGATATGACGAGTAATACAAGGAAATAACCGATGATGAAGGATAATAAAACCGCTGGTGACATAGGTGATTTTAGTCGGGCAAATAAATATTATAATTTGAAGGCAAGATATGTATAAAGTTCAACAAATCCCATCTGCCGGACTTACACGGACTTCCGGACTAATTTAATTAAATTCGCAGAATGAATTTTTCGTCAAAGTTGCTGGAGAATGCAGTGGCAGAGTTTGCTAAGTTGCCGGGTGTGGGGCAAAAAACTGCTTTGCGCCTGGTGCTGCATTTGCTTAACCAAGAGAAAGCAGATGTGGCGAAATTTAGCGACAGCATCGTCAAACTGCGAAATGAGATAAAATTCTGCCGTGTATGTCATAATATTTCCGACCAGGAGGTGTGTGAAATTTGTTCCTCACACAAGCGCGATCACGCAACTATCTGTGTAGTAGAGGATACACGTGATGTAATGGCTATACAGAATACTGATCAATATAACGGAGTGTACCATGTTTTGGGTGGTTTGATCTCACCAATTGACGGAATTGGCCCTTCCGACCTGCAAGTCGACAGTTTAGTGGCCAGGATTAAAGAAAACGAGGTTAAAGAAGTAATTTTTGCCTTGAGCGCCACTATGGAAGGCGACACAACCATTTTTTATTTACACAAACGCTTAAAAGATTTCAACATTAGCCTTTCTACCATAGCTCGTGGCATAGCTTTTGGTGGTGAATTGGAGTATGTTGATGAGATCACCCTCGGGAGATCCATCGCGACACGTATTCCATACGAAAGTTCACTATCGAAGTAGGCAAGTATGAAATTATCCGTAATCCTGATTAATCACAATTCCCGTAATGGGCTTCGCCTCGCGCTGACCTCAGTGCAAAAGGCTGCGCACAATATTCCGCATGAGATTATTGTGGTTGATAATGCATCTACAGATTTTTCAGTAGACATGGTGTCTACCGAATTCCCACAGGTGAAATTGTTTGTTAATTCAACAAAGGAAAGTTTATCGAGAGCCTATAATAATATATTGCCCGAAACAAGGGGCCAATATATTTTATTGCTCAATCCAGATAACATTATCAGCGCCGATTCATTCGCCAAAATGAATGACTTTATGGATCAGCATCCATTGGCGGGCGGCGTAAGCGTACGTATGGTTGATTTTAAGGGTGATTACCTGCATCATTCAAAGCATACATTATCTGGTGCTTGGGCCGCATTTATCAGGTTTGTCGGATTGTCTTCTTATTTCCCTAAAACTTATTCTGTTTCGAAAAGAAAAGCTGACTGGGTGGAAGAGTTTGAAAACAAGGAAATAGATGTATTGAACGATACATGCATGATGCTGCGCCGGTCGGTACTGGAAAAGACAGGTATGTTCGATGAGCGTTTTTCCATGTATGGCTACAACATCGACCTGTCGTATCGCATCAGGCTGCAGGGCTTCAAGAATTACTATTACTCAAAAACATATATCATTCAATTACCACGCAAAGCGGTTAACAAATTTAGCTGGAATTACTTCAGGCATTTTTATGGTGCTATGTTTATATTCGCAGCTAAATATTTGTTTAAACTGCCTGTGCTGAACATCAAAAACATAGGCGAGCTGTATCCATCATCGTCTTATGAAATTGAATGATAAAGTCGTAATCATCACCGGGGCATCATCAGGGATAGGCAAAGCATTGGCAATTGAGTTTGCCAGTCTCGGTGCCAATCTTGTCTTAGCCGCCCGTCAGTATGTTGCTCTATGCGAACTAACTGAAAGTCTCATCAACAAATACAACATACAGGCAGTGGCCGTACAATGTGATGTATCGAATGAAGAGGACTGCAGCTATCTGATCAAACAAACTATCCTAACGTTTAATAGGATTGATGTGCTGGTCAACAATGCAGGTATCAGTATGCGTGCCTTGTTTAAAGATGTCGACCTGAAAGTTTTGAAAACCCTGATGGACGTTAACTTTTGGGGAACGGTTTACTGCACTAAATATGCATTGCCTCATATCCAAGAAACTCAGGGCAGCATTGTAGGGGTGTCATCCATCGCAGGTTACAAAGGATTGCCTGGACGTACAGGATATTCCGCCTCGAAATTTGCAATGAACGGTTTTTTGGATGCCTTGCGAATAGAGAATCTTAAAACAGGTGTACATATATTGACAGCCTGTCCGGGATTCACAGCTTCTAATATTCGCAATACGGCTTTGGCCAAAGACGGTACACAACAAGGCGAAAGTACGCTGGAAGAAGATAAAATGATGAGTGCTGAAGAAGTGGCAAAGATTATTGTCGATGGCGTTGAAGATCGCGCCCGAACGCTAATAATGACCGGTCAGGGCAAAGCGACCGTTATACTAAGCAAATTCTTTCCGGCATGGTTGGATAAGCTTGTTTATAACACTTTTGCTAAAGAGAAAGATGCATTGCTGAAATAGCTGTGTCTTAATTCATGAGTCAAATATCGGCGGCCTCCGTCTGGTACTCTTGTTCTGTAATTTCTATTTTAGACTTGCTTTGCAAATCGCCGCCTAAAACAATGCCTGCTGAAATCAAAACACAATTTTTAATAATATACTGGCCCAGTAAAGTTGGGATAAAGATTGATCCTGAAAAAGTTTCATGAGGGAAAAACAACAATGGTAGAAATGTACCGGCCATTTGAAAATAAAGTAATATTAAGGTTAGGCGTAACCAGGAACCAGTAATAAGGCCTAAACCGATGGTGCATTCCCAAAAAGCAAGCAGAGGTAAGGATATTGAGGGTTTAAGTAAACCGAAAGTAAGATGACTAATAGTTCTGCCTGCTACTAACTCTGCCGGACTGGCTCCATGAAAAAACTTTAGTACGCCAAACCAAAGAAAAATAAAACCTAAAGAGAACCTTAAAATATGTATTCCGTTTCTTTTCTTCCAACTATTAATACGTATACGCGCACTTTCGGCTAATTCAAACATTCAGATATAGTAGTATTTTCAGTCAACAATTCACACCAGCGCTAAAAGTAGTATAATTTTATTCATTCAGTAAATTATGATGAAAAAGCTACTAAATGCTACAAAAAAACCTGCGAAGTGCTAAAGCTTCGCAGGTTTACAGGTCTTTTATGTGACCGAATTTACTTCACACTTACAAACACATCTGTATACTCCCATCGGAAACCAAAGCCATTCTTCATTACAGCATATTCAAGCTTTTCGTTCAATTCGCTTGTTTTTTTAGGTTTAACGGTTATTTCCAACACAGTTTTAGCAGGATCCATATTTGCGCTGCCGTCTTTTTTATCACCCCATTGGCCTGTTTCTGAATTAAAGAATATTTTCCATTCTTTTTCGCCTGGGGTAGCAAAAAAACTGTACTTACCTGCCGGTAACTTTTTCCCTTCAACTACGATGTCTTTGTCAGTTTCAAACATGGTTGCTTCGTTGGCGCCTGCTCTCCAAAGTTTGTCGTAAGGTAAAAGTCCCCCGAAGATTTTTCTGCCTTTAACGGAAGGGCTGCTATAGTCGATAGTAACCGTCGCATCGCCAATCTTTCCGGTGGCAGTTGCAGGGGGGCTTGGGCGTTTAGATTTGTCTGTTTGGGCTTTTAGCAGAGCCGGCAGCATCATTGTCATAAGGATAATTGCCAGCATTTTTGCAGGATAATTCTTTTTCATAGTGTTTTCTTGAATTTAAGTCTTTGGGTTGCTGAGGTTATTTCACAAGTGACACAAAGCTGAAAAAAAATCCTTACAAAAATTAACACTTACCGAATTATCTGCCGGATAAAAAGTACAAATCCCGAAATTTGTATTATGGAACAACTAAGCTTTTTCGAACCATCCGGGCAAAGCACAAGCTTGCCTGTTGATCTGCTGGAATATCATGCAGGATTTATTAATGTGACAGAAAGCCGGATATTTTTAGACACTTTCATCAATACAATTCCATGGATACAGGAAGATATACAGATGTATGGCAAGCTGGTGAAAACACCGCGCCTTACCGCATGGTATGGTGACAGGGATAAGGAATACATTTATTCTGGCGCCAAACATTACCCAATTCCGTGGACAAGGGAATTATTCCAGATCAAGGAAAAAATAGAACCCGTCGCAGGAGCAAAATTCAATAGCGTTTTGCTGAATTACTACCGTGATGCCAACGACTCCGTTGCATGGCATAGTGATGATGAATACGAACTTGGCGTTAACCCGGTCATTGCATCAGTTAGTTTTGGACAAGTGAGGCGTTTTGATATCCGTCATAAGCAGGACCGCGACCGTAAATATTCCATCTATCTCGAAAACGGTTCATTACTGATCATGAAAGGTGACCTGCAACATAATTGGGTGCACCAGATACCCAAATCAACCAAACCGCTGAAGGCAAGGGTAAATCTTACCTTCAGGGTGATCCATTAATTAAAGATAAATCCGAACTGCACGTTAAAACCGATAGAGGCCGGCTGTCCGTTGCCAAAACGTGCCGGAAGTGAGCCCGCAATAAAGTAGTTTACATATTTAGTTCTGGCATAAACCTGGTTAAATACTGGTGTAAAGCCATAGCGTCCCGCTGTTTCAAAAGCCAGGCGGGTGATGATGGTAAAACCATGCTCAAAACGGAACATTGTTCCCGGGTCGAATAATAGGTTGCTCACTTTACTGCTTGCGCTTGTTGCAGTAATGGTAGGGGTAAACTCATAACTGAAGCCAAAATGGTCGCTGTATAAAATATTCACGCCTACCGGGAAACCAATTTTAGTGGTTCCATTAAAATTCCAGGTAGTCGCATTTTTATCAAGAGTTACTACAGGTACAATAAAACTCAAATAGCCTACTGCACGGGGATAGCTTTTAGCAGCCAATGTTGATGGCCCGGCTGCCGGGTTCATTTTGATAGAGTCTGTCTTTGCTTGCTGAGCGAATACATTAGCTGATGTCAGGATAAAAAGAATAATAGCGGTTAGAATTGATTTTGGTAAATGTTTTGAGCGTAAATTTTGTTTCATAATGTTGGTTTTGAAATATTTTGAACTGTTTTTTAATTTGGTAGTGTATGGTAGGTAAATCTTATAGTATATAAACAATTCACAATAATTTGTTAATCAAATTATTATGTACTTTATTTAAAGAATAAAATAATTATATAAGGTGATGCAGCGTGTTATTCGTTATATTTTCAAATATATAACGATATGCTGAAAAGTGCTTCAGAAATTTGATTAAATTTTCAAGCGGTCAGATTCATTTTCCAAAAATGTTTTGAACCGTTTACGTAAGGCCTTATAATATTTAATAAGCTCCAGGCCATCGGGGGTAAGTGTTGACCCGCCGCCTTTTTCGCCACCGGCTTGCGGCACTACTACCGGGGAGCTGGTTTGACTATTCAGATGGTTCATGAGCTCCCAGGCTTTTTTGTAAGACATATTCATTGCCTTTGCTGCATTACTTATCGAACCGGTCTCTTCAATCTTTTCAAGAAGCTCTAATGGGCCCGGCCCGAAAAAGCGTTCGCCTTCAGATTCCAGCCATAACTTGCCGCCGACTTTTATTTCAAGCTCTTTTTTCAGAATATGTTTTATCGATTTGGCCATTGGTTCAACAAAATTAAATAAACAATTACATCAAATTGTTTTTGCAAGTGAGTAATCGTTGTATTTAGTTATAGTAGAGATTGTTTCATTTTATGAAAGATTGATTGGTAAATAAAGGATATCAAACACAATGTCAGGATTTTATTGTTAATCACGTGTTTATTAAAATTCTACCCTATGGAAACCCTCAATATAACCCGTACAGAACTCGATTTGAAACAATTATTTATTCACCAGCTAAACAGGGTGAATTGTACCAAAGGATACCTTGAACGTAATCTGCCTAAACTGAAGGAGATAGCTTCGTTTAATACCATGAAGCTGGCCATTCGCGAAGATATGGAGGATGTGCAAAAGCAACAGGCACGAATTGATGAGATATATAGTATGCTTGAGGCAAAACCATCAGACGAAGGCTGCGAGGTAATCAAATCAGTAATTGAAGAAGCTTACAATCTCAATAATAATTCCGGCAAATCGACCATCATTAACGATATGGATGTGATATTGTATATGCAGCTTATCGAGAACATCGAGCTGACATCATTAAGAATGTTGAAGATGATAGCCGGTTATATGGGAAATTCAGATATCAAACAAATGCTTACCGAATGTTTTGATGAGAATGTAGACAACGATCGTTTATTTACTTTAATATCAGCAGAATATCTGGATAAGAAGACAGAAAATCAGAAGTGATTTTATGAATTTTTCTAAAAAAGAGAAGCCAGACCTTGCGATCTGGCTCCAGAAAAGTTATTTAATACCCCTATTAAAATAACTAAGTCAAAGTAAGTGAATTATTGTGTTTTATCCAAATTTTGTAACCACTTATTTACAAAGTTTTTAGTTTGCGTATATGTTCCATACTCACAAATAGTTGATTTTGGCACATAAGGCCAGGGGATTAATACGTATTTTGCTTCAAATTTTTTTTAAATGTTAAAGACTACGTTATTATCAGTTGTGCTTGCAATTATTTTTCTGCAGGCAAATTCACAGGAACTTTATATGCCGCGCGATATCAAGCTGGCATATCAAAAAGGCACCAGATCGCCGGATGGGCGTCCGGGTAAAAACTATTGGCAAAACTTCGGAAGATATGATATAAGTATATCAGTTGCACCGCCAAATCCAAATGTTAAAGGCACCGAACATATCACTTATGTAAACAATAGTCCTGATACGCTAAGCAGGCTGAACATGAAACTGATCATGAATATTCATCGTCCCGGTGCAGCTCGATATTCATCCACATCAGTTGATTACCTGACAGACGGTATACAGGTTGATACCTTTAAAGTAAACGGCACAGCAAAAAACTGGAACAATGTTACAGCCCGCACGACAAACCAGGCTATTGGACTATCAAAACCCTTGATGCCGCATGATTCCGTAAAGCTGGATATTGTTTGGCACTATAAATTGGCTAAAGGGCCGGGTAGGGAAGGCGTAATCGATTCGACTTCGTTTTACCTGGCTTATTTCTATCCGCGTGTTTCTGTTTATGATGATTATAATGGATGGGATAGACTGGAGTTCCTGGATGCACAAGAATTTTATAACGACTTTAATGATTATACACTGAATGTAACTGTACCTAAGAACTTTATTGTTTGGGCAACTGGTACCCTGCAAAATCCTAAGCAAGTATTGCAACCTGAATATGAAGAGCGTTTAGAGAAATCTTTCACCAGCGATTCTACTATTCACGTAGCTACTAAAGAGGATTTGGCTAAGAAAAATATAACTGCCCAAAAGGATTGGAATACATGGACATGGACAGCCAGCGATATTAGCGACATGGCAGTAGGTATCAGCGATCATTATGACTGGGATGCTGCCAGCGTATTGGTTGACGATGCTGCTAACCGACGTGCAAGCATGCAGGCTGCATTTTTAGATAAATCACAGGATTTTCATCATTCTGTGCAATTCGGACGTAACGCCTTAGGGTGGTTTTCTCACAACTGGCCGGGCGTTCCGTATCCATTCCCTAAAATGACCGCTTTTCAGGGTTTTGCTGATATGGAATACCCAATGATGGTAAATGATAGCCACACAGGTGATTTGAAATTCGCTCAACTGGTACAGGATCACGAAATAGCCCATACTTATTTCCCATTCTATATGGGTATCAACGAAAGCCGTTATGCTTATATGGACGAAGGTTGGGCAACCACTTATGAATTGCTGATCGGCAAGACTGAAACCGATGTTAAGCATGCCGAGGATTTCTATAAACAATTCCGCGTTGATTACTGGATTCACGATAAATCAACTGCTGAAGATTTGCCGGTGATCACACCATCAAGTGAGGTACGCCAGGGTTATGGTAATAATGCTTACGGCAAGCCATCACTGAGCTATTTAGCTTTGAAAGATATGCTGGGCGATGAGCTGTTCAAAAAAGCATTACACACATACATGAACAACTGGCATGGCAAACACCCAATCCCATGGGATTATTTTAATTCGATGAACAGCGGATCGGGCAGAAACCTGAACTGGTTCTTTAATAACTGGTTTTTTACCAATTATTATGATGATCTGGCTTTAGAAAACGTGACTAAATCAGCGACTGGTTATAAAGCGGACGTGAAAAACGTGGGCGGATTTGCTATCCCTTTCGATGTTAAAGTGACCTATGCTGACGGTAAAATCGAAAGCTTCCATCAAACACCTGCTGTTTGGGAAATGAACCAAAAACAGATCGCTATCATGATCAAAACTACCAAAGCAATCAAATCGGTAGAATTGGATAATGGTATATTTATGGATGCTGATGAAAGCAACAATAAATGGACCGCTAAATAACATATATAAGAGAGACGCCCTGATTTATCGGGGCGTCTCTACAAATATTGTCCAAAAGAAAAATGCCCGTTAAGCGGGCATTTTTCTCAAATGGGCTATCGATGACTATTAAGCATCCTGAACGGAATCATTTAGCTCATCTGCACCACTTTTTACCTTTGATTTTACGCTGTCAACTACACCGTCTTTATAATTTGACAGGTCATTAACCGCACTCCTGAATTTTGATTTAGACTTTTCGATGGTATCGTTGCCGTATTCACGTACCCTATTGGCGGCAGATTCAGCCTTGTTGCGGGCTGAACTAACAATGTCATCAACATAATCTGCTATATCTTCTCTCAATTCAGAGCCACTGCTTGGAGCCAATAGTAAAGCTACCGCAGCGCCTACTGCTGCACCTGCTAAAAGTGCCACTATTACTTTTGCCTGATCTTTCATTTTTGTGTGTTTAAAAGGTTAATCTTATGAATCTAACAACAAAGAAAAGATAGTGTTTTTCTATTAAATAAAAAAGTCCCGTTGAAAAACGGGACCAATACGATTACTGGTTTTGGCACTTATGATTAAATAACCTTTACATTTACCGCATTTAAGCCTTTACGTCCGTTTTGTACTTCGAACTCAACTTGATCGTTTTCACGGATCTCGTCGATAAGACCTGTTGAATGAACAAAGATATCCTGGCTACCGTCAGAAGGGACGATGAAACCAAAGCCTTTTGTTTCATTAAAGAATTTAACTGTTCCTTGTTTTTGCATTATAATATTTTTTGAAAGTGCGCAAGGTAGCTATAATATTTTGATAAATGCAAGAATTTGTCGCCCGAACAGGTTTATCTTAATTATTTAATAAAGAACTAAAGAAGTTGCCGGTAAAGTCATTGGCAAAATGCAGTACGTTTTCGAATGTCTTAAATTCTTCTGCCTGATGGGTTGTCGTCAACACTACGGCATTCATCCCAGCATTTTGTGCAGCTTCAACACCTTTAGGAACATCCTCAAACACAAGGCATTCCGTCGGCTCGACATTGAGCAATTGTGCGGCTTTCAAAAATGTTTCGGGGTGAGGTTTGCTGAATACAACATCATCAGCGCTCACAATGGCTTTAAAGTAATGCCTGATATTCAGGTTGTCCAGCACAAAATCGATATTAAAAGGAATAGCCGCCGAACCTATCGCCATCGGTACCCCGGCCTGATAGGTCTTTTTCAGAAATTCCATCAAGCCTGGTAATAATTGCAAATGAGGTAGGAACTCCTGCTGATAACGTCTTTCTTTTTCGATAGATAGGCGGTTCATTTCCTCATCAGTAAACTTACCGGCACCAAACATACGCACCAATACATCCTTGTTTTTACCATACATCTGCGGTTTCACTTCTTCCCAGGTAAAATTCCCACCCAGAATATCGTTCAGTGTATACATCCAGCCACGGGTATGGTATTCCATGTCGTTGATCATGGTGCCGTTCAAATCGAAAATAAAAGCGTGCATTGTAGATCAGAAATCAGTTAATCGGTGATTAGTTAACCAGTAATTTTTTGCGAAAATAAGTCAACGAAATCAATTAATCATTAAAACGGCGTAGCCTTCTTGAACACCGCTAAAAACAATTAATGGTGAAATTAACGGTAATATACCTCACTCCATTTTAGCTCATTCTTCAATTGGCGCAGATTGGTTTCTTTACCGATCAGCACACACTCGATACCGGCCATTTCTGCAAAATCCTGTAAGTGCTCCGCAGTAAGATTTTGGCTATAGCAAGTATGATGTGCTCCGCCTGCCAGTATCCATGCGGCACAACCGGTTTTCATATCAGGATATGGTTTCCATAACACACGTGCTACAGGTAATTTAGGAAGATCATGAGTAGGTGCAATAGCTTCTACTTCATTTACCAGCAAACGGAAACGGTTGCCCATGTCTACTATAGATGCATTCAGTGCAGGCCCTGCCGCCACGTTAAACACCAATCGAACCGGGTCAGCTTTGCCGCCTATGCCAAGCGGATGGATCTCACATTTTGCTTTACCATCAGCTATTGATTCACATATTTCCAGCATGTGTGAGCCTAAAACCAGCGGATCGTTTGGATCGAAATGGTAGGTGTAATCTTCCATAAAGGCATTGCCGCCTTTTAATCCGCTGCCCATTACTTTCATGGCACGAACCAGTGCAGCAGTTTTCCAGTCACCCTCGCCACCAAATCCATAGCCTTTGCCCATTAATCGCTGAGACGCGATACCAGGAAGCTGCACGATGCCATGCAAGTCCTCAAAAGTATCGGTGAAGCCTTTATAATTTCCATCCTGTAAAAATGCGGTTAAGCCAAGCTCGATCTTCGCTGCATCACGCAAGGCATTATATTGGTCTCCGCCTTTTCTTAATGATGGAACAACGGCATATTTTTCTTCGTATTCACTTGTTAAGGTATCGATCTCTTTATCGCTTATAGCATTGATCACTTTTACCAAGTCCCCTACACCATGTGTATTAACTGAATAACCGAACTTTAATTCCGCTTCCACTTTGTCACCATCGGTAACAGCTACATAGCGCATATTATCGCCAAAGCGAACAAAACGGGCGCCCTGCCAATCGCTCCAGCCTGCTGCAGCACGGCTCCAGGTATTGATCTGCTCCAGCACCTCTTTATCCTGCCAGTGACCAACCACTACTTTGCGTTCTAAACGCATTCTCGACATAATGAAACCAAACTCGCGGTCGCCGTGGGCGCTTTGATTAAGGTTCATAAAATCCATGTCGATGCTGTCCCATGGAATATCACGATTAAATTGTGTATGCAAGTGAAGTAGTGGTTTTTGCAATATCTTCAATCCGCCGATCCACATTTTGGCAGGGGAGAAGGTGTGCATCCAGGCAATGATACCGATACAATTTTTAACCGTGTTAGCTTCCTGGCAAATGCTGTATATTTCTTCAGGCGACTTAACCGTCGGCTTAAAAACTATCCGCACGGGGATTTGCTTTGCCGAGTCAAACGCTTTGGCTATTTGCTGGGAATGTTCAGCTACTTGTTTTAATGTTTCTTCGCCGTATAAACTCTGGCTGCCAGTTACAAACCAGACTTCAAAATCTTTTAAATTCATCATATATTGATAGTTGTTCTATTTAAGTTTTCCTAATGACTAATGACTAATGACTAATGACTAATGACTAATGACTATTGACCATAATAAGAATCCGGTCCATGTTTGCGTTCGAAGTGCTTTTTAATCAGTGAATCTTTCATCCGTTTGCATTCCGGGTTGATTTGTTCGGTTAACAGGGCCATTTGAGCAATCGATTCCAGTACGGCGCTGCTGTAAACTGCTTTATCGGCATTTTTACCCCAGGTGAAAGGGGCGTGGTTACCTACCAATATCATTTCAACCTGGTGATAATCAAGCTTGCGTTCATTCAGGCAATCCATTATCTGGAAACCGGTTTGATATTCATAATCACCCTTGATCATATCATCATGCATAGGTTGAGCACAAGGGATGTCCACCGTTTTATGATCAGCATGAGTAGTGCCATAAATAGGAATATCACGCAGCGCCTGAGCCCACGAAGTAGCATAAGTTGAATGCGTGTGGCATATTCCGCCAATATCCCAATGTTTATATAAAACTGCATGGGTCTTGGTGTCGGATGAAGGACGCATATCGCCCTCCACTATATTACCATCAAAATCTACAATCACCATATTGGCTGGTGAAAGCACCTCGTAAGGTACGCCGCTTGGTTTTATGGCAAAAACTCCTAAATCACGATCCGCCTCGCTTACATTGCCGAAGGTGAAAATCACCAGGTTCAATCTTGGCAATTTCATATTGGCGAGGTAGGCAGCTTCACGTATATGCTGGTATTTACTCATGATTATTAATTGTGTTCTGTTCTATAAATTTGCCCAGTACGTGATACTTTTCGTATCGTTTTTGATATAATGCAGCTTTAGCCGGATCGGGAAAATATTCTTTGTCAAAGCCACCACCCATAGCTGCCATCGCTTCTTCTACATTTGGATAGATGCCTGCAGCAGTTGCAGCAAACATGGCAGCACCTAAAGCACAGGTATGTTCAAATTGATGAATGCGGATGGGCATCTGCATCACATCGGCCATCATTTGCATAATGTAGGGCGATTTTTTTGCTACTCCACCGATGCCTATTAATCCTTTCACAGGTACACCTTCACTGTTAAAACGGTCGACTATGCTTTTCGCGCCAAAACAAGTAGCCTCTGCCCATGCTCTGAAAACACGCGGTGCATCGCTGCCTAAACTCAGCCCACTAACAGCGCCTTTTAATAATTGATTGGCATCTGGCGTCCGACGTCCGTTCAGCCAGTCTACTGCCAGTTCCGCATTTTCATCCAATGGCAATGATGCAGCCTGTTTGCTTAGTTCGGGGATGATCTTGTTTGAGATGCTTTCCTGCAGTTCTTTATCATCAATGAATTGCAGTGGCCATTCTAATAACTTCCTAAACCAGGCATAGGTATCGCCAAATGCTGATTGACCTGCCTCAAGACCTATCATGCCAGGGATTACCGAACCATCTACTTGCCCGCAAATGCCTTTGATCAGTTTGCCTTCCAAATCCGATTTTGACGCAACCAGCATATCACAGGTGGAGGTGCCCATCACTTTACTTAAATGGTAAGGCTCAATTTGGCCACCTACAGCACCCATGTGTGCATCAAAGGCGCCTACACCAATAATGACATCGGTAGATAATCCTAATCTTTTTGCCCATTCAGCGCTAAGTTTTCCGGCAGCCTGGTCAGATGTATAAGTTTCTTTTAAAAGGGTGGAGGTATAGCCTTTTAATAATGGATCGAGTGAGGAAAAGAATTCATCAGGTGGATAACCATCAAATTCAGCCGCCCATAAAGCCTTATGTCCCGCCGAACAACGTCCACGTTTCATTTTGCTGATATGATCACCGCCGGTAAGTAGAAATGATATCCAGTCGCAATGTTCTACCCATGAGTGGCAGGCTGCCCGGACTTGTTCGTCAACTCTTAACGTACGCAGCAGTTTCGCCCAGAACCATTCTGATGAATAGATGCCGCCAACATATTGCAGGTAGTTAATAGCGAATTTTGTTGCATGTTCATTGATCTCCCCGGCTTCTTTAACGCCTGTATGATCCTTCCATAACACGAACATCGCATTGGGATTATTTTCAAAGCCTGATGTTAAAGCCAGGGGAACACCTGCCTCGTTAACAGCAACAGGTGTAGAGCCGGTTGTATCCACCGAAATAGCTTTAATAGCTGATGCCACCGAATCACCTCCCGCTATTTTGATGCAGTTTTTTATAGTTTGCTCCAGTCCTTCTACATAATCCAGCGGGTGTTGACGGAACTGGTTTTGTGCAGCATTACAATACAGCCCCTGCTGCCAGCGCGGGTAATAGAAGACCGACGAGGCCAGTTCCTTGCCGTTTTTGGCATCAACAATTACCGAACGCACGGAATCAGTGCCATAGTCGACACCGATAACAAATTGATCCATAATTAATTATAAATATAACTAGTTGAAATTGGTAACGAAAAATAATAATTGTTAAAATAACACTTGTTTTTCAGTGGCGTAAACATAAACATTTTAAATAGTAATTTAAAAGTTAATAAAACGAATTGTTATATATTGCGTTTTAGATGCGTAATGAGATGATGAGACTTAAACTTTTACTCCTTTTATGCGTTGCTTCGATGTTGCTGAGTGCATGCTCTCATGTTTATGCACCTGCGATGTATCACCAGGATATTGCCTATCAGCCCAAACCGTCATCATTTGATGCCAAAAGCAGTCAGACTTATGCATCTGTCGGCTTAAATAACTATACAGGCATTAACTATACTGATTTTCTCACCTCGGGCCAGGTTAATCTTAGCGAGGGGCACCGGTTTGATAACTTCAATGTAGCTTATGGGGCATTTGGTGTGTTTGGCGATTACCAGTATTCGGGAAGTAAAACAGATGCCAACTATTTTTCGGATAAGTTTTTTGGAGCAGTAGGGGCAAGGTTCTCGGCCAATGCTTTTGTTACCGATGGAAATGTAGATTTCAGATTTATAGGAATTGAAATGGCCTATAGTCATGAATTTGGTGATTATGCCAGTTACCGCCAGGAATTGCTACAGCGCGGAGGCTACTTTGTAGACCCACGTACTGATCTTTATACAATAGGTCTGACTACCGAAGTGCTATTTCATAGCAGAAATAATACAGGTATTCAGCATGGCATAAGAGGCTTTTTAGGAACTACTTTGGGCTATAACGATCTTGAGGATAGCTATTATCATGATCAAAACCTCGATGCCAGGTTCTTTCGGAATTATTTTCCAAAGATCAGCTACTTTATTACCTTCAAAAATTACTTTGCAACAGCCGAAGCAGGGAATAACTTTTTTATTCGCTTTGGGTATAAATTCTGATTTTATTCAGAGTAGACGTTCTGCACCTTATCGCGCAAGTTATATCCCGATGACATCACCTCGCCATAAGCGCCTGCAGTGCGGATAGCAAAAATATCTCCCCGGAATGATTCTGGTAATTCGACATCTTTCTGGAAACAGTCAGTGCTTTCGCAGATCGGCCCCACAACATCGTATTTTAAGATTTGAGATTTGAGATTTAAGATTTGAGACTCACTTTCGGACCGTCTGCTCAAATTCTCTATTTTTTGATAGGCTTGATACAACATTGGACGGATCAGTTCGGTCATCCCCGCATCCAGCACCAGGAAGTTCTTTTTCTGCCCAATCTTTACATAAAGCACTCTTGATACCAGTGATGAACATTGTGCTACCAGTGCACGACCTAGTTCAAAATGCACTTCCTGGCCGGGTTTTACTTTGAGGAAGTCTTTAAATACTTTAAAATAACCTTCAAAGTTGGCAATGGGATTAGTGTCAGGATTATGATAATCAACACCGAGGCCACCACCGGTATTCAATACTTTTACCGGGAAGCCATGATCTTCAAACCAATCTTGCATCTCGTTAATGCGGGTGCACAGGTTTTTATAAACTTCCAGGTCTGTTATCTGTGAACCGATATGGAAATGGATACCAATAAATTGCAGGCTGGCACATTTTCTTAGTGCATCCACAACATCATGCAATTGCCAGGTGTTGATACCGAATTTATTCTCATCAAGCCCGGTAGTAATGAAGTGATGGGTATGCGCATCAACATTTGGATTGATGCGAATAGCAACTTTGGCCTTCTTATTTTTAGCCTGCGCCAGTTCATTAATAATGAATAGCTCCTGAATCGATTCCACATTGAAGCAGAAAATATCTGCATCTAAAGCTGTGTTGATCTCTTTATCGGATTTGCCGACACCAGCAAATACCACCTTACTTTTATCAAAGCCGTTAGTAATGGCTGTCGATACCTCGTTGCCACTCACACAATCCGCTCCAAAACCATATGATTGAATTGCTGCTATAACCTTTGGATTAAAATTGGCCTTCATGGCATAATGCACATGGAAGCCATATTTATCAGAAGCGATTTTGCAAGCCTCTAACGTTTTGCGGAGCAAGCCCAGATCGTAATAGTAAAACGGTGTTTCTAAACCTTGAAATCGTGTTATGGTATTGGTATCGAACATTATAGTAGTAAAATCCTAAAATCTAAATTCTAATTCAATTAAATCCGAAATCGAAATTCCGACTTCCGAAATCAAAACAGTCTATTGTGCAGACTGCGTAAAGCCTCTGTTTTTTCTGTTGTATTTAACAATATGGATAAGTTATGATCGCTGCCGCCGTAGGAGATCATACGTAAGGGGATATGCTTCAACGCTTCCAATACGCGAACAGCATAACCATGTTGCTCAGCCCCAAAATCGCCTACTACGCAAATAATGGTTTGATCCCGATCTATATCAACTGTGCCGAAAGATAGTAACTCACTTTTGATCTCTTCCAGGTAGGTAGTATCATCAATAGTTAATGAAACCGCCACTTCTGAAGTGGTGATCATATCGATAGACGTTCTGTATCTTTCAAACACCTCGAATACGCGACGTAAAAAGCCATGCGCCAGTAGCATCCGGCTTGATTGTATCTTGATAGCAGTAATACCATCCTTAGCAGCGATAGATTTTATTTTATTCTTTTCGCTGTCGTTAGTTATCAATGTGCCCGGTGCTTTTGGGTCCATCGTATTGAGTAGGCGAACGGGTATTTTATATTTCTGTGCCGGGAATACGCTTTGGGGGTGCAGTATTTTAGCTCCGAAGTAAGCCAGTTCGGCAGCTTCATCAAATGAAAGTTGTGCAATAGGTTTGGTGCCTTTAACAATCCGGGGGTCGTTATTGTGCATGCCATCAATGTCGGTCCATATTTGTACTTCCTCGCTGCGGATGGCTGCACCGATCAAAGAAGCCGTATAATCACTGCCGCCACGGCGCAGGTTATCAATCTCGCCAAAACTATTGCGGCAGATGTATCCCTGTGTAATGAACAGCTTATTATCCGGGTACTTATTTAATAAAGGTGTAATATGTTCGGTAATATAATCTACTATCGGTTCATTATCCTCGTCAATCTTCATAAAATCAAGCGCGGGTAGTAAAACCGATTGCACACCGATCTCTTTCAGGTAAACATGATATAGGGTAGTAGATAAAAGCTCGCCTTGGGCCAATATGATTTTATCCTCAATATTGGTAAACAGGTCGTTTGACAGGTTGCTTAGCAGGTCAAAATGATAGTCGATCACCTCCTTGCCTTGTTCCAGATACTCGGGTTTGGTAAAAAGCTCCTTTATAAATATTTCGTATTTATCCTTTAAAGCCTTTATTAGGTTAGCAGCTTTTGGTTTATCACCAGCCAGGTAAGCCTGACCAATTTCAACCAAACTATTCGTAGTGCCTGACACCGCCGAAAGAACAACGATCTGCCTTTCAGAAGCATCGATTATATCCAGCAGTTTTTTCATCCTTTCAGGGCTTCCCACCGATGTACCGCCAAATTTTAAAACTTTCATTTTTTGTTTCTATTTAACACAAATGATTAATATTCTTGTATAGAAATTAAGGCGCTAAAAATAGGATTTTTAACCATTATAACCCACAATGATCAAAATTAAGTTTGGTACCGATGGCTGGAGAGCCATCATCGCAGATGATTTTACAGTTGAGAATGTAAAACGAGTAGCCTATGCAAACGCATTGTGGCTAAAGCAGGAATTTAAAAACCCATCGGCCGTTGTAGGTTGCGACCCGCGCTTTGCAGGCCCAATGTTTGCCGATGTTGTCACCCGCGTACTGGCGTCGCAGGGCGTAAAGGTTTACCGTGCCGAAAATACTTTTGTTTCTACACCGATGATCTCGTTGGGAACGGTTAGAAAAGAAGCTTCAGCAGGTATTATTATCACCGCCAGTCATAACCCGCCGTCATATAACGGCTACAAGATCAAAGCCAGCTATGGTGGTCCGGCTACACCGGATGATATCGAAAAGGTAGAATCACAGATTCCGGAAAATTTATCGCTCGATCTGAAATCTATCGCTGATTATCAGAAAGACGGCCTGGTAGAGTTTATCAACCTGGAAGATATGTACGTGGCGCACGTGGAAAATAACTTCGACCTGGAACTGATCCGCACCAGCGGACTGGGTTGGGCCTATGATGCCATGTATGGTGCAGGTATGAATGTGATGGAGCGCTTGTTCCCGGATATTACACGTATCCATAGCGACCATAACCCGGGATTTGCAGGTCAGGCCCCTGAACCTATCCAGCGTAACCTGAAAGAGTTTGAAGATATTATTAAACTTTCAGAAGGGGAGATCGCATCAGGTTTGGTAACGGATGGCGATGCTGACCGTATCGGTTTATATGACCAGGACGGCAACTTTGTGGATTCGCACCACATTTTATTATTGCTGATCCATTACATGCACAAGGTGAAGGGCTTAAGCGGAGACGTATATTCAACCTTTAGCTGCACCAGCAAAATTCAGAAACTGTGCGATGCTTACGGTCTGAAAAATATCGTAACTAAAATTGGCTTTAAATATATCTGCGACCTGATCGTTAACTCTGGTCGTCCGTTTCTTGTGGGTGGCGAAGAGTCAGGCGGTATCGCTGTAGTGGGACATATTCCTGAACGCGATGGCATCTGGATTGGCCTGATCGTTTGGGAGTTTATTGCCAAATCTGGGCGTTCATTAAGTGAGCTTGTTCAGGAAATTTATGATGTGGTAGGAAAATTTGCTGTTGAGCGTTATGACCTGCACGTTACTGAAGAACTAAAACAGAAGATCATCAGCAATTGCAAAAGCGGATACAGCAGCTTTGGCGATTTGAAGGTAGCCCGTACAGAAGATATGGACGGCTACAAATTCTTCTTTGAAGATGAAAGCTGGGTAATGATCCGTCCTTCGGGAACTGAACCAGTATTACGTGTTTATGCTGAAGCCCCGGGTTCAGCAGAATCATTCAAAATACTGGATAAAGTGAAGGCTGTTTTGTTAGGATAATTCAACTACGAATTAATATTTGTAAGCCATTTGTAAACACAGATGGCTTTTTTTATGAAATAATATTTCATACACAATAAACCGGATACTTTTCGGTTATAGTCTACTTTATTGTAACGTTTATTCCAGATTAAATAAAGGACCGCGCTGTATCGAATATTTTTTACCTAAGTATTTCATCAATATTTCAATTTAAAGCAGTAGTGCACGTGAAAAAGTTCCTGTTCATTTTTTTAGCCGTTATTTCATTAAAAGCAAATTCCCAGGTATTAGATTCGATCAAAAAGGACATCACCCATTTCCATGATACCGTAAAACATCTGCATAGTAAAGCGTATGCATTGATTGTCCCCGCCGGATTGGTTGGCTACGGTGCTTTATCATTCGCAGTTCATCCATTGCAGAGATTCGACCATTTTGTAACCGGCGAGACGCATGAAATGAGCCCCGACTTCAATACCAAAGCGGAGAGTTATTTTTTATTTGGCCCGGTTATAGCGGTATATGGCTTGAATTTAATAGGCGACGAAGGTAAAAACCGGTTTGTAGACAGAACAGCTCTATTGGGACTATCGACTGCCTTCATGAGTCTTTCCACATTTCCGCTCAAAAGCATAACTCACCGTTTAAGGCCGGATGGTTCCGATTACTTATCATTCCCGTCAGGCCATACTGCAGCAGCCTTTGCCTTGGCTGAGTTTATGGCGCAGGAATATGGTGATAAATCACCACTATATACTATTGTGGGCTATAGCTTTGCTACCACTACCGGTATATTCCGCGTATATAATAGGGCGCATTGGTTTAGTGATGTGGTGGCAGGTGCCGGGTTTGGTATACTGTCTACCAAAGCAGCCTACCTGGTATATCCTTATATCCGCAGCTGGCTTACCCATAGCGATGAGAAGACAGGCAAAAGCACCTTTGTAATGCCGACTTTTGAGAACGGTACCCCCGGCCTGTCATTGTCAATGCGATTTTAAATTTCTTTTATATTCAGAGTATATTTCGAAAGATAAGTTCAGATTTTGTACAGATTGTTTATTTAGATAGCATGAAATTTTAGTTAAGTAATCAAACAATTTGACGCCCCTTAATTGTTTGATTATCACATCTACACCAAATAAAATTTAATGCCTTTGAAAAAGTTAATATTTGTTATCCTAAGCTTTATATCGTTTGAGGCGAGTGCGCAGGTAAAAGACACTACCAAAAAAAATGTTGCTGATACCATAAAAAAGGACCTGACAACAGCACCCGATACGGTCAAAAAGCTGCATAGCAATCCGTTATCGTTGATACCGCCGGGTGCTGCAATTACCTATGGAGCCATATCCTTTTGGATAAAACCTATACGTCAGATAGATTTTGATGTTCAGGGCGAGATACACAAAACCAGCCCCAATTTTAATACTAAAGCTGAAAGCTATTTTTTAGCGGCCCCAATTGTAATGGCGTACGGACTGAACTTAATAGGTGTAGCCGGTAAAAACACTTTTATCGATAGATCGGCACTACTTGCCCTATCAGCCGCTTATGCTGGTGTCAGTTCCCTATCTATCAAGCATTTTACGCATCGTTTGCGCCCGAACAAATCTGATTATCTGTCGTTTCCTTCGGGACATACTACAATTGCTTTTATGGGAGCTGAATTTCTGGCCCAGGAATATTCTGAAAAATCTCCGGTGTATACAGTAATTGGTTATACCTTCGCAGTTACAACAGGTGTTTTCAGGATGTATAATCGCGACCACTGGTTTAGCGATGTGGTAGCAGGCGCAGGCTTCGGTATTATTTCTACCAAGCTGGCTTATCTCACTTACCCTTATATCCGTAACTGGCTTACCCATAGGGATAAGAATGGTAACAAGAAAAGCATGATGCTGATGCCTACTTACCAGGACGGCGCGCCGGGAATAGCATTTGCAAAAACGTTTTAAGGTAGTTTACCCAGGTCAATATCAGGTTTTTTGCCTCCGGCCGGACGTGTGAAATAGATATTTCGTGGTGTGTAATGGTTAAAGAATCCGCAATTTTTCAAGAAGAAGGAACTGCCTTCTAGTCCCCCTGCACAATCCATCCGGTAGCCCTTTACTGCAGTATTATCGCCTGTAAAACGAGCCTTGGTAAGCTCTGTCCAGTTACCATTGCTGTCGCAAATCCATTGGTTATTGAATAGAACCTCGCGGGTTTTTGTGCCTTCTTCAGGCTCGAAATTTTCCAGGAAAGAGTGGAGATGCTTTAGGTAAGTGTCTGTCTTGGGTCGGCTAAAACTTGCAATCAATTGCCATTTGTTTAGCTCCGGTGCAAAAAAGTATGCGGTGTATTCAGTTCGACCCTTACCATCGGGCTTGGCATGTACCAGGAATTTATAGGTTTGACCGGCATGCCACATATAATTAAGATAGCTTTGTCCACCCGAGCCTTCGCTGCCAAATTCGCCTGTGTGAACATTCTCTCCTTTCTTCAGCATAATAATTTTCTGATCATTTGGAATAGCTTTGGGATCATCTGTATTAAAAGGGCTCCAAACTGAAAAAAGTATATGCCGCTCGGTCGTAGAGTTTACCTGCATACCAAAGTAACCCTCGCCAAAGCCATCAGCCATAAAATACGAGCCTAATACATCATTACCTTTGGGAACAGTTACTTCGTTGTAAAACCATTCAGCATTCACGCCATCCGGAATAGTATAGCCCAAATGCACAGAGGGCCCGCGACGCCCCCAATAAAAGAATTGGCCATCGTTATTTCTTACAAAGATTGTTTTATTATTGATGGCAGGGCCTTCTAATTTTATACTACTGATGTTTGCAAACAAGCTGTCGATTTTTGCTATGCCTTTTATTTTAACTGATACATAACCTGTATCTATTGCTGTCCATTCGCCAACATAAACATCCTGAAATGTACCTGTTGATATTGAAACGTTCTTTGTCGATCCCAACACAGTTACCGATATTTTGCCCTTACCTTTTGGAACAGCCGTATTCAAATACAATTTGAATTTTCCGGTACTGCCCAAGCGGAAGTAAGCGGTATATCTCGCATCCATATTGCTCCAATGTACAATCCCATCGTTGCTAATATTACCGCCTGCGGTGTCTTTATCGGTGCGCCATGTATTGCCGCCGATTGGTACAGTGGTGAGAGTGTCCGTGCCAGAGACGCGATGCATCGCGCCTCTACCTGATGCAGATATAGTACAGATTGCACAAAGTATGATCATAGAGACGTAATGTATAACGTCTTTAAGTAATTCTTTCTTTAACGAAAACGCCATCATTTTAAGATTTATATTGATGCCACGTATTCATGATGATCTGGCCAAGTTTTTCCCTGTTTTCTTCCAATTTTTTTACCAATGTTAGTTGTGCCCTGGTGCGCTGAAGGTTATGATCAGGCGATTGGATTTTATAATAATGGTCGCCTTCCAGGTAATCGGTCAGGAAGCGAACTGTCTGTGCATAAGGCAAAAGAAGCACGCCTTTTAATAACGAATCTAATTCCGCTTCAGTTAAAAAATGAACTGCTTCTTTTAAATATCCTTTTGTATAATATTCAAATAATGAAATATTTATGTCGATTAATTGAATATTGAATTCATCCTCAGAAGCGGTGTTTGCAATAGTTCTAATGGAGTCGCCAAAATCATAAGCTACATAGCCAGGCATCACGGTATCCAGGTCGATTACGCATTGGGCATGGTCATTACTATTCAATAAAACATTATTGAACTTGGTATCATTATGGACAATTCGCAGGGGTAGCCTGCCTGCACGACCAAGCCTTAATATTTCACTCATTTCATCCACTCGTTCTCTGATGAATTCAACTTCTGATAACACTTTATACAATCTTCCAGCTTTATCTGCCTCGACTGCTTTTTCGAATTTTGCTAAACGCGATTCTACATTATGGAAATCCGGAATGGTGTCTTTTATCAATTCAGGCTCCAAATCGGCAAGCAAAGCCTGGAAGCGCCCAAAAGCTTTGCCGCCTTCATAAGCTTGTTGTGTGGTTGTTACCTGGTCGTAGCTGCTGGTGTCTTTCAGAAAGTGGAATACACGCCAATAGTTGCCGTCCCCGTCTTTGAAATATGGTTTGCCATCACGTGTTTCCACGATGGTCATTACTTCTTTTTCAAGATCAGACCCAGGTATTCCAGCAAGCTTTTCCTTTAAATGTTCGGTAACATATAACAGATTTTGCATCAGCACAGGCACATCCTTAAAAACATGATGATTAATGCGCTGCAACAAATAATCAACGCCATTAAGGTCACTGTTTTTGATGCGATAAGTATCGTTAATGTGTCCGCTTCCAAATGGAACGACGGATACGATATCAGCATCTATTTTAAATGCTGATAAAAGCTTAAAAATGCGGGTATCAATTGAGTTGGTATGGCTCATCAATTTCCCAAATATCGGGAAACAAAGCTACTTAACAAGCGCCAATAAATAATAAAGGCTGCCCCTCCGACAGGGCAGCCTCCCATTATAATGACCTTTATCAGTATAGCCGTTAAAATAGAACAATGAAAGTCATATCAATCAAAACCTTTTGTTTGCTTTATAACGACTTGATAAAGAGGAACAACAGGCTGATTGAAATTTGTTTATAGCATCACAGACCCTCGTCGTGTTGGCTCATATCCAATCCCATCGATTCTTCCTCAGAAGACACGCGCAGTTTGCTGATCATATCTGTGATCTTTAATAAAAGCAGCGAACCGAAGAATGCAAATGCAGATACAATCACCAGGGCGATTAAGTGAACGAAAAACAGGTGCGTTTGACCATAATATAAACCATTGCCGGTAGTATTACCACCGTTTACGTTCTGGTGAGCAAAAATGCCCGTCATCAGCATACCCACCATGCCGCCGACACCGTGGCATGGGAACACGTCCAGTGTATCATCAATACTTGTTTTTGTACGCCATAAAACCACCAGGTTGCTGACCATAGCCGAAATAATGCCCACAATAAGTGAATGCGAAATGGTAACAAAACCTGCAGCCGGGGTTATGGCTACCAAGCCCACAACTGCACCAATACAAGCACCCATTACTGATGGTTTTTTGCCGCGGAGCATGTCAAAGAATATCCACGACATTGCCGCAGCCGCTGACGCCGTGGTAGTGGTAGCCAACGCTGTAGCAGCCAATGGCCCTGAACCTAATGCCGAACCCGCATTAAATCCAAACCAACCAAACCATAAAAGGCCCGTGCCAAGTAGTACATAGCTGATTCGCGCAGGGGAGTGGCTGGGCTCATTACGTTGTTTCAAGTATAACGCAGAAGCCAAAGCCGCCCAGCCTGCCGACATGTGCACAACAGTACCTCCTGCAAAATCCAGTACACCTAATTTGAACAGGAAACCATCCGGATGCCAGGTTGAGTGCGCCAACGGGGCATAAATAACGATCATGAACAGGCAAAGGAAAATAACATAAGAGTTGAAGCGGATACGTTCAGCAAAGGCACCGGTGATTAATGCGGGGGTGATCACAGCAAATTTCAGCTGGAACATAGCAAACAATACCAAAGGAATGGTAGGCGCCAGTTTCCAGGTGGCATTGCCCAGCATGCCCTTCATCATAAAAAAGGTGGACGGATTGCCTATAAAACCGCCAATGCTATCGCCAAAAGCCAGGCTGAACCCAAACACTACCCAGATAACGGTGATAACACCCATACAGACGAAGCTCTGCATCATGGTAGAAAGCACGTTCTTTTTGCTCACCATACCTCCGTAAAAGAAAGCGAGGCCAGGGGTCATGAGCAATACGAGGGCAGTGGCAACCAGTAACCAGGCGGTATCGCCGGTGTCGATTTTGTTGTCTTTAATATTAACAGTTTCGAAAGATGGGTAGATGAGCGCAAGAATAACTACAATAATAAGTATGGCGAATGGTATGAATTTTTTCATTTGACAAAATATTTTAAAGGTAACCCGCTTGCCACACAGGGCAATAGAAACCAGGCCAGCCAATAATGACAGCCGGTACAGGACTAATTTCTGTTAAAAAGGTTATGAACTACTAAAAAGAATGGGTAAGAATATCTGCAGTTTACTTCAATAGAAATCAAAGCCTAGGCAATAGACTGATGTCCTAAAATTAAAATACAGTATCCGATGGGTAGATCCTACCAAAAGGTGTGAAATGGAAACAACAGGATTGTTTGGGAGGTAAAGCTTTGATTGTGCCCGCTTCCTGAGAAAAAATTATAATGCTTAAGACGTGCCAGATAATCGTTCTCTACAAAAAACATATGCTGGGCATAATGAACTGTTTTGTGTACCCGAAGATTAATGACAGGCGTCGACTCGATTGGACTAATTATAATCGAATAACTGGTGTTGTTATTCTTAATCAGATCGCTTCTACCCTTTGAAAGGTAATGGCGATTGTTTTCATATGAAGATGCTTCGCAGTTTTTGAGAAATGCGAGAGAAAAAATGAAGAATAAAGGAAGAAATAATTGATATTTTATCCTCATTTCATAAAAATAGAAAATAAAATATAAAAAACATATAATTTATACATAAAAATTGAAAATAACTGAATTTTATATTAATTTTCAATCTCCATTTGTAAATAAATAAGGAGTTTGTATTGATAACTGAATTTTTATGAATAAAAAAGTCCTTTATTTTTCATAAAGGACAATCGAAAAGGAAATAATCTTTGAAAATCTTATTTCTCTAATATAAAAGTAAGATTGGTCCAATTTGCGGCGGTTGTAGTGCCGGGAATAACTTGTTTTATGGTCCAACCCTCGTCCAGGAATTTATTTACATCCTTGATCTCGTATGCTGAATGGCGGTTATTTACCGTTTGTTCGTAAACATTAATGTTCACTGTAATTACTTTTTGTGCCATGGTGTTAATTGGTTAGATGGTCAAATGTAAGCAATTAAGCATTTATTAATGAAAGGGCAGGTGCATGGTGCCTTTCCAGTACATATTCCAGTATCTCGCGGGTGTTATCCTGGTAGTCTACCTCTACTACTTTACCGTTTTCTATCCAATTAAGTATGGTCTCGCTATGCTTTGGTTTTAAGCTTTTTATTACCGGAACCCCCATTGATTTCAGTGCAGCAGCATTCAGGTGTTGTTCGTACTGGCTTTTCATCGGGATCACCAGCAGTTTCTTCTTCATATATAAGGCCTCAGCTGGTGTTTCAAAGCCTGCACCGCAAAGTACACCTGCTGATTGTGCCATACTTTTAATGAATTTCTCATTATCGATAGGCTGGATGGACACGTTCTTGTATTTCATAACTTTTTTGTTGTGCTTGGAAAATACATCCCACTCTACATCTTTAAATTCTGATAGCCTTTTGATTAACCGGGCATCATCATAAGCAGGAAGATAAACTGTGTAATGCCCTTTAAAAGATATTTTTTGTTCGCGCACCTGCTTGCGAATCACTGGTGTAAAGGTGTTTTCATCAAAAGCTTTAAAATGGAATCCGTATTGAGCTGTTACCGGGGCGTAGTTTTTCAGTATCAACTTGCCAATCATGTCCGTCTCATCCGGCTTAGGCGCATGTTCACCCAAAACTGCTGCCTGGTGACTTAGGCCTATGCAAGGTTTATCCTTCATATAGCAGCTCCAGGCCGATACAGGCTCAAAGTCATTGATCACCAAATCGTAATCCTCAACGGGAACTTTATTGACTTCCTTTAAAAAATTGCGGAAACGGGATTTATAAAATGTCTTCCAGAGATCAACGCCACCAGATTTGCCAAAAATAAAACCGAAACCGTTGAATTTATATTTAACAGGAAAGGGGAGAATCAGGTCGCCTTGAGTGCCGCTTACAAGTACATCTACCTCGGCCATTTGCTTAAGAAGCGGCACAATGTCCATCGAGCGACTTAAATGCCCGTTACCTGTACCCTGTATTGCATAAAGTATTTTCATCCTTGCGATAGTTTTACAAAGGTAGTTAGGTAACAATTAAGAAAATGTTAAGTTTTGGTTATGTATTTCATGCATTTTTCATATTGTTTATATAATTTTTCAACATTAAGAAACCATTATGAATACATCATGTTGAGTTAATAATTTAATAATATGCAGTTGTTTCATTTGTATAAAGCCGTATATCATGAATATTTCAATCTTAAAACCGGAAAGCATTGTAAATGAGGTTTTTGCTCTGTATGAAAAATATGGAAAGCGAAAACCGACAGACCAGGAACTGTCTCAGTTAGAACAAGTATCGCAGGCTGCAGCGCTGGCTGAAGAAGAGGGATACGAGGATGAAGTAATACTGGCTGCATTTTTTCATAATGCAGGAGAAATATTAGGGGCCGATTATTTGCGTGAGCATGGTTTCTCAGAGCGCCTGGCTACTTTGGTTGAAAGTGATTTGCGTGCTACACGTTATTTGGCTTATCAATATCCGGAGTATTACGACCGTCTGTCAGACAGCGAAAAAACTGACCTGGAACTTCGTGGCGGGAAAATGACCAAAGAGGAAGCTGATAAATTTGAGCTTGACCCGGATGCTGAATTATTTGTGCGCCTGCGTTATTTAAATGATCAGGCTAAAGAAACCAGGAAATATAAATTGAATATACCGCATATTAAATTGCTGGCAATGAGTCACCTGTACAAGATCATGGATAAATATTTGCCGGCTTTCCTGATATCAAAATCTTCTATACAACCAAGAATAGGCTAGTTCAGGTCACAGATTTTGATGGCCCTCATTTAAAAAAGTGAACAAATAATTCGTGATTGTTTTAAAGAATTGTTCACTTTGCAGATCGGGAAAATACCCCTGTGCTTAAAATGAAGAAACTTACCGAAGGTAACGCTGCCTCTTATACGCTTGTACTTATCCTGGTTACATTTGTTTTACGACTCTTTATAGCTGCTTATACAGGCCTCGGAATTGGCGAGGCGTATTACTTCCGTGGCACTACTCACCTGGAATGGAGTTATTTCGATCAACCGCCATTATTCTTCTGGTTAAGTGGCATCAGCATCAAAATATTCGGACTGACTAATCTTGGGTTGCGTTTCCCTGCAGTGTTGTTATTTGCAGGCACAAGCTGGTTATTATTTGCTATTACAAGAAAATTGTTCAACGCACGTGCTGGATTTTGGGCAGCTGTAGTAATGAATCTAAGCGCTGTATTCACCGTAGCTATTGCATGTTGGTTCCAACCTGATGCCCCGCTGATGTTCTTCTGGCTGGCGAGTGTTTATTTTATTATCGAACTGCTGTTCAACAACCGGGGCGAGGAGAAAGTAATAAGAAGCAGCGGCCGTACTTGGTTTTTATGGATCATGACGGGCGTTTGCCTTGGGTTGGCTACGTTAAGTAAATACCATGTGCTATTTATTTTTGCCGGTGTATTCATGTTCATCGGTACCAACAAGGAACTACGTCACTGGCTTTGGCACCCTGGACCATATGTGGCTGTGTTGATAACCATTATATTTGCTTTCCCTGTATTATGGTGGAATTATAATAACAATTGGGCTTCTTTTGTTTTCCAGGGATCAAGAGCCGGAACCGGTAAAAAATTTGCATTCCATTTCGATTGGTTCTTCCGCAGTATTGGTGGTCAGGCTTTGTGGCTGCTGCCATGGATATGGGTACCAACCATCCGCGAACTTTATCGCTCATTTGTGAACAGGCTGATGTCAAAAGCTTATAGCTTTACATTCTGGTTGTCGATATTACCAATTGTATTTTTTACTGTAGTTACCTTATGGGCCGATCTGCAATACCATTTCCACTGGCAGGCACCGGGGTATATGATGCTTTTTATGCCATTGGGGTTTGCCATCGACAAAAAAATAACCCAGGGTGGTTTGGCTGGCAGGGGCACACGGCGTTGGCTAAGATTCTCTGCTTGTTTTACTGTGATTACCATTGGTGTGCTGAGCTTTCACATGGTGACGGGTTTCTGGCAGTATTATGGCCCGAAATGGATTGTCAAGGAATTTCACGGAGACAACGTAGACCCAACCATACAGGGGATTGATTACGACGATATCCGCACCCGTTTTGAAAAAGAAGGCTGGTTGGAAAATAAGAACATATTTGCGGGTACCCCTCGTTGGTGGCTAACAGGTAAAATAGATTGGGCGCTAAAAGGGCAGAAGGATGTGATCTGTTTTAGTTTCGATCCGCGAAATACTGCTTTTTTAAGCGATCCTAATACTTTACTGGGTAAAGATGCCATAGTTATTGCACAGGAAAACCAGGCAAGCGTTGATGCAGACGTAAAACCATATTTTGATTCGGTAAAACAATTGCCGGATATTGAAATCATTCGTCATGGCAGGGTTGAACTGCATTTGCAAGTATATTACTGCACTAAATTCCACCAATCGGCTCAGCAGCGTAACGATATGCCGCTGTATCGCCAGCTGAATGGTTTGCCACCTTTTGGAAATTAAGATCGGGCTTTCGCTCCCGGCAAGTATTCCGTATTTTTAAGCCGCATGAAGGAAATTAAGGCAATCATAAAGGCTTATGACGAAGCGGATAAAAAATCGGTTGGTTTGGCTTTGGCTACCGTTGTGCGGGTTGAAGGCTCATCTTATCGTCGCACCGGTGCCCGTATGTTAATCATGGATAACGGCGTTTGGGTAGGCGGCATAAGTGGTGGCTGCCTGGAAGGCGACGCCTTAAAACGTGCTCAACTGACAATAAGAAAATCGACCCCAACAATAATCACTTATGATACTACCGAAGACGATCCTTACCAAATTGGTGTAGGATTAGGCTGTAATGGAGTGATTGATGTACTGTTAACTCCTCTAAATGTCAACGATAAAAATAACCCTGTAGAAGTTTTAAAACGCTGTGTTGAAGCCCACCGGGAAACGCATATTCTGATAACTATAACCAAACTATCAGGAGATTGGAAAAATGTAAGGGAAGGCGAAGTTATCAAGTATACCAATGCATCGAGCCTGGATGTTTTGAGTAATCATTTAATAGTACAAGAATTAAATAAAGCCGTATCAGAACAAATTTCTATAGGTCATTCCGGGCCTTGTTATCTCGGGATAGAAGAGGGCCTCGGATTAGGATGCTTTATCGAGATATTACCGCCCGAGATCAGTATGGTTTTGATGGGACATCAGTATGATGTTTATCCTCTGAGTCGTTTGATCAAAGAAATGGGGTGGAGACTAACTATTGTGGCTGAGCTGCAAAAGATCAACCCACATATTATTTCGATTGCTGATGACGTAGTTCTTCCGGCGAATTTCCAAAGCATCTTTGTAGACGATTATACAGCGATCATCCTAATGGCACATGATTATAAAACAGATAAAAATAATCTGCCCAAAGCATTGGCGACCATTGCACCTTATATCGGTATGCTGGGCCCAAGGATCAGGTCAGAGAAAATATGGCGGGAATTGACAGAGGAAGGCAGAATCAGCCCAACTGAAAATATGGACAGGATACACGCGCCTGTTGGATTAGATATTGGCGCTGTAACCCCGGAAGAGATCGCTCTCTCACTCATCGCCGAAGTAAAAGCTGCACTTTCAGGTAGGGATGGCAGGTTTCTGCGGTTACGTACAACAGTAATTCATAACCGATGACTGACAGGCACAAAACTATAAAGAATTGTGCTGCGGTTATTCTTGCTGCGGGGCAATCGAGCCGCTTAGGTCAACCGAAACAGCTACTAAAATATCAAAATAAAACACTTCTTCAGCATGCAATAGATACGGCAAAACAATCAGTTCAATCTGTCATCGTTGTATTGGGAAGCAATGCCGATGCCATACAAAAGGAGACCGATAGTGCGGAAATGCAGGTGGTAATAAACGATGATTGGCAAAGCGGTATGGCTTCAGCCATTCGTTGTGGTATTCTCGCATTAGATAATGTTATTGATTCGGTAGTTTTAATGGTGTGCGATCAACCTTTTGTAACCCCTGATTTGTTAAATAGCCTGATAGAAAAACAGAAAGAAACGAATAAACCAATTATAGCCAGTCAGTATGGGGATACCATTGGCACACCCGCACTTTTTCACAAACAGTTCTTTGCGGAATTAATGGATTTAAGTGGTGACACCGGTGCAAAGAAAATCATGATGCGGCATAGTGACTTCTTGGCAACTGTATCTTTCCCCCAGGGAAGTATCGACATTGATACAATAAACGATTATGAAACGTTAGGGAATTAGAATAACTTTAACTTCACTAAATCTATTCAAAATGAAAATTATTTTACCCCTTATTGTTGCTTTTTGTTTTATAATGATCGCCTGCAATCAATCGGGGAATAACCAACAGTTACAAGCTAAAGTTGATAGTTTACAGGCTAAGTTGAATGACACTTATAAACCCGGTTTAGGCGAGTTTATGATGGGGATACAAGAACATCACGCCAAGCTTTGGTTTGCCGGGATCAACAAAAACTGGAAACTGGCCGATTTTGAGGTGCATGAAATAGGAGAGACTTTGGACGATGTAAAAAAATACTGCACCGATCGACCTGAAATAAAAAGCCTGGGGATTATTGACCCGGCAGTGAATACGATTAAAGCTGCTATCACTAAGCAGGATATGGACAAATTTAAAATGGGCTTTACAGAGCTGACCAACGATTGCAATAGCTGCCATAAAGACAATCAGCATGGGTTCAATATAATCACTATACCTTCATCTCCGCCTGTTACCAACCAGGATTTTAAACCCGCGAAATAAAAGGCATAAAAAAACCTCTCAGTAGTTTGAGAGGTTTTTTATTTAAAGATGATTTGTTTAGAATATCATGCATGATGGTGATGATCCGGTTCATCCTTTTTGATGTAACTCTGTAGGTCGCCGTTTTCATCAATGGCCCATTCGCTCAATTCCATTGGGTCTGCTTTTTTCTTCTTGATATTTTTCGGTCCCCGCAATGGAAGAATAATAACTAATAGTAGAGCACTTATTTCAAGTACCAGGTATAATGTTGTCATGTTAATTATTTAGATGACTATTTAACAGCAATTTTGTTGCCAATAGTACGGTCAGAATTGTAAAATGTTTTATAAATGACTGATATTGTATTGTTTAAACTGATTATCTTTTGTAATCAAAACTTTGTTTTAATGTAAATAATATCGCCATGACAGGACACTATTATCAAAATTGAAACATTAGCTGTATTCTACTGAAACTAAAATAAAAATTGCTTTTTACTAAAATTTCATGGGTCATTTTCAGGCATAGCCGCCAATCTGAAATATTGTCAAAATCAAATTTGTTGAAATTTCACTGCCTTGTATAATGCCAATCATTTTGATAGGACTTTATCAAATTGAAACAGGTACTAAAAAAAGCAGATCGTGAATGGACCTGCTTTAGATTAGGAGGTAGGAAACGTTTAATTGCTATAATAGGCGTTGGTTACAATACTGGCGGTTAGTTTATCCCCGGCAATGGCTGTATTTGCAAGTCCATGAAGCCAGATAGTGTATACCAAACCGCTGCTAAGTGTTACACCCGAAAGCGTTGCCAAAACAGTGTTCGTTCCATGCTGGCGTATCTCGAAATTATAGGTTTGACCTCCGGTTTTTGGAATAAAGGAGGAGAATCCTTTGAAACCTTTGTTGGTAACAAAGGCCGTGCTATCTTTTAGTGCAAGGTCAACCGCTGGTGCATCGGGGCTCACATTAATAAAACGTAGTATTGCTTTTCCTGTGGCCGGTTTACTGATGGAATCAGTTAACAAAAATAGGCCTAATTGCTGTGTGGTATTTTCGATCAAAAACAACGAATAGGCGATATTGGGGCTTATCCTTGCTGTGTCAGAGAATAATAAGGTATTGCTGTTTGAATTATTAATGTTAACCGTTCTGAGGCCGGGATATACCTGGAAATAATCTATACCGTCGCCATAGTTTAAAGGAGCCTGGTTGACCTTGTTGCTGTTGAAATAAAGATCAACTGGCTGTTGATCAGGTGCAGCCTGGAAAAATGTTACATAACCTACAGGTGGAGGTGTATAATCATTTTTTGATTTTAAACAGGAAGTAAGCAATAATAGAAAACAACCTATGCCCAACAATGCCGTCCATCTATTTAATGGGTTGCCGTAAAGTTTCATAATAATTCGTTTAGTAAATAACTTTATTAACCCTTACGTGTTCTTTGTAAGAAATGCTACAACTAGCTGTAAAATTTCCGGTTGTGGCCATATTTATGGTAAATTTAACTTTATATTGCATCAGGTCAAACCATTATTTGCTATGAAACAGAAATTCCATTATGCCACTATAACTGAGGCTATTGAGCAGCTTCACAAACAAGGTTATACCCTGGACTTTAATCTGCAAAAAGATAAATTGGTTGCCGACGGAAAGGAATATGCCGCAACTGATTTTGAGATAGCCGACTTGTACCGTTATGAAGGACAGTCCGATCCCGGTGACGAGGCTAACGTTTATGCATTGGCTTCTGCATCTGGCGTGAAAGGCCTTCTGGTATCAGGATATGGAATTTCGGCCGAATCAGAATCTGAAGAAACGATCAAACAACTACACTACAAATACCTGCAGGAAAATTCATAATCTGAAAATTATTTAAAATCTTTTTTACTGTCGTTCGTCTTTTTCTGTAAAAGGCGATGATCGCGATTTGATTTATTAATTTCGTGGTAGCCTGACGACGCTTTATTATTTTTACCTGACCAAAAAGGTTAAATGACCATATATGCCTGAAAAAGAACCACAAAAAGATAAGAAGCCCGGCATCTTTAGCCTGCTTAAGCCATACCAGGGGTTAGTGATGCTGTTAATATTATTTGCCCTTATCAGCAATAGCATCAGTTTATGGTTGCCGAAGATCATATCACATGGAATTGATGATTATATCAAAGCATACATTCTGCATTTTGGTCAATCGTTTCATTTCGATCTGAATCCGGTCATCGTTAAATTTTCGCTGGCAATATTTATGATATTCATATTTGCTTACCTGCAAAGTATCATTCAAACTTATTCTTCCGAAAAAGTGGCCCGCGATCTCCGCAGACAGCTTTCTGAAAAAATTTCAAAGCAGAGCAATGCATTTATTGATCAGGTATCGCCTTCCAAATTATTGACGAACCTTACAGGCGACGTGGATTCGATCAAGATGTTCGTGTCGCAGGCATTGGTTTCAATTGTCTCGTCCATATTTATCATCGTGGGTGCAAGCATCATGCTGCTAACCATTAACTGGAAGCTGGCTTTATGCGTGATTGCTATTATACCCATCATCGGTATCACATTCGCGGTCGTGCTGAAAAAGGTGCGGGTATTGTTTAAAGAGAGCCGGGCGGTGATCGATTGGCTGAATAAGGTAATTAATGAAAGTATCTTGGGTTCTGCTCTGATCAGGGTAATCAACTCGCAGCAATTGGAGTTTGATAAATTTCTGAAAGCCAATAGTAAAGCCAGGGATTATGGTCTTTCAATATTAAGATTATTTGCAGGATTGATCCCGGTTATCACTTTTACGGCCAATATAGCCACATTATCCATTTTGGTTTTGGGTGGACATTTTGTGATCAACAAAACCATGTCTTTGGGCGATTTTGCAGCGTTCAATAGTTACCTGGTGCAATTGATCTTCCCGATACTGGTAATCGGCTTTATGAGCAATATCATCGCCCAGGCCACTGCTTCATTCGAGCGTATCAATGGCATATTGAACGCACCAGAGCCACCACAGACAGGAACCATTACTGAGCCATTAAAAGGCAACATCGAGCTAAAGGATGTGAATGTGATTTACGGTCAGAAACCAGCTTTGAAAGACATTTCTTTCTCCGTTAAAGCAGGATCGAAGATTGCCGTCATAGGCCCGACAGCGGCCGGCAAATCACAATTATTATACTTATTGACCGGTTTAATAAAGCCAAATTCGGGTACAATAGAATTTGATGGCCGACCAATTGATGCTTATAATAGTGAGGCATTCCATAGCCACGTTGGCTTTGTATTCCAGGATAGTATCATATTTAATATGAGTATTCGTGAAAATATCGCCTTTAGTGACAAGGTAACTGATGAGTCCTTGCAAAAAGCAATTGATACCGCTGAATTGCATGACTTTGTGAATGCTTTACCGGAGAAATTAAGCACGGTGGTTTCAGAGCGGGGCGCAAGTCTTTCAGGAGGACAAAAGCAGCGTATTATGCTGGCCAGGGCATTGGCAGTAAATCCGAAGATTTTATTACTGGATGATTTTACCGCCCGTGTAGATAATAATACGGAGAAGAAGATATTGGAAAATGTGCATAAGAACTATCCGGGATTGACATTGATCTCCGTAACGCAAAAAATAGCGTCGGTTGAGCAATATGATCAGATCATCTTATTGATGGAAGGCGAAATAGTAGCCACAGGCAAGCATGACGAACTGATGCATACCTGCACAGAGTATGTACAAATATTTAACTCACAGCAAAGTACCAGCAATTATGAATTACGATCTAAATAAGTTTTCAGCGCAACAGGAAAAAACATCCACCCTGGCGGCACTGAAAAAGCTGCTGGAACTGATCAGGTATGAGCGCAAAGTTTTATGGTTCGCATTGGGTGCTATACTTATCAATTCGAGTGTAAATCTGATTGGCCCGTTAATGATCGGGCATGCAATTGATAAATATGTGATACCACGCGATTATCATGGTGTGTTGGTTTATTCGGCCATTTTGTTAGGAATGTATGTCTGTGGATTGGTTGCCAGTTACCTGCAAACTAAACTGATGGGCGGCGTGGGCCAACGCATGTTGTATACTTTGCGGAATGCTATATTCAACAAACTACAGCAATTGCCTGTGGCTTTCTTTAATCAAAATAAGGCTGGTGACCTGATCTCGCGAGTTAATAACGATACGGATAAGATCAACACCTTCTTCAGCCAGTCGCTGATGCAATTTGTTGGCAGTATTGCCATAATGGTAGGATCGGGAATATTTCTTCTGGCTATTAATCTAAAACTTGGAGCTGCTACTCTGATCCCTGCTGCCCTGGCATGGATGATTACCAAATTACTTTCAGCATGGGTAAAACGAAAGAATATGGCCAATCTGAAAAGTGTGGGAGGAATGAGCGCTGAAATACAGGAGAGCCTGAACAACTTCCGCGTGATAATAGCTTTTAATCGTAGAGATTATTTCAGAAAACGATTTGATGAAGCTAATAGGGAGAATTATGATACGGCTATAAAAGCGGGTATTGCCAATAACATATTTTTACCAATCTACTCATTGCTTTCAAGCGCAGCGCAGTTGGTTGTTTTATCATATGGTATATATCTTATTTCAACGCATGAGCCTGCAATTACAGTATTTAAGGATAAGGACTACCAATTTTTTGCTGTTGGTTTGCTGATTAGTTATTTATCTTATGCAAATAGCTTCTACAACCCGCTACGACAACTAGCGACCTTATGGACAAGCTTCCAAACTGCTATGGCAGGATGGGACAGGATATCGCAGATACTTTCGCTCGAAACTAACCTGGTAACCGTTCCTGAAAAATCTAAGGAAACTTCAGATGCTTTACTGGAGTTCAGGAATGTGCATTTTGCTTATCCCGGAGGTAATGAGATACTGCATAATGTTAATTTCAAACTGGAACGCGGTAAAACTTATGCATTGGTTGGTCCGACAGGCGGAGGTAAGACAACAACAGCATCGCTGATTTCCCGTTTATATGACCCAACAGAAGGCACCGTCTTTTTGGATGGAAAAGACATCCGCTCTTATGAAGCAGATGTGCGCACCCAGAAAATAGGGTTCATTTTGCAGGAGCCATTCCTGTTCACAGGCACAGTAAAAGAAAATATCCTGTACGGTAATGAAATATACAAAGATTCATCCAATGAAGAATTGGAGCAGGTTTTAGGCGAGGCAAGTCTCGGCAGCTTACTGGCGATGTTTGAGAATGGACTTGAAACAAAAGTGCTTTCATCTGGCGATAGTATCAGTCTTGGTCAAAAACAATTGATTGCTTTTATGCGCGCAGTTTTACGAAACCCTGAAGTACTGATATTGGATGAAGCAACAGCGAATATCGATACTATAACTGAACAGCTATTAAGTGATATCCTCGAAAAACTACCGGAAACCACAACCCGTGTCATCATTGCGCACAGGCTGAATACTATCCAGAATGCGGATGAAATATACTTTGTTAATTCAGGTGAGGTAATACCAGCCGGTTCGCTGGATCATGCGATCAATATGTTATTGCATGGAAAAAGAGTTAGTTAATCAGTGATCAGTAACCGGTTAATCAGGTATCTATTCAAAAAAAATAGCGACGGGTTTGAAACCCATCGCTATTTTTTTTGAATAGATATTTCTATAAATCCCTGCGTTCAACAGCACCAGTTTTCTTATCTTTCAGAATAAGCTTCTTTTCGCCGTTTGGTAATATCTCTTCTTTGATTAGGTAGAATTGATCGTCATACGAAGCAAATTCATGTCCTTCGGTCACATCAGTTCTGCCGCGCCAATCATCTAACTGAATAGGTTCCCAATTGCGGGATTTTGCTGAACGGTAAGCCGCATCGATAATACAATTCACTATATAGCCGTCGTAAAAGCTTTCCATCGGTTCACGTTTTTGTTCGATAGATTCAAACATATCGGTAAACATGTGGCTATAACCCAGCTCATGTACCTCATCACCCACAGGGAACAACCAGCCGCTGCTTGATTCAGCTTTTTCAGCTACATAATTGGTGCCTTTTCCTGTGCTGAACATCTCGAAACCTGTACGCAGAAAGTTATTCAACCAGATAGTGCCTTCGCTGCCCATTACTTCGTCACGTAAGTCCATACCCCCGCGGAAACACCAGCTCACCTCAAACTGGCCAATCACGCCGTTAGCGTATTTTACTAAACCGATAGCATGGTCTTCAGCAGCGATAGGATGTACTTGCGTTGCGGCCCAGCACATCACTTCAACCGGTTTTATATCCTTGCCAATAAAGTTTCTTGATATCTCGATACAATGGCAGCCCAAATCGACAATGGCGCCACCGCCCGATTGCTCCATATTCCAGAACCAGTCGCTATGCGGGCCAGGGTGAGTTTCTCTTGATTTTGCCCATAATACTCGGCCAATGCTTCCAGCTTTTACACTGTTAAGTGATTTCAGGAATTTAGGCGTATAGCACAAGTCTTCCAGGTAACCACCCATAATGCCTGCTTTTTCTACCATTTCCAGCATCTTCTTGGCTTCTTCACCTGTACGTCCTAATGGTTTGGTACATAACACATGCTTGCCAGCTTTTGCGCAGGCCTCAACAGCGCCGAGGTGAAGATCATTTGATAAAGCGATCACCACCACATCTACGTCAGGATGCCCAACAACTTCTTCAAGACTGTTGCTGTAATGCGGTAAACCGTAGCCTTTGGCAAACTTTTCGGCCCTTTCCATACTGCGTGAGTAAACACTTACCAATACATCTTTCCTGCGCTGAGCAGCCAGCGAGTCAGCATAAAAGCGGGCGATGAAGCCCGAACCAAGCATAGCTATTTTCATTTTTTTCTATAGTTGTAATGTTGTAAAGTTAAAAGGTTGTAATGTTTTGGTTTGTGAGTGTTGTAAGGTGAGCCAGAAAACAACTTTCCAACTTTTTAACCTTCCAACTTTCAAACCTGCTTTTCCCATCCAGTATCCTTCAAAGCCGGGTCGTTTTCCTTTTTCAGGAAATCGTTTCCGGATAATGATTCGGCTTCCCATTGCAGTATCGCTTCATCTGGCACTATGTCAACCGGGGTTTTCCATGAAGTGGATGTTTCATTGTAAGCCAGGTTGGACTGCGACGAAAAACAGGAGATGATAGACCAGCGGGGATGATTGGATAAATTTGCCTCAGACCTATGCAATAAATTACTGTGGAAGAATAAAGCGTCACCCGGATTTAATTCGCTATAAATCAATTTCATAGTCTTTAATGCATTATCTACCATTGTCATATCTGCGCCAACCTGCTCGCCCGAAAAGCCATGATTTACCCGGCCTAATTTATGCGATCCTTTTATCACCTGCAGGCAACCGTTTTCTTTATTGGCAGGTGTCAGAGCTACCATCACACTGATTAGCTGATCGGGAAACATAAACTGGTTTTTGTACCAATAGCCATAATCCTGGTGCCATTCCCATGCACCGCCAATTTTTGGCTCTTTTTGCATCAGTTTGGAATGGAAATGGCAAACAGGTGCGTCGCTATCCAATAACTGAGCAACGGAGTTTATCATTCTTTCACTGCGTGTAAGATATCCGAATACATCATTGCCAGGAGTAAACCACAGGGATAACCTTGTTTTTTTACCACTCAAATCATTCAGGTCCAAAGCATTCTTTCGCATCGCATCATCTTCAATTGCAGTTTTATACAACTTATCTGTTTCCTGCTGTGAGCAGAAATTTCTCACCACCACATAGCCGTCGCGATGGAAATCGGCTATTTGATCCGGGTTAAAACTTGTAAAAGACATATAATTGGTTTATGTGTTAAAGCTATAACATTACGCTCTATTTTAGATAACCTTTCTTTAAAAATTGTTTTAATTTCGGTTAGATTAACATTAGAAAAGAGATAAGATATTAATTTTTAATACTTCGGATTTATTTTTACAATTGTAAACCAAGACAAACTTTATGCAGAGATATACCGGCGAAAAACGAATTTTAGTTGCAACAGATTGTATCATTTTTGGATTTGACGGCTGGAATATAAAACTGTTATTGGTGCAAAGGGCCATTGAGCCAGAAAAGAATAAATGGAGTTTAATGGGAGGGTTCATCCAACCTGATGAATCACCTGAAGATGCTGCTATCCGTGTATTGGAACAACGCACCGGGCTAAAGGACGTATACATGGATCAGTTTCATGTATTTGGCAAACCTGACCGTGACCCGGTTGAACGAACACTCTCGGTTGCCTATTATGCATTAATTGATATCCATCAATATGAAAAGCAACTTAGCGAGGAATATCACCCCGAATGGTTTTTACTTACGGAGGTTCCTGAGTTGATATTTGATCATAACGAGATGGTCAAACTGGCATTGCGCCAATTGCGCTATAAGGCTGCTTTGCACCCAATCCTCTTCCAGTTACTGCCTGAAAAATTCACTATTCCACAACTACAAGCTTTATATGAAGGCGTTTACCAAACAGAGTTTGACGACCGTAATTTCAGCCGCAAACTGCTTTCAACAGGTTTACTGGTGAAATTGGCCGAAAAAGATAAAACTTCATCCAAGAAAGGTGCCTTTTATTACCGGCTCGATCAGTCAAACTACCAGCAAAATATGGAGTCGTTTTTGAACCTGGTACCTAATCCGGATAAATTTTTTTAACCGATCATTCCAGGTTTTTAGGAAGTGAAATGGTAAAGGTGGTGCCTTTATCCGGCTCGGAGTGCACATCAATTTTTCCCTTGTGGTCTTCAATTATCCCAAATACAATGGATAATCCAAGGCCTGTGCCTTCGCCTACCTCTTTTGTAGTAAAAAATGGGTCGAATATTTTTTGTTTCACTTCTTTGCTCATCCCTACGCCGGTATCCGTTATCTGAATAATAATATACTCCGTGCTATCGGATGTAATAATCGATATAGATTCATTAACCTGGTTTTCTTTGCACCTGATTGCCTGTATGCCATTATTAATCAGGTTAACCAATACCTGGTTTATTTTGCCGGGGTAACAATTCAACAGGGGAAGCTTACTCAAAACGGGCTTTATCTCGATATTATAAGGTATAGAGCTTCTTAACAATATCAGCGTGTTCAGTACAGCTTTATTGATGTCGATCAGTTTCAGTATTTTCTCATCCGTACGGCTAAAGGTCCGCAGGCTTTGTACAATTTCTGCTGTCCGGTGGGCGCCTTCTTCAATTCCATCCAACAGGATGATTATTTCTTTCTTCAGAAAATTAACATCAATGTTTTCATTGTATTGATTTGCCAGTGCAAATAATTCTTTTCTATCTGGTTTTTCACCGGCTTCCTTGTATTTGTCGAGCAATGAAAATATCTCCAGAAAATCTAACCGTAACGGTTTAACGTTCGAACTGACGAAATTAATGGGATTATTGATTTCATGCGCAATGCCTGCTGTAAGCTGACCCAACGATGCCATCTTCTCGGTTTCTATCAGTTTAGTTTGGGTCGATTGCAGATTTTCGATAGTTGCAGAAAGGTCATGATTCGTTTGAATTAACTGGTTCGTCCGTGCATTAACTTCTGATTCAAGCAGAATATTTTGCTCGGTGATGAGCCGCTCATTTTCCTTCGCAATGTTAAGAGAGAGCTGCTGCATCTCAATAGTTTGTCTTCGGTAAAAGCTGATCTTATCGGCAAGGGCTATTGAGAATAGTATCAGCTCAATTGAAGAAGTATAAAGAACTATATTAACCGTAAAATCATTGTGTACAATATAGCCCCTGCTGCGTGCTACCGATATTAAGATAGATACCAGGAAAATGCCCCATCCGAGCATAAAATATTTTGCCGGCTTAAATCCTCTGAAATATAGCAATCCCCCTATGTATAATAGACTAACCGCCGTTACTACACTTGTGTAAGTGATAAAATTATAAGCAAACAATACATGCCCGCTTATAATGGTGATGAGCGAGATCGTATATAAGGCATATAACAAGTAATAATATTTATAATAAGATTTAAGCGTTTGTTTTAATTGCAAAAATTCTGATGTAAATAATAATATCGAGTAACCAAAAAGTATCCTCGTAAAAGGAATAAAGTAATTGTTCAGAATCACTTTTTTGGTCAGGAAAAAAGTAATTCCATAACCACGCAGAAACAATTGGGATAGCCCTAAAAAGATAATATAGAATACATAATATAAGTAGCTCAAATCTTTAATAATGGTGTAGAGCATCAGGTTGTAAAAAGCCATTATTAGTACTATACCCATAAAGCCACCTGCAACAATGTTGTTGAAGTCCGAACTTTTAAAATACTCATTGGCACTGCTTATCTGAATAGGTACTACCCCCGGTGCGTTACTTTTGATACGGAGGTAAATAGTGCGAACAGAGTCAGGAAAAATGATGCAGTTAATAAAGGTGTTGTTTTGTTTGATCAGTTTTGAGTCGCGTGAGGGAATATCAGAAGTTAAGTTAATAATGTGCTTGCTTTTGTCAGGATCTGCGTAATAAATATCAAAATTGTCAATCACCCCCGGACCGATATTTATTGGCACAAATGCGCGTGTAGTTTTATTTTTTAATACAAATTTGAGCCATGTGATTGATTTGGAATAACTCAAAATAGGTAATAAAGAAGCAACAGGGTGGAAGCCCGTGCTGGATATGATGTCCTGTATTTTGTAGGAACCATTCGGGTCCTCCAATTCTAAAAAATAATTATGAGTTAAAAGCCTGGTTTCTTTTTCGTGAATGCTTAAAGTATCTGCCGGGACTGCGAAAAGCAAAGTATTTTGTAAGATAAAGCCTATGATTAGGAATATTTTTCTCATTTTTACAAATGGCTTCTTCGCAATTGGTCTGATTTAATATTAAAAATGCGGAGAAAATTAAACTTTTAAGAATTTTTTCAGTTAAAGTTTTTATACCTAAAACTCTAAATCCAGCTGTATGTCTTACGGAGTTCTGTACGTTGACGATGAAATTAATAATCTAAATAGTTTTAAGGCAGCGTTCAGGCGCGATTTTGACATCTATACGGCACATTCGGCTCGTGAAGGCCGAAAGATATTAGATACCAATGAAATAGGGGTTATCATTACCGATCAGCGTATGCCCGGAATGACAGGAATAGAGTTCCTGGAATCCATTATACCTGTATATCCTGATACCATCCGGATTCTCCTTACAGGTTTCTCAGACATGAATGCGGTGATGGATGCTATCAACCGGGGACAGGTTTATAAATACCTGGTAAAACCCTGGCAGAATGATGAGTTGAAGCTCTATATTCAAAATGCGCTGGAGATTTACCACCTGCGCCGTGAAAACAAGGATTTAGCCCAGAAATTACATCAGGCCAATTTGCAATTAGCTAAACTAACCAAACAAGGGTAGTAAATTCTTCTTTAATCATCCGGGTGTCCATTTTATATATCATTTCTTATTTTTATTTTGTTCCTTTGAAAAGAATAAGTCAATATTTTCTTATTCACAGTAAACCTTATTAAACTCTGTTTTGGAAGTGTGATATTGCCCACCAGGATGAAGAAACTTTTACACTCGTTTATTTTAGTCTTATTCTTCCAGATAAGTAATGCGCAGCAAAAGCCGCAATACACACAATATGTATTTAATAATTTATTATTAAACCCCGCTGTAACAGGCATTGAAAATTATATCGACCTGAAAGCCGGTTATCGCAGCCAATGGACTGGTCTTCAGGGAGCCCCAATCACAAGTTACCTGACAGTTAGTGCACCATTCGGATCTGATTTTGTACAGGGCGATGCCGCCTCTATGTCGCCTGGTAACGAGGCAAATCCTTATAGTCGCTTATACAGTCAGAACTATGAAGCTGCCGAGCCGCATCATGGTTTGGGTTTTATGATGGTATCAGATCAGGCGGGGCCAATAAGTACTACCAATGTCGATGCAACTTATGCCTACCATATGGGCTTGGCAAGTAATTTTAATTTGTCTTTAGGTGTGGCAGCAGGGCTTAATCATATCAGCCTGAATACATCCCAATTATTACTCGAAAACCCGAATGATCCGGCGATAACAAATGGGAACAATAGTCAATGGAAACCTGATCTGAGTATAGGCGTATGGGGATATTCTGCGGATTATTATTTCGGTATTTCGGCTCAGCAGCTATTGTCACAAAATCAATATTTTACCACGACCAATAATAACTACAGTAAGAGTAAAACGGTACCGCAATATTTTGTGACTGCCGGCTATAAAGTGTACCTATCGGACGATATGACACTCATGCCATCCGCTTTGCTGAAAATTATACAGCCTGAGCCCGTTGCTTTTGATGTAAATATGAAACTGGCATTCAAGGACCGGTTCTGGATAGGGGCGGCTTACCGCAATCAAGATTCAGTTGCCGGACTCCTTGGGCTGAATATCAGTTCATTAATCAATATCAGCTATTCCTATGATTATACTACTTCGGCATTACGTACAGTAAGCAATGGCACGCACGAGATCGTAATCGGTCTGATGCTCAACAATCAGGACAGGGTGGTGTCTCCCCGTCGCGGATGGTAACTTTTATAAATAAAAATCACTGCCAGAAAGCGGGAGCAATGTTAGTACCCCGTAATGTACAATCAGCACATTCTCTTACAGACGCATGATATCCAATTATTGGTCCCGGCGGCCCTATGGCATCAAGCGGTATAAAAGCAGGGGGATGAAAGTAGGGATTATTAAAATTAAAATATTCATTAACCTGGTTCTCGCCTGCAAAATTATAAAGGCAGCAAGGAATGACGTGTTTGGGATCGCCATAATCAAATTCAAGTTTGCATCCGGCATCCTCAGGAGTGAGAGCTGACCAGGTGGGCCATTGCGAGCTTTTTATAAAAATCCTTTTACTTGCTACATTGCCTACAGTGATGTAACCTATAACGGGCTCGGAAGGGTTGGTAATACAATGCAAATTTCCATGATTTTGAGAGGGTAAAACATCGAAAATGCCGCCCAGTTCTTCACTATTGTTTTTCATCGTCGTGTAGAAATTGTAAGCATCCTCCGATAGGGCATATTGTCTTACCAGGATACTGTACTTGTTTTCAAATTTCTCTGATGTTGAAGGGATAGAAATAACAGGGTTCTGATAAATTTTACTTTGAGTCAGTTTAGCACTGGAGCCCAAAACTATGTTACTTGAAGTGTCGCTGGCCCAACAATAGGTAATCTTTTGAGCAGGCGTTATTCTTGCTAAAACCGTATCACCGTTAGAATAATATTCCGAAACATAATGGGCATGAAAAATCCATGTTTCCTGGTAATCCCACCGAAAATATTTTACCTTATTCGTCGCATCATGGGTGCTTACATAAATATTCATTCCAGGCCCTGTTAAGGGATTCCCGTTAACATCAAAGCTGACACTGTCAATAGGTGGCGAATCGAGTACGGATACAAAGTCCGACTTGTATTCCTTACCGTCGGATGTTTTAATGTCCAGGCAATATTTATGGGTATTGTCCAGGTTTAAACCGGCACAGGCATAATATCCTTTGCCTTTTTCTATGAGTGGGTAGGAAGTGTTTTGATCCCCTTCAACAGTTAGAACTGCATTAAGTTCGGGCGTAGAACCAGTTTTACCGCTGAGCTTAACGGTGCGACTGAGTTTTATAAAAGTTGAATCGGAGCCACTGTTGACGCTGCCTTCGATCACCAGGTAACTTGGTGCAGAGTTTATCACAGGGGGTGCATAAGGTTTCTTACAGCCGAAAACTGCCAGTAATAGCAGAAAGTATTTCCACCTTTTCATAGTAGGTTTAACAGGAGTAGGGGTTTGGCTAAATGTTTAGCTAAATGTAAACTAAAAATTTAATAACAGCAAGCTATATAAAGAATGAAACGCAATTTGTTCACCGAATGGTAAGGAGTGTACTATAATTCCTTTCTCAGGCGAGCCACAGGAATATTCATCTGTTCGCGGTATTTGGCAACCGTTCTGCGGGCAATATTGTAACCAGCGTCCTTTAAAATTTCAGTTAGTTTCTCATCAGCCAATGGATGGCGCTTATCTTCTTTGCCGATATGTTCTTCCAGTATCTTCTTTACTTCTTTGTTAGATACTTCCTCGCCGCTTTCAGTTTGGATAGCTTCTGAGAAGAATGATTTCAGCAGATAAGTACCATGTTCGGTTTGCACATATTTCGAGTTGGCTACACGTGATACGGTAGAAATATCCATACCAATCCTGTCGGCAATATCTTTCAGGATCATTGGCTTTAGGTTCTTTTCATCGCCCGTCAGGAAAAACTCATACTGATATTGCATAATGGCGTTCATTGTTTTGAGCAATGTTTGCTGACGCTGTTTTATAGCATCGATAAACCATTTGGCCGAGTCGAGTTTTTGTTTTACAAACTGAACCGCCTCTTTCAGTTTTTTGTCTTTTTGAGAAGCTTTATCATAATGCTCAAACATTTCCTGGTATGAGCGGCTTACACGAAGTTCCGGTGCATTTTTGGCATTTAAGGTCAATACCAGCGTGCCATCATTATTAGTAATGTGAAAATCAGGTATTACCTGTAATTGCTTAGTGTTAACCTCACTGGAATCACCGGGTTTTGGGTTCAGTTTTAATATTTCATTGATCACACCCCTCAACTCAACAGAACTCATATTGAGTGCTTTTTCCAGCTTGTCGTAGTGCTTCCGGGTGAATTCTTCTAAGTAATTTTCAACCACCTGGATAGCTTTCCTCACTATCGGATCGCTGCTATCTTTTCTCTTCAGCTGGATCAGTAAACACTCCTGTAAGCTGCGCGCACCTACACCCGGAGGGTCAAAGCTTTGTATGATCTTAAGCATTTCCTCTACCTCTTCATCTTCTGCAAATATGTTTTGCGAAAAGGCAAGATCGTCAGTAAGTGATGTTGTAGAACGGCGCAGATAGCCATCATCATCCAGGCTGCCGATAATCTGCTGACCTATTCTAAAGTCTTTATCCGATAGAGGAAGTAAGTCGAGCTGGGCTTGCAGATTTTCGAAGAATGAGCTTTGTACGGCTATAGGTATTTCCTTGCGGTCATCCTCATCATCGCCGTTTTGGTCGTATCGTGAGCCGTATTCATTCAGGTTATCTTCCTGCAAATAATCGTCGATGTTGAATTCATCTGCCGGCCCTTCGTTTTCATCATTGTTGTATGAATCGTCTTCGGGGTCGCGGTCAGGATACTGTTCTTCGGGTTCGTTCAGGTTGGTTAAACTCAAATCTTCAAGCGCGGGATTTTCCTCCAACTCTTCTTTAATACGTGTATCAAGCGATACTGTAGGTACCTGCAACAGTTTTATAAACTGTATCTGCTGCGGGGAGAGCTTTTGTAAAAGTTTCTGTTGAAGATTCTGTTTTAGCATAATTAGACCGCCAAAAATACATCAATTAATGTTAACTAAAAAGTTAACTTTTTGATTAAGATTACACCCCTTTAACGTAATTTGGATATAAGTGTTTACCTTGCTGCGGTAATATTATTTTTTATAACCGGATATTTTAATATCTTTAATTAACTAACAAACCATCCATTCACCCAAATCCTTTTTTGCTATGGCTATTGTAAAAGAGTTTAAAGAGTTCGCAATGCGCGGCAATGTAGTCGATCTTGCTGTCGGCGTCATCATCGGTGCTGCCTTCGGAAAGATCGTTACCTCCCTTGTAAATGACATCATTATGCCCCCCATCGGCTACCTCACCGGTGGCATTGATTTTAAAAATCTGAAGATTCTGATCAAAGAGGGCGACCCAGCTAAAAAGATAGCTGATGTTTCTATCAACTATGGTAATTTCATCAATACATTGATCGAATTCCTGATCATTGCCTTCTGTATCTTTATGATAGTAAAAGCTATTAATTCGCTTAAGAAACCAGAAGAAGCGCCTGCACCAGCTCCAGATCCGGGGCCAACAAAAGAAGAAGTTTTATTGACCGAGATCAGGGATTTGTTGGCGAAAGGAAAGTAAAACAGATTGACTTTACGAAAGAAAATACTTTATACACTTATAGCATCCGGCTTGTTTTTGGCCGGATGCTATTTTTATATATTCTTTTCATACAAGTATGGCTATTGGTATAAATACCTGCCATATATGCTTATATTTTTTCCTTTCGTTTGGTTGTTCATTATTTGGATCAAATATGATAAACTGCCACGTTGGCTACAATTAATTACAACGTTAGCGTCAGTTGGTATGCTTCTACTTATTATCTTCACTCTCTCAACTGTGCAGGGTAAGTATTTTGATTATCAGCTGAAAAATTATGGTGTAACTATCTCCGCCAAAGTAATTGGTGAAACACAAGAGCGTCCAAAGTCTACAACTTATTATCACGCTATAATAAGATATCAATGTAACCAAACCACATATTTGCAAAGTTTAAGCAATAACGACCATTTTTATAAGTACGGCGATAGTTTACGCATTGTCTGTTCGAGTGTTAATCCGGAGATTTTAAAAGTTGTAGGATACAAACCGGCTTTAGAAACTACGCATTAATAAGTCTTTGCAAGTTTCGGATCAGTCAGAATAATATAATCGTTATTCTTACTGTATTTGCTCCAATCCGGGTTATCAAACTGCTCGTCTGAAAAGCAGGTTATGTTCAGGATTTTGGGTTTTGATGAATACTTTTTCAGTTGTGCTGCCGCTCCCAGTTTTTCTTCACTATGGAAGCCGCCATTTAGCTGCAGTATTTTATAATCCCTGTGTTTCTTTACAAACCGGGCTATAGACCATCCCATAGTAGCATCCCATAGGTTTTGCGCCTGGTACATTTGCATACCGCCGATGTTGCCCGAATGGCCGCCCATGGTTTGCAGAAATTTCTCGTAGTAAGCGCCTGTTGCAGTATCTATCGGCAGGGGAGGAAGCCATGCCTTTGCGGTTTTGCTCAGTTTTTCCAGACTGGTTAATCCCATACGGTTTACCATATTCACATAGCGTGCCGGGGCATTTGCTGCAATGACGGGTGATTGTTGGGCTTTTGCTAGTTCTATTAAAGGCCTGTAATCTTTATAATTATGCCATGCCCGCGCCTCGGTTATGAAATTCTTTTCGCGGATCAAACCTTCCAGGTATTCGTTCAATACATTCTGGCAATCAGTTTCGAACATTTCCATAGAAAGGGCTGCTTTGCCGGGATATTTTGATGATAGTTTGGTAAATAAAATCAGCTCAAGCACATGGCAGGTTGAATCATTGTGTTCTTCACCAAAGAAGAGTACATCGGCATTACTCATATCACTGATGATATCATCGGTGGATATTACTTTCTGATTTCTGGTATCGTAAATTTTGTAGTGACGGAAGAAATCCTCCTGGCAAAAGACAAACAGGGGCAGTAATAGGAGCGATAAGATGATACTGAACTTCATAACAGTGAAAGTAAATTTAGATAAATAACACAGTATATTGTTAAATTGTACTCCAAAACCTGCTAAAAAATAACCATTTAACAAATAAGTAATTTGTATTTGATAAGTTTAAAAAATACGCTACATTTGCACTCTTGTTTTTAAAAACGACGAATAGAATAAAATACGATGAAAAGAACGTTCCAGCCTTCTCAAAGAAAAAGAAGAAATAAACACGGTTTCCGTGAGCGCATGGCAACTGCTAATGGCAGAAGAGTATTAGCAGCAAGAAGAGCCAAAGGCAGAAAGAGATTAACAGTTTCTGACGAACGCAGCCACAAAGCATAATTCAGACTAAATTGCTTATTCCTCCATATGGGGGTGGGGGCCGGCTGTTTTACAATTGCGGTTCTGACCATGAGCAAAACATATACTTTTACAAAAGAAGAACGTTTATGTAATAAGAGGCTGATCGATCAGCTTTATCATAATGGTTCTTCTTTTTTATGTTATCCTTTTAAGGTTTCGTGGGCGTTATCCGCTGATCCGCAGCCGTTTCCGGCACAGGTACTATTCTCGGTATCTAAGAAGCGATTTAAAAAAGCAGTCGACCGTAATCTGATAAAGCGACGTCTGCGCGAAGCTTACCGCCTGAACAAACAACAATTTTTATATTCATTACTGAGCGATGCAGGTAAAAGCATTGTTTTTTCAATAGGCTTTATAGGGAAGGAAATAGCCCCGTATGATTTTATTGAAAAAAAGATGCTGAAGTTGTTATCACAGCTTTCGGAGCAAGTGACTAAATGAAAATGATCATTGATATATTGAAAAAGATAATAGGTAGCTTTTTTGTTATCCTGATCAGGATATATCAATACTTTATCTCACCATTAACCGGAGCTTCATGCCGTTATACACCCACCTGTTCACAATATGGTGTTGAAGCCATTAAAAAATACGGAGCCTTTAAAGGCGGCTGGTTAACTTTAAAACGCATTGCCAGTTGCAATCCATGGGGAGGGCATGGCCACGACCCCGTACCATAAATACTATGAGCCTGATATTACAAATAGAAACCGCTACTAACGTATGTTCAGTGGCACTTTCAGAAAACGGAAATATAATCGCATCCAAAGAATTACAACAACGCAATGTTCATGCCGAAGTGGTTACCTTGTTTATTGACGAGGTTTTGAAAACGGCTGGTAAGCAATATATTGAATTGAGCGCTGTTGCTGTAAGCTGCGGACCCGGTTCATACACCGGCTTGCGGATCGGTATTTCAGTTACCAAAGGCTTATGCTATTCATTGGATATTCCATTTATTGCAGTTGAAACACTTGAAGCAATGACGGATGGCATGATTGCTGAGAATGCAGAAAGGGATGTGCTCTTTTGCCCAATGATCGACGCCCGCAGGATGGAAGTATTTACCGCCGTGTTTGATGCAGAAGGAAATAGGATAAAACCAACCTCAGCTGAAATAATAGACCAGGATAGCTTTTCTGATCTGCTCCAAACTAATAAGATGATATTCTTTGGTGACGGTGCTGCAAAATGCAGCGAAGTATTAGGTACAAATCTCAATGCTCAGATTGTCTCTGATTTCCAGAACTCCGCCCGGCACCTTACCAAAAAGGCTTCTGAGAAATTCATTAACAAAGATTTTGAGGATACCGCCTACTTTGAACCATATTACCTGAAAGATTTTATAGCTGGAAAGAAATCTGTTTAGCTATTAATAAGCTTTAAATATCCTGTTCCATAAACGGGCAAGGAAACCTTTATTGCCATCAGGAATAGTATTGGCATTTAATGGGTGCTCAACTACTGGTCCGAATTTTATGGCAAAACCAAAATAAATATCAGCGCCGGTATAAGAGCCATTGGTATAGGTTGATCCCTTGCCGGTCGAGCCTGCAAAAGTCACTGTGTTCAAAAGCCGGTCGCTGCCAATGAAAACCTCCATATTGTTAGGTTTATACATAAACTGCAGGCCAACATTAAAAAGGTTTAAATTGTCATATGAAGCCGTAAGGCTACCATTTATGCTCTTGTATTGAAAACGGTTAACCATTGCACCAGCAAAACCGTCATAAAACAGGTCTTTTGCCGCAATCAGTGTTGGAATGTATTTGAGTGTATTGTCGTCACTAATACCGTACGTCTTTGTAGCGCTCAGTTCAGCTCGTCCGTCGGTGGATGAATTGAAAGAAGTATTTTGATAACCCGATTTTATCATATTGTAAATCGAACCATAAATATTTTTTTCACGCTTAGCGGATGATAGTCCTGTTATCGTAGTAGTATTATCAAAATTACTTATAGTAGAACTGCTATACCAGTGTATAAACCCGAGATCTTTTATGTTACCCTGGAAAGTAATATTTTCATCAGTAGTATAAGACATACCTGCAGAAAACTGCAAACCCGGGCTGCGTGAAGTAGGGAAAAAACTTTGTTTGTCAAAAGTCCCTGGACCCTTACTGTATTGATATTTTCCCCGGAGCGAAATGGTTGCAGCATCATTCAGCCTGTCGAAGCTCAGGTGAGATTCGTATATATCCAGTTTGGTATAATCTACCCCCATCAAAAAGCCTACTTTGAACCCTACAGCAACCTGGTTGGTTATTTTTTCGCGATATGTAAAACCAAGATCATTATATATCTGGTTATAAAAATGATCATTAAGAACGTTATCGTAGATGTTATTTGGAAAGGCAGATGGCCCGTTAAATAAACCTATAGTTTCATCTGTAAAAGTGCCCCTCCCTTCAGATTTGGTCTCTAAAAAGAAGCCCAATTCTTCATAGCCATTTAAGCTGGCAAACATTTTAACCATCAGCTCATAAGCTGATGCATTCGCGCCTACATGGTTTAAAGCGCCGCTACCGATCTGGAGCGCCGAGTTGTTGTATTTTGAATTAAATGCCCTGCTCAACAAAGTAGATTGCGCATTACCGGTCAGGAAAAAATTGCCGTCAAAATTTGGAATAAGGAAGTTTGAGGCCCATTTTCTGCTGGTATCAGGTACAACTGTTCGCTGCGAAGGGTTCTCAAATGAATCAAATAGGGTACCCGTATTATACAACGAATATTGCTGCGAAAAGCCCGTAACTGCAATAAGTAAGAAACAAGAAATAAGTAAAATCTTCTTCATTAAAGTAATAAGGGGGCTTCGTGTAAAAGTTAAACCATTAAATATAATCTTTTAAAGTTTTAGTTTCTAATCAAATTATTGTTAACAGTTAAGTGCCTTAAACGAATTTTTAAAGGCGATAGTTATGCTGTAAACGCAGATTTTTTTAAATTATTCATTTACAGTTGTAGTATCATTACTTAAACGCATACAAAAATTTGTATAATAATTTTTATCGGATGAAGTAAACTGCCATGCAGCTGCATAGAAATTTTTCCATCCCGGCACCATGTTGACGAACGCATCATAAAACTCCGGTTTCATATCCTGCTTAAACAATTGCTGTGCATTCTTAAATTGGATAAAGAATGACACGTTGCTTCGTTCAGTTAATAAAACATCAAATTTGTTATAACCGTCCATCTTATTCATGAACTTCCGGTTATTATAACTGTCGTCATAGCTTTTCATTTCTGAAATACTATTTGTCAAAACCAGGTAATTGTCAAATATCTTAAAATAGGGCTTTTTAAACACACTGAATGCATCACCCAATAACAACTGGGGTAACTTTTCATAATTTAATAACCCTATATTATCATCATTCATTTGACTGATGTTGGTCAACAATGTCCGCATCCGCGAACCGTCTTTCACTTCTATGATCGCAATTTTCTCATGGAAACGAGTTGTAACTTCCGCAAACTCAGTGCCAAGCAGTTTTGTGAACTCTTTTTTTAGTCCGACCCCTGTTTCCTTTTTTATTTTGCTGATAACAGATGACCTTTCATTTTTCAAATCATTTTTTGACTGCCATTCGGCCAGATCTGATTCAAATTTCTCAGGATCGGATAAAGCAAAGCTGGTTGAATAAGCAGTTGTTGAAGGGAAAATATCCTTTATATGCGTATTAACGGGCTTTTGATAACTGAAAATCCCAAGATAGCTATCCTCGGGGTTGTCTTGAATTTTTGTTATCCCGTTGAACATCAGTGCATCAGTTTTGTAATTCAAGCTTAGTGCGGCAAATGCAGGCAATTGCCTGAAACTTTTGAAAAGGTCAGTATTTTGGTTGACGAATAATTGCCCAAATAGTGGCGAAAGAGCCTCATAATTGATATAAAGGTTTGCCAGCGAGTTAGAACTCTGACGGTCAGATAGTAACACAAAGGCCTGCTTCTCTTTCTGATAATCATATTTAGCGCAGGCTTCTATCAGTTCTTTTGAGAAACTTCCTGAAAGCGTTTGGTCGTCTTTATCGATCAAATAAAATCGTCTTTTAATATCGTTCAGGTAGATAACATAGCCTTGTTTTTCGCCGATATTGAATGTGTTGAGTACCAGGCCGTTTTTCTTTTGTTTAGATAGCTCATCAAATAGTTGAGGTTCAAAGCCCTTGGGGATAGACATTGTAATGAGAAAATCAATATCCTCGCCTTTCTGAGGGTGAAGTGATATGTACAAGTTTTCACCATTCAAATGTGGCTCTATAACAGGATTTTGTAGTACACGTTTTTTGAGGGCCGCAAACTCCGCCATTTTATCCTCTCCAATAATATTTGCAAATAGCTTATTACCCGTAAAAATATCGTAGAGGCTTTTTTCATTATTGAACTCAAGTATTACCGAAGCATCATTAGGAATACTGCGTAATACCTGTGTGGCCTGCTGCGAAGTGCCGTTTAGGTTTTTAAAATATACGACCGTCACCAGCACAGTAGCTATCAGCAATATGATGGTGATAAATATGAGTCGTTTCATGTTATATATTACAAAGGTAGATTTTTACCCTATAGCCGTAAAGTAATACTTTCAATTGGTAACTTAGCACTTTATATCTACATGAACAGACAAATCATTATTACCGCTTCGATATTTGGTTTATTGGCGGTGATCTCAGGCGCTTTTGCTGCCCACGGATTAAAGCAATATTTATCAGCGTCGCAATTAGAAATATGGCATACCGGCGTGCAGTACCAGTTTTATCATGTGTTTGCGCTGTTGTTCCTGTCGATTTTTGCCAAAGAAGAGAACCGCTTAACTAATTGGGCTTATTATCTGTTTACTTTCGGTATCATCTGCTTTTCAGGCTCGATATATTTATTGGCCTGCCGTGAACTGCTGGGATGGGGTTGGATTATCGCAATGGGACCTGTTACACCGCTTGGTGGTTTGATGTTCATTGGAGGGTGGATCACTATGGGATTGGCTGCCTACAGAAATAAGCAATCGTAATGCTCGAATTTGCCGAAGTACAACATACCGATAGAGAGACGCTTTTTGTCGAGGTGATTTTACCTTTGGCAATAGCGAAGAACTATACTTACCGTGTGCCTTTTCATTTGAATAACGAGGTGGCGATAGGCAAGCGTGTGGTAGTGCAATTCGGTAAAAGCAAATTATATACCGCTATAATTGCTGCAATTGGTAAGCAAGCTCCGGATAAATACGAAGCCAAATATTTGATGGAAATACTGGATGATCGTCCCGTAATTTCTGAACACCAACTACAATTCTGGCAGTGGCTATCCGAATATTACATGTGCACCGTTGGCGAAGTAATGAATGCTGCTTTGCCATCAGCATTGAAACTGGCCAGCGAGACCAAAGTTGTTTTGAATAAAGGTTTCGAGTTCGACAGAACTGCTTTGCATGACAAAGAGTTCATGATCGTAGAGGCACTTGAGTTGCAATCTGAACTTACTGTCGGCGATATTGCCAAGCTACTGGGGCAAAAAACAGTAATGCCTATTCTGAAACTGATGTTTGAAAAGAATATCATCAATATTTCGGAGGAGGTAAGTGAGCGTTATAAACCACGTAAAAAGACCTTTATAAAGCTCAATCCGATTTATAATGATCCGGATAACCTAAAGGAACTATTCCCTCTACTGGAAAAACGTGCACCCAAACAAGCTGATGCATTACTCGCCTATATTAAACTTGCGCGTCATCAAAAAAGCATTTCAAAAAGTGAATTGGTGGAAGAAAGTGGAGCCGGTGATGCAAGCATCAAATCACTGATTGAAAAGGAAGTATTTCTTGCTGAAGAAAAGAACGTAAGCCGATTGTATTTTGATGAAGATGAATTTAGTAGCGATTTTTTATTGAGTGAGAATCAGCAGAATGCACTTAACGAAATAAAGGAGCAATTTGAGCAGAAAGATGTGGTTTTACTGCATGGGGTTACCTCATCGGGCAAAACACAGATTTATATCCGGTTGATAGAGGATATGATTAATTCAGGTAGACAGGTACTTTACTTGTTGCCTGAGATTGCGCTTACAACACATATTATCGAACGCTTGCGGCAATATTTCGGTGCCAGCATTGGCGTTTATCACTCCCGGTTTAATGACAATGAAAGAGTAGAGGTTTGGCAGAAAGTGCTTAATCATGAGTATAAAGTAGTGTTAGGTGCGAGGTCGTCTGTATTTTTGCCTTTTGACGACCTGGGAATGATCATTGTGGATGAGGAACATGAAACTTCTTACAAGCAGTTCGATCCTGCTCCCCGCTATAATGCGCGGGACGCTGCTATTTATTTGGCAAATAACTATCATAGCAAAGTACTGTTGGGTTCGGCTACCCCATCGTTTGAGACCTATTACAACGCCCGTACTCACAAATATGGATTAGTCGAATTACTTGAACGGTTTGGCGGCGTAGAGCTGCCGCAAACCGAAGTGGTTAGCATTGTTGAAGAGACCAAAAAGAAAACCATGCATTCGCATTTTACCAGTGTGCTGATGGATGACATAGCTAAGGCGCTTGCAAATAAAGAACAAGTGATACTGTTTCAAAACCGCCGGGGATATGCGCCATTGCTGATCTGCAGGACCTGTGCTTATACACCCAAATGCATTAACTGTGATGTAAGTTTGACCTACCATAAAAGCAGTGGAAAACTTCATTGCCATTATTGCGGATACAGAGAAGACGCACCGTCTATTTGCCCGGCGTGCGGCTCGACACATTTGGAGTATAAAGGATTCGGTACCGAAAAGGTAGAAGATGAGCTGACCATGCTGCTTCCCGAAGCGCGTATTAGCCGTATGGATTTGGATACTACCCGTTCCAAAAATTCCCTGCAGAATATTTTAAATGATTTGGAGGAAAAGCGGATCGATATCCTTGTCGGTACGCAAATGGTAGCAAAAGGGCTGGATTTTTCGGACATCACAGTAATCGGCATTATCAATGCAGACAGCTTATTGAAATATCCAGATTACCGTGCTAATGAACGCAGCTTCCAGATGCTGGCGCAGGTAAGCGGCCGTGCAGGTCGCAGAGGGAAGCAAGGTAAGGTAGTGATCCAAACGTATGACCCCAACCACCGGGTGATCAAACAGGTGATCGAAAATGACTATAAAGATCTTTACCTGACGGAAATGGAAGAGCGCAGGAGTTTTAAATACCCGCCGTTCTACCGCATCATCAACCTGGATATCAAACATAAAAACGCTGATATTTTATATAATCAAGCTGAATACCTGGCGACAGAACTGCGCAAAAACTTTGGTGATAGAGTGATTGGTCCGGAAGTACCGCTGGTCAGCCGCATCCGCAATTATTATATCAAATCCATCATGCTCAAGTTTGAAAAAGATGGAGTGTCGATCAATCGTGTTAAGACGGTTATCCGGGATATTATTACGCAGTTTCAAACTACTAAATTGAGTAAAGGGAGTATTGTTCAGCCAGACGTTGATCCTTATTGATATGGTCTGAACTCGAATTTGTCGAATTAATTGAATAACAGAATTTGGAATTGATTATGATTCAGTCAATTCTATAATTCTGAAAATTCTGGTTCAGACAATTCAAATTCGTGATTAACTTAGCGGTTCCAATGGCATATAAGTTCACAGATAATTACCGCGAAAGAGGCGCCCGCAAACAGTTAGTTGATATTTTAAAAAAGAAGGGTATTGATGATGAAGCAGTACTAAAAGCTATAGGTAAAGTTCAGCGCCATTACTTTTTTGATGAAACTTTCTGGAACCAGGCTTATAAAGACATCGCCTTCCCGATAGGTGAGGGGCAAACTATTTCCCAGCCTTATACTGTTGCTTATCAAACCCAATTGTTGCACATCAAAAAAGGTGATAAGGTGTTGGAGATCGGTACAGGATCAGGATACCAGGCTTGTATATTGGTGGAACTTGGTGCCAAGGTTTATACCATAGAGCGCCAGGAAAAGCTATATGAGCGAACCATCCAGGTTTTACCTTACATAGGCTACAAACCGAATTTCTTTTTGGGCGATGGCTCAAAAGGCATCCCGGAACATGCGCCTTACGATAAGATCATTGTTACTGCCGGTGCGCCGATGGTTCCTGAAGAATTATTAAGACAGTTGGCTATTGGCGGTATATTGGTTATCCCTGTAGGTGATGCAGAGACCCAAAAGATGGTCACCATACTAAAAACCGCTGAGAATGATTATGAAAGGCATGTGTTGGATACTTTCCGGTTTGTGCCATTGGTGGGAGACAAAGCCTGGTAAATTAAAGTAGCAGTAGCAGTTTTTAGTTGCAGTCAATTAACTGCCACTGCTACTCACAACTGCAACTACCGTTTCATCGCTCTATCCATCTCAATCTTAGTATCGCGTTCCTTCATGGTTTCTCGTTTGTCGTAAGTCTTTTTACCTTGCGCTAAGCCGATCTCTAACTTTGCAAAGCCGCGTTCACTGATGAACAAAGCAAGCGGAACAATGGTCAGCCCTTTTTCTTCACCACGGGTTTGGAGTTTCTTTAGCTCTTTTTTATTAAGTAAAAGTACACGGTCGCGTTTGGCTTCGTGGTTATAGAATGAGCCGTAGGAATATTCAGAAATATGCAGGTTGCGCACATATAATTGGCTATCTATAAACGTGCAGAAAGCATCATTAAGGTTGGCTTTGCCCTCCCGGATAGATTTGATCTCGGTACCCAGCAGTTTTATTCCCGCCGTGTACTTGTCGAGTATAGAGTATTCAAAATAAGCTCTCTTGTTTTTTATATAGATATCCTGCTGGCTCATCCCTGCTATTTTGTGCAAATATAGTTTATTGTGGTTTGACCACAAGCACCGGAACGTTTACCATGTGACGCACAGAATTTACCGTCGTACCGAAGATAAGATCTTTGAGCGCCTTATGCCCGTGTGAACCCATCACAATAAAGTCCACATTTTCTTCATTTACAATTTTGGCAATGGCACTTGCGGCAGTACCATAGCCTATCCGGGCTTCTGCTTTATAACCGCTATCCTTTAATGTTTCGACATAAACATTTAGGTTATCCACGTCACTTTGCGTTTCATGATCCATTACCTCTGTGCCATAATAACGCGCACCCGCAGTTTCCACTACGTGAATCAAAGTGTATTTTGCATGTTTGTGCCCCTGCATAATGGCGTGACGGATACAATCGCGGTCGTTTTTAGAAAAGTCTATAGTTACTGCGATGTGATTATAAGATATAGCGGTCAAGTCTGTAATGGTAGTTGCCAAACCATGTGGTACTTGTGAAGGCTGATCATGATGCTTAAATAACATTGGCCTCAGGAATACATAAACTAATAATAGGCCAATTCCAATCGTAATTGGAATTACTATGGAATAAATCCATACTGCAGCAGATGGGTATTGTTTTATCCAATCGTGAAGCTGATCTACCACCAGTTTACCATTTAATCCAATAATTAATACCGCGCATGCCCAGGCTACTACTTTAGTTTTAGTACTTATAGCAAATTTTCCCATTCGTTTACGGTCCGATGTAAAATGTATCAACGGAACAATAGCAAAACCTAATTGAAGGCTCAATACTACCTGGCTTAAAATGATGAGGCTTCCCAGGCCATTTTCACCAAAATAAACGATGGTAAATACAGCTGGCAAAATAGCCAGCAAACGTGTCAGGAGGCGGCGCAGCCATGGTTCAATACGAAGGTTAATGTGCCCTTCCATAATGATCTGCCCTGCAAGGGTACCAGTAATGGTAGAGCTTTGCCCGGAGGCGATCAATGCAATAGCAAACAAGGTAGGTGCAAGTGCTCCGAAAATATGTTCGAGCAGTTTGTAAGCATCCTGTATTTCGGCCACTTCAAAATAGCCATTCTTAAAGAATGCACTTGCTGCCAGTATTAAAATAGCTGCATTTACAAAGAATGCAAGATTAAGTGCAATGCTGGTATCGAAAAGATTGAATTTTATGGCAGATCGTATACCTTCATCGGTGCGTGTGATTTGCCGGGTTTGCACCAGCGATGAATGCAGGTATAAATTATGCGGCATCACGGTTGCGCCGATAATTCCGATAGCGATATAAAGCATCTCGTGACTGACTTTGTCGCCCTTAAATAAATTGCTTGGAATAAATCCTTTAGCTATGCCGGGGAGGTCCGGACCGACAATGAACATTTCGATCAGGTAGGAGAGGCCGATGATAGATATCATCGCTATAATAAAGGCTTCCAGCTTACGCATGCCTTTGTTCATCAGGAACAGCATAAGCACCGTATCCGTAATAGTGAGCGATACACCCCAAATAAGTGGCAAATTAAATAATAGCTGCAAACCGATTGCCATACCAATGATTTCGGCCAGGTCGCATGCTATAATGGCAATTTGAGCTAATATATATAAACAAAAATTGGCAAAGCGAGGGTAGGTATTTTTAGACGCCTGTGCCAAATCAAGCCCTCGAACTATACCCAGGCGAGCACTTAATGATTGTAGTAATAAGGCGATCAGGTTCGATACAAAAAGCACCCATATTAATTTATATCCGAAAGCACTCCCGCCGGCAATATCTGTTGCCCAGTTGCCAGGGTCCATATAACCCACGCTTACCAGGTAGGCCGGACCTAAAAAGGCCAGTAGTTTGCGCCAGCCCATCTTGTTCTCTGTGGCTACGCTGCTGTGAACATTACTTAATGAGTGGTTAGATTCGTTATTCATAGGGAGATGAGCAGATTATTGGCAACGTCGCGGCTGATGTGAACCTTTTTGTCTTCTGAATTAAGGATAACCGAATGATCATAATCATTGATCTCGGCAACTTTTATCTTTTTACCAATGGTCAGTTGCATCTTTTCAAGATATTGCAAAAATGAAGAGGAATGATCCCGTACGCCTGAAATGATTCCTGAATCATTCAAAAACAATGAAGACACGGGTTTTAATTCATGCGCTTTAAATAAACCATTGCAATCGGGTATGGGATCACCATGCGGATCATATTTAGGATTGCCCATAAAATCATCGAGTCGGTCAATCAGTTCTTTTGATGAAATATGCTCCAGTTCTTCCGCTACATCATGCACTTCGTCCCACTTGAAATTGAGCTTTTCGACCAAAAAGTATTCCCAAAGCCGGTGCTTGCGTACTATGCTCAAGGCGATTTTTTCGCCTCCGGGGGTAAGTGTTACACCCTGATATTTGGCATAATTGATTAGCTCTTTATCGGCCAGCTTTTTGAGCATGTCCGTTACGGATGCCGCTTTTGTATTTAATGAGGCTGCTATTTGGTTAGTGCTTACGTTCTCCGATTGTAAGGATAGGTGATATATCGCTTTTAAATAATTTTCTTCTGTGGAAGTGTTCATTTAAACAAATCTAATAATAATTTTAGACTAATCTAAAAATTTTATTAAAAAATTTATTTTTGTTTAAGTACATTTGTGAGCAATTTTATTCTGCTAATGCAGGAAAAACTATATTTGTACTTACCATGGCAGCTGAACTCGATAAAATAGACCTCCAAATTCTCAGGACTTTGCAGGAAAACGGCAGAATTACCAACTTACAGCTATCAAATGAGATTGGCCTTTCACCCGCACCAACACTTGAGCGTGTGCGCAAACTGGAAAATGCAGAATACATCAAAAGTTATCATGCCCTGGTTGATGAGGAAAAACTTGGCCTGGGAATCAAAACTTTTATCCAGGTATCGTTAGACTTTCATAAAAACAATACCATCCAGGTATTTTTGGATGAAATAAAAAATATCAAAGAGGTTACTGAATGCCATCACGTAACCGGTCAATGTGATTTCTTATTAAAAGTTTACGTTCGTGATATTAAATCATACGAACAATTGATCATGGAGAAGATCAGCCGCATCCCGGTTGTAAAAACCTTCCAAACCATGATGATCATGTCGACAAGCAAGAAGGAACCTATAGTTCCATTGGAATATTGATTTTTTGATGTGCGGATTTCAGATGTGCAAATGTGCAGATGAAATCTATTAGCGATCAAGGCATCTGCACATCTACTTATTTGCCATCTGCACATCTAATGTATTTGCCAATCAATCGGCTTCTTTCCTTCTTTTTCTAAATAAGCATTAGCTTTTGAAAAGGGCCTTGATCCCCAAAAACCACGCTCTACAGATAAGGGGGACGGGTGCACTGATTTGATGATGTGATGTTTGCTTTGATCTATTAACGGAATTTTTGATTGCGCATATGAACCCCAAAGTATAAATACCAGACCGGTTCGCTTTTCAGATAACGTGTGAATTACTTCATCTGTGAAAACTTCCCAACCTTTTTTCTGATGCGAGGCGGCTTCACCGGCACGTACAGTTAACGTGGCGTTTAATAATAATACGCCCTGTTTGGCCCATTCTTCTAAATTACCATGCGCAGGTTTTATAAAGCCAGGAATGTCGGTGGACAATTCTTTATAAATATTAATGAGCGATTTGGGAATAGCAATACCTTTTTGTACAGAAAATGATAAGCCGTGCGCCTGGTTGGGTCCGTGATAGGGGTCTTGTCCTAAAATTACCACCTTTACTTTATCAAATGGCGTATCATTAAACGCTCTAAAAATATCTGCGTTTTTGGGATAGACAACTTGTCCGGCTTCCTTTTCGCTTTGCAGGAATTTTTTAAGGTTTGTCATGTAAGGCTTTTCAAATTCTTCCTTCAAAACTTCCAGCCAGGATGGCTCTAATGCTATCGCCATAATTATTACGTAGTATTTGATTTAGACTACAAATAAACGGATATTTGCATTCTATTTTTATAGCATAAAAAATTATGTCGAATCTGGTACGGTTAATTATTGCCTGCGTGGTGGCAGGAGCGGGGGTAACCCTTTGTGGCTTTGGATTTTGGGGCTGGGGTATACTGGTATTTCTTTTAGGCGGACTTATCCTGCTTACTTTCTTTTTCAACGAAAACATGCTGATCGCGCAGTTTTACCTGCGTAAAGACAATACGGCTAAAGCTGAAGAATGGCTTAACAAGATCACCAATTACGAAAAGCAACTGAACAAAACTCAGCATGGTTATTATAACCTGCTGATCGGTTTGCTGGAGTCGCGCAAAGCGCCCATGAAATCAGAAAAATATTTTAAGAAAGCGCTTTCGCTGGGTATGAAAATGTCGCACAATATAGCTTTGGCTAAATTAAGCCTGGCAGGTATAGCAATGGCTAAACGCAACAAACGCGAGGCTCAGATGTATTTGCAGGAAGCGACGAAGGATGATAAAAACAAATTACTTGCCGACCAGATAAAGATGATGAAGGGTCAGCTTGCTCAAATGGATAAACAGGTAGTTCGAGGCGGATACCGTCAGTTCTAAAACAACATAGGCTTTAAAAGAGAAAACTTTTAAAGCCTATTTTTCGTCGATAAAGCTATAGTAATCCGGCTCAGACGAGTTATTCTGTCTTGGCGATATATACCTCTCGGTTATAGTAGGATTATCAGAAGAAGGATTTGCTACTTCTACAATTTTCAATAGGCTTCTTATAAACGACAGATCGAAATTGCTGCGGTTCAGCTTTATAAGATATTCGTTTTCAGTAATTTCCAATATCGAGTTAGTCATGGTCTTTGCATAATTTGTGTAATTATAAAATTATACAGAGAAATCGATACAAAAGTTCTATTTGTTTTATGATTTTATTAACAAATTGTTACCAGAAATCAGTTTGCAGTGCGCAGTTGGCAGTTTGCACCATTATATTCTGCAAACTGCCAACTAATGACTGCTAACTGTTATTCGAACCAAGCCATCACCACTTCTTTCGATGGCATGGTAATATCAAGCTTCAACTTTTTTCGCATGCCACCAAGATCATTGAAAACCTTATTTGGATTGCCAGCTTTCAGTTCTTCGATAGTGTTGAAGCCCATTTTGTTAAGCACCTGAACCCATTCAGCAGGAACACCTATTTTAATAAAATCTTCAGCCGTAGCCACTTTGGCCTTTTTCTCAGGGCGCATTTGTGGGAAGAATAATACTTCCTGGATGGTGTGCTGATTGGTCATCAGCATCACAAAGCGGTCAATACCTATACCTAAGCCAGATGTAGGCGGCATACCATATTCCAGTGCACGCAAAAAATCATCATCCATAGCCATTGCTTCTTCGTCACCACGACCAGCCAATTCCAATTGATCTTCAAAACGCTGGCGCTGATCGATCGGGTCGTTCAGCTCAGAGTAAGCATTGGCAATTTCCTTACCATTCACAAACAGCTCAAACCTTTCCACCAATCCATCTTTGCTACGGTGCTTTTTGGCAAGCGGCGTCATTTCAATAGGATAATCGGTAATATATGTTGGCTGAATTAAATTAGCCTCCACTTTGGCACTGAATATCTCATCGATCAGTTTGCCTTTGCCCATGGTATCATCTATTTCGATGGCCAACTCACCACAGGTTTTACGCAAGGCGGCTTCATCCATTGACGATACATCTATGCCTGTATATTTCCGGATAGATTCGTACATGGTTAGGCGGGTATATGGCCCTGCAAAATTGATCTCGTTTTCACCTACCTGCACAACCGGTATGCCGTTTACTGCACGGGTTACGTACTCCAGGCAGTTTTCCACCATCTCCATCATCCAGATATAGTCCTTGTAAGCTATATAGATCTCAACCGAAGTAAACTCAGGGTTGTGCGTGCGGTCCATACCTTCATTACGGAACATTTTTCCGAACTCGTATACACCGTCAAAGCCGGCTACAATCAATCTTTTCAGGTATAGCTCATTGGCAATACGCAGGAAAAGCTGCATATCCAATGTGTTATGATGCGTTCTGAATGGTCTCGCAGCAGCTCCGCCATGTACAGCCTGCAGGATAGGGGTTTCCACCTCCATCCATCCCTGCGAATTAAAGTAATCGCGCATCGAGCTGATCACTTTCGAGCGTTTCATGAAAATCTGCTTAAACTCAGGGTTTACAGTCAGATCGACATAGCGCTGGCGGTAACGTAGCTCAGGGTCGGTAAAAGCATCATGAATGTTGCCTTCTTCATCGCGTTTAACAATCGGCAGTGGTTTTAATGATTTGGATAGAAGGGTAAATTCCTGCACGTGAACGGAAACCTCACCAGTTTGTGTGGTGAACACATAGCCTTTCACCCCAATATAGTCGCCTAAATCGAGCAGTTTTTTAAATACGGTATTATAGAGCGTTTTATCTTCGCCAGGGCAAATATCATCACGTTTTAGGTAGATCTGGATGCGTCCGGTTGAATCCTGCAGCTTGGCAAATGATGCGCTTCCCATTACATTGAAACTCATTATCCTGCCGGCGATAGTTACCTGTTTATAGGTTTCAGGAAATTTTTCAAAGTTTTCCAAAATGTCCTGCGCAGTCGCAGTGACTTTAAACTCTTCGGGCGGGTAAGGATTAATGCCTAGCGCGCGGAGCTGATTTAGCTTCTCGCGGCGTAAAATTTCCTGTTCGGATAAAGCGATACTCATAGTTTTTATTAAGGCTGCAAAAATAGCGTTTTTTTAGATTTGAGACGTGAGATTTGAGATATGAGTTTGTATTTGGGCAGAGAAAGTTATAAAATTGCGCCTATACCTATCTGACTATGAAAAAAGTACTAATAACCGGCGCCAATAAAAGTATTGGCTTTGAAACAGCGAAACAACTTCTTGATTTAGGGTACTACGTGTACCTCGGGAGTCGTGATTTACAAAAAGGGCAGGAGGCAGCAGCCAGACTACATTCGGATAATGTCGAAGCTATTCAAATAGATGTCAGCGACGAGCTATCTATCAAAACAGCAAGAAAAGCTCTGGGCGAAAAAACTGATGTTTTGGATGTGCTTATCAATAATGCAGGTATACGCGGCGTTTTCCCGCAACCGCCTTCGTCAGTTAATGTAAAGGAGATACGAAAAGTATTCGATACCAACTTCTTTGGGCTTATAGACGTAACCCAAACTTTTCTCGATTTGCTTAAAAAATCAGTGGCCCCACGAATAGTAAATGTCACTTCCGGACTGGCATCCCTTACTCTGCACAGCAACCCATCGTGGAAATACTACCAGGTTAAAGGCGGTGCATATGGGCCATCAAAATCGGCATTGAATGCTTATACTGTTGCGTTGGCTTATGAATTAAGAGATACCCCATTCAAAATAAATGCAGTTGATCCTGGTTTTACTGCAACTGACTTTAACGAGCATCGCGGTACCGGCTCAATCCCTGATGCAGCCGCAAGAATAGTGAAATATGCAATTATAGATGAAAAGGGGCCATCAGGACAATATTTTAGTGATGATAATAACCCTGAAACTGGTGTTAGTCCCTGGTAACTTCAAAAAGATTTATGCAAATTTCGAAATTTGTTTAAGCCTTTAATCTTTTTATTTCCTTTATGTTTGCTTGAACCTTTTCAAGCTCGTTAAGAAAGTTGGTCAGGCTAACCAGCTTTGCGAATTCGTTTTCCATTCCCGGGCGGTTTAGTTTTTTAATTTTATCTTCTACTTCCGCCTTGGTTTCAGCAACCGCTGAAGCCAGGTTAGGTAAAATTTTGGTGTGAAAGGGGTTGTCAGGTAGGATCATATTTCTGAAAATAATTTGATAAATAAATATAACTAAAATTAATGTACTGTTGGGAACTCATAATATCCCGTCAATATTTGTTTGAGCGCGCCGCTGCCATTACTGTTAATACTGTATATTCCTAAATGAGCCGGGTAATCAGCATTTGATAAAAATATCTGTCCACCATCTGCCGACCAGGATGCACCTATCAGGTAATTTGGGTTATTGTTATTATAGCTAATGATGGTTTTGATGTTAGTCCCATCTGCATTGCAGGTATAGAGCCCGTCGCTCAGGTCATAAAGCAGGTGTTGGGCATCTGGAGATATTCCCAGGAAATCAACGTCATACATAATATATTTTAGGCTGGTTCCGTCCGGATTGACAGAGTAAACTCCGGTTCTGTCGCGATCACTTGTGGCCTCAAAGTATATTTTATTATCTGATCCCCAGCGAACATTAGCTACAGCACCATTAAAATCGGCAAAGGTGGTAATACGGCGCTCTTCTGAGCCATCATTATTGGAAATGTAAATGTCATATTTAAACGGAATAAAATGTACAAGACTTTTAGCGTAAGCTATTCTCAATCCGTCCGGCGAAAATGCTCCAAAATCTACCTCGTCGCCTTTGGTAATGCTCTGAAAATGGCCCCCGTTAATGTCAATAACACATAACCTGCGATCCGTATCTGCAGCATCACCCCTCACATATAGCACGTATTGCCCATTAGGTGACCATGAGGGGCGGTAGCAATAATAGCCGGGATCATTGGGCGTGATACGGGTGATGTTTGAACCATCCAGATCGGCATAATAAATGGCTGTGTACGCACTTGGTGCAGGTGATAAGCCGTTATTGAATGCCTGATCTGCATCAAAAAGCAAATACTTACCCGGGTAGAGTGTTGAAATTGTAACTGGTGAATTTGTGTGCTCTTTTTTGCACGAAAAAAGCAATGCCAATGCAATGAGGCCCGCTATGCAGGCCAATCTCTTCTTATCCATAGCACAATGTTTTAAAATAACATCTATATGCTAATCCACCTCTGCTTCCTGTAGATACATTTCATCAATGGCAGTGGCGTATTTTTTCTCTATTACCTTGCGTTTGGCTTTCAGGGTAGGGGTAATTTCGCCTTCATCCATACTGAACGGATTGCGTTTTACCTTGAAATTTTTAATTCTCTCAAATTTAGCCAATTCGTTTGATAAACGTTTGATATCCTGGGCTATCCAGTCAATAATTTCTTTATCCTCTATAAATAATTCCGGTTTATTGAAGAACTCTTCCGTAAGGTTGAAAGTCTCCTGCATAATTTCTTTTGCAGGAACAATAATGGCCGTAATGTATTCCCGTTTATCACCAATCAAAAATACTTGTTCTATTCTCGAGCTTTTTAAATAAGTATTCTCTACCGGCGTTGGATAAATGTTTTTGCCGTAGGCATTTACCAGCATGTTTTTCAGCCTGTCTGTAATCTGCAAATTGCCTTTATAAAAACGACCGATATCACCAGTATGCAACCATCCATCCGGATCAATTACACTTGCAGTTTCTTCAGGTTTATTCCAATAACCCTTCATTACGCAATGTCCCCGAACGATTATTTCTCCTTCTTCCGACTGAAATTCCGGGTTAAAATTATTGTGTGTTTGAATGGTGTAAATCTCTTTAGTATCAACATTTTGAATTCCCACTTCAATGCGTGGAATGATACGGCCCACTGTACCGTAAATCACTCTTTCGTTTTCAGTAACGGCCATTACAGGTGAAGTTTCTGTTAAGCCAAAACCTTCTAATACTTTGATTCCCAGGTCGCCAAAAAATTCGCCAATATTTTTAGGCAGTGCACCACCACCTGAGATAAGGAACTTTAAACGTCCCCCTGTTCTTTCTTTTATCTTGCTGAATACCAGTTTCTCGGCAATTTTATGCTGATTGCGAAGCAACAATCCTGGCTTTTTACCTTTCTCAAGTATCTCTCTGGTTTTTTTGCCGATGCCTAATGACCAAACAAAGATTTTAGTTTTTGCTCCTCCTGCTGATAAGCCATTTTTCATAGCCCGGTCATGAATGCGCTCCAAAAGTTTCGGAACACAACACATGATGGTGGGCTTTACTTCAGCCATGTTTTTTGCCAATAGCTCAAGACTTTGGGCAAATGCTATGGTACAACCATCATGAAGACAGATATGATAGGTTGCTGTACGCTCGAAAATGTGAGATAATGGTAAGAACGACAGGAATATATCTGTTTTTTCCAGGACAATTATCTGTTCCAAACTGGCCCTAACGTTTTCTGTCAGGTTGTGATGGGTAAGCATCACGCCTTTAGGAATACCGGTTGTACCGGAAGTGTATATAAGACATGACAGATCAGAAGGCAAAATAGCTTCTCTTGCACTGTTTAGTGCATGATGGTAGTTCTCAACTATTTGTCTTCCTTCGTTTATCACCTCATTAAATCCTATAACACCGGCATTCAGGTTTATATTGCCAATATGCTTCTGGTAGTCATCAAAAGTCGGTATAATGCGCAATAAATCAGGACAATTGTTAGCTACCTTAAGTACTTTTCTGAATAGGAAAGGGTTGCCTGTCAGTATAGTTTTTGCACCGGAATCGTTTAAAATATACTCTATCTCGCTTTCGGTTAGGGTGGGGTAAATGGAAGTGTTTACAGCGCCTATTTGTTGTAACGCCTGATCATAATACACATAATCAGGGCCGTTTTCAATGATCAGTGCTAAACGATCGCCTTTCATTATGCCTATATCCAGAAACCAGGCTGATATAGCATCTGCTTTTTCAATGGTTTCGCGGTAGGATATATTTACCCATTCATCTTTTACCTTGTGGGTCATAAAGGTGTGGGTATCAGGATGGATATTGGCAACAATGTTGCGTATTAGACTTGGAACGGTAGTTCGCTCAGCTACAGAATTCATTCAATTATAATTGGATTACACTGATAAATATAGAATGATTACACCGATTATGAAAGCGATTCCATCGATTATAAAAAGAATGATTACACCGATATAAAAAAAATACACCGATGCCTTATTCAAACATCGGTGTAATCAAAATAATAAATCGGTGTAATCCGTAATGTTATACTGAAAAACTCTCACCGCAACCGCAGGTACGGGTTGCGTTAGGGTTATGAAAGTTGAAACCTTTACCGTTCAGCCCGTCTGTAAAATCAAGCTCGGTGCCGGCAAGGTACAGGAACGACTTCATATCCAAAGCCAAACGAATGCCTTTGTCTTCAAAAAACTGGTCGCCCTTTTTTATTTCGTTATCAAAATCAAGGTTATAAGATAAGCCCGAGCATCCGCCCCCCTGCACCGATACACGCAGGAAATAAGAACCATCCAGGTTCGCATCCTGCATCAGGTGATCTATCTTACTTTTCGCCTTATCTGTTACTGTTACCATTTTTGAGATTTGAGATTTGAGATTTGAGATTTGAGATAATTTTCAAATGTTCAAACTCAAATAAGTTCACAATTTGCCAGATACGAGAGTCTCACATCTCATATCTAACATCTCACATCTAAATTAATGATGTGTTTTTTCGCTTTCAATTGGCGCTAAGCCGTTTTTAACGCGATAATCGTTGATTGCTGCTTTGATCGCATCTTCTGCCAATACTGAGCAATGGATCTTCACCGGTGGCAAAGCCAGTTCTTCAACGATATCCATGTTGTCGATTTTCATCGCATCGTCGATAGATTTACCTTTAAGCCACTCAGTTGCCAATGACGAAGAGGCAATTGCTGAGCCGCAGCCGAATGTTTTAAATTTAGCATCAGTGATAACGTTGTTGTCATCAACCTGGATCTGCAGGCGCATAACGTCGCCGCACTCAGGTGCACCAACCAAACCAGTACCAACTTTGCTGCTGCTTTTATCTAAAGTACCAACGTTGCGCGGATTGGTATAGTGATCAATTACTTTTTCTGAATAAGCCATTTTGCTTTATATTTTAAATTCTAATCTCTAATTTCTAAATCCTAATTTTTAAATATTCAAATTCCGAAATCGGCAATCCGACTTCCGAAGTCTTTAGTGTTCTGCCCACTCAATTGAGTTCAGGTCGATGCCTTCTTTGAACATTTCCCATAGCGGTGAAAGTTCGCGCAAGTGAGTAACAGCCTTTTTGGTGATGTCGATAGCGTAATCCACTTCCTCGTCGGTAGTAAAACGTCCTAAACCGTAACGGATAGATGAATGTGCCAGGTCATCAGACAAACCTAAACTCTTCAATACATAAGATGGTTCAAGCGAAGCTGATGTACAAGCAGAACCTGAAGATACTGCCAGGTCTTTCATCGCCATCATTAATCCTTCACCTTCTACGTATTTGAATGATATATTGGCTACATGCGGTAAGCGATGTTCAACATTACCATTCACATAGCTTTCTTCTAATACAGTTAATGAAGCTTGCAGCCTATCGCGCATAGCCGATAAACGTTTTGCTTCGCTTTCCATTTCCTGGATGCATAGTTCGCAAGCTTTACCGAAACCTACGATGCCCGGAACATTCAAAGTGCCTGAACGCATACCACGCTCGTGACCACCGCCATCCATTTGTGCGGTAACTTTAACACGTGGTCCTTTGCGGCGTACATACAACGCACCCACACCTTTAGGCCCATATATTTTATGCGCACTGAAAGCTAATAGGTCAATTCCGTCAGCATTTACATCAACCGGAATTTTACCAACTGCTTGCGTAGCGTCTGTCATGAACAAAGCCCCATATTTATGTGCAATAGCAGAAATTTCTTTTACAGGCTGGATCACACCGATCTCGTTGTTCCCATACATGATCGAAACCAGGATAGTTTCTTTTGTCATTGCAGCTTCCAACTCATTCAGGTCGATCATGCCATCTTCCTTAACCGGTAAATAAGTAACCTTGCCACCCAGTTTCTCAATGTGTTTGCAGGTATCCAGTACAGCTTTATGCTCGGTAACCGCAGTAATAATGTGGTTGCCTTTTTCTTGGTACATTTCAAACACACCTTTTATCGCCAGGTTATCGGCCTCGGTAGCGCCGGAAGTAAAGATGATCTCTTTCTCAGTTGCACCGATAATTTTGGCAACTTGTTCACGTGCGTAATCAACAGCTTCTTCTGCCACCCATCCAAACGCATGATTGCGGCTCGCGGCATTACCAAATTTCTGGGTAAAATAAGGCACCATCGCATCAAGTACCCGTGGGTCCATGGGCGTAGTGGCATTATTATCCAGGTATATAGGAAGGTTCATATTTATATCAATTATTAAACAATACAAAGATATGCAAAGTTTTTATTTAAAATCAATCCAAACAAGGTGGAATAATCAGATAAAGGTAATTATTTGCAATATTTGGGTATGAGAAAGATAGAGCACATCGGCATAGCGGTAAAGGATATAGCAGGGGCAGGGATGATCTATGAGAAACTATTAAATACAACTGTATACAAAATAGAAGCTGTTGCTTCAGAGGGAGTTAGAACAGCGTTTCTGAAATCAGGGCCCAATAAAATTGAATTGCTTGAGCCCTCATCTATTGATAGTCCTATCCATAAATTCATCGAGAAAAGAGGCGAGGGAATACACCACATAGCCTTTGATGTAGAGGACATTGTAGCCGAAATGGAACGTCTTAAAAAGGAAGGATTTGTGCTTTTGAACGATCAGCCCAAAGAAGGCGCCGATAATAAATTAGTGTGCTTTCTTCACCCAAAAAGTGCCAATGGGGTGCTTATTGAGCTTTGTCAGGCGAAGTTGTAATAGTCGTAATTGCTGTTTTCTCCTAACCTTTATAACCAATACAACCTTTACAACTACTACAACCTAATTACAGCCTCACAAAATCACCAATTTTATGCAGATTTAATACGATTGTACCATCTTCATCTCGGTCAAATGCCGGGGTAAATTTGGCATCCCATATAATATCATCGCATGTATAAGAAGTACGGGAGTGTACGGTTTGCGAAAAAGTATCATCAAACGCCTTTAATAATATCGCTACGCTTGCCTGTGTACCTCTAAGATCTTCAGGCGTCATATCTTTCAGCGGGCTATTTTCATCCAGAGGATGAACTACTGTCCAGCTTAGAGTAAGTATACTTACCCTTTTTCTTTCCAGCTCGAGTGGAAAGAACCGCCGAACCAGTTTGCCATTTACATTTTCATTGTAGGAGAAGATGATTTCCATTTGCAGGTCGATAAGCGTATTTCGGCGTAAATTGGCCATCCTGAACATCAAGCCCTTTCCATTTTCCTGGTAAGGGGCCACCAATAAGTTTTCGCTGTAAACAATTTTAGCTGTAGGGCGAGAAAATCGCCCATATAAAAGACCTGTTGCTAATGCAAAAGCAAGCAGGCCCATCATTGACTCCAAAGCTGCGACACTGTTTGCCGCCATACCCCTGGGACTGATATGCCCGTAACCTACCGTCGAGATAGTTTGAGCCGAAAAGAAAACGGCATCCCAAAAGTGCTGATAAGTGTTTGTTCCCTCGGCACCGTTTAGATTCTCGACACCTATAAATAGGTAGATAAAGGCGAAGATGGTATTGATAATTAAATAACAAGACAACACGAGGGACCAGAATTTACCCCAACTCATGGTAATGAGTTTATGATAATTATTTGCGGTATTATAAAATGGCAACCCACGGCGTTTAACGTTGATTGAACCGTCCTGCCGTATTAATGGCTGATTCTTAAGCACCGGCTGGGTGCCAAAACCTAAGTCATCTTCCGGGTTAAATTTGCGTTTGTGGATGGGCATGTTGTGGGTTGATGGAGTTGATTGATCAATCCAATCAACCAAAAATATAATTATGCTTGCTTTTAGTAAAAACTATTTCCATATTTGTCGCACAAGATCATGAACAAAGTGTTAAACAACAATTGGTGGTGGCTTAACGAGTAATCGTAAGGCAGTCCCATGTTTGTTTAAAAATGATATATACAAGAAGGGTTGCCACAAGGCAGCCCTTTTTTATTAGCCATTAACATGAAAGCAATATTAAACCATTTATTTGAGCATAAAACATTTACCCGCGAGCAGTCGAAAGAGATTCTGACCAACATTGCGCAGGGAAAATACAATAATTCGCAAATGGCGGCATTTATGACCGCCTATTGCATGCGTACTATTACTGTTGATGAGTTAGAAGGCTTCCGCGACGCCATGCTTGATCTGTGTTTACCAGCCAATTTAGAAACAAACGAACTGATCGATCTTTGCGGTACCGGTGGCGATGGGAAAGATACTTTTAATATATCTACGCTTGCATCATTTGTTGTGGCAGGTGCGGGATATAAAGTGGCCAAGCATGGTAATTATGGTGTATCATCCGGTTGTGGTTCATCAAATGTGATGGAATTTTTGGGTTACCAGTTTACCAATGAAAGCGATAAACTGAATAAGGGATTGGATAAAGCCAATATCTGCTTTCTGCATGCACCATTGTTCCACCCGGCTATGAAAACGGTTGCTCCGATACGTAGGGAGTTGGGTGTAAAAACCTTCTTCAATATGCTTGGGCCAATGGTAAACCCAGCCAAACCTAAAAACCAAATGGTAGGTGTTTTTAACCTGGAGCTGGCGCGTATATACGCTTACCTGTACCAAAAATCAGATGTAAAATATACTATCCTGAATGCTTTGGATGGCTATGACGAAATATCATTAACAGGTGACTTTAAAACTTTTTCTGCCGAAGGCGAAAAGATCAACAGCATAGAGAACTTAGGCTTCGAAAAGCTCGATCCGGCTGAAATAGGAGGGGGAAGCACCGTGAAAGAATCAGCAGATATATTTATGGGAATACTGAATGGAGATGGCACCACCGCACAAAATAACGTAGTGGTTTGCAATGCAGCATTAGCCATTAAAACTATTCACCCTGAGAAAACGTTTGGCGATTGCTTTTATGAGGCGGATGAAGCTTTGTTGAGCAAAAGCGCATTGAACAGTTTTAAAACATTGATAAGCAGTAACTAATGCATATAAAGATTTGCGGACTGAAATACCGCGGAAATATTGAATCCGTTACAGCATTAAAGCCCGATTATGTGGGGTTTATCTGCTATGCACCTTCGCCACGCTTTGCTGCTGAACTTAGTGATGAGACCTTAGCTATTGTGCCAGGCACTATTGAAAAAACTGCTGTTTTTGTGAATGAAACGGCAGGAACGATACATCAACTAATCGATAAATATCATTTTGATGCCATACAGTTACATGGGAATGAAGACCCGGAGTTTTGTGCGGAATTCAAGAATAAGGTAACAGTACTGAAAGCTTTTGGTATTGACCAGGATTTTGATTTCGAACGGTTGAACCAATACGTTGGTAGCGTTGACTTTTTCCTTTTTGACACAAAAACGGATAAACATGGTGGCTCAGGACAGAGCTTTGATTGGTCGTTGTTAGATAAATATAAACTGGATATCCCTTTCTTTTTAAGCGGGGGATTGAGCCTGGATAATTTGGAAGAAGTGAAGTCGATCAAACATCCTCAGTTTCACGGGGTTGATCTGAACAGCCGCTTTGAAATTGAGCCCGGACTGAAAGACATTGAAAAATTAAAAAACGCATTCGAACTATTACGATGAAATACGGAGTTAACGAACACGGGTACTATGGTGATTTTGGCGGGGCTTATATCCCCGAAATGCTGTATCCCAATGTGGAAGAACTAAGACAGCAGTATGTCCAGATATTGAACGACCCCGGTTTTAAAGCTGAATTTGAACAGCTTTTGAGAGACTATGTTGGGCGGCCTTCGCCACTGTATCCCGCTAAAAGATATTCTGAAAAATATGGCGCCAATATATTTTTCAAGCGAGAAGACCTGAACCATACCGGTTCGCATAAGATCAATAATGCAATTGGGCAGATTTTGCTGGCCCGACGCTTGGGCAAAAAACGGATCATCGCAGAAACAGGCGCCGGTCAGCATGGTGTGGCAACGGCTACAGTTTGCGCTTTAATGGGTATCGAATGCGTAGTATACATGGGTGAAGTGGATATGGAGCGCCAGGCACCAAATGTTTCGCGTATGAAGATGCTGGGTGCAAAGGTGGTTCCGGCTACATCAGGTAGTAAAACCCTGAAGGATGCAACTAACGAGGCAATGCGCGACTGGATCAATAACCCGGTTGATACACATTATATTATTGGCTCGGTAGTAGGGCCATATCCATATCCTGAAATGGTGGCGCAGTTTCAGTCAATAATTTCACAGGAAACTAAAAAGCAATTGCTGGAGCATACCGGAAATGAACTACCGCAATATGTAATGGCCTGTGTAGGCGGTGGCAGCAATGCGATGGGGATGTTTTATCATTTTCTGGATGATGAATCTGTAAAGTTGATCGCCGTCGAAGCTGCGGGACAAGGGGTAGAAAGCGGTCATTCAGCAGCTACGACGTTCTTAGGTCGCGAGGGGGTTTTGCACGGAAGCCGTACCATTTTGATGCAGACAGACGACGGCCAGGTGGTAGAACCGTATTCTATCTCAGCCGGTTTGGATTATCCGGGCATCGGTCCGCAGCATGCGCATTTGTATAAGGTGCATCGCGCACAATATGTAAGTATCACCGATGACGAAGCCTTGCAAGCTGGTTTGCTTTGCTCGCAACTGGAAGGGATAATCCCGGCTATAGAAACAGCACATGCCCTGGCATATTTGGAGAAGATGACTTTCAAAAAGGATGATAATGTGGTGATCTGTATTTCAGGCAGGGGGGATAAGGACTTGAGTACGTATATTAAATATTTCGGATATTAAATGTCCATAGACCATGGTCGATAGTCCATGGCCTTTTTGTTTTACTATGGTCTATTGACCATTGACTATTGACCAAAATGAACCGACTAAACAAACTCTTCGAATCAAAAAAAGATAACCTGTTATCCATCTACTTTACTGCCGGATACCCTGAGCTAAATACCACACTAGATATTGCCGAAGCACTGGAGAAAGCCGGCGTAGATTTCCTGGAAATAGGTTTCCCGTATTCTGATCCGGTTGCTGATGGACCGACTATTCAGCACAGCTCAGAAAAAGCGCTGGAGAATGGCATGAACCTGAATCAATTATTCGAAGAGTTGATAGACCTGCGCAAACGCGTCAGCATACCGATCCTATTAATGGGGTATGTAAACCCAATGGTTCAATATGGTATTGAAAGGTTCTGCAAAAAGGCAGCTGAAGTAGGAGTAGATGGTGTTATCGTACCTGATCTGCCGATGTATGAATATGAGAATTTGTACTCGAAGTATTTCATTGATAATGGTCTGAGTAATATTTTCCTGGTTACCCCGCAGACTTCTGAAGAACGTATCCGCAAGATTGATAGCCTCACCAATAGCTTTATTTACCTGCTATCTTCTTCATCCATCACCGGTAAAAATCTTCAGGTATCCAACGCCATTGAGAATTACTACAAACGTATTAAAGCCATGCAACTGAAAAACCCGGCGGTTATTGGGTTCGGTATCTCTAATAATGAAGCTTTCACCAAAGCTTGTGAATATGCCCTTGGTGCTATTGTGGGCAGTGCATTTGTGAAGTTTTTAGCGAATGACAATTATTTAGAAAAGATACCGGAGTTTGTGAAGTCGATAAGACCGTAGTATCACATATCAAAATCAAATGTATTGGTCGAATAATCAATCGTGGCGTCAGGATTCTTTAGTTTTACCAGATCAGTAAACTCATCAAGTGCAACGCGATCATAATCAGGATAAAATCTTGCAGCCTTCTTTATACCGTTAACCTCGTATTTAATCTTCCACATATATCTGCTCCTGTTTACAGCATATGGAGTTATTTTTACGGTGTAAATGTCCCTCATATCAACCGTAATTTCACCACCTGATCTATCAATGTAAATGTTCTTATCATCAAACTCGATCCTGTCAGGCAGATAAAATACAAAAGCGATCATTTGCCCCGCAATGATTACTATAACCAGGTACATCCACCACGGTACTGTGGTTTTAAAAAATATCACCGAAAATGCTACGATTATACTAACATTAATGACCCTGCTAAGAGTCATATCATGGGAGAGGGGCTTGCGTTCCATTGTATTGTGATTAGGTTTAAACGAATATAGCAAATCTTTATAAATACAACTCCAATTCTCCCTTACCTTCACGGACAATCTCAAATTCGCCTGAAGTACAATCCACAATGGTAGATGGTATATTGCCGCCATATCCACCGTCGATCACTATATCCACTTTGTCTGCATATTTCTCTTCAATCAATTCAGGATCGGTAGAATATTCAATGATATCGTCATCATCGTGAATAGAGGTAGATAGGATGGGGTTTCCAAGAACCTTCACTATTTCACGGGCGATGTTATTATCAGGAACACGGATACCTACTGTTTTCTTATTGGAACTCAATAGGCGCGGCACATTATGGTTCGCATTAAAAATAAAAGTGAATGGTCCGGGTAATGCCTTTTTTAATACACGGAATGTCGCATTGTCAATCGGTTTGATATAATCGGAAATATGGCTTAGGTCGTAGCAGATAAATGAAAAATTGGCTTTATCGGGCTTAATATTCCTGATCTGACAGATTTTTTCAATTGCTTTGTGATTAGTGATATCACATCCCAAACCATAAACTGTATCGGTAGGGTAGATGATCAATCCGCCGCGACGAAGTACATCGGCTACCTGTTCAATTGCTTTCGGGTTTGGGTTTTCTGGATATATCTTTATCAGCATGCTTTGAATTTCGAATTTCGGAATTCCGATTTCGGATTTAATAGTTTGAACTTTGAAATTGTTGGGTCATTTTTAAATAAAAGTAGTCAGTTATTAAACTGTTTATCTCATCGACTGTTTTAAGTAACTCTTTCTTTCGGCTGGGTTTGTCTTTCGGCAAAGTTTCAGTATCATTATTTACTTCGTCATCAATTGTTTGCTTTAACATCGCTATATAAAGCGCCTTTTGCTTTTTGATATCGTATGATTTTTTAAAATACCCCTCATTTTTATCAGCGCTAAGCCGATAAACTGAATATTCCGCGTAACCTAAGATACGCCTGGATAGATGACCATAACCGTTTCCCCAATTTTCTAACCTGGCGGTTATAAAACCAATATCTCTATATAGTTTTATTAACCTTTCTCTTTCTACTTTGTATTGTTCATTGCCGTCGCTCATTTTTAAAAAATAGGCGTACACTCTATAATAGTCATCCCGACACAACTCGCAATCAAGACTAAACGTACTATTATTGCCAAGATCAACCCTAATATTCTTTGCACTTGCATAACTTTCATCTGGTGGGCGGGGAAATTCGTCTGTAAGCTCCGGAAATGCTTTTAATATTTTTCTTAATTCGCCTTTTGTATATCCCAATGTATCACCATCATCAGTACTTATGTAAACCATATCCGTTTCATTTCCGCTGATGATATTCGGTTCTTTGTTTGCTAAAACATGAGTATTTGAAATAGTGTCTTTACTATTATCGTTTTTTTTGATGGCAGAGTTTTTACAGCTGAATAATGTTGCAATCATTATCAGCAGGAGGGTGCGGTTCATCAGGTTACAGGTTTTCAATCTCCTTAAAAGTACGGATTATTACCCGATTTATTTGAAAACAAAAAAACCATTTGTGTGAGCAAATGGCTTTTGAATTATATAATTCCGAAATCGGCAATCCGAATTCCGAAATCAAATTACGCTTGTTTTGCAAGCTGTGCGTTTATAGTCAGCTTAATATCTTCGCCAACTACAACTGAACCAGCTTCGGTTACGCCATCCCAGGTCAAACCGAATTCTTTACGGTTGATCTTACCGGTGATTTCGAAACCTGCTTTAGTGTTGCCATAAAAGTCGGTAGCTGCGCCACCGAATTCAACTTCCAAAGTAACCGGTTTGGTAACGTCTTTAATAGTCAGGTCACCTTTTAATTCGAATTCGTCATCGTCTGTCTTTTTGAAAGAAGTTGATTGGAATTTAATATGAGGATATTTTTCAGATTCAAAAAACTCAGGACCTTTCAGGTGCTCATCGCGCATGGTCTGGTTGGTATCGATGCTATTGATATCAATAGAGAAGTTGATTTTCGCGTCCTGGAAATCTTCATTTTCAGATTCTACTGTTCCTTCAAAGCTTTTGAAGAAACCACTTACAGTTGAAATAACAAGGTGTTTTACTTTAAACTGTACTTCAGAGTGCATTGGGTCTATGGCCCATTTTGTTGCTGTTTGTGTTTCCATGGTTTTAACTGATTGTTTTATGAATCAAAGGTAATAAATATATGTTTAAACATCTAATTTCTTTACGAAGATTACATTAGGTCGACAAATCGTATAGGCTTTAACCTTTTAGCCGTGTTTTTGTTCGGGTAAAACAAGCAAATAGGTTAATAAAACAAATGTTTATTTTAAATATTAGCTGAATATAAAGCCAACAAAAAAAGCCCGTTAAGGCACGAATGGTCGGAAGAAATTCCGGCCATTTTTTATGTCTTAAAAAAGAGCGCG